>JBHEKY010000004.1:0-37468 GCA_041859095.1 Anaerovoracaceae bacterium
TCTTCTTTTGATAGCTTGTGGAGGGATTCCTTGTCTAGTCTAATAAATCCGGCACTGAATCCAATCCCTTCCACTCTTTCGTGGAATTCGCTTTGAAGGGCGTGATGTATTCTTTTCATAATCGAAGCGGCACCTACCAAGTCGACACCGGGGAACACAAACATGAATTCTTCCCCGCCAAATCGACCGATAATGTCCTGCTTTCGCATGGAATCCCGGGCAATCCGTGAAAAACTTTCTAGGACCCGATCCCCGGTTAAGTGTCCATAATTATCGTTAATCAGTTTGAAGTCATCCATGTCCACAATGCCTACTGAAACTACCTGATTCGTTTCTGAAAACCCGGGTAATTCTTTGAGAATCTCAATCAGGCTGCTTTTGTTGATGGTTCCTGTTGCCCCATCAATGGTCAACTCATGCTGTAGTAACTCTTCGTACTGCTTTTCTCTGGTAATGTCCGTGAAGGAAACCACCATAAAAAGTTCCTTTTCTAACTCAACGGTGCTTGCCGATAGTTTTAACCACAAGGGTCTGTCAACGCCACCTATTTTGTGGGCATTCATCAGTTCCAGATCCTGAATTGGTCTATGGCTCGTTAGCTCCTGCACCAACCCGGTTCGAATCTTACAGAAACTACAGGCTTCGGCCTCGCCGCAAATCCGATTTGAATCAACAACTTTTGAGCAATTGAACAAATTGCCAAACTGCTGACCTTGATAGTTTTCTTTGTCTACCTGAAATAGGTTAAACATATAATCATTGGCGTCCACGACTGCGGCATTCTTGTCTAAAATGACCAACCCTATTGGCGCATATCTATAAATTGCTGAAAAAAATGACTGTTCCGAATTCATAAAGTCTCTCCACTTGTTGTTATTTTACCTCCGAATCCGAGGCAATCTCATATGACAACATTTGAATATAATTATACCCCTTCCAAAGACAGAATACAATGATATCCGTAGCTCCTGAAGGGGTATTTTTTGTTGCAATTGCAAGGTTGCCGTGGGATTTAGACCATCAATTCACAAATGGCATTACCAAAGGCTACCGGATCATCCAGCTCATATCCCGCCATTAGCATGGCCTGGTTATAAAGCAAGTCTGTATATTTATCCAGCTTCTCCTTATCGTTGGCAAAGGCATCGGAAAGCACATGCATCACTTGATGGCTTGCATTGATTTCCAGCACACGCTCAGCCTTGATTTCCTCTTCCATCGGCATAGCTCGCAGCACCTGCTCCATTTCCAGCGAAAGTCCACCCTTGGCGGCCAGGCAAACCGGATGTTGCTTCAGGCGTCGGGAAAGCCGAACTTCGGTGACTTTGTCTCCCAAGTAATCTTTCATGTAGGCTAGCATATCTTTGCTTTCTTCTTCCTGCTTTTGGGTTTCTTCTTTTTCGGCATCGGTTTCAAGCAGGTCCAATTCTCCGGAGGACGCGGAACGGAAGGGTTTTTTGTCATACTCACGAAGTGCCTGTAGCGCGAACTCGTCTACATCATCAGTCAAATACAGGATTTCAAAGCCCTTATCCTTGAGGATTTCGGTCTGAGGCAATTGGTCTGCCTTTTCCACAGATCCGGAGACAGCATAGTAAATATACTTCTGGTCTTCTGGCATACGAGAAACATATTCCGAGAAAGTAACCAGTTTCTTTTCTAATGAAGAATAGAATAGTATCAGGTCTTTCAGGGAATCCGCATGGATCCCGAACTGGTCATAGATACCGTATTTCAACTGCATGCCAAAGTTCTTGTAGAAGGCCTCATACCCATCCCTGTCTGTCTTCAGCATCGTCTCAAGCTCTGAATTGATTTTCTTTTCCAGTCGTTCCGCGATGGCGCGTAGCTGCCGATCGTGCTGCAACATCTCTCTGGAGATGTTCAGAGATAAGTCCTGGGAATCCACCAACCCCCGGACAAAGCTAAAGTAATCGGGCAGCAGTTCCGGGCATTTGTCCATAATCAGAACGCCGGAGGAATAAAGTTGCAGCCCCTTTTCGTAATCTCTGGAATAGAAGTTGTATGCAGGTCGGCCAGGAACAAACATCAGGGCAGTATAGCTGGCAGCACCTTCCACGTTGGTATATATCACCCGAGACGGGTCACTGAAATCGTGGAACTTGTTTTTATAAAATTCGTTATACTCTCCGTCAGCTAATTCGCTCTTTTGCTTTTTCCAGACGGGAATCATACTATTGAGAGTTACCAGCTCCATGAAGGTTTCATACTCCGGCATCTTTCCTTCTTCCGCGTTGCCGATAGGTCGTCGGCTTTCAACCATCATCTGAATCGGATACCGGATATAGTCCGAGTAGCGTGTCACCAGTTCCCGGATTCGATACTCTGTCAGGTATTGGTCGTAATCTTCTTCTCCGCTGTTTTGCTTGATTGTCAGAATCACCTCGGTACCGATTTCATTCTTGGCGGCTTCCTTGATGGTATATCCATCTGCACCGGTGGACTCCCAAAGAAACGCCTCATCGGAATCCAGCGCACGAGAAATTACCTGTACTTTTTCGCTGACCATAAATGCAGAGTAAAATCCTACTCCAAATTGGCCAATGATGTCGATATCTGCCTCGTCTTCTGCTTCGTTGCGGAAGAGCAATGATCCACTTCTGGCTATGATGCCTAGATTGTCTTCCATTTCTTCTTTTGTCATGCCGATGCCGTTGTCGGAAAGGGTTAGCTGCCGCTTTTCCTTATCAATTTCAATCCGGATGGACAACCCTTCCCGATTGATTCCGGTGGTTCCGGTTTCCAAGCTGCGGTAGTATAACTTGTCCATCGCATCGCTGGCATTGGAAATCAACTCCCTAAGAAAAATCTCCTTATGGGTATAAATGGAGTTGATCATCAAATCCAAGAGTCTCTTAGATTCAGCCTTAAATTGTTTTTTTGCCATTTTCAAACCTCCATATCATAGAAAATGTAATGAGCAAGTCGTCCCTTTCCCATGCAAGTGGACGCTTTCCCGTTTTAGCACTCTTTCTATATGAGTGCTAAAACAAATATACACTTTTTGCCTGCATAGGTCAAGACCAAAAATCTGCTAAGGGTTATTTGAATAATACTACCATTTTATTTTTTATATGGTATAATCCTTACGATAGCAATAGAATTGGACTAGATTTCGTTTTCCTTCTATTAGCGAGAGGTGTTACTATGTCTAGGGGGACTGGTATCCGAGACGTCAGTCTCATTGAAAGCAAAGAATTTCTTCAAAGCGTTTACAACGCACTGCCATGTGGGATTGGTATTTACACTGTAAGTGAAAATCCTGTCATCCTGTTTCTTAATTCAGGTTATCTCAAAATATACGGCTACGACGGTGGATTGAATTATTCGGAATATGATTTATATACGGATAACGATTTTTTCGTGGACGTTTTACCAGAGGAGCGGGCTATTGTTAAAAGCGCTATCAAAAAGCGACTGGAAGGCGATGCGCCTATAACTTATGAAGTCAAGGCTCTTTGCAAAGATGGTTCCATTCGGTTCACCAAGTGCACACTGGATATGATTAACCTGCCCAACGAGGAACGATACTTCCAGGAAGTAATCGTCGATATCACAGAAGAAAAAATACTGGAACGATCCAAGGAGTTAAACAAATATAGCAAAAGCTTGATGGCTGTTTTTGACCGGATTTGTGAAGTAAGCCTGTCTAGCAATACCATTATGCCGGTTTCAACAAAATATCCGAGTAAGGAAAAGTTGAATAATGTGACCAATTGCCAAGTATATTTTGAGCACCAAAGCCAGTATTTTGTCCATCCGGAGGATCGGTATGCATTCCTGCACTTCACCGAATTTCAAAGTATCCGAGACAAGGTAGCTCAAAACGGATATGCTTACTGTGAATGCAGGCTCAGAGATACGAAAGACGGAGAATATATTTACTCAGCCATAACCATTCTGCCCGTGGAAGATGATTATTACCTTTACTGTGTCATGAATATCGATTCTCGTATCAAGCAAACTGTGCTGGAAGAAGAGAACAAATATCTACAAGAAAAAGCAGAGCGGGATGCATTGACTTCCCTTCTCAACCGGGCTGCCACAGAAGATGCCGTAGAATTTTACCTGAGCAAATGCGGACCGGAATCACACTGCGCCATGATGGTGCTGGACGTTGATAATTTCAAAGCCATCAATGATACCTATGGTCACTTGCAAGGAGATCAGGTACTCATTGGGATTTCCGATATCCTTCAAAAGCACACTCGCAAAAGCGATGTAGTTGGCCGATTCGGCGGTGATGAGTTTATCGTCTTTATTACAGACACACAAAACGATGAGGTCGTCATCAAAAAGATCCATGATTTTGCAACAGATATCCGTAGCCTTTCGACAAAATTTGGTTTTGAATTACCGATTTCAGTTAGTTTCGGCGTCACTCTAACCGCCAAAGAGAATACTGCGTTTGGAGAAATGTTCTATCTGGCAGACAAAGCCTTATACATGGCAAAACGCAGCGGAAAAGACCGCTACGCCATACTATAAAGATGAATAAAAGCCGTTTCAGTTTCATAGCTGATACGGCTTTTTTGTTTGTTCATTTGCGTTTGTGATCAATGTAGTTCTTGATAATTCGAACTGCTACAGAATTCTTCTGATGGTCAGTATGGGCTTGTATGTTGCAGACCCGATGATGATGCCGGTTCTTTCAGTGCTGGCATGAATAATTTTGCCACCTCCCATATAAAGAGCTACATGTCCGGAGTAACATATGATATCACCAGGTTGCGCTTCGCTGTAAGACACTGCAGTGCCGACGGATCTTTGTGCAGAGGAGGCATGTGGCAGATATACCCCAAAATTTCTGTATACGCTCATGGTAAACCCTGAGCAGTCGGTTCCGTTGGTCAAGCTGGTTCCACCGTATACGTATGGATTGCCCAAGAATAATTTTGCGTAAGCAACAACGGCCTCTCCTGTCGTTCCAGCAATTGCCTTGCCGGATGTGACTAAAGTAGTTTTCGGCGCAGTCGTAACCGTTCGAACTGGTTTCGTTCCCACAAGAATGACTTCATTGATTGGATTTGTGACGATTGTTTCTTGAAGGAGCGTTGAAGCGACTATCTGTCCGTTGACTTTGGTAATGCTCATGGTGTCGGCGATTGCGCCATTTACACCTGCGGTTTTGACTTTCTTGGTCCCGATCGTTAAATCGCTGGCGTTTTCTTGGGTTGATGTATATGGTACAACTTTGTTTTGTACCAGCTGTTCTGTCAAGGTGGCTGTCATTAATGGGTTAAGACCATCACATGCCTTCATCAATGCATTGATTGCCTCTGTTTGACTTAGCACCGCTACCTTTCCGCTTGCCCGTCCCAATTCTTTTTTATCAATGTTCAGGAACGGTTCTGTTTCAAACGAAACAATTTCGGCTCCGTCAGATAAATATTTCTTCTGAAACTGCGCCATCACTTGCTCTGCCACAGTGGAACTTTCCACCACTGCCAGCTCAATGGCCCCGGCTTTGATTACATATGGTTGATCCACTTTTTTGCCGTCTTCAGTTAACCCATACGGCGCAGTTACAAAAATGTAACAAGTAAAAAGCATCACCGCCAAGAAAGAAGCCATGACAGAAATGGTTTTCTGCCTGATTTTGTGTCCTTCAATGGAATGATGCAGTTGATTCATAAAGCAAGTGGTAGTTGCTTTCATTTCGGTATATAGTCTGTTTGTTTGTCTGTGCATTTGTTTGATAGATGCAACAAACGCCGTTTTAAAGGAGTCTCTCACTTTTTTAATGTCCATGTTAGGTTCCTTCCGATTTGGCTAATTTGCTGAAGCGCCTGTCCGTTGCATACCCGCGGATTGTGGCTCTTTTGTCATACTAACCCCGAAAAGCACCAGTGTCAATTGCCCTGAGGCAAGTTTCACAGGATGTTCACAGAACCTACTTGAAGCACGCTTCCGCAAAGCGTTTTCCGAAAGCATAAGCACTTTCCAGTTGTGTGTCGCTTGGATTGAATCGCACCTTCAATCCTTCTTCAAACACCTTCATGCGTAGCTGTCCCAATCTTACCAAAATGTTGGGCACGCCTTCTCCACTCCATCCATATGAACCGAAAGCGGAAGCAGGTTTGCCTGCTACCTGTATCGGATGTACTCCCAGCAATAAGTCCCAAATAGGCTCAAGCGCATCGCCGACCATTGTCGGTGTTCCTAGCAACAATCCATCGGCTTTCAGCATCTCGGCAATGACTTCATCCCGCTCAGCATCAACCATATCGAACAACTTCACTTCATAGTCACCGGCACTTGTAATGCCTTCGGCGATTTTTTCCGCCAGCGCTTCTGTATATCCATAAGCAGAAACATATGGCATCACCACGGTTTTCTTAGCATTTGCCGGAGGCGCTGCTGCCCACTCTTCATAGAGGTGGATTATTTCCCAGGGATTATCATCTAATACCGGACCGTGCCCAGTGCAAATCATATCAATTTCTAAGTTCTTAATTCGGTTGACTGCCTGTAGCACAAATGTGCGGAACGGCTTCATGATGCATGCGTAATAATAGTATACAGCACCCAGATATTCCTGATACGCTGCTTCTCCTTTTGCCCGAAGCTTGGAAACCAATACCTCTTCAAAGGTGTAGTGTACACCAAAGGAATCGCAGGTAACCAAGGTTTTGTCCTCTTCAATATAGGTGTACATCGCATCGGGCCAATGCAGATTGACCGCATTGATGAAGCGAAGGGTTTTGTCCCCAAGAGAAAGGGTTTCCCCGTCCTTAATCACGTGAGACTTGAATTCCCCATTGGTGATTTCTTTCAAAAACGTAATGGCCATTTGCGAACCAACCACCGTGATTTCCGGATTCATTTCAATCAGTTTCGCAATTGCGCCGGCATGGTCCGGTTCAGTATGGCTTACGACCAAATAATCTATTTCCGATACGTTCACCAGTTCAGCCAACTTGTCAAAATACTGATCCATGAACTTTGCCTTGGCGGTTTCAAACAGCGCAATTTTTTTTGACCCCTTTAAAAGGTATGAATTGTAGCTGCTGCCAAACTCCGTGGTCATGGTGATGTCAAAAACCTTCAGCCCCGGATCCTGGACCCCCAACCAATAAAAATTATCTTTCAATTTCAGTGTTTTCATGATACTTCTCCTCATTCAGTCTGGTAGTTCGTATACGTTTATTTCCGGTGGCTCATGGCTACTTTTTCAATCAGCTCCCTTACTGCAACCATATCCGCATCATAGCGGGTAGACCGCATGGTTGGAAACGCACGCATCAGTCTTGTCTGTCCGCGCTTGAGCTTTCTCGCCATTTTCTCGGCTAGTTCTTTTAATTCGGCAGCTTTGGTCTCTAATTCAGCTCTGCCCAGAGCCATCTGTAGCTCGGCTTCTTCTCTGCTGCTCTGTATTTTTTGCCCCAATTCTTCTCTGTTCTCCTGAATAATCTGGTCAAGCCCGGCTTTTTCTTCAACAGCCCGAAGGGTGCCCTCAAAGATTCTTTCTGAAATTCCGTCGGACACTTTGCGGATAACTGCGGCAGCTTCATGAATGGTTTCTAACTCCCTATTGATCCCAATAATAGTTCGGAAGGTATCCACCGCATCTAATGCTAGAATAATCAATGCGAATATCAGAATGACAACCCCCGCTTCATATGGAATCCAACTGACAAAGCGGTCGATGGTCGGGTGGACAAGCTTGACGATAAAAACTACCCCGATACCCCAGTATAAAGAAAATTTCAGGCAGATATATCCTTTTATGTTGAATCTCTCGCTCGAATAATCCCACCACCTTTGGTGGAAGATTTTTTCCATAATGTAGCCTGTCATTAACTCGATAATAGAGCACATGACCACACCGCCCACAAAAAGCAGGGGCCCAAACGCTGAAATTGGCTGTAGCAGATACAAAATAGCAACAACCCCAATTCCATAAATAGGGCAGATGGCACCGTTCAAAAATCCCCGGTTGGACCATTTCCCAGTCTCCAATGCATGGTAACATACTTCAAGACACCATCCGATGAACCCATATATGAAAAAAAACATGAACAACTGATACAACTTCATTCCCTCTGTTTTCACTTCTGTAGGTCTTCCGAGAGTTTCTTTTTTAACAAGCACTCTCTCCAAAGAGAGTACCACACAAGCACCCTATGTTTCAATGTAAAATGGGTAAAGAGCGGTTAATTGTTTCAAATCTCATAGTTTTTGCAAAATATTGAGTAAATATAATAAAACTTAGCAAAAAGCCACACAAATCACGCTGAAACGGTAATTTTATGTAGCTTTTTGTAGAAATCCTTGAATTTTTCTGCATTATTTAAGTTCAATGCAGCTTTTGGCGTGAAGGTTAGCCTTTCACTACAGCGAAGGAAAGCTCGCCGCTGACGCACAGTTTATCATTGACATAACCAGCGCTTTTTATGAAGTAGAAGGGGCCTTTGGCTCGGTCCACTTTGCTGCGGAATGTAATCACGTCGCCAGGTAAAACCTTATTTTTGAAACGAATCTTATCCATACCGGAAAAGTAGGGGGTATAGTCGCCTTCCTGGTTCACCAGGACACAGGCCGACTGACCCATCATCTCGCAAAGAATTACGCCGGGAACCACCGGATTTCCGGGGAAATGTCCCTGGAGAAACCACTCGTCGCCGCGGACGGTATATTTAGCCACAGCTTCTCCATCCAAAAGCTCCGCTTCATCAATAAGAAGCATGGGTTCTCGGTGGGGCAGTAGTTTTTTGATTGCATCTTTATCCATATTACTATTCCTTTTTTGGCGCCATGCCTAAATTTTCTTGAAGACAATGCCGGCGTTATGTCCGCCAAAGCCTAGAGAAATACTCATAGCAGCATCAAGGTTGACAGCCCGAGCTTTATTCGGAACATAATCCAGATCGCATTCCTCATCAGGTTCTACATATCCGATGGTTGGGGGAACCATGTTGCTTTGCAACGCCTTAATCGCTACAATAGCTTCTACGCCGCCGGCTGCCCCCAGCATGTGTCCTGTCATGGATTTGGTGGAACTGATTGGAATTTTGTATGCGATATCACCCAAAGCCGCTTTGATGGCTTTGGTTTCGATTTTGTCGTTCATGGGTGTGGAAGTGCCGTGTGGATTAATGTAAAGGGCTTCACTTGCCACAACCCCCGCCTCTTCCAGTGCTAATTGAATCATTTTGGTTGAGCCTTGTGCTTCAGGATGCGGCGCAGTAATGTGGTAGGCATCGCAGGTGTTTCCATATCCGACAATTTCCGCCAGAATGTTAGCGCCTCGTGCCACAGCATGCTCGTACTCTTCCAGGACCACCACGCCAGCCCCTTCGCCCATGACAAATCCATCCCGCCGTTTATCAAAGGGGGTAGAACAGTTATTGGGGTCAATCCGGGTGGACAGGGCCATCATGTTAGTAAATCCGCCAATGGCCAGCTGGGTGATGGATGCTTCTGCGCCACCAGCAATAATGGCATCGGCATATCCGTGCTTGATGGCACGGAATGCCTCACCAATAGAGTGAGTCCCTGTTGCGCAGGCGGTAACCACCGGCAGACAAGGGCCTTGTGCATTATACATAATAGCTACCAATGCGGCTGCGATGTTTGCAATCATCATGGGAATAAACAAGGGAGAAATCCTTGAAGGCCCACGAGTCAAGTTTTTTTCAGCTTCGGTTTCAAAGGTGTTCATACCACCGATGCCAGAGCTGACATACACACCCAATCGGTCCGGTGCTACTTTTCCAAAAATACCGCTCTCGCTCATTGCCTGAGTGGCAGCGGCAATGGCGTACTGACTATACAAATCCGTCCGCTTGATTTCGTTTTTTACAATATAATTTTCGGGCTGAAAATCCTTTACCTCAGCGGCTATCTTGACCTTCATTTCCGACGCATCGAATTTGGTGATTTCGCCAAATCCGTGAATTCCGTTTATCATACTGGTCCAGAAGGAGTCCACATCATTGCCCACCGGGGTGACGCATCCCATTCCTGTTACGACTACTCTTTTCATGTTTGTTCCTCCTACATGCACATGCCGCCGTCGACTTTGATAACCTCTCCGGTAATGAAAGCCGCCTGGTCAGAAGCCAGGAAAGCAGCAAGGTTGGCGACCTCTTCCGGTGTTCCCATCCGTTTGAGGGGAACCACGGTGTTGGCATAATCCTTCACGGATTGGGGTAAATTTTCGGTCATATCTGTTTGGATAAAGCCGGGAGCAATGACGTTGGCAGTGACCTTGCGGGGTGCCAGCTCCTTTGCGACGGTTTTGGTCAAGCCAATGAGTCCTGCCTTGGCGGCGGAATAGTTGGCCTGCCCCGGATTTCCTATGATACCGCTGACGGAAGCGATGTTGATAATCCGTCCGGCGGGAGATCTCATCATGGTTTTTGAAAGAACCTGGATCATGTTGAAAGAACCTTTCAAGTTTACATCCAGCACATCGTCAAATTCCTTTTCGGTCATGCGAAGAATCAGGTTGTCCTTGGTGATTCCGGCATTGTTGACTAGAATATCCACGGTGCCGAAGTCGGCCAAAATGGCCTGGCATGTGGTTTTCACCTGTTCATAGTCTGCCACGTTGCAGCAGTAAGCAATGGCTTTGACGCCCATTTGATTGATGGTTTCACAAACTTCCCGGGCTGCAGCTTCGCTTCCCGAGTAGATTAATGCAATGCTCGCACCCTGTTCCGCCATTTTTATGGAAATTGCTTTTCCAATCCCTTTGGCTCCGCCGGTGATGACGGCAATTTTGTTCTTAAGCACCTAGCACCTCCGTGACTGTGTTCCGCAGGCTACTCATGTCGTTGACATTCAGGGTTTTTACCTCAGAATTGATTTTTCTGATGAACCCGGAAAGGGTTCTGCCGGCGCCCACTTCAATAAAGGTATCGAAGCCATCGGCAATCATGTTCTCAATGGTTTTTTTCCATTGCACGGCATGGGTCAGTTGTTCCACCAAAAGTTCTTTGGGATCCCCATATGTCTGGGCCGTGGCGTTGGCGTACAACGGGATTGTCGGGGCGGAAAACCCCAGTTCTGCCACCTTGGACTTGACGGCCTCTTTGGCGGGGGCCATCAGCGGGCTATGAAACGCTCCACTAACCGGAAGTTTCCGGGGATCTCCCCCCGCTGCAGTTATTTTTTCAACCAGTATTGGTCCCGCTGCCTCTGTGCAAGCCACAACGGTTTGTCTGTCGAAATTAAAATTCACCGGCCAAGCATCCTTAATGCCTTTGCAGATTTCTTCTACTTCCGTATCCAACAGTTTAAGGATTGCATACATTTCGCCTCTATTTTGAGTGCCTGCCCCATGCATGGCGTCGCCACGAACCCGGACCAGTTCAAATGCCTTGTCGTAGTCCAGCAAGCCACAATAGGCCAATGCCGGAATTTCTCCCAACGAAAACCCTGCTGCTCCTTCGGCAAACACACCCATGCTGTTTAGGGCTTTGGCGCAGGCCAAGTCCATGGAAAACAAACAGGGTTGCGTGTTGTTGGTCAGGTTCAGCTCTTCCTGTGGTCCTTCAAAACAAAGTGCTAGAGTGCCCGCCCGTTTGGCTTCACAGGCATCAAATACCTCTTTCGCCGCCGGACATTCATCATATAATTCCTTGCCCATGCCTGGTTTTTGTGCGCCTTGGCCGGCAAATACAAATGCTATTTTACCCATTTGGTTGCTCCATTCAATAAGGCTTCCGCTTCACCGAACATTTCAACGATGATTTCTTTGGAAGTTTGTTCTTTGTTGACTAGGCCTGCAATTTGGCCGGCCATAAAACATCCCCTCAGTTCATCCCCCTCTACCGCCGCAATCCTCAGCGCGCCCTCTCCGAATTTTTCGAGTTCTTCATTGGTGACGGTTGGATCATACTCTTTGGAAAAGAACGTCTTAGAAAAAGCCGTCTTAAAGGCACGCACCGGGTGTCCAAGCCGCTTACCGGTGGAGATGGTGCTGATGTCCTTGGCCTTTAGGACCATATCTTTATAATTCCTATGAATGCTACATTCTTCCGAAACCAGAAAACGTGTGCCGACCTGTATGCCAACCGCACCCAGCATTAGGGATGCTGCGATACCGCGACCGTCTCCGATTCCACCTGCAGCGATGACCGGAATGCTTACCGCGTCAACAACCTGGGGCACCAGCGTCATAGTCGTCACATCGCCAATGTGTCCTCCGCTTTCTCCACCTTCTGCGATGACCGCAGATGCGCCTGCCCGTTCAAAGAGCTTGGCAAAGGCAGTGGAAGGAACTACGGGAATCACTTTGATTCCTGCCGCCAACCATGGTTTCATGTATTTGCCGGGATTACCTGCCCCGGTTGTTACCACCGCAACCTTTTCTTCCGCGACAATACTAGCCACCTCTTCAACAAAGGGGCTCAGCAGCATGACGTTGACGCCGAACGGTTTGTCCGTCAGCATCTTCGCCTTTTGTATTTCTTTTCTAACATAGTCTGCCGGTGCATTGCCTGCTGCAATGATGCCCAGCCCCCCTGCGTTGGAGACCGAGGCAGCCAACTTGGCGTCAGCTACCCAAGCCATTCCGCCTTGCAAGATGGGATATTCAATACCCAGCAGATCGCAAAGTGGTGTTTTAATCATTTAGGATGCCTTCTCAATAATGTGCAGCAAATCGCCGACGGTTTTAATGTTCTCGCTCATTTCGATATTGACGTTGAATTCGTCTTCAATCTTCATGGCCAATTCTACGATATCCAAAGAATCCATTTCCAATTCTTCAAAGGAAGTGTCTTCAGTGATGACTAATTCGGTTTTGCCTGTGTACTCTTTCAGAGTGGCTACAATTCTTTCTAATAACATGTTGTTACCTCCATATGTTTGTTCTAATTTATATATGAACGGGATTACTCCCATACCATAACGCAGCTACCCGCCGTAAGTCCTGCCCCGAAGGCGGACATAAACAGGGTGTCTCCCTTTTTTATTTTCTCCGCATCCAGCAGCTGGTCCAACAGCACCGGAATGGTGGCCGAGGACATGTTGCCAGTATCGTGGATGTTTGAAGGGAATTTGGATTCTGGTTCTTTGAGCCGGTCCTGTGCTGTTTTTAGGATTCGCATGTTTGCCTGGTGTAAAACGTACAAATCGATGTCGTCCTTGGTAATGCCAAGGGCTTCCACTGCGGCTTTGACTTCTTTCTCAATTGTCGTGACGGCGAACTTGAACACCTCTTGCCCGTCCATCTTCAGATAGCCTTCTGCAATATTGTGCTTATAAAAGGGGCTGTTCCCCGTCTTCCCTTCTAGATAAAGAAAGGGGATATTGGGCTCAGCTACAAGATGAATGTATCTCAGGGCGTTGCCCTTGGTGACGATTGCCGCACCGGCGCCATCTCCAAAGAGGACGCAGGTGTTCCGGTCCGTCCAGTCGATGTGCTTGGACATCATTTCTGCAGATACAATCAGCACGTTTTTGGCTCGGCCAGTTTCGATGTATGCTGCAGCCACATCCAATGCGTAGGTGAAACCTGCACAGGCTGCGTTCACGTCAAGGGCCGGGCACTTCGTGCCAAGCCGTAGCCCGACGATACAGGCAAGGGATGGGGTGGTATAGTCGCCGGCAATGGTGGAGCAAAGAATCAAGTCAATTTCTTCCACCTTCAAGCCAGACTTTGCCAGCGCTTTTGCAGCTGCGCCCGCCGCCAGGTCCGAAATGGTTTCATCCGTGCAGACATAACGGCTTGAAATCCCGGTCCGGGACCGAATCCATTCATCGTTAGTCTCTACCAGCTCTGCCAGTTCCGTATTGCTCAATGCCTTTTGGGGCAGCGCACTGCCGGTTCCAATAATTTTTATGCTCATTTCTGTTACCTTGTTTTCCTTTGAAAAAACTCGCTGAGTTTTTTTACTGCTTTAAGCAGTTCATCCTGCTCGTGAGGTTCAAATTCTTTGCTAATATTTCGGACCATGATTTCATGAAATAGTTCATGGGTCCGGTTGACTTTTTTGCCCAAATCTGTCAGGCTGATAATCGCTTTCCGACCGTCATCTGCACAGATATCCTTGGTAACAAAGCCTTTGCCTTCCAATTTTTTGATTGCTACCGTTGCGGTGGGCATGGTAACGCCCAGCTCTGCCGCAATAATGCCGACGGAAGCGTTCCCGCCTTGTTTTCCAATGGCTTCTAGCAAATGTGCTTCGCTGACCGTAATGGGATTCTCGGCAAACCGTTTAATGTAGCTTTCTTCCAGTTTAAGAATGTTGTTGAACGTATCTACCAAAAGCTCGTTCAGGTTCGTTTCAAAATCATTCATCTTATTCCGCCTCCAAAGGGCTCCTCCAATGTGCGTTTCACCTCATTTGTTGTTGTAAGGTGATGGCCTTCTTATTAGTTAGTTTGACTAACTAACACCATGTCGTTATACTACCACAGCATAAATAAGATGTCAATGCTTATGTGCCCAATTGTAGTGACCAGCCCGAAAGAGCATGTCAACAAACTATTTGTTGACATTATCCGGGATTATGGTACTATAAATGAAACGTATCGCTTTAGCTCGTTAAACCGATAAGTGAACATGTCTCATTATCCACTTATGCAAGCTGGCATAGGCGGTTTTTTTATAAGGAGGATGCAATTATGAATTCCCAAACTCTTACAACCAAATCGCGGCAACGTTACATTACACTGGCTGCGGCAATCGCTGTGCAGCTTTGTATGGGAACTGCTTATGTCTGGAGTGTCTTTCAGACTGGCGTTGCCAATACCATCTTTGGCGGCGATAACGCTGCCGCAGGTCTTTCGTTTTCCTTGCTGCTGGCCGTATTAAGCTTGACCAGCGGGATTGGGGGAAAGCTGGCCACCACCTTTTCTACCCGAACTGTGATTATGGTTGGTGGCGTGATCCTGGGTGCCGGCTTTGGGCTGGCTTCACTGGCAACTGCTGAATACCCATGGTTGCTATGGCTTACATATGGTGTATTGGGCGGAACCGGCATGGGTTTCATCTATTCTCCTACCATTGCCTGTGTCCAGAAGTGGTTCCCCGAAAAAAAAGGCCTGGTCACCGGCTTCATCGTTTCAGCCTTGGGTTTTGGTGGTGTTGTGTTCACACCAGTCATTGAATACTTTATTGTTGTCTTTGGTGGTCAGGGCGTTGGAGAATCCGGTACCTTCCTTGTATTAGGTGGCATTTTCCTTGTCGTATGCACCACCGGTGGATTCTTTATGAAAAACCCACCGACAACTCCCGAAGAAAATAAATCTACCGACACCTTGTCCCCCGGTTCCCTTGTCGCCGCACCACGGTTAGGTCAGGAAATGTCTCCAACCCAAATGTTTAAGCAACCTGCCTACTATCTAATCACGATCATCTTCATGCTGGCATGCATGGGTGGATTGATGATGATTGGCTTTGCTAAGCCTATCGCAGTTGCCAAAGGATTAGCTGAAACAGCCACCATCGGTGTATTGTTGATTTCTGTCTTCAACTCCGCAGGACGTTTGATTTGGGGGATGCTATCCGACAAGTTCGGCCGCACCAACATCATTATGGTGATTCTCGTCGGAAATGCTATCCTGTCGCTTCTGGTCAGCAAAGCCGACGGCAACTGGATTTTCCTAATTATTGGTTTGATCGGTTTCTTCTATGGCGGTTTGCTCAGCAACTTCCCTTCCCTTACCGCAGACTTATTCGGTCCTAAGCACATGGCGGCCAATTACGGCTTTGTCCTGCTGGGCTTCGGGGCAGGTGCTGTCATTGCATCGCAGATTGCAGGGTACTACAAGAACCTGGCCGCAACCGATATCACCCTGATGTATCCGGCCTTCACCATCGCCGCGGTTTGTGCTTTGGTTGGCCTTGGCTTGCTCTTGGTATTAAGGAAAATGACCCGAGTCCAGAAATAATCAAGATTCCGTTGACACCGAGGCCAAGGATAATGTATAATCATACGAAATATTGTATATTATTACTTTTTTGATTTGGCCTTTGGTCGAGGAAAGCATCTACATGATACGCGTCGGAATTGTTGGCGCCACAGGCTTTGTGGCAGAAGAGTTAGTTCGAATACTGATGTCGCACCCCACTGCTCAGGTGGTGGAGCTGGTTTCATCTAGCCATCAAGGCAAACGTCTGGATGAAATTTTTCCATCCTTTCGTGGGTTTTCACCTATAATTCTCTCTTCTTATAATGAACTACGTCTTGCAGAAAAGTGTGACGTGGTTTTCCTTGCTTTGCCTCACGGCAAAAGCGCGCCAATGGCTGAGGGCCTGTTGTCTCATGGACTCAAGGTCATCGATCTTTCTGCAGACTTCAGATACCAGTCCCAAAGTTTATATGAAAAAACTTACAACGTGGACCACTGCTGCCCAGGACTTTTAAAACATGCGGTTTATGGTTTGTGCGAAATATATGAAGATCGGATTGCCAAGGCATCTTTGGTGGCAAACCCGGGTTGCTATACGACCTGTTCCCTACTGTCCCTGATCCCTCTGTTGGAAACTGGCTTCATTGAGCCAGCCAGCATCATCATCGATGCCAAGTCCGGCATCAGCGGTGCAGGAAACCACTTAAGTCAGGCAAATCAGTTTGCCAGCGTTTCTGGAAATTTTAAGGCTTACGGTGTTGGAACCCATCGCCACACTTCTGAAATCGAGGAGCAGCTTGGTTTTCATTTACCGGGGCAAGAGGTCCGTATCTCTTTCACTCCCCATTTGCTCCCAGTAAAACGTGGCATCCTGACTACCATTTATGCAACACCCTCTAAGCCGTTTGGGCCACAGGCAGAGCAGGAAGCCATGGCACTCTACCGGCAGTATTACGGCGGAAAACCCTTTGTCCATATCAACCCTCCGGGAGTAATGCCGGAACTCAATCATGTGGTGGGATCAAACGCATTCCATCTGGGGTTTGTCCTTGACAGGCGAGTGAACAGAGTGATTATCACTTCGGTCTTAGATAATTTGATCAAGGGCGCTGCAGGGCAGGCGATTCAAAACATGAACTTGTTGTTTCACCTAGATCAGACCAGCGGTCTCAGATTTCCAGCCTGGTATTTATAAGCCCAACTCAGTATGCTGGTTACCGCGTGTCGGCCGGGCATCCGGCCGGCGGCAGTAGCCAGACTTAAAATATACTTTTGGAGAAGAATAATGAAAAAACTAGTCGAACGTGCAGAGCTCTTAATGGAAGCTCTTCCCTATATCCAACTTTTTAAGAACAAAACCATCGTGGTAAAGTATGGCGGCTCCGCCATGGGAGATGATGATACGGTGGAGTCTATTTTGCTTGATATTACATTGCTGAAATATGTGGGCATGCACCCGATTATCGTCCATGGCGGCGGTATCGCGGTCAACGAAATGTTGAGCAAACTGAATGTGGAATCAAAATTTCATAACGGCCTTCGTATCACCGATGATGACACCATCGACGTAGCGGCCATGGTTTTAATCGGCCAGGTCAATACCAATCTTGTAGCAATGCTAAATAAAATGGGTGCTCAGGCAGTCGGGCTCAGTGGAATTTCTGCAAAGCTGATCGAGGCCGAAAAGATGGCACCGGTGGATGGTGTGGACTTAGGGCATGTGGGACATGTGACCAAAATCAACGTGAAACTCCTGGAAGCCATGATGAAGTTGGACTATATTCCGGTCATTGCCCCCATTGGCATTGGCCCGGACGGTGAAAAATACAACATCAACGCTGACACCGCCGCGGGAGAAGTGGCAGCTGCTCTAAAAGCAGAAAAAATCGTTTTCATGACCGATGTGGATGGCATCCAAACCAATCCCAAAGATTCAAAGACTCTTCTAAACCGATTCTCAGCTTCACAAGGCTTGGAGCTGATTGAAAAAGGTGTAGTACAAGGTGGTATGCTGCCTAAGCTACAAGCTTGCATGCGTGCGGTAGAAAGTGGCGTAGACCGTGCCCACATCATCAACGGAAACATTTCCCACTCGTTGCTGTTGGAAGTTTTCACTGACACCGGCATTGGCACAATGGTGAATAAATAGATGAGCATTTCAATACGTAAGGCGAAAAAAAAGGATGCAGATCTCATCGAGCACATCCTCAAAACTGCTTTTTCAGACTATCATCTTTTAGTTGAGGTAGAAGAGCCTGCCAAAGCCACCCGGGAATCTGCGGAGGACATCATCCTCTCCATGGAAAGCAATACCGTTTATGTGGCGATTTACAATCACCTGAAATGCGTGGGGACGATTCGACTTCGAATGATGGATGAGAATACCGGATATATCAGTAGGTTTGCCGTGCTGCCCCACTGGCAGCAGTCAGGAGCCGGAAAGCAACTCTTGCTTACTGCTGAAGAATGGTTTCGAGCCCGTGGCGCATCCTTTGTCACGCTGCAGACTGCCATGAGCATGACACCTCTGGTCAACTACTACATTTCCGCAGGCTTTCGGCTCGCATCAGTTTCAGACGAAAAGGGCTATCAGCGGGGCAAGTTTGTCAAACCCCTGTTATAGTTTTTTCATATCACTATATTCCTCAACGCAGCGCGAGCTGTACAACAGCAAAACCGACCCTAAAAGGGCCGGTTTTGCTTTTATGATTACAAGTATAAGCATGTGAAAAGTTGGTCTGTTGGATTCGATGGCATCATTGTTCGCTTTATTTTGTGGCGGCCCTTTTGACTGCTGCGATGATGCGATTGATTTCATCATCGGTATTGTAGGGTGCCAGTCCGATTCTCACCAGGCCTCCAACACTTTCTAGCTTCCAGACGTTCATGATAATCTCAATGGCGTAGTAATCGCCGTCCCAAACGAAGATGCCGTCTTCTGCCAGACTTCTGGCGATGTCATTGGCATTGATCCCGGCAACAAGAAAGGATACGGTAGAAGTTCTTGGGGAACCCTCCGGTGGTCCGAAGATGGTTAGGCCGGGGATGGCGGCAAGTTCTGTACGCAGTTTTTTGGCCATAGGCTCTTCATAGGTATCAATAGCCAGCATTCCTGCAACCACGTTTCGACGACGGCCGGAAAGACCCTTTACCTCTTCTTCAAAGAATTCGGCATGGCGTTCGCCGATATCTGCAATGAATTCCACCGCTTCCGCTGCGCCGCTGGCCAGTTCCATGGCTGGAGTGCCTGTCTCAAATTTCCAGGGCATGTCGCAGTTGTCGTCTGCCATAACCCGAATGGTCTTCACTTTTTCGCCGACTTCTTTCTTGATGTACATCACCCCCAAATGGGGTCCAAAGAATTTATAGGAGGAACAATGAAGAAAATCGGTGTCGATCTCCTTTACGTCGATAAATCGGTGGGGCGCATAATGAACCGCATCAATAACCGTCAATGCCCCCACTTCGTGAGCCAGGCGGATGCATTCTTTCACATCGGTGATGGTCCCACAGGCGTTGGCTGCCCAATTAACCGCAACCACTTTGGTTTTGGTGGAAAGCTTCGCTTTGAAGTCTTCCATGTCTAGGGTCGCTGTTTTCGGATGGACGGCTGCGCTTTTTACCACGATGCCAAAGTCCGTCAGAGTCCGCCATGGGGAACGGTTTCCTTCATGGTCGATGTCGGTAATCAGTACTTCGTCACCAGGTCGCATGGTGCGTAAAAGACCCATGGCCAGTTTGAAGTTGTTGGTGGTGGTATTGGCTCCAAAGGCCACTTCTTCTGGGCTACAATTGAAAAAGTCCGCATAGACTTCCCTTGCATGCCAATACCCGTTGTCGCTTTCCACGGAAGTCTTAAAGACACCATGGGAATTTGCATTTCTGTAATACAAATAGTCGTTGATTTTTTCTACCACACGGACAGGTACCTGGGTTCCACCGGGGCCATCAGCATATACTGCCGGCCTTCCATTGACTGTTTTGCACAGCGCTGGGAATTGCTCCCGCACATAATCCACATCAAATCTAAACTCTTTCATCTGCGTTCTCCTTCTTCTGGTCTTTGCAGAAATCTGCTTGAATCAAGTCTATCACAAATCCGGTCCTTGGCAATGATGGGGCTCACAAAACCAACCCCTCTTGTTTGTAGCAGGCTACAAGTCAACTGCTTTGGTAATTGCCATTTGCTCCAAAAAAGCATATACTTTTATCAAGCGTTGTAGCAATCCATTGCAATCCATGGGTGCAGCAACCAGTGCGATGTGTTTTATGGATGGAGATAGCATGATTACTGTATTTGATATCGTAACTTCCCCCAACTTCGAACATTTCCAAATCATTTCCGGCGAAAAGGGGATTCAAAATCCTGTCTCCGGCACTGGCATCTTTGATTGGGAGTCCAAGGCAGACATCGCCAAAACCTTCCGGAAGGGAGAGTTTGTCATCACCACCCTTTCCATCGCCAAAGACGATTTTGACTATGCCAACGATTGTATTAAGGCTTTGATTCTTCATGGGGTTTCCGCGATCTGCATCAAGGAAGTTTTTTTCCGCAATTTATCGGAAGATACCATCCAAAAATCCGATATTCTGGGTATCCCCATTTTCTTTTTCAGCGAGACCTTTGTGGACGACATCGTCTATGATGTACGGAACTTGCTGGCTTCCGACAAAGGCGAACTGCGAAGTAATCTCACCCCAGCTCTAAAAGTGGCTTTGGAATCCTGGTATTTCACAGGAGCTGTGCCTCCAGCCACAGAGACTTTTATCGAAGATAAGCTCCATCCTTATCTGCAGAATTACACACGATGCGTGGTGGCGTTCCCCAAGAACGGCAAACAGCTGTCGCCAAACATGCAACCCGCCAAAGCAGGCTCCGACCAACGGTCGATTATCATCCCTTATGCGGCAGGCATTCTCGTCGTACTTTCATCACCGAATTCCGATGCGTTTTCAGATAAAAGTGTCCAGACATTTTTTGAGTCTATCAACGTTCCCATCTCAGCCTGTTGGCTGGGAGCTTCGATTCAGATCAAAGGGACGCGACAGATTGTGAGCAGTTTGTTGGAAGCATTTCTGACTTGTGCCAGTACCATCCTCAAGCAGAGTTCCGCACCAGTGGCAAATACCACGGATGCTGCAACGCTTCCAGTTCATGCCATAGAAACCTTCATACCAAGTAACGTGGAGAACCTTTTAATCAGCAATTGCTGGAGTGACAGTTCCCGCCAATATTTTTTGCGAATGCACCGAATACTCACCAACTATGATGTGGAACACGGGTCTGATTTGTTGGGCACCCTGTCCGCCTATATTGCAACTCACGGGGACTTGGTCAGCGCCTCCAAAATGCTTTTCCAGCATGCCAACACGGTCCGTTACCGAGTGGCAAAAATAAAATCACTGCTGGAGATTGACACCCCCAGCAGCTATCTCGAATTATTTGTTTTCGTGAAACTCATGGAAATTTATGATACTTTCGAAAAAACTTTTTGTCTTCGATTCGACCCTTCTAGCTCCGTTCTCGAAGCTGGTCCCGATCGTTAAAAAAGCTTCGATACCCCATTTGCAACATGATAATTACGGAAAGGGCAACGGCTCCCAAAATGCCCAGCATCACTGCCAACTGATAGGTTACGGCGGTTGTTGGTGCTATTCCCGAAAGGATTTGTCCGGTCATCATGCCAGGGAGAAAAACGATACCCATACCAATCATGGTATTCATGGTAGGCATAATCGCAGAGTCAAAGGTGCTGTCAATAATTGATGAAGTGGCTGTTCTTGGCGTCGCCCCAAGAATCAAGGCTTCTTCTACCATACTTTTTTGTGTGGTCATTCCTTCCACCAGAGCTTTGACGCCCAGCGCTACGGCAGTCATGGTGTTTCCCACGAACATTCCGGCTATGGGGATAAAGTACTGGGGGTCGTACCAGGGATTGATTCGGATTACCACTAAGAGAAAATACAGCAAACACGTCAATGTTCCTCCTGCCATGGAAACACAGATGACCACCTTCATTCTATTAGAAAGCTGCCCCTTGAATTTTTTATAAATTGTCCCAATGGCAAAAACCTCCATCAGGAGTATTACAATGCCTGTCACCCAAGGATTGGGATTTTCTAAGATATAGGTCAAAATATATCCGGTGAGGATGAGTTGCAACGTCATGCGTATGGATGAAATTAATATATCTTTTTCTCGTTTGATACCCCGCTTCATGACGATGAACAACACCACTAGGGCGAAGGCATAGGCCAGCATGATCTGATCAATGCCCAAAACGATGATATCGTTTGCACTCGAGCTACCCATGGTTCACCTCTTTTCTTAACTCAATAATTTCGTCGCAGTATTTCTCTGCAATGGACCGGGCATGTGTGACCATGACTGCAGACTTTCCTTTTTCTTTTGTGTAACGGGATAGCATGGATACGATGGCATCCTCAGACTCATCATCCAAAGCTGCGGAAGGTTCATCCAGCAGATACACCTCCGGTTCCAGCAAGCATACCCGTGCCAAAACCAGACGCTGCTTTTCGCCACCGGAAAGAGACTCCACCGGACCGTCCAAATCTTTTTGAAGTTGAACCTGCGATAGCATTTCCAGGAGTCTTTGGTCTTTCGGGGCTTCTTTTTTTTGAAATTTAAAGCCGACGTTTAGATTGTCTCGGATGTTTCCGGGAAAGAGAATGGGGTTTTGGGAAAGCATCATCACCTTGCGGCGGTGTTCCACTGCCGGAATTTCTGAAATGTCCATGCCACGATAATAGATAATCCCATAGCTGGGCGTGACTAGCTTGTTCATCAACCGTAGTAAAGTGGTTTTTCCCGAACCACTAGGCCCCACCAAGGCTGTCAGCCCTGAGGGAATGGTCATCTCTCGGATGTCTATGATGTCCTTATAGGTGACTTGTTCAAATCGAAACATGAGGGCTCCTATTCTTTATCATCTACTTAAAACGCTTCAACCTTAAGGCATTCAGCAAAACGGAAATGGATGAAAACGACATTGCGGCAGCGGCAATCATGGGGTTCAGCGTGGGTCCGCCAAAGGCGTATAGAACGCCGGCAGCGATGGGGATGCCTGCCACGTTATAGGCAAAGGCCCAAAACAGGTTTTGCTTAATGTTGCGGATGGTGGCAGCCGAAAGCCGGATGGCGGTTGGTACTGAAGTCAATTCGCTGTGCATCAGGACGATGTCAGCTGTTTCCAGAGCAACGTCGGTGCCGCTTCCGATGGCAATGCCAAGGTCCGCCTGGGCAAGGGCAGGCGCATCATTAATGCCATCCCCTACCATAGCGACCACTTTGCCTTCCGCTTGAAGACGTTTCACTTCTTTTGCTTTATCCTCTGGCAGGACTTCCGCCAGCACCCGGTCAATCCCGGCTGTATTAGCGATGGCCTGGGCTGTGAGGGGGTTGTCACCTGTCATCATAACCACTTCCAGTCCCAAGGCTTTCAGCGCTTTGACGGCTTCCTGGCTAGAGGGCTTGATTACATCGGACACTGCGATGATGCCGGCAGGCTTTCCGCCTTTGGCAATATACATGGGTGTCTTGCCCTGCTTGGCTAGCAGTTCCAACTGATCTTTGTTATCAGAAAAGTCTTCCGGCTTAAGTCCCGACTCCATCATGAATCGGGCATTTCCAGCCAGCCAAATCACGTCTTCTATTTTACCGCGAATTCCTTTCCCTGGAATGGCTTCAAATTCTTCCACTGAAATCAGCGGTAGTTTCGCTTCTTCTGCAGCGCGGACGATGGCTTCGCCGAGAGGGTGTTCGCTGGCCGCTTCAATAGACGCAGCCATTTGAAGCATAGAATTTGCATCCACATAGAAACCTGTTGCGTTGTTTCCTTCCTCTTGATGCAGCGCCAGCACATCGGTCACCTGAGGTTTCCCCACGGTCAGGGTACCGGTTTTGTCCAGAACCACCGTTTGTACTTTGTGGGCAATCTCCAGGGCTTCTCCCCCTTTGATAAGTATACCAAGTTCAGCCCCTTTGCCGGTACCCACCATGATGGCGGTTGGCGTAGCCAGACCCAGCGCGCAGGGACAGGCGATGACCAGCACAGAGATAAATGCACGCAAGGCCCAGACAAATTCGCCGTTAATCAGCATCCATACAAGGAAGGTCACCACAGCGATGCCAAAGACGCTCGGCACAAATATGCCGGACACGGTATCCGCCAGCCTGGCGATTGGAGCTTTGGATCCCTGGGCATCTTCCACCAATTGTATGATATGAGCAAGGGCCGTATCTGCTCCAACTTTTTCGGCTTCAAACCGAAAGGTTCCGTTTTTGTTGATGCACCCGGCAACAACTGGGGACCCCGGCAATTTTTCCACTGGAATGCTTTCTCCTGTGAGCATAGATTCGTCCACGGTGCTGAGACCTTCTTGGACTGTGCCATCCACCGGGATCTTATCTCCCGGGCGGATGAGTACAATGTCACCCACCAGGACTTCTTCTACCGGCACTACTACTTCCACGCCGTCCCGCAGGATGCTGGCGGTTTTTGGGGTCAAGCCCATGAGTTTGCGGATGGCTTCTCCTGTTCGCCCTTTGGTGATGGCCTCCAGGGTTTTACCAAGTAATATTAAGGTGATAATGACACCTGCGGTTTCATAATATAGCTGTTGCGCAAAGCTTTCGTTTCCGGCGAGAACCTGCCAGGTGCCAAATAAACTGAACAGAACAGCAGCTGATGTACCTATGGCAATCAGGCTATCCATGTTAGGAGACCTGCTCCAGATGGCTTTGAATCCCACCCAATAAAACCGGTATCCTGCGCCGATGACCGGCAAAATGAGAAAGGTCTGCAACAAGGCATAGTTCACCGGGTTTTCCATGGGGTGAATAGTCATGGGCAGGGGCAAGCTTAAACCCGGCAGCATGTGTGCCATGGCTATATACAAAAGCGGAACAGAAAATACTGCGGATATTAAAAGTTTTAGTTTCATCATCCGGATTTCCCGCAGCTTAGCAATTCTGTCTTTGTCGGCAGTCCGGTCCTTTTTTTCGATATAGTCATAACCCAGCTTCCACACGTTGGTCTTGATGGCAGCTAGAGTTTCCGATGTTCCATCGTAATCAAAAGTCAGCATCTCTGTGGTGAGGTTCACAGATGCCATGGTGACGCCTTGCAA
Source organism: Anaerovoracaceae bacterium (assembly GCA_041859095.1). Taxonomy (GTDB): domain Bacteria; phylum Bacillota; class Clostridia; order Peptostreptococcales; family Anaerovoracaceae; genus UBA1422. Next base: position 24,982 of record JBHEKY010000004.1, read on the forward strand.
TTTCCCGGTGGTTTTTTCTATCCGGGTGGAGCAGGCGGCGCAAGTCATGCCGGTGATTTTTAGCTGGTCTCTCATTATCTTTGCCTTTCTGATCTTCTATTCTTTGCTCTTCACTGTCAAGGCTCTGACTGCGTTGAGAATGGCCAGCAGGGCCACGCCTACATCCGCAAAGATGGCAAACCAAATGGTGGTAATGCCCAAAAATGCCAGCACCATTATCAGGGTTTTGACGCCCAGCGCAAAGAAAATGTTTTGTGTGACAATGGTTCGGGTTTTGGCTGCTACCTTGAGCGCCAGGTTGATGGACTCCAAGTTATCATTCATAATGACCACATCCGCCGCTTCGATTGCTGCATCGGCACCCACATCTCCCATAGCAATTCCAATGTCGGCACGGGCTAAAACAGGTGCATCGTTGATACCATCACCCACGAAGACGACTTTTCCTTTTCCCGTTGCGGATGCGAGAATTTTTTCAAATTCTTCCACCTTGTCCTGGGGAAGCAGTTCTGCTCGAACTTCATCAATGCCTAATTCCGCTGCCACTTCTTCCGCGATGGCTCGGTTGTCACCGGTAAGCATAATCAGACGTTTGATTCCTCGTTTTTTGAGCTTCTTGAGTGCCTCAATCGCACCGTCTTTGATCTGGTCTGAGATTAAAAGATATCCCAAATACTGATTGCCATTGGCAATGTATACCGTGGTATCGGCAAACTCCGGTAAATCCGTAATCCCTATGGTTTCCATAAGTCTTCGGTTTCCGGCGAAAAGCAACCCTCCCTTTGTCTGGGCGGTGATGCCGAACCCGGCTTTTTCTTGGATTTCCCGCGGGGCTTCCACGGGCTGGCCGTATGTCATCATGATGGACCGGGCGATGGGATGGGTGGAAAGGGCTTCCGCTGTAGCCGCCAAGCGCAATAACTCTTCTTCGGTAATCCCGACTTCCGGCCGTATGGATGTCACTTGGAAAACCCCTTCTGTCAGGGTGCCGGTTTTATCAAAAACAATGGTATTCACATCGTTTAAGGCTTCTAGATAATTGCCACCTTTGACCAGGATACCGTTTCGAGCCGCACCGCCGATGCCTCCAAAGAATCCCACCGGAATAGAGATCACTAAGGCGCAAGGGCAGGAGATGATTAGAAAGCTGATTCCTTTGTATACCCACTCATCAAAGGTTCCAAAACCCAGAAGGGGCGGAAGAATGCTGACCAACAGGGCAATCCCAACCACAATGGGTGTGTATATTTTCGCAAACTTCGTAATAAACTGCTCACTTTTGGCTTTTTTGCTGCTGGCGGTTTCCACTAGTTCCAGAATTTTGGAGACAGTGGAGTCTTCATAAGCCTTCATAACGCCGATTTCCAGCAGTCCGTCTTGGTTGACAGCGCCGGATAAAACCATGCTGTTTTCCATAACTCTTCGGGGGACTGACTCGCCGGTCAGCGCCCGGGTATCCACAAAGGATTCGCCATGAAGAACCTTGCCGTCCAGGGGAATTTTTTCACCGGGACGCACCACGATGATTTGCCCCACCAAGACTTCCTGAGGAGAAACCTTTCTGATATGATCGCCGTCTTTTAGGTTGGCATAATCCGGACGGATGTCCATGAGTTCCGCGATATTGCTGCGGGATTTGGTGACAGCCATTTCTTCCAGCACTTCGCCAACGCCATAAAATATCATGACGGCAATGGCTTCAGGCATATCCCCCATGACAAACGCCGCCAGGGAAGCCAGCGACATCAGGAAGTTTTCATCAAAAACTTGTCCTTTTAAAATATTCCTGCCTGCAAAAAGCAAGACTTCATAGCCTGCCAGCAAATATGCCACGCCCAGCCCGATAATCCGGATCGTTTCTGGAAAAGCGCCAAAGGCAAAAATCAGGGTTATTATAAATGAAATCACCAGTCTGATGATAAAGGGCTTCAGACTTTCCGGTTGCGCGTGGGCGTGACCCAGCTCGCAGGTGCATCCGGGGGTTCCTTCACAACCGCAATCGTCTGCCTGCTCTGCATGGCTTATCAGTGTTTCTGCATTCTTTAACGCCATCGTTTTTTTCTTCTCGTTTGTCATTCTGCACACTCCTCACAATGATCGCCTTTGACATGTTCGATGCCACTTTCTAATATCTTGACAATGTGATCATCATCCAGACTATAGTAGACATTAAGACCATCTTTCCGGCTTTTGACAATTCGGCATTGTTTCAGATCTTTGAGCTGGTGGCTGGTGGCGGACTGGGTCAACCCTGCAACCTCGCACAACTCAGTGACACCACATTCTCCTTTGCTGAGACGAATTAATATCTTCAGCCTTGGCGCGCTGCCAAAGAGCTTATAGATTTCTTCTAGTCTTAAAATGTCATCTTCCTCTACTATTAGGTTTTTGTACTGCATGGAATCTCCTTTGTATGGTTTATATGTTGGAATCTTCTTTAAGTTGAGCACATGAGCAATTGTTCATGTATTATATTCGAATATTACCACAATGGGTGGGTGATTGTCAACCTTATTCCTTGCTTTCTATGCTGGTAACTTGACGATTCCTCCATAATCTTTTACACTGAAAGTACAAAACTCTAGCAGTCTGAAGGGAGTCGCCATGTCGACTAAGAATCATATTTTTCGCTTGTTGATGGAGCATCGCGGAACTTCCGTTTCGGGACAGGCCATCGGGGCCGCCCTGGGGATTTCTCGCGCTGCCGTTTGGAAGGGCATCAGTGCCCTCCGGAAGGAAGGTTATCCCATCGAAGCCATCACCAACAAAGGCTATTGTCTGTCTGGCACAGAAGACTATCTCTCCTCGGAAGAAATCTTAGCAATGCTATCTCCCGCAAATCCACCCTTGGAAATCCGGGTTTTTGATTCTCTGGAATCCACCAACAAAACTGCCAAGGAAGTTGCGTTGACGGAGCCCAATCATGACATCGTCATCCTTGCCAATGAGCAAACCGCAGGTCGGGGTAGGCTTGGCAGAAGCTTTTATTCTCCCAAGAATGCCGGTCTATATTTGAGTATTTTGTTCCGGCCGTCCTTTGCCATGGGACACTCCATCCTAATTACCACTGCCGCCGCCGTAGCCGTGGTCCGCGCCATCGAAAAGCTCAGCCCTGTAGAACTCTCCATCAAATGGGTCAATGATATCTATTATAACGAAAAGAAAATCTGCGGCATCCTGACGGAAGCCATCTCCGATTTTGAAACCGGTCGCATCGGGTATGTGGTTCTGGGCATTGGGGTCAACTGCTACGATGTGTCCTATCCGGAAGAACTTTCCACGATAGCCGGAAATCTCGGCGGCGGTTTTTCTCGCAATCAGTTGGCTGCTGAAATCGTCAATCAATGGTACATCGTATTACCGGAAATGGAAGACCGCACATTTCTGGAAACTTATCGCCAAAGATCCGCAGTACTGGACAAAGAAATCCTAATTTGTCCTGTGGCTAACCGGGAGGAGGAGGGGATTTTGGCGCAGGCCATTTCCATCGACGATGATGGGGGACTGGTTGTCCAGTATCTTGCGGGACCTAAGCTTGGTCAGACCGATACACTTTCCAGCGGGGAAGTTTCTATCCGCAAAGTGTAGTTGGCAATCCATAAAATATCTGTTACAATAGGGGATAAAATATCCCCTATTTCATAGGGCCCCGTTACTTCCAAACAAAGGAGATTTAACATGTATCCATTCAGTGAAATCCAAAAGACTGACCCGGAACTAGCCGGCATCATCCGCTGCGAAGCAGAGCGGCAAAACTCCCATCTCGAACTGATCGCATCCGAAAACTGGGTTAGCAAAGCCGTTATGGCAGCCAACGGAAGCGTTTTAACCAACAAATATGCTGAAGGATATAGCGGAAAAAGACATTACGGAGGTTGCGAATGCGTGGACCTTGCTGAAGACCTGGCCATCAAGCGTGCAAAGGAACTCTTCGGTTGTGAATATGCTAATGTCCAGCCCCACTCCGGCTCACAGGCAAATATGGCGGCATTTTTTGCCATGGTAAAGCCCGGGGACACGGTTCTAGGAATGAATCTTGCCCATGGAGGGCATCTGACCCACGGAAGTCCGGCCAATATGTCCGGAGCCTATTTCAATATCATTGCCTATGGCGTAGATGCGGAAGGGTTCATCGACTATGACAATCTCCGTGAACTTGCCCTGACCCACAAACCAAAGTTGATTGTGGCAGGTGCTAGCGCATATGGACGTACCATCGATTTTAAGAAGTTCCGGGAGGTTGCTGACGAGGTTGGTGCCTACCTTATGGCGGACATTGCCCATATTGCCGGACTGGTTGCCACCGGACTCCATCCCAGTCCCATACCCTACGCCCACGTGACCACGACTACCACCCACAAAACCCTTCGCGGGCCAAGGGGCGGCATGATTCTTAGTAGTGAAGCTGTCGCGAAAGAACTGAATCTGAATAAAGCTGTTTTCCCAGGAATTCAGGGTGGCCCATTGATGCACGTCATTGCCTCAAAAGCCGTTTGCCTCCATGAAGCCCTTCAACCGGAATTCAAGACTTACCAGCAAAACGTGGTAACCAATGCAGCCGCATTATGCAAAGGTCTGATGGATCGAGGTGTCAAGATTGTCTCCAATGGAACGGATAATCATTTGATGTTGGTAGATCTGATTGGAACCGGAATCACCGGCAAGGAATTGGAGAGGCGCCTGGACGATGCCCACATCACCTGTAATAAGAATCCCATCCCCAATGATCCCGAAAACGTTTTTGTTACCAGCGGAATCCGACTCGGTTCCCCTGCCGTCACCACACGCGGTCTGAATGCTGCGGATATGGACATTATTGCGGAGGCAATCGTCCTGATGATTCAAGACGTAGCCAATCATGATCAAGTCGTCGCCATGGTCAAAGCACTGACTGACAAGTATCCCTTGGATGGCACCATCACTTTCTAATTCTTCCTTTTACCATCCGCGCGGAATACTCCAACAAATAACTTGACGAAAGCCCACCTAGAATCTAGGCCGGGCTTTTTGTTACGGTTTCTCATTTTTTATGCCAATTAAAAAAACCCCTATAGATAGCAAAGGGGAGACCGATTTTCGTCAGTCTCCCTCTCACTATATAGGGGGTATCTTTATTGGGGATAGATACTATCAATGTTAGGTCGAAAAGTCATGCCTTTCGATATTTGTATTCTAACATGTTTCGATAATAATACAATATATGTCTTTACTAAATTATCCCTAATGTTTTGTATATTTTACAACAGAACCAGAATTTCAACGAAATTCGATTGTTTTCTTAGTCATTTTCATGATATACTTCTAATATCAATAGAAATCTTCCCTATTTTGGAGGAGAAACATGTTAAATGTATTGGACGTTTTGTCTCTACCCTTATTTTCCGACTTTCGTCTGGTGACGAACAATAGCGGACTTTACAATGAAATATCCGATGCCAAGTTATATGAAGACCTTGGTGAAAAGAGCATTCCGGATTTATACATAAAAGGGGTGTTTATTATTCTGTCCCCTTCTATTTTGCGAGAGCATCCAAAGAACAGCATGGAGATTATGCTGGCGCTTCTGGAAAGGCAGCCCGCAGCCATTTGCATCAAGGACGTGCGGTTTGACACCCTGCCGGCCGAACTAGTCGAACGGGCCAACGCACTTCATGTGCCCATTTTTTTCTTTTCCGACACGTTTCTCGATGAAATTCTTTATACCATCAAAAACGCCCTGACACCCCATGAGATTAACACCCTTAACGTCAGCCGAATGGCCAAAATATTATACGAACCCATGAATGAAAACCAAATTGAGTACTTAGCCAGGGAAATCAATCCCTTGTTTTACAAAAATGTTATTTGTGCGTTCTGCATTCCCAAAGATCAGGACAACATCCCGAGCGAAACCACTTTGCTGTTTGAGCAATACCTACACACCTCCCATGCGAACCAGAAGCAAGGCAAGTATGCTTACTCCCTGCTGAAATGGCCCAGAGGGGTTGGCTTCCTCTATACCTCCGGTGCTCGGACAGAAGATATGAGAATCCGCCTTTTAGAAAAACTACAGCAATCCGGCATGGATTTGTCCAGAGTATCCATTGGAATTAGCAACCCCTATAGTGAACTTCGGAATTTGAAGAAAGCGTTTCGCGAAGCCTTACATGCAGGGATAGATGCCCTGATCAGCCAAGAAGAAGTCAAAGATTACGAGAAAGTCGGGCTTGTAGGATTTTTGGCCCCTTTCCGCGACGACGAGTGGACCGATATTTACTACAACAATCTCCATAGTCGCTTGTACAACTATGATAAAACCAATGAATCCAACTTAATGCAAACTTTACTGGCCTATGTCCGAAACGGTGGCAACATCGCCAAAACCGCTGAAGCCACCTTCCAACACAGTAACACCATCCGTTACCGACTGGAGAAGATTAAAAGCGTCTTGGGTATCCAGGAGGCTCCCGATGCGGATGTACAACTATATCTGTTTGTGCGACTGCACGAAATAAAGAAGTTAATGATTTAGGAGAAAAAATGAGCAAGAAAATACGGGCAGAACTGATGCTATTAACAACCGCTCTCATCTGGGGAACCGCATTTGTGGCGCAGCGTTCCGGTATGGATTTCGTGGGGCCCTTCACTTTTAACGGTATCCGTTTTTTAATCGGTGCGGTGGTGATGATTCCTGTCATCCTGGTGATGGACAAACTGGCCCAAAAAAATCAACCAACAGTGCCCATGACCGTGGAAGAAAAGAAAAAAGAGCGCAAATTCCTTTGGACCGGCGGTTTTTTCTGTGGGGTTGCTTTGCTAGCCGGCACCGCGCTCCAGCAGATGGGTTTGGTGTATACCTCTGCAGGTAAAACAGGATTTATTACAGCGCTTTATATTGTCATCGTTCCCGTCATTGGCATATTCCTTGGAAGAAAGGTCCGTATGTTGCTTTGGGTCAGTGTGGCTTTGGGGGTGGTCGGCCTTTATCTCTTGTCTATAAATGAAGGTTTCTCCATTAACATTGGGGATTTTCTGGTGTTCCTCTGCGCCTTTGGGTTTGCAGCACACATTCTGGTGGTGGATCACTTTTCTCCAAAAACCAATGCCATTAAATTATCTGCGGTGCAGTTTTTCATCTGTGGCGCTTTATCCCTTATCTTGATGGTGTTCTTTGAGGATCCGAAACTGGAGTATATTATTGCCGGTGCTGTTCCGATTTTGTATACAGGAATTATGTCCTGCTGTGTTGCCTATACCTTCCAGGTCGTTGCCCAAAAGGACATTGGCCCCACAGTGGCATCCCTACTGCTTTCGATGGAATCGGTATTTGCCGTAATATTCGGCATGTTGCTACTCAATGAGCAGCTTCTCCCCAAAGAAGTGATTGGTTGCGTCATCATGTTCGCCGCCATCATTTTGGCCCAACTACCAAAAAGGAACGAATTACCCGCATAAGATAGGCTTATGCCAATTGAAAGGAGCCCCCTATGATTTCCCGAAACGAAGCACTGGTATTACTAAAGAAATACAACGATGATATCTTTCATGTCAAACACGGTTTGACGGTGGAAGGTACCATGCGATATTTCGCGCAGCAGCTTGGCGAAGATCCAGATTACTGGGGTATGGTGGGATTGCTTCACGACATTGATTTTGAAATGTATCCGGAAGCCCATTGCGTCAAAGCTCCTGAACTTTTGGCGGGCGCTGGCTTTGACGCTGACTTCATACATGCGGTGGTTTCCCACGGATATGGACTTTGCGTTGATGTGAAGCCGGAACTTGAAATGGAAAAGATCTTGTTTGCCACAGACGAGTTGACCGGACTAATCGGCGCGGCCGCATTGATGCGGCCCTCCGGCAGCACAAAGGACATGGAAGTCAGCTCTGTGAAGAAGAAGTTTAAGGATAAGAAATTCGCTGCCGGCTGTGACCGGGATGTGATTGCACAGGGCGCCGAAATGCTGGGCTGGGATTTGGAAAAATTGTTTTCCGAAACCATTCTTGCCATGCGCACTTGCGAAGACGATATTGAAGCAACAATGAAATCCCTATAAGTTAGGATGTATTCAAGCATCCGCTTAATAAATCGTTATTAGACAATATAAGGGAGATGTATGCAAAGCAAATTAGAACTACTACGACAAAAGTTGCTTGGCCACGAAAATATGGCTGTGGCATTTTCAGGTGGAGTGGACAGCACCTTCTTGCTTCTGTGCGCAAAAGACATTTTTGGCGACGACCTGTTGGCGGTGACAGCCCTGGCGCCTAATTTTGACCCGAACGAAATCGAACAAACCAAAAAAATCTGCACCGACTATGAAATTCGCCACTTGATCATCAACCTAGGCACAGACCTTCTAGACGTAATTTCTCACAATCCGGAAGATCGATGCTACGTGTGTAAAAAATATATTTTCTCTTCCCTCCGCGAAACGTTGTCTAAATTGGGGTTTGACACCCTCGCTGATGGCACCAACTTGGATGATGCTACCGATTACCGTCCTGGTCAGCGAGCCCTTGATGAGCTTGGGGTTATCAGTCCGTTGCGAGATGCCGGATTTACCAAAAAAGATATCCGCATGGGCCTTAAGGCCATGAACGTTGATATTTGGGACAAGCCTGCCTATGCATGTCTGGCTTCCCGAGTGCCTTACGGTGATGAAATTACTATAGATAAACTCAACGCGATACAACAGGCTGAATCAGCCCTTCGAGACTTGGGATTCCCTCAGGTTCGTGTCCGACACCATGGGGATGTGGCTCGAATCGAAGTACCCCCCACCCAGCGTTCACGTTTTTTTGACGAAGCCTTCATGGATTTGGTCAATGAGATTGTCAAAAAAGCCGGATTCAATTATGCCGCCCTGGATTTAGGGGGCTATGTGATGGGCAACCTGAACCAAGGTCTTGCGCCAAAAGCGCATGGAAAGGAATAGGGAACACCATGGAAGATATGATGAAACTTCAAAACGGAAGTGATATCCGTGGCATTTCGTTATCAGGCGTTGATGGGGAGCACCCAAACCTGTCGGCCGATGAAGCGGTTAAGATTGCTCGTGGCTTTTTGCTCTGGCTGACAAAAAAAACCGGCAAGACACCGGACCGCCTGACAATTGCCATTGGCCGAGATCCCCGACTTTCTGGGAAAAATTTGCTGCTTGGTCTGGTCAACGGATTCGGTCCTTACGGGCCCGAGGTACTAGACTGTGGTTTGGCTTCCACACCAGCAATGTTCATGTCCACGATTTTCCCCAAATTTCAGTGCGACGGAGCAATTATGATTACAGCCAGCCACCTTCCTGCCAACCGGAACGGGTTCAAATTTTTTGATAAAAATGGCGGGTTAGATAAAGGCGACATTTCCCAGATTCTCCAAACGGCCATGGATGGGAAAAAAGCCCTCCTTCCTTTAGGCCCTCCGATCTTCGAAGGTAATTTTCAAACCGTATTAGGCAGGAAGACTTACCCTTCCATCCCCAGTGAATTGATGGATGAATATTGTGCCCACCTTCGAGGGATTATCAAAAGAAGCGTGGGAAGTACGGGTGGTGAGTTACCCCTTGCCGGGCTAAAAATCGTGGTGGATGCCGGCAACGGCTCCGGTGGATTTTTCGCATCACAAGTGTTGGCTCCTCTGGGTGCCGACGTGAGCGCCAGCCAGTTTCTAACTCCTGACGGAACCTTCCCCAATCATCCCCCCAATCCCGAGAACGCCGAAGCCATGCATGCTATTTCAATGGCTGTGCTGTCCAATGGTGCTGATTTTGGATTGATTTTTGACACCGATGTGGATCGTTCTGCCGCGGTGGATAGTCAGGGAAAGGACATTAGCCGAAATCGCATTGTGGCATTAGCCGCTTCCCTGGTGGCGGAAGATTATCCCGGAACAACTGTGGTTACTGACAGCATCACCAGCAATCACTTGACTGCTTTTCTGGAAGATTCATTGGGCCTTCACCATCTTCGTTTCAAGCGAGGCTACAAAAATGTCATCAACAAGGCGATTGAGTTGAATGCCGCCGGCAGCGATTGCCAGCTAGCTATCGAAACCTCCGGCCACGCTGCCCTCAAAGAAAACTATTTTCTTGACGATGGTGCCTACTTGGCTACAAAGATTGTTGTCAAGGCAGCCAAACTGGCACGGGAAGGCATAACCATTGACCAGCTTCTAGCTGAGCTTCGAGATCCTATCGAAGAGCGTGAAATTAGAATGGGTATCACCTGTGACGACTTCGGTCCCTATGGCGATCAAGTTTTGGAAGCCCTTCTGACCTGGGCGGTAAAAACGCCCGGGGTTCATGTGGTTCTCCCGAACTTTGAAGGCATCCGACTGGACTTTGATCTGAACGGGGCTGAATCCATAGCCTCTAACGCAGCGGATGAGCCGCTTTCTCCTGTCAACCCTCAAGGCTGGTGCCTGCTTCGAAAATCCTTGCACGATCCTTTGATGGCATTAAATGTAGAATCCGATTTACCTGGCGGTTGCGCCCGCATCACCGAAATCTTGCGACCATTCCTGACCAGCTATAACTTTCTAGATGTTTCAAAATTATAGCCTCTGGATTTTCATACTATTTTTCGTGGATTTACATCCTGTTATTACCAAATTCCCTACATGCAATTCCTATAAGATTGGAGGTTGGGGTTATGAATAATAAATTAAATGAAATTATTGTCGGAGATATCAGCAATCTGGCAGATGCCAAAACTGCACAAGCATCAAGGCTAACGTGCGTTACCTGCGCTGAAATGAAGGCGATTGAAAAGGCAGCCAACGCTGCCGGTCTTTCATATTATCAAATGATGGAAAACGCGGGCACTTTGGCCACGGAACTGATTCTCGTCGAGCTTTCAAAAGCTGATTGGCTTCCGGCTTATGATGTTGTCTTTGACCTTAAGCCACAGGTTTTAGTCTTCTGTGGCAAAGGGAACAACGGCGGTGATGGATTTGTGGTGGCACGGCAATTGTCTTTGCAAGGTTTCCCCGTATCTGTGATCTACGTGGAAGGCGCTCCTGCCACGGCCGACGCCATAGCAAATGACCGGTTGCTTCCAAAGGCAGTGAATCGGATTTCAGTCCAGACGTTTCTAGAAACCAGACTTGAGGTTTTCCCCGTGGCTTTTTCCGGAATTATTGTGGATGCCATTTATGGTACAGGATTTCACGGAGAACTCCATCCTAAGACAGCCAAAGTCATTGAATGGATGAATCATTGGCCAGCACAAAATAAAGAATCCCACTCTTACGGGTCTCATCCTTCCGGCACTCGCCATGCTGGTAAGTTGGTCCTCTCTTTGGATTTGCCCTCCGGGCTTTCAGGCGATATGAACGCAGAAGACTTGTTGCCTGCCCTTTGTGTAAAGGCGGATCACACCATCGTTTTTCACGAGCTGAAGCCAGTGCACCTCAGCATAGCCGCGCAACCTTTTCTTGGAAAAATCACATTGGCGGACATCGGTATTGACTCAGTTTTGAAATAGCCTGATGCCCATTATCAAACGGCAACCACTCGGTAACTACATTTACTTCAAGTGCTTTCTTGCAGCACAGTAGGAATCGCTTCCGCTTCAGATCAGAAATTTTTTGAGCCTGTCCGTCTTCTTTTATTCTGAGGTACTCCTTACAACGATTTCAATTCTTATATATTCCCGCATCTATCTCCAATACAACTGGGCAATGATCGCTGCCTGTGACTTCAGCCCGGATGGCAGCATCTTTGAGACGAGGTTTCAACGCTTCGGAGACAAGAAAGTAGTCGATTCTCCACCCCGCATTGTTGGCTCGGGCATTGAAACGGTAGCTCCACCAAGAATAGGCATTTTCCAACTCGGGGTAAAAGTACCTGAAACTGTCCACAAACCCTGCTTCCAGCAGAGTTGTTAATTTCTGACGCTCTTCGTCGGTAAAACCGGCATTCCGTCGGTTTGTCTTTGGATTTTTCAGATCAATTTCTTTGTGGGCCACATTCAAGTCACCACATACAATGACCGGCTTGGTTTCTTCAAGTTCCTTTAAATAGGTTCGAAATACATCATCCCAAAGCATCCGGTACTCTAGGCGCTGTAGTTGATCCTTTGAATTGGGGGTGTAGACATTGACCAAAAAGAAATCGTCATATTCGGCCGTGATAACACGGCCCTCCTTATCATGCTCCTCAATGCCAAACCCAAATCGAACCGACAAGGGTTCTTCTTTGGAAAAAATCAAGGTGCCCGAGTATCCCTTTTTCTCAGCGGAATGCCAGTACTGATGATATCCTTCCGTGATAACTTCGCCCTGGCCCTCTTCCATTTTTATTTCTTGCAGGCAAAGCATATCGGGCTTTTCGTTCTGGAAAAATTCCATAAAGCCTTTGCCCATACAAGCTCGAAGGCCGTTGACATTCCAGGATATAAGTTTCATAAATACCTCCATGTTTATTCTTTAAGGTGCGGACGTAGCCGCGGTCCGTTCTCTCAAAGATTCATTCGCTTCAAGCACAAATTATGGTTTTATTATACCCCA
>JBHEKY010000021.1:0-11034 GCA_041859095.1 Anaerovoracaceae bacterium
GTCATGGAAATCAACCTGATTACCCCGATTGCAATCGAACAGGGACTCAGATTTGCTATCCGAGAAGGCGGCAGAACCGTTGGATCCGGCGTTGTAACCGAAATCATCGAATAATTCGAGACCTTCGTAATTCGAGATTCCGAGCAAACAACCCAGCCAACTTGAGACATCAGTAGGCAAGGCACAATGAACAAACAAAGATGAGGGCAGCATTTGCAACAGCGAATGCTGCCTTTTTGTTTGCCAAACAGATGGATTTGCCGGGTCATTTCGGGATTTGCCGGGGGGGTGTCGGGATTTGCCGGGTCTTTTGAGAGTAAAAATCCTTCACAATCTGCGAAATGCATAAAAATAAAGATGAAATGATAATGTTACATGCATATGCAAAAAACCGTGCATAAAATATGTCAAAATCAACACAATGGAGAGATTGACATATTATCGGGTCTTCATTGGAAAAACCATTATGTCAGATTGGCAAAAAAACGCTAAGTGACATAATCGCTTTTTTAGCAATTAGAAAAAAACCACAATTATCAACGAAAGTGAAAAATCACAAAAGTGAAAAGAAACAAATGCTTATGCATTTGTATTCAAAACAAGCCAAATTATGTCACAACAAAATTTTGCCAGAAATAAACATAGTTTTTGGGCTATTTTTGGAAAAAAATATGCAGAACGCCGAAAAAAACAGATTTCTACATAATGGGTGGCCCGGACCGGCAAATTTGAAGACCAATGGGTCGCCCGGGCCGACCGGGTGACGGAGGGATTGCCGGCAAACGGTCAATGCCAATCCTAACGTCCTTCAAAGTTGGACGCCGGGTGAGATTGCTACCTGTTTTATTTGCATCTGGCACATTGCTGGCATATAATGATTTGTAGATATGAATGGAGTGAAGGACACTCCTTTGCATTGTCATTCTGAGGATTGAAAGGAATTTCAGGCGATGAAAGAAAACCAGGGGATTACGTTAACTGAGGAAATTGCAAGCACGATTCGAAATAGAATTCTGCTGGGCGAGTACCGGATTGGAGAGAAACTCAATGAAAGCAAGATCGCAACTGAGCTCCGGGTCAGCAGGACTCCTGTGCGCGAGGCGATTAAACAGCTAGAAACGGAAGGGTTGATAGACAATGTTCCAAATCGGGGATCTTATGCACTTGGATTTTCGGTCAAGGATATTGAAGACATCTATTCGGTTCGCGCGGTCGTAGAAGGACTGGCTGTACGATGGGCGGCAGAGAAAATCAGCGAGGAAGAGGCTGACCGACTACGTGATGCCTATGACCTGATGGAGTTTTATACCATTAAAAAGAACAGCCGAAAAGTAATGGAAAACAATAAGAAATTTCATGAGATCCTGTACTATGCCTCTCGAAGCCGCTTCCTTATTCAGACTTTGAAGTCCTATCAAGAGTACGTGCAACAGTCAAGAAAGGCAACCGTCTATTGCGAAGAAAACCTGCAGGCAATCCTTGAAGAACATCAGGCAATTCTAAAAGCGGTTGATATGCGTGATGGCAAAAAAGCAGAGACCGAAATCTTAAGACATTTGACCAATTCGCGGGAGCGCTACCATAAAGCGAAAACCCAATAAAGAAGAGCATAACCATATTTTTGAACGAAAAAAACACAATAAAAATACATTCATACAAAATGCAACAAACAAGCAATAATACATGAGCATTCGGTGCACAATTATTGTTTTAAATGGAGTTACCATGTAGTATTAAGTCATACCACAAATTAGTGAAAACAGATTAACTGATTTGTGATAAATTCGAAATGAATTTCGAAATGAATTTTGACGAGAGGTGACTTTTCTTCATGGAATCACAAAAAACACTCCCTGTAGCAAAAACCGGCCAGACAACAGTGCTACAGGGAAACGAAGCTTGTGCAAAGGCCGCGATTCAGGCAGGATGTAGATTCTTTGCCGGATACCCTATTACCCCTTCTACAGAAATCATAGAGCTGCTGTCTTCCGAAATGCAAAAAGTCGGAGGCGTCTTTATCCAGATGGAAGACGAAATCGCATCTGCCTGTGCAATTATTGGTGCCAGGTGGGGAGGGAAGAAGGCAATGACCGCCACTTCCGGCCCGGGTTTTAGTCTAATGCAAGAGGCCATCGGCTTCGCAGCCGTAACCGAAACACCATCTGTATTCGTAAACATTCAACGAGGCGGACCGGCAACGGGCCAACCCACTCTTTCCGGGCAACAGGATATCTATCAGGCCAGGTATGGCAGCCATGGCGACTATGAGATGATTGTGCTGTGCCCATCCTCTGTACAAGAAATGTATGACTTCACCATCCGCGCGTTTAAACTGTCAGAACGGTTTCGAACGCCGGTTGTTTTATTGTCCGATGAAATCGTTGGGCATATGCGGGAAAAACTGGTGATTGGCAGAGATCCATTCCCAGATTTTCCGGATTGGCCGGTGCCCGTAGTTTCGCCTTCCGAAGATTTTTTTGCCGGAGCAAGCACCATGGTGGAAGGGCAGTTGCATGACGACCAAGGTCGGCGGATTGGCCATCTGGCCACCCAAAGCGGTGACTTCACGCACCATTTGTGCAGCAAAATCCAGGATCATATGGATGAAATTGCTGACATTGAAACCTATTTCATGGAAGATTCGGACGTAGCCATACTAGCCTACGGTTCTGTTGCCAGACCTGCATTAAATGCTATAAAGCAAGCAAGGGGAGTCAAAGATACTAGGATTAGCTCCCGGTTCAAAATCATCCAGACATTATTTCGAAGGGGCGTGCCGGCTGCCATCCAGTCTGATTACAGCCATCTGAAAGTCGGGTTGATTAAAATTAATTCCGTCTGGCCTTTCCCCGAGGAAGCACTCCAAAAAATCGCTGAAGAGACCAAGCTGATTATCGTGCCTGAAATGAATATGGGCAAATATAGCAGGGAAGTGGAACGAGCGCTCAAAGACAAAATCGTGGTATCTATGCCAAAATGCGGTGGGGATATCCATACACCCCAGGAAATCCTGGATAGAATTTTGGAGGAGGTGGGCGTACGTGAATCCCGTATATGAAAAATACATTAAAAAAGAAAGCCTGCCAACGTTGTTTTGCCCCGGATGCGGTAGTGGAATCATCCAGACAGCAGCCATTCGAGCAATTGACCAAATGGGCATCAAAGATGATGTGGCGTGCGTCAGTGGCATAGGTTGTTCGTCCTGGATCCCTTGCTATTTGGATTTGGATGTAATCCACAGTCTCCATGGCAGAAGTCTGGCATTCGCACAGGGACTCAAACTAGCAAGACCTGACAAAAAAATATTGGTATTCACCGGAGATGGAGACTGCCTGGCCATTGGTGGGAACCACTTAATCCACAGCGCAGCTCGGAATATTGACCTGACGGTCATCATGGTCAACAATCGAATCTATGGAATGACCGGAGGACAAAAATCCCCGGCAAGCCTGAAAGGCATGAAAACCAAGACATCTCCCGCTGGAAGCCTAGATGAACCGATTGACGGATGCAAATTGGCGGAAGCCATGGGTGCAACCTATGTGGCACGCTGGACAGCATCTCACCCGATACAACTAGAAAAAGCTATCATTGAAGGGATGAACCACCACGGCTTCTCCTTTATAGAAGTCCTTTCCCAATGCCCGGTTCAAGGCAGTGCCGCTTTTGGCGGGCAAAATGCAGCTGGGATGCTCAAATATATGAAAGAAAACACCTGGATAAAAAAAGAGGGAGAAATCCCACCGACTGGCAAAACTGTTATTGGGCTTTTTGTTCATCGAACAGACCGCGGGGAATACACAGAACAACATCCGCTGATGACCGGGGGACAGAATATGCCTAAGCAAAACGAGACGGCCAAAGAGAAAAGGGGGATGCCCAGTGACTGAGATTATTTTGGACAGCAACTTCTGCAAAGGGTGCGACATCTGCATTGCCATTTGCCCCCGGCAAATATTTGTGAAATCAAAGAAGCGGAATCCCCTAGGGACATCCATCCCAGAAGTGACCCGCAAAGACCAGTGTACGGAATGCAAATTATGTGAGAAGATGTGCCCCGATGGAGCCGTCAGTGTGGAAAGAGGGACCAAATGATGAGAATCAATGTGCGTTTCGCCGGTGCCGGCGGCCAGGGGGTTATCTTGGCAGCGGTTGAGCTGGCGGAAGCCTACGCCTTGCGGGAAGACTACAATATCTCCCAGACCCAAAGCTATGGACCGGAAGCCAGAGGCGGTGCATGCAAAGCGGAAGTCGTCATATCGGATGAAGAAATTGATTATATGAAAGTGGATGATGCCGATGTTTTCGTTGCCTTGAACCAAGCAGGCTTTAACAAATATTTGGGCCGATCCAAAAAAAACGCCATGGTCCTAATTAATAGCACTTTGGTGGAATCAAAAGACCCGACTCACTATATGATTCCCGCTACAGAGATTGCAGAAAAAATCCAGAATCCAAGGGGTGTCAACATGGTGATGTTAGGAGCGCTTACCAAGCTGCTTCCCAAAATCCACTATCCTTCCGTGGAAGAGCAGATCAAAAACCGTTTCGAAGGAAAGCTGGCGGACATTAACCTTCAGGCGTACCAGACTGGATACGAATATATGGCTGTTTTGCTGGCACAACCAAAGTCAATTATGAACTAAGCAGCGTCGATGCAGATAGAAAACCTGCAGGATCAATGACTCGAAAATCCAAATTTAACCATTAAGAAGGTGGCTGTCGCATTTGCAAAAGCCGCCTTTTTGTTTGCAAAGTAAGGGCTTTTGTTGGTAATCACAAATACAAAGGTTTCACGAAAACGTCAAATGTGGTAAAATACAAGTTAGACTTTTATTCAGCATAAGGAAAGGACGAGACCTCTATGGCCCTGGAAATCATCAAAGTAAAGGACCTTCTCATTGGAGATGGGATACCCAAAATATGCGTGCCCTTAAATGGCAGGACAGAAGAAGAAATCATGTCCCAGCTTTCGCTTGCCCTCAAAGATCCATGCGACCTTTTTGAGTGGCGTGCGGATTATTATTTTTCATATCAAGATACGGTGGATTGGCAACCCGTACTTTCAAAAATAAAAAGCAAGACGAAAAAACCACTAATCTTTACGCTTCGTTCCGAAGCGGAGGGGGGGCATTCTTCCTTGCGGCGTAATGACGCCCTTGCTTTGCTGCGAGATGTGTGCGAGCAGGGGGATGTGGACTTCGTGGATATTGAACTCTTCGAAGAGGACGGAAGCCTGGACGAAGCAAAAATGGAATTCCTGGTAGAAACCGCACACAGTAACAACAAGAAAATCATATTGTCTAATCACGATTTTGATAAAACGCCTGATTTGGACGCTATTATCAAGCGGCTTCAAGCCATGGAACGACTTGGTGCCGATTTACCGAAAGTGGCCTACATGCCTCTTACGCAGGATGATGTGAACACCTTGTTGGAGGCCGCGAGGATGGTTTCAACAGAATACATGCATAGACCTTTTGTGGCCATTTCCATGGGAGAACTTGGCAAGCAAAGCCGGATTGCCGGTGGTGCTTTCGGCTCCGCCATTACCTTTGCCGCACCGCCAACGAATAACGGTCAAACCGCTACCGCACCAGGGCAAATGAAGGCATCTGAATTGTATCAGCGTATTTGCGAATCCTATGGATGTAGTGTATAATATCAAGGTTCACCTAGTGGATAAAATCCAGTATTAACGTAGAACAAACCCCCAAAAATCAACAAAAAGAAAAGAGCAGGAATGGATTTCATCATTCGGATCGAAAATTTAATATTCCAATATTCCCACGACGAAGGCGGAGAAACGTTCAACGCAATCAATAACGTTTGCCTCGATATTGAGCGGGGTAGTTTTACTGCGATTATTGGGCGGAATGGTTCCGGAAAATCTACCTTAGCTAAGAATATAAACGCCTTGCTACTTCCTACCGAAGGAGCAGTATACGTCAATGGATACGATACTCGTGAAGAGGAGCATCTCTGGGATATCCGTCAAACCGCAGGCATGGTTTTCCAAAACCCGGACAATCAGATTGTCTCTACTATTGTGGAAGATGATGTGGCTTTTGGGCCGGAGAACTTGGGCATTGATCCAGCCCTAATCCGGGAACGGGTGGACGCTTCACTCAAAGCCGTCAACATGGGAGAATTTCGCAAAAAAGCGCCTCATATGCTGTCCGGTGGACAAAAGCAACGGATTGCCATCGCTGGGGTAGTAGCCATGAAGCCGGAGTGTATCATCTTCGATGAGCCTACAGCCATGCTGGACCCAAAAGGCCGGAAAGAGGTGATGGACATCATCGCTGACCTGCATCAAGAAGGCATCACTGTGGTATTGATTACGCATTTCATGGAAGAAGCCGCTAATGCGGAGCGGATTGTGATTATGGACCAGGGAAAGATTGCCCTGGACGGAACACCAAAGGAAGTTTTTGCGAAGCGAGATGAACTTTTGACCATGAGCCTTGATGTTCCTTTTGCTGTTGAGCTAAGCCACCGATTACGGAACAGAGGCATACAAATTCCCACGGATATTGTTGATAAAAAAGAACTGGTGAAACACCTATGTCAATTGAAGTAAAAAACATATCACATATATATAGTGAAGGGCTGCCCCACGAATCCGTCGCCCTGTTTGATATCAGCTTCGATATTTCAGACGGGGAGTTTGTCGGGATTATTGGGCATACCGGATCAGGCAAATCCACTTTGCTGCAACATCTCAACGGACTTCTGAAACCAAAGACGGGACAGATTGTGGTAGGCGGCGTGGATATCACTGCAGGCAAAGTGTCCATGATTGATGTTCGGCGGCGGACGGGTCTGGTATTTCAGTATCCCGAGTACCAGCTGTTCGAAGAGACCGTGGCCAAAGACGTAGCTTTCGGCCCTACCAATTTGGGTCTTTCTCCCGAAGAAATCGAAATACGGGTGGAAGAAGCATTGGGTTTGGTTGGCCTGGATTACCAAGAATTCAAAGAAAAATCTCCCTTTGATCTGTCTGGTGGCGAAAAACGTAAAGTCGCTATTGCCGGCGTCATTGCCATGAAACCGGAAGTCCTGATTTTGGACGAGCCAACAGCGGGGCTGGACCCCAAGGCGCACAGGGACATCTTGAACATGATCGAAAATATACATGACCACGAAAAGAACATTACCATTCTCGTCACCCACAAAATGGACGACGTAGCCCGACTGGCGGATAAAGTCATGGTCATGGAAAGTGGCAAACTGGTGATGAATGGGACGCCAACAGAAATTTTCTCCAGAAAAGAAGAACTTCAGGCCATGGGTCTATCCATCCCCGAAGCAACAGAGCTAATCAGCGAACTGCGGGATTGCGGGATGAATTTGGACACAAATGTGCTGACCCTGGAACAAGCAGAAGAAGCCTTGGTTGCGTATCTGAAACCTGCGCAACGGTAAATCATAGGCTAATTCATAAGAACTATTACAGACAGGAACGAAACATCCATGCTAAGAGACATTACGTTAGGTCAATACTATCCGGGAAACTCGGTGATTCACAGGCTGGATCCTCGGGTCAAAATCATTGCTACGATGGCCTTCATCGTTGCCCTTTTTGTGGTAAAAAGTTTCCCCGGCTTTGGCATTTCGTTTCTTGCACTTGCTGCGGTGATTGGGGTTTCTAAGGTGCCTGTGAAATATATTCTTCGGGGGTTGAAACCTATCTTCTTGATTATCGTCCTGACCTTCATGCTCAACATGTTCATGATTGATGGCGAAGTCTTAGTGAAATTGGGATTCCTACATATCACCAAAGAAGGTCTTTTTACGGCGGTCTTTATGGCGGTAAGGCTGATTTTGTTAATCATCGGATCCTCTCTGTTGACCCTTGCCACCAAACCCATGAGTCTCACCGATGGCATTGAAAGTCTTTTAAAACCTTTGCGAAGAATCGGCGTACCAGCCCATGAGTTGGCCATGATGATGACCATTGCCCTTCGCTTTATCCCCACCTTGCTGGAAGAAACCGACAAGATTATGAAAGCTCAACAGGCCAGAGGCGCAGACTTTGAAACCGGAAACATTTTTAAGCGAGCCAAGCACCTGATTCCCATTTTGATTCCACTTTTTATCAGCGCATTTCGAATTGCTCAGGACATGGCCATGGCCATGGAAGCCCGCTGCTACCGAGGAGGCGACAACCGCACCCGGATGAATGGCATGAAGCTGGGTCGAATCGATGTCATGGCAGTTTTCATTTTACTAATGTTTTTGGGAGTTGTTGTGGCAGAAAGGATTTGGCTATGAAGCAATTAAAAACACGCCAGACAAAATTCTGGATTCAGGCGGCTTTAATTGCAGCTATTTATGCAACCCTAACCATTGTGTTGGGGTCTTTTGGATATGGCCCCATTCAATTTCGCATCGCAGAAGCCTTGACCATTCTACCGGCACTGACTCCTGCCGGCATTCCCGGACTCTTTGTGGGATGCATGGTTGCCAATATCCTTGGTCCCTACGGGATGTTGGATATGGTCTTGGGTGGTGGCGCAACTTTGATTGCAGCACTGCTATCCTATGCGCTGCGAAAACGGCCGCTACTTGTGCCACTTCCCCCGGTGCTGGTCAATGCGGTGGTCATCGGCTCCATGCTATATTACGCAAATGGCGTGCCTATGAGCTTGCTGGCCTGCATGGCAACTGTAGGCCTGGGACAATTGGTCAGCTGTTATGCGTTGGGCTATCCGCTACTAAAAATCTTAAGCAAATATGAGAACATATTCAAATGAGACAGAGACATATCAAAGGACTTGAACAAAAACTGGAAGCCCTGAGCCATCATGTCGCACAAGACCCCGTCGCACAAAAAGGTAGATGGCGGACGCTCCGAGAACCCAATCCCGATCGATTGTACATTGAGGTGGGATGCGGAAAAGGCAAGTTCCTCATGGAAAAAGCTGCCGCCGACTCGGACGGGTTTTTTGTCGCAGTGGAAGGCAATGAGAATGTCATACTCCGTGCCCAAGAAAAACTGGAATTATTGGGTTTACAAAACGTCCGGTTTGTGGCATCATATGTAGAAAATATACTGGATTGGTTTGACCCCGGTGAGCTGGATGGCATATATTTGAACTTCAGCGACCCCTGGCCCAAACCTCGCCATGAGAAGCGACGACTGACGCATGGAGACAAGCTGGCAGGATACATGGAAGCCCTGAAGACTGGGGGATTTATTGAATTTAAAACCGACAACCAGGGGCTATTCTTGTTTACTTTGGACGAAATCAAACGCCTTGACTTGAAGATTGAACAGCAAACAAACAATCTACATGATTCGACATACACCGCCAAGGAAACCCTCACCGAATACGAAGAGAAGTTTTCCTCCTGGGGGAAAAATATATATTATGTTAGAGTTCGAAAGGAATAAAAACATGTCAAAATACATTCTTGCCCAAGATAACGGTAGAGTCATCCCATTGGAAGACAAGATTTTTGCCTTAAATGGCAGAGCCAAAGTACTGGCCTCCAAAATCGGTAAAGATAAAGTCATCAATGCAACCATTGGTTCGTTATTAGACGATGACGGAAAATTGGTGGTGCTTTCATCCGTGGTAGAAGTGCTCAAGCATTTGGATCCGGATGACTACGCGGACTATGCCCCCATTGGCGGAACCCCTGGCTTCAAGCAGGCCATCAAACAGGCCACCTTCGGAAAGTATGAAGTTAATTCCCATGTGGAAGTCTGTGCAACGCCGGGCGGAACCGGTGCCATCCGTAATACTATTTCCAATTATTCAAGAATTGGCGACAAGGTACTGACCTCTGATTGGTTCTGGGCACCCTACGGTACCATCGCACAGGAAATCGGCCGTTCCATTGCTACCTATGAATTGTTTGACGAAAACAACGGATTCAATATTGAATCCTTCAAAGCCCAGGTGATGAATCTGGTGAACGCCCAAGGCTCCCTGGTAATTCTGCTGAACACCCCAGCCCATAATCCCACCGGATATTCCCTCCATGATGAGGACTGGGACAACGTAATGAATTGCCTCAAAGAAGCATGCGCATTCGGTAACATTACCCTGTTTGTGGATGTGGCCTATATCGATTTTGCCGGTGAAGAGGATGAAGCTCGTGCCTTCTTGCCGAAACTTCAGAACTTACCCGCAAACCTGCTGCCCATCATCGGGTTCAGCCTGTCCAAGACCTTCACCATGTACGGCATGAGAAGCGGCGCTGCTATTTGTATGGCTGCCACCCCAGAAATCGCCGCCGAATTCAAACTGGTTAATGAGTTTTCCTCCCGAGGCAGCTGGTCCAACAGCAACAAAGCCGGACAGGTCCTTATGAGCAAAGTATACGAAAAACCTGAACTGCTAAACCGTGTCAACCAAGAGCGGGAAGGCTTCCGGTCTATGCTGGCCAGAAGAGGCAAAGCCTTTGAAGATTGCATCGTCGAGGCGGGGCTACCTTGCGTCCCCTATGATTCCGGATTCTTTGCCTGCGTGCCTTGCCCCAATCCGGGTGAAATCAGCGAAAAACTGGAAGCCAAAGGCGTTTTCGTCGTTCCCCTGGCAAAGGGGATTCGAATCTCTGTGGCATCCATCTCCGAACAAGTTTGCCGCAAACTACCGGCCATCATCGCCGAAGTCATGAGATAAACAGACTAGACCAAAAGCCAGAAATTGTGTATAATCAAAAGGCGGGCTCGCCCCGCCTCTATACGCGGATGTGGTTCAATGGCAGAACTCCGGCTTCCCAAGCCGGTGGCGGGGGTTCGATTCCCCTCATCTGCTCCAAATAACTAGTCAGTTTTGATACAACAAAGACCGTTGAAATTCCAATGGTCTTTGTTGTTTTGTGTGAGAAAGGAGGGTGTATTTTGGGTGCTAATCGGGGAGAGCGGAGAAATTGATACTAAAAAGTGAAACCGGTTGCACAAGTAGGCGTAAATAGAGCGAGAGTGCAATTTTTTGAACTTGGGCTGCGTCGAAAAAACACTAGGGGTAACTGAAGTATTATAAGCATAGACCTAAACCGGCTAATTTTATAAGTTAG
>JBHEKY010000038.1:0-24396 GCA_041859095.1 Anaerovoracaceae bacterium
GGAGGAACATTAAAATGGAAGAAAGAACACTTGTATGCCAAGATTGTGGCAAAGATTTCGTTTTCACAATTGGAGAACAAGAATTCTACAAAGAAAAGGGATTCGACAACGAACCAAAAAGATGTAAGGAATGCAGAGACAAGAAAAAGGCCGAAAAAAGAGGCTACAATCGGTAACTTCTTTACAAAAACTATAAAACCTGCCAATAGGCAGGTTTTTTAATGCTACTCATTCAGTTCAAAGATTCCACCACTTCCCCATTGCCAGACACCGCCACTGGTTCCCAACTCAAAATGCAACTTCGCAATCCCCATATCGATCTGATTCGTAATAGAATCTCCGGAAACCGTCGCCATTACCAAGCCTTCCGAGTAGGTAAACTTAACCGGTTGCCTGTTCACCGCCGAAGGAGCCTTCACCACATATTTCATTGCTTTAAGGACCCAGTTAGGTGGTTGATCTACAGCGTACAATAGTTCATCAATTCCTTTTGTGTTTCTGTGCATCTGCTTGTGTAACACCTTTGTGAACAACGTCTCCTTTTCGAGATAATTACCAAAAGGAATGACTGCAGCGATTTCTTCGTCTGGCTCTAAGTGGCAATAGACGGATTTTTTGTCATAAGTGCCTGCTACCCAACAGGTTCCAAGCCCTAGACTCGTGGCTAGCAAAACCCATTTTTCTCCGTAATAACCCATTTTTTCATATATATTTGTTGTTGTCTTATTTCCTGCCAAGACAAGGTAATTTTGAACACCAGAAAACAAACCATAACTTTTTCGCAAACCAGAAAAAGCCTCTCCATGATCAAAAACCATTTGTAGATGCAGTTCGGTCTCTCTATTTATTTCTTTTACCAATGCCAGAAGTGTTTCAGCGGTCTCTTCTGATACTGGTTCAGCTGTATAATGCCTTCTGGATTTTCTAAGCTCCATCGCTGTTTTCAATTCCATAAGCTCCACTGCCTTTCTTTGGTTATGCTTTTGACCGTTTTTTTGAATGATGTTTTAGCCTTCCAGCTCAATGGCGCAGTTGTGATACACTTTCTGTACATCATCGTTTTCTTCCAATATATCAATCATCTTGGTCAGTTTGGCAATGTCCTGAATATCCGGGGTGACTTCCATGGAAGGCAGATACTCGATATCCGCTTCCACAAATTCGTAACCGGCTTTTCGTAGTTGGTCCGCTACTTCCCTGAAATCGTCTGGTGATGTTAATATTTCGTAGCTGTCTTCATACACAATCATATCTTCCATACCGGCATCCAATGCGACTTCCATTAAGTTGTCTTCTACAATCTTGTCAGTTTTTTCGATTATGATGACGCCTTTTTTTGAGAACATGTAGGAAACACATCCGGGAGTACCAAGGTTTCCTCCGAATTTGTCGAATGTGCTTTTTACTGCAGAGGTTGTCCTGTTTTTGTTGTCCGTCAGTACATCAACAATAACCGCAACACCAGAAGCGCCATATCCTTCAAAGGACATTTCTTCGTATGTTACGCCTTCGATTTCACCAGTGCCTTTTTTTATGGCTCTTGTTACATTGTCGTTTGGCATATTGATGGCTTTGCCCTTATCGATAGCCTGCTTCAGTTCTGCATTATAGTCTGGGTCTCCCCCGTTTTTCGCGGCTACGGTAATGGCCCGTGCTACTTTTGTAAACATTGCAGAACGCTTAGAATCCTGCTTTTCTTTTCTACCTGCTATGGTTCCATGTCTTCCCATTGGAATACCTCCTAATTACTATTTGAACTGTAAAGATTTTTGTATGCAGTTGCCATCATCAGTTTGATGCGATTCAGCTGATTGACATCGCTGGCTCCCGGGTCGTAGTCGATGGCGGCTATATTGGCTAACGGGTTCCGTTTGCGAAGTGCTTTCATAATGCCTTTTCCGGTTACATGATTTGGCAAACAGGCAAATGGCTGAAGACAGACAATATTTTCTACACCGCTGTCAATTAATTCTACCATTTCTCCTGTCAATAACCAACCTTCTCCGCATTGATTTCCCAGAGAAAGTATTTCCTGTGCTTTGCTCGCGGTTTCTTCAATTCTCGGCGGTGGTTCAAACCGCTTGCTGTTATGCAATGCTTTTCGTGCCGATTTTCTGTAGAATTCGATGGCTCGTATGGCCAGTTTATTCGTCAACATGGTCCAATAGGAGCCATTTAATTTGTTGTAATTGAACTCTTTGCTGTACATTCCATACATGAAAAAATCTATCAGATCCGGGACCACAGCTTCGCCTCCCTCGCGTTCAATGACACCAACGATATCGTTGTTTGCTGTGGGATGGTATTTTACTAAGATTTCGCCGACCACACCAATTTTTGGCTTTTTGATATCTTCGCGAATAGGCAACTCATCAAACGCTTTGATTATTGCGGTTAATATCATTTTAAATCGCACCAAGCTACCACTATGGACGTTCATCCTTGCCACTCTTGACCAGCGTTCGGCTAGGGCATCGGCTGAACCTTCTACGACTTCATATGGTCTGGTAGCATAAAGGACTCTCATGAGCACGTCACCATATATGAAGCTCATGATAAAGCGCTTCAGCAAGCCAAGGGTTATCTGGAATCCTTGGTTCTTTTCTAAACGAGCCATGCTGGCTGAAACCACAGGAATTTGCTCCAAATCCATATCTTTCAATGCTTTTCGAAGCAGTGCGATGTAATTGCTGGCACGGCAGCCTCCCCCGGTTTGAGACATAAAAATGGCTGTTCTATCTAAATCCAGATCAGCGGTTTTGATATAAGATATTATTTGACCCAATGTGACAATGGTGGGATAGCACGCATCATTGTTAACATATTTCAAGCCTTGCTCTACCGCATGTTGATCCACATCAGGCAGCAAGATAGCCTTATATCCCTTTTGTCTCAGGGCTGTCTCCAAAAATTGAAAATGGATCGGGGCCATCTGCGGCACTAAAACCGTATACTCTTTTTTCATTTCTTTGGTAAAATGCACCCGTTCATAAGGTTCATGGCTGTCCACATGAATTACATTGCTTTTTTCTCGTTCTTCCATGGCGGCTTTCAGCGAGCGGATTCTAATTTTGGCTGCTCCAAGATTGTTGCCTTCGTCAATTTTGAGCACGGTATATAGTTTGTTATTCCGCATGGTCAGTTCTTCCACCTGGTCGGTTGTCACCGCATCCAAGCCACATCCAAAAGAATTCAGTTGAATAATTTCCACATCATCCGTTGTGCCTATAAAGTCCGCGGCCTTGTACAGCCTGGAATGGTACATCCATTGATCCAACACACGAAGCGGCCGTTCTTGTTTACTTAGGTGCGCCACGGAATCCTCCGTCAATACAACCATGTCAAAAGATCGGATCAAAGAGTTGATACCGTGGTTGATTTCGGGATCTAGGTGATAGGGTCTTCCAGCCAGGACGACCGATTTTTTCTTGTTGGTTCTTGCGTATTTCAGGGCATATTCCCCCTGTTTTCGTATATCGCTCTTAAACCGTTTGTCTTCTTGTCTGGCTTCGCGAATTGCTGATTCGATTTCCATTCCAGAAATTCGGTTGGCTTTCAAGAGTTTCTGCATTTCTCTTGCCAACTTGGCATCATTGTCATAGGGGAGAAATGGATGTGAAAATTTAACACCATTCTCTTCCAGGATATCATCCATGTTGTTGGCGATGACTTCCGGATAAGTGGCTACAATAGGACAATTGTAATGATTCTGGGCTTCACTGTCTTCTACTCGTTCGTGGTTGATGCTAGGATAAAAAATCCACTTGACTCCTTGATCCACCAACCAACGGATATGTCCATGAACCAATTTGGCAGGATAACATGCGGTATCCGATGCAATGGTTTCCATCCCGCTTTCGTAGATTTTTTTGCCTGACTGAGGCGACAAAATAACGCGAAAACCCAGTCTGGTGAAAAATGTGAACCAAAATGGATAATTTTCATATAGGTTCAAAACGCGCGGAATTCCAACCACTCCGCGTTTGGAAGCAGTCTCGCTTAATGGGGAATAGCCAAAAAGACGTCTAAATTTGTAGTCGTATAAGTCAGGTAGATTGCTGTCTGCAGCCACCTTCCCTTCTCCTTTTTCGCAGCGGTTGCCCGTAATAAATTTTGCGCCATCTGAGAATTTGTTGATGGTAAGGAGACATTGATTTTCACAGGCTTTGCATCTAGCATGAGTGCTTTCAACAGTAAATTCGTCCAGTTGGTCTAACCTCAGAACGGATGAATCGGTATCTGCTACATAGTTTTCCTTTGCAATCAAAGCTGCGCCATACGCGCCCATAATTCCTGCAATGTCTGGTCTAACTACTTCTTTTCCAATAATCTTCTCAATGCTTCGAAGAACGGCCTCGTTGAGGAAGGTTCCACCCTGCACTACGATCTTTTCTCCGGCCTCATCGGTATTTCTCAGCTTAATAACCTTGTAAAGGGCATTTTTGATAACGGAATATGAAAGTCCGGCTGAGATGTCGCCAATGGTTGCCCCTTCTTTTTGGGCCTGCTTCACTTTGGAATTCATAAAGACAGTACAGCGGGTTCCCAAATCAACTGGCTGATCTGCAAACAAGGCCTCTTTGGAAAAGGCATCGCTATCCATGTTAACCGATTTGGCGTAAGTTTCGATAAACGAACCACAACCGGAAGAACAGGCTTCATTCAACATGATATTATAAATCGCCCCGTCCTTAATTTTCATACACTTCATATCCTGCCCGCCGATGTCCAGAATAAAATCTACACCAGGCAGAAATTGTTCTGCTGCTTTGTAGTGGGCAACGGTCTCAATCTCACCTAAATCCGCCCGAAATGCGGCCTTAATCAGGCCTTCCCCATATCCGGTTACCGTAGTATTTGCAATAAATGCATGCTCTGGCATTTTGCTGTACAATTGGCGCAGCATGGTCATGGTCGCTTGTATCGGTTTCCCTTCATTGCTTCGATAAAACGAAAACAATAGGTTTTTTTCCTCGTCGATTAATGCCGCTTTGGTAGTGGTTGAGCCGGCATCAATACCTAGGAACAATTTACCGCGGGCCTTCTTAATGTCTTTGCGACTAATTTTGTGTAATGCATGTCTTGCTTGGAACGTGCTGTATTCCAATGAATTCCTAAATAATGGTTCTACATAATGGGATTCAGAAACTGATTTTGGATCGACACGGTGAACCATTTCTGCCAGGCTCTGTAGGGTCATTTCAGGATTTTTTTCTGCAAGCATAGCGGCACCGATGGCCACAAAATATTTTGAGTCTTCCGGAAAAATGATTTGTTCGGGAGACAACTTCAAAGTTTCAACAAATCGTTTACGCAGTCCCTCTAAAAAAGAAAGAGGTCCGCCTAAAAATGCAACGTTTCCATGTATGGTACGACCACAAGCCAGTCCACTGATGGTTTGATTCACTACTGCCTGAAAAATCGATGCCGCAATATCTTCTACAGCAGCACCTTCATTAATCAAAGGTTGAATGTCAGTCTTAGCAAAAACACCGCAACGTGCTGCGATGGGATAAATCATTTTATGTTTCCCCGCTGCCGCATCCAAACCAGCGGCATCTGTGTTTAATAGCACTGCCATTTGATCAATAAACGCTCCGGTTCCGCCGGCACAAGTGCCGTTCATTCGTTGCTCGATTGTCTGGCCATAAAAAGTGATTTTTGCGTCTTCTCCGCCCAACTCGATTGCCACATCCGTTTGTGGGATTAATGTTTCTACGGCTCTGCTGCAAGCTACGACTTCCTGTTCAAATGGGATTTCCATCAGTTTTGCCAATGAAAGACCCCCGGATCCGGTAATACAGGGTCTAACACTTTGGCCTTTGTATTCCTGGTCGAGTTGGCTTACTAACTCAGCGACCTTGTCAAAAACGTTTGACATATGCCGTTCATATCGCTTGTATATCAATTGTTGATCATCATTTAGGACAACCAATTTTACTGTGGTTGAGCCTATATCAATACCTAATCTCATGTTTAACTCCATTTTTTGCACTCCGATATTATAACATACATTAGATGAATTTTGTATGATATAATGTCTAAAAATGGGATGTTCGGGAGAAACAAATGAAACAACAAGTCTGGGATACAAAAAATAGAGATTGCCTTGATTTAACCAAAATCTTCTGGGTTTTTGTTGTATTTAGTATTGTTGGTACCTTTAGCGAAGGAGTCTATTGGATCTTCCGTTATGGACATTTTGCTTGGCGCACTGGAATGATTTATGGTCCCTTTAGCCAGGTTTATGGATTGGCCACCGTGTTGGCTCTGATTCTGCTTTATAGATTCAGAAACAAGTCCTCTCTTTTTATTTTGTTAATGGCATATCTCATATCGGTCTGCTTCGAATTCATCTGCAGCATGATTCAAGAACATACTTTTGGATATACTTCATGGGATTACGGTGACTCCAAATTTGCGTTGCTGGGAAGAGCAAATTTAATTTACGCCATTGGTTGGGCATTGTTTGGCTTATTCCTAATTAAATACATTTATCCCTGGTTTTGCGGATTACTATCACGGTTTCCCAAAAAACCAGGGATTCTTATCACTTGGATTGTGTTAATCTTTATGATTATTAACGCGATTGTCTCCGCTGCCGCAGTATATCGATACCAGCAACGACAACAAGACATTCCGGCAACCAATATCATTCAATACCAGTTAGACTCTCACTATCCTGACGACTTTCTTGAAAAGAGATTTGCGCGTTTAGGTCGCAAGTAATCATAAACTTTAACAGATAGTAATATGATCAAAAAAGAAGCGTTAATGTATCTAACGCTTCTTTTTTAATGTAATTATAGTAATTTCTTTATTTAATGGGTTCTACCACAACGAAGACTTGCTGTTGATATGGGTCGAAGCCCTCTTTCCATTGGTAAAAGAATCGTTCCAACGGATAAGCATAATACCCGTCTTCCCAATGGTCCGTAGTGTCATATGGATCTGCAAAAATCAGTACATCGTCTCCAATTCCATCAGTACCGTTGGTATCATAGCCAATAATTGCTTGCCAATGACCTCCCCAGTCAGACCAATCAACCATAATTGGAACATCCCTTTGAAGATATCCGACCAGCCATTTTACAAAATAACTGTCTGTAGCTTTGTCCACCCATGCTTCTGTATCGTCAGAGTTTTCAGAGGCGTACAGTGACATGGAGCTAAATGTGGCGGGCTGATCCGCTGCTCCTTCTCCAAAGGGAGCTGATTGTACGATTTTGACCTCAGGAATACCTTGAAACAATGCAATAAGACCTTCCAGGCTGGTACCGGTTTCATCGTTTGAATCTGCATCTACAGCACAGAGTTGTTCAGAGTATTGTTCGAATCCAAAGTTGTACAGCACACAGCTGGCCATACTAACCCCACATGTCCACTCTGTTGTCTGCAGAACCGGCGCATACTTTTCGATGATTGTCAGGTTCTCATCGTCTGTCATATTATAATAATCATTGATTACATAATAGCGTGAATTTGCATTATCACCGGCACCACCATACAAATCTGCACCACCGTCTGCATCCCTATCGTCACCAGTCATAAATGGCGGTTTGTCAATGGAAGCAGAGTCCGTGTCGCTTGTGCCGCATCCCGTCACAACGGCCATTGTCACAATAAGAATCGTCAATAACATACCGAATAGTAGTTTTTTCATTTTGTCCCTCCTCTATTACTGTTCCCTATACATTTTTTCTCAATTTTCCCAATTACACTTCTGATTCCCCCATGGTTATCTGGGAGACAATAGAATATTTGCTACGGTTCCACCAATCCAGTGACCCGGATTATATTGGTTATCTTGCCACTCCGTTAACTCGTCAATACTTGCTTGCATCTTATCCCTATCTTTATCCAAAATTCTCTCCTCCAAATATGAGTCAACCCATAAAATGTTCATCTAAGTGATATTATGTTTATATAAGTTGAATTCCTATTATTCCTCGGTATGTTTTTTGATTTTTTGATAAGCCTGGGATTGACTAATACCCAATTCTTTTGCAACTTTATATGAACTTCGGTACTGTTTATATTTGTCTAGAATTATTTGCTTTTCTGCATGATTCATGTACTCTTTCAATGTTAACGGAGCTGCAAAAGGTTGGTTGACTATTTCTTGTTTCAGTGAGAAGTTGTTCTTTGTTGCGTCCATTTCTCCAGTCATCTGTTCATTGGATTCAATTAGATTATGGTATTCAAGCGGTAAATCTCCCAGACCGAGCACATCACTGTTTGATGTGATAAATAGCCTTTCAATCAGATTCTCCAATTCGCGGATATTACCCGGCCACCTATAGTTAATGAGCCTGGATAGTAATTCAACAGAGATGCGCTTTTCCTTATTGTACTTCTTAACATTTTTGGCAATAAAGAAATGGATCAGGGTGAAAATATCATCTTTTCTTGATCGAAGCGGAGGAATAATTATGGGAATCACATTGAGTCTGTAATATAAATCCTCTCTAAATTTCCCCTGTTGAACTAAGGCGTACAAATCCTTGTTGGTTGCCGCAATGAGGCGGAAATTTATTTTCTTTGGAATTGTTTCTCCCACCCTAATAACAGCTTTATCCTGAATGACATTTAATAACTTTACCTGCATATGCATCGGCAAATCTCCGATTTCATTCAGCAAAATAGTCCCTCCGTTGGCAGCTTCAAAGTACCCGGCATTCCCATCACCTTTTGCGCCAGTGAACGCCCCCTTTCCGTAACCAAAGAATTCAGATTCCGCCAAACCTTCTGGAAGTGCGCAGCAATTAATGTTCACCAACCTTCCGCGGCAGAAGCTTGATTTAGAATGGATATAGTTGGCCCAATAGTCTTTTCCAACGCCTGTTTCGCCCTGCAATAGGACGTTGGCATCGCTTGTAGCCGCCTTTTCCGACAGAGAGACTACCCGTTCCATATCACTACTTTTGGTTACCAGGTTATCGATTATTTTTTCTTTACTTATAATTTCTAGTGTGTCTACATTGATAAATTGATTCGCCATGGATTCATTATCGCCAACTAACTCAAAGTTCTTTTTGACGGATTCAATGTTACTCTTAATCTCATCCACAAGCCTCCGATTCATTTCGGATTTGAAGTCTTTGTAGTCCAAGTCAATACCCAAAACTCCCAACAAACACCCGGCAGATTCAGCCTTAGAACTGTATACCGGAACGCTATATGTAATGACTTCCATTCTCATGTATGGGTCAAAATACGCTCGAGTGAACCCTCCTTCTTTTGCGCGGATGGATTCATAATACCACCATTTCAAGAAAGAATTCTCTGGTGAAAAATCTCTAATATACGACATGTTGTGTTCACATGTTTCCCAGTTTCCTTTATTCTCAATGCAGACACCAGCACCAAGTTCATCCGGTCCCAACTGAGGAGTGGCGTCCGGTGTAAACTGAAAATATATCTGGGCAATTAAATTTTCCGATTTTATGGAGTCATAAAGAATATGCTTAAGCCAACCACTTTGAAGTTGATGAATAGCATTTCGATCTCTTAGCTTTTCCATGTCCACTTCTGTTGATAACTTTTCACTGATTTTTTTGGCTATTTGTGATACGCGTAAGCCAAGAGGTGTTTCTTCTTTTTGCATGAGGCTCCTTAGTGCTTTCCATTTCAATTAGATATTAGAATCATATCAGACAATAAATATTGCGTCAAATATTTCATTTTTTGTATGGTTGGTATAAAACTTGCTAATTAAGTAGTTAGCGATTATGAAATACGAAAGGATTATCATGGAAATTTCAATCAAAATGAAGAACATGGAAACCTCCTCGGTTAGAATGCTCACTAGGTTTGCAGAACAGGCTAAAGCGGAAGGGAAAAAAGTATACCATCTGAATATTGGGCAACCTGACCTACCCACACCAAAAACATACTTCCAACGAATCAAAGCCTTCAACCCTAAAACAACTGAATATATGCCTTCTTTGGGCATGCCCGAGTTGATTGATGTAATTCATAAATACTATTCGGATTTAGGCATTGATTATCTGAAAGAGCAGATTGCTGTTACTACCGGTGGAACGGAAGCACTTCTTTTTGCATTTTTATCCTTAACCAATGCGGAAGATGAGATTCTACTTCCCGAACCATTTTATTCAAACTATCTAACCTTCTTTGCAATATCAGGAACACATTGTGTACCAATTACAACATATGTTGAAAATGGCTTTCACTTTACAAGGGAAGATTTGGAGGCAAAGGTTACAGATCGTACCAAAGCTATTCTCATTTCCAACCCATGCAATCCAACAGGAACAGCCCTAACCATGGAAGAAGTGCAAATGATTTCAGAATTTGCAATAGCTAATGATTTATTTATCATAGCGGATGAAGTATATAGAGAATTCGTATTTGATAAACGTTCTGTATCAAGTTTTGGGTTTGTTTCAGGCATCGATGACCGGCTCATTATGATTGATAGTGTTTCCAAGCGTTATAATGCGTGTGGCGTTAGAATTGGCGCAATTCTTACGAAAAACCCTGAGGTTTTCGCCATCATATCCAAGTTGTGTCAGGGCAGGCTTTCCTGCTCGACATTGGAACAGGTTGGGGCCATCGGTCTATATGAAACCAATCCTACATCTCTTAATCTGAATAGGGATATTTATCAATCCAGACGTGATTTGGTTTATCAGATGTTACAGGATGTGCCCGGTGTTGTCTGTAGTAAATCTGAAGGCGCTTTTTATATGATTGCCAAACTTCCTGTGAAAAATGTGGAGGATTTCCTCACTTGGTTGCTGACTAGTTTTGAAATCGACGGGGAAACAGTAATGGCTGCTCCTGCCTCCGGGTTCTACAAAACCATTGGCCTTGGGGCCAGCGAAATCAGAATCGCCTATGTACTTGAAGAAGGCGAACTAAAAAAGGCAATGAGAATTTTGATCAAAGGTCTCGAAAAATATTCCCAAGTAATATAAAATCCCTTTTGGGTTTTATATAAAATTTATATTATTAGGAGGAGAAAATGACAGAAGAAACTTTATTAAAGAAGAAAAGAAGAATATCTTTTCCTTCAGCCTGGTTAATCGTATTTATTCTATTAGTAATCGCGGCTATCATGACCTACGTTGTGCCAGCGGGATCTTATTCTACATTGATCTACAATGAAGAGACCGCCGCTTTCACAATTACATCACCAAATGGAGATGAAAGTGAAGCCCCTGCAACTCAGGATACTTTGGATCAATACGGAATTCAAACTGAGCTGTCGAAGTTAGTGGACGGCACCATCTGGAAGCCGATTGCCATTCCAGACACTTATGAGCGTGTTGCTTCGCAGCATCAAGGGCTTGTCGCTGTCATCATGTCAACCGTAAACGGTGTTTATGAAACGGTTGACATTATGTTCTTTGTGCTTGTTCTAGGAGGATGCTTAGGGATTCTCACCTACTCCGGTGCATTTACTGCCGGAATCGGTGCTCTTAGCAGAGTTACTAAAGGGAGAGAATACCTCTTGATTATTGCAATGACCTTCTTGATTGCAATGGGTGGCACCACCTTCGGAATGGCAGAGGAAACTATGGCATTATATCCGGTTTTAGTGCCTGTGTTCCTCGCGGCAAGATATGACGCCTTAGTTTGTGTGACTTCCATCTATATGGGTTCTACCATAGGCTGTATGTTCTCAACCGTTAACCCTTTTTCGGTTGTTATCGCATCCAATGCAGCCGGCATTGACTTTACTTCTGGTATTGTATGGCGGTTAGTCGGATTGGTGATTGGCATTATTATTGTTATGGCTTATATCATTAGATATGCCAGAATAGTAAAAGCAGACCCTACCAAATCCTTAATCTATAGCGAAAGAAATATTATCGAAGCTGCCTTTGAAAAGAAACATGAAGTCGAACCCTTAAACCCACGTTATACCCTAGCACTTATTGTTTTTCTAGCTTGTTTTATTGTCATGATTTACGGTGTCATCAAGTTGGAATGGTGGTTTGGAGAAATGACGGCAGTCTTTATGGTCGGCGCATTCGTTCTCGGTGCAATACTAAAAATGCCTGAGAAAATATTCTTTAATGAATTCATTAATGGCGCTTCCGCCTTGGTTGGCGTCGGAATCATTATCGGATTCTCCAGAAGTGTTAATATCATGTTAGAAAACGGAAAAATTCAGGATACTATTCTGCAAAGCTTAATCAGTGGCATTGGTGACATGAGCCCATATATTTTTCTGATTGTGCTATTGTTCATATTCCTGATATTGGGATTCTTTATTAATTCATCCTCTGCACTGGCAGTACTGACCATCCCGATCATGGCTCCTCTAGCTGATGCTGTCGGGCTTCCTCGAGAGTTGGTCGTCTCTGCCTATATCTATGGTCTGGGTATCATCACAGCAGTCTCACCTTGTAGTTTGGCATTAATTACTTGTGAAATGGTAAAAGTACCTTATGTTAAATATGTTCGATTCCTGCTACCCTTAGTTGGGATTCTGACTGTCCTTGGAATTGTTATGCTATTACTTCAAGCAATGTTTGGTTAACCAATCAGGTTATATGCAGTCGCAATACAGCGGCTGCATATAACCAGTAATAATTTCGTGACACATTGTTTCGAAAACGACCAAAGCAAAGGGTGTAAATAATGGATATTAAAAAAGAATTTGATAAGAATTTAGATAGCTTTACAACAGATTTAGCCGGACTACTTGCAATTCCCAGCATTGCCACCAATCCTGATGGGGATTATCCTTTCGGCAAAGAAGTTCAAAGAGCCTTTGAGTATATGTTGAATCTCGCCACATCAATGGGGTTTAAAACAAAGAACATTGATAACTATGGCGGTCATATTGACTGGACTGGTACCGAAGACGGGGTTATGGGTATTGTTGGGCACATTGATGTTGTTCCGGTTGGAAAAGGTTGGTCCGTCGATCCCTTTGGTGGTACTGTCAAAGATGGCTGGCTCTTTGGTCGTGGTGCACAGGATGACAAGGGCCCTACAATGGCTGGATTATACGCAATGAAAATTCTTAAAGACTTGGGCTTCGTTCCAAAGAAAACAATACGGCTCATTTTAGGACTGGATGAAGAATCCAACTGGGATGGTATGAAATACTACCTGCAGAAAGAGAAAGCTCCGGACTTCGGGATTGTCCCCGATGCCGACTTCCCTTTGGTTCAGTGTGAAAAAGGGTTATTGGAATTTTACCTCGTCAAAGAAAACAAAAATGCTACTACACACCAACCAGTTTCCTTAGTATCTATGTCAGGTGGAACCGCACCGAATATGGTGGCTGCGTTCGTAGAAATACGGCTATCAGGAGGGAATGGCTATCTCAAGGGAATTGCTGATGAACTTCAAATCAAAGCTGCTAAGAAGGATTACAATGTGAAAATCTCTTTTGACGAAGAGGAGTTGATTGTAGAAGTAACAGGTACTTCAGCCCATGCAGCACTACCAGAACGAGGGAAAAACGCAATTTCAATGGCTATGGATTTGCTTGATGGATTACAGTTTGCAAATGCAGACGCAAATGAACTGATTAACTTTTATAACACGAATATCGGATTTTCACTTGATGGTAGCAACATATCGTGCGCCATGGAAGACAATCTTTCCGGTAAACTATCGTTTAATGTAGGGGAAATTCTTTTTGATCAAAATGAAGCCCGACTGACATTAGATATCCGCTACCCCGTCACCAAATCTCAGGAATTAGTATGCCAAGCTCTGGAAGCAGCCCTCTGTGGTACCGGTTTTTCGCTTGAAGTTTTTGACCACATTCAATCCATTTATCAAGAATCAGATAATCCGATTGTGGTCACCTTAATTGATATTTATAGAGAAATTAGTGGAGATCAACTAACACAACCTTCTATTATTGGCGGTGCAACCTTTGCACGAGCCATTCCGAACTGCATGGCCTTCGGTGCATTATTCCCCGGTGACCCAGAACTTGAACATCAAGTAGACGAGCGTGTTGAGATTGCACAGTTAATGCGAGCAGGACAAATCTATGCAGAAGCAATATACCGTTTGACAAAATAGAAACGTAGTGGAGCAGATGAAATACATGACAAGATTTACGAACTGTAAAATATATACCCCCGATAGACCAAATGAAATACTCAACTGTTTAGAAACGAGTAACGGAAAATTTTCTTATGTTGGAACTGAAGACGAAGCAATGGGAAGCTCCGAGAAACCATCAGAGATCATTGACCTAAATGGTGCTACCATATTACCTGGTTTTATGGACGGTCATGTACACGCACCGGGGCTTGCTTATGATACCTTGTTCAATCTAAATTTATTCCATGCACGCAATAAACAAGATACGCTTGAACGAATCGTTGATTTTGTAAAATTGCATCCTGAAAAGGATATATATTATGGACGTGGTGTGAATGCTGCTTTCTTTGAAGGGCGTGAACATTTGACTGGCCCAAAAAAAGAGTATTTGGATTATATATGCCCAGATAAACCCATTTTAATTGCCGATTTCGGAGGCAACTTCATATGGCTCAATTCCGCTGCGTTGAAGCGTTATGGAATCACTCCCAACACCCCTATCCCCTCTGGAGGTGAAATCCCGTTGGATCCACAAAATGGCGAAGTCTGGGGTATAATTAGAAACGAGGCAAGAGCCCTGATTCCATATCAGCAGTTGTCTTCGGAAGAAAGCATTGAAGCGGCTTTGTGGTTTCAACAGAAAATGATTTCCTATGGATACACTTCGATATTTGCACTACGTCCACCGGGAACGGTCGAGCCAAGAACAACACTGTTGGAAGTCTTCAAGCACCTTGAAGATCAGGGAAATCTAAAAATGCGTATCTTTGGTGCGCGAGACATTTCACCAATTTGCAACATAGATGAAGAAATCGAATTGTTGCTTAATCTCAAACAAAAGTATCAATCTCCACTTGTGAAATTTACCACCGCGAAATTCTTTATTGATGGTGTAGTTGAAGGCGCTGATGCATTCCTGCTAGAGCCATATGAGCACCTACTCAGTACCGACATGCCGGTTGAAATGAAAAGTTGCGGATTATGTCTGTGGAAAAAGGAGAAATTGACTGCAATGTTTGAGCGTTGCATGGAAAATGATATTTTAATCCATTGCCATAGCATTGGTGACGGTGCTGTGCGGCTTGCCCTAGATTGCATTGAGATTGCTATCGCTAAGACGGGTAAACGGGATCATCGCACAACCCTAACCCACCTTCAATTAGTTTCGGGTTTGGATAAGGAGCGAATGGCAAAACTTGCTGTGATTGCCAATGTTCAGCCTTATTGGCATTTCAAATCACCAAATCTCTTTGAAACAATTGAAAAGGTTTTATTAGGCGAACGAGCTGAATCAGAATATCCACTACATTCTTTAATTGATAAAGGAGTCTTAGTCACTGCATCCTCCGATTATCCGGTCACGCCAGAGCCAAATCCATTTTTAGGAATCCAGGTAGCATGTACCAGAAATATGGCTGATGCCGCCTCCTATGGCTTAGCGTCTTTGGAAGATATCGAAAATCCTAGTTTCTTACTAAATCGAGATGAACGAGTCTCAGTTTGGGAAATGTTGCAAACTTTTACAATTAATAACGCTTTTGCTCAGCACGGGGAAACGAACTTTGGTTCTATTACTGTTGGGAAATCCGCTGACTTCATAGTTGTTGATCAAGATCCCTTTGTAACACCTCTAAAAGATCTAGAAAAAATTCAAATTTTGCAGACCATTTTTCGTTCTGAAACTGTATATAAAGGACTTTAATTCAGCTAAAACGAAAAACATATAGAAGCCCTAGCATTATTGCTTTAGGCTTCTTTTCATTTTCACAAAGGAATCATTGTTTTTTTGATTGACTTTGTAACTGCAATAAGGTTTAGGATAATTTTACAATTTCGTTTAAACCCCGCAAATTAGGAGAATAGCCTATGAAAAGATATTCTTATTATTTACCGGTTATTGTCATCGTCATTTCCAATGCGTTGTATGACATTTCAGCAAATGCTTTTCCATTAGGATTAAACCCACAGGCTGGTTTGACAGCATATTATATTATCGCAGCAGTAGTTTCATTGCTTTTGTTTTTTAGTTCCAGCGAAAATAAAAACTTTCCGCTAGAACTACAAAAAATGAACTGGTCAACCTTTACCCTTGCTCTTGGTTGTACCGGCATTGATTTAGGATATGTTTTGTTGTTTCGAGCAGGTTGGAACATCAGCTATGGTTCTCTTGTTTGCAATATCATGATTGCAATTACCCTTATTCTGGTTGGTAAAATATTTTTCCGAGAACAAATCAATCGATATCACTTGGTTGGCATTACTATGTGTCTGGTGGGGTTTGCATTTATTAGTTTATGAGGAGAGTCTTTATGATTTGGTATTATCTACCAGTATTGATTGTCGTTGCCTCCAATGTAATATATGATATCAGCTCTAAATCAATTCCCGAAGGGTTAAATGCTTATGCCGGGACAACAATCACATATACCGTGCTGGCCGTTACTAATTTTCTGTTGTTCCTGTTGATGAATCCGGGTGCTTCCATTGCAGTTGAATGGACACAAATCAATTGGGCTGTCATCCTTCTTGCCTTAACATCGATTGGCCTGGAGAGCGGTTATATATTCCTTTTCCGGGCTGGCTGGAATATTAGTCTTGGAGGCATGGTTTGCAACATCTTGCTGGCTGTCTGCATGTTGCTTATTGGTCGTTTTCTGTTTGGGGAAACGGTGTCCTCCATCCAATTCCTTGGTGTAGTCCTATGTATCGGCGGGTTGATTATCATTAATCGGGCAGACTATAAAAAGGATCTCCAAAACGATGGAGATCCCAAACTAGAAAGCATTTAATATGTTTTGGGCAAGCCTATAAGCCGGGTTCTGTATTCGACAATCATCTATCTAGGCCCGCCATTGCTGACGGGCTCAAGCGACCTACCTTCCGGGAGGTGGCGGGTACCACCCTTGGCCCCTCTTTGGTCTTGCTCCAGGTGGGGTTTACACGGCTGACATGTCTCCATGCCACCGGTGAGCTCTTACCTCACCATTTCAACCTTACCACGGCATTACCCGTTTCGGCGGAATGTTTCTGTTGCACTTTCCCTATAGTTACCTACGCCGGACGTTATCCGGCACCCTTACCCTATGGAGCCCGGACTTTCCTCGTGTTTGCACACGCGACTGTCTGGCTTACCCAAAACATTGTAAATATAACATCTTATGGGGGATTAATCAAGCCTTTCCCAACATACGCCTACCTAAGTTTTTCAAATTTAGGTATCCCTTGGTATAGGTCAGTTCGAAGAATCCATCATATACTTTCGCCACCGGTTTAGAGGAAAATACTACCACACACAGAGATGCAAGACCCAAAATGCAGCCGTAATAAACAATCATATTTCCGTCTGGAAATCCGGTATCGCGAACCCAGTATCGCACCACCAAATGCAAAATATAGATAGGCATGGTGGTGATTCCCACATAGGTCAGATAGCTTTTGCCTTTTGGTACAATGTTCAACAAGAAGACAATCCACAGAGCAGGCAATATGAAATCTACTACTCTCATCAGCAAATCTGCCCACCACTCAATACCAATAAAACCCGCATCCCGCTTAAGCAGATAAAAATCCGACGGGATTGGTACAAAATACGCCAAAACAACGCTTGCAGTGATAACAAAGATACCAAGCAAAACTGTTGGAAGAAGTTTTATGGATTGAATTTTTTCAATATGTTCCTTCTGACAGTAGTATCCTAACAAGAAAAATGGTAGATAAGAAACGACTCTTCCTCCGGCTAATGTGCTGTCAAGCCAGGGAATCTGCCCTGCAGCAAAATATAATACAATACTAAGTGGCAGTATATATTTGAACCGAATCATATCCACCAGGAAAAACCGGTAGAAAAATAGCGCAACAAGATACCAGAGCGCGAACGGGACTTCAATCCAACTTAAGTTTGCATTTCCTAAGAAATAA
This sequence comes from Anaerovoracaceae bacterium, assembly GCA_041859095.1. Lineage (GTDB taxonomy): Bacteria > Bacillota > Clostridia > Peptostreptococcales > Anaerovoracaceae > UBA1422. The sequence continues at coordinate 17,965 of JBHEKY010000038.1, forward strand.
TAACGAACCCCATAAAACATGGGCACAAGTAGAAGATATGGGAATAGAAATGTCTTGAATGCAGTTTCTCTTGCGCGCGCTGGCTTCTTACTGAAGTATCCCGATAAAAATACAAACGCTTGCATGACAGAGACATTAATGGTGATATAAATGATTCCACTCAGCGAATCCCGCGCATATGCTCCACCAGACATGGTAAAATGCGAAATTGGAATGGTCCAAATCAGAATTCCCCGAAAATTATCCCAGAAAAAATCCCGGGCTTTAGATGTAGCTGATTGGTTGATGACTGGTGTATCCACTTGTTACCTCCCCTATAAAAATATCAAGCAGTAAACGGATTTAGATCGAATTTTGATATCAATATCTCAACGTCCGAACCGGTGAAGGCTGAAAGTTGTTTTTCAAAATCAATGGAAAAGAACTTTTCGGTGCCAAAATGGCCAGGGTCAATCAACGTGATGCCGGACTCCTTGGCTTCCATGGCCAAATGGTATTTCACATCCCCTGTGATATATACCTGACAATTTTCTTGAATCATTTGCTGCAGATACTCACCACCGCTCCCGGCACATAGACCAACTTTTGTAATTGGCAGTTGATTTGAAATGACGAAACGTATTTCATTGGCTTCCAGGTTTAGTTTTTGCCGAACCGTTTCACCCAATTGTACAAGGGTCATTGGCCTTGTTAGCTGTGCCACAAGCACGCTGAAGTCCTGGTCTTCGCCGGATGCTTTTCCGCTTAACGGAAACACTGAAAGACCCAGTCTCCTGGCCATTTGAACCGTGTTGCCGTTGTTGCTTTTGTCGTAGGTCGTATGCGCTGAGTACAAAGAAATATTTGATTGAATCAGCAGTTGGATTTTTTGACCCATAGGATCCGAGGTGTCTAATGAGTAAATTCCGTCAAAAATGAATGGATGATGGCTGATAATCATATCAACTCCCAGGTCTTTGGCTTCACGGATGGTAGCGTCCGTAACGTCCAGACATAGGAGAACCTTTCCAATCGATTCTGCGCCACAATGGATTTGCAACCCACTATGATCCCATTCTTCGGCCAGTTCAGGTGGTGCAATCCGTTCCACCCATTCTATGAAGGTTTCATAATGCATCATTTGATTCCCTCTTTTCACACAGTATTTTAAGATACTCGATTCTTAAGTCTAATGCATGTTGCCGCTCAAGATTTGGAGCTTGGCTTTTTTTGACTTCACGAAGAACACGGAGTTCACGTTCTAGCTTTTTATGCAAATACTCCGTTGCCAACGAATCAGGCAGTTCCGCAAACCAAGGAGGTATTTCCCAACGAATATCCTCATCATGCCAGGTAATTTCAGTCCCAGCAGATAGCATCTTCAAGGCCTTGTTTGGGGATGCAACAATAATCTCGCATAGATTCCGACGTTCTCTTACGAGGCATTCATTCAGAATTGAAAATCCATTACGAATGAGCCATAGGCGCACTACTTCCGGATGATTTCGCGGTTGGAAGACAAATTTAGAGATGGTTTTGGCTTTTGGCAAATCAGCTGCCAGGATGGCAGTCATCAGAATACCTCCCATGCCCGCCAGCACCACTGCATCCACTTCTCCCGGGTTTATGGGGCTAAGTCCATCCCCGGCCCTGTAATTTGTGTCCGAAAGGCCTGTGATACCTTCCCCGTGTCTACGGGCTCGAGCCAGAGCTTTTTCACTGACATCTGTCATAATGACCTTCGGGCAAGTTCCTTGTTCAAACAATAAAATCGGCAAAAAACCATGGTCAGTTCCGATATCGGCCATGGTTTCTCCCGGTTTGATTTGCTGTGCAAGTGCTTCTAATCTTCCGGTCAACATCGCCATCTTTACTCCAGATAATCCTTTAGCTTTTTACTTCTACTGGGATGTCGCAACTTACGGAGTGCTTTGGCTTCAATCTGACGGATTCGTTCTCGAGTGACGTCGAACTTTTTGCCGACCTCTTCTAGGGTTCGGGCACGTCCATCTTCTAACCCAAATCTAAGTTTTAAAACTTTTTGCTCTCTATCGGTTAAGGTGTCCAGTACTTCTACTAGTTGCTCTTTGAGCATGGAAAACGCTGCAGCTTCTGCAGGTGCCGGAACATCTTCATCCGGGATGAAATCTCCCAAATGGCTGTCTTCTTCTTCTCCGATTGGAGTCTCCAAAGAAACCGGTTCTTGGGCAATCTTGAGGATTTCACGAACCTTCTCTTCCGTAATATCCATTTCTTTCGCTATTTCTTCCGGGGTCGGTTCGCGACCGTATTCCTGTAGCAATTGTCTGGAAACTCTCATCAGCTTGTTGATGGTTTCAACCATATGGACCGGGATTCTAATGGTTCTCGCCTGATCAGCTATTGATCTGGTAATGGCCTGGCGAATCCACCAGGTGGCATAGGTGCTAAATTTGTACCCTTTACGCCAATCGAATTTGTCAACGGCCTTGATGAGCCCCATGTTACCTTCCTGAATCAAGTCCAGGAAAAGCATTCCACGACCAACATAACGCTTGGCGATGCTTACCACAAGCCTAAGGTTCGCTTCGCAAAGTATTTGCTTCACGCCCTCCTCGCCAGCTTCCATTCTCTTGGCTAAGTCTATTTCTTCTTCGGCGGTCAATAATGGAACCTTACCGATTTCTTTTAGGTACATCCGGACAGGATCATCCACCGCAACGGATTTTGGCACAATGGCTTCTAGGCTTACTTCACGCTCGCCTAACTCGCTGACTTCCAATTCCACTTCCGGTATGATATCTTCCGCGTCAAATTCTGCCTCGATATCTTTGAGAACAAAGTCATCAGGGGTTTCTTCCGAAACAATTTCTATGCCTCTTCCCATTAAATCTTCGTAAATTTCTTCCATTTCATCCTTATCCAACTCTGAATTCTCCAGATATTTTCCTATTTCTGCATAAGAAAGTTTTTTGGACGTGGCTTTCTCAATTAATTCGTGGACAAACTCATTTTTTTTATTATGACTGTCATCGCTGTACATCACTTTTTTGTTCCCCCCAGCTTCTTTTGTATTTCCATTAACTCTTCTGTAAGTTTCCTGATTTCATCTGGATTCTCCTGTTCATCTGCCAGGGAAATCCGAAGAATGATGTCATGTTGCTTCTTAATCCATCTGTCTTCTTCATAGGCTTTTATGCATTCGGCGAAAATAATTTCTTCTTTGCCGGCTAACTTGATATTGTCTACAATATTTTGCAACACCCCTTGTTCCTCGGGTTCCAGTTGCTCGCGGACCCGTTCGGGATGAAGTGGTTTGTCATCGGCAGTCATTTTTTTGAGGACATCATAAATGTTTCTTCCTGGCCGGCTTCCAAACAAATCTTCGTATGGCTGCAATTTTTCAAGATATCCATGATCTGTCAGCACCAGCATGATGGCGTTTTGCTCTAATTTGCTGATGGCGGTATCCATGATTGTTTCAGTTTCCCTATTCCCTTGAATGGGAATTTTTTCGTGAGAACCTCTGCCTAGTTCCGCCCGGATTGCGCCTTCTGAGATACCGGATTCCGTAGCCAGTTTCCGGATATATAAGTCGGCTTCCATGGGGCTCAGGCTTCGAAGAATTGCAACGGCTTCTCGTAAAAAGTGTAGCCGATCCTCCGTATTGGACATATTCATGCCCGCTCTTGCCAATTCTAATTTGTAGTCGGCATAAGGCAGTGCGGTTTTTACGATTTGTAAGAAGCCACTTTTGCCGTGCCGTTTAATGTAATCATCCGGATCTTTGCCATCCGGAATAGACAGGACTTTGATGCGAAAATTTTCTTTGTGGAGAATTTCCATGCCACGCAGAGCTGCATTTTTTCCGGCTTCATCGGCATCATAGGATAAAATAACCTGGCCGGTATACCGCTTCAACAATCGTGCTTGGTTTTCGGTTAAGGCGGTTCCCAGGGAAGCCGCAACGTTACGGACGCCATACTGATAAAGGGAAATGACATCCATGTAGCCCTCTACAATAATCCCATACCCTGTTTTGCCGATTTCTTGTTTGGTCAAGTTCAGCGCATAGAGATTGTTCTTTTTGAGAAAGATAGATGATTCAGACGAGTTTAGGTACTTGGGCATATCGTCACCCAAAGATCTGCCGCCAAATCCAATGACCTTTCCACCGGTGCTGATAATCGGGAAAATGACCCGATTCCTGAACTTGTCATAGTGTTTACCCTTGGATTCAGATATCAATCCCAAATCCAGCAATTTCTCATCCTCATACCCTTTGGCTTTTAAATATTGATACAAGCTATCCCACTCAGCATCGGCATATCCGACACCAAATAAGTTCAATACCTCGGTTGTTATGCCACGCTTTTGCATGTAGTTCGCGGCAGGATTTGCTTTTTCCCTGAATGCTTTGTAGAAAAACGTTGCGGCATCACGATTGATTTGGTATTGGATATCTTTCTTTTCGGATTTTTTGAAGTCGGTTTCAATGACAATGCCACATTCGTTCGCTAATTTTTCTACAGCTTCAGAGAATTCCAGGTTGTAGTATTTTTGCATGAATTCAATGGTATCGCCGCTTGCACCGCAACCAAAGCAGGTGAAAATCTGTTTTGCCTCTGAAACAACAAAAGAAGGTGTCTTCTCATTGTGAAAAGGACAAAGTCCTTTGTAGTTGGTGCCGGTTCTCTTAAGAGGAACGACTCTGCCAACCACGTCAACAATGTTACACCTGCTCTTAATTTCATCTATTGTGTTGTCTCTGATGGTTCCGCTCAATATGTCCCCCCGTTAAATTCTACAAAATACATTTACGACGCCGAGAGCGGAATTCCTTTTTTTATTTTTTCTATTCCATTATTTTTTTGTAGATTGTCATGGCATACCGGTCAGTCATACTTGCCACATAGTCTTTTGCCACCTCTGCAATGCCATAATCGTCAATCATCTCTTGGGTGTCTAGTGGCAATAGACTTTGGTTTGCAATAAAATATCGATAAAGAGTAGTTGTTACTTTTTCGCACATTTCGGTTTCTTCTTCAAGTTTGACATCCAGACTTTCGTATACCCGCTTGAACATGAAGTTACGAAGAACATCCATCTGAGATTTGACCTGTGCACTTTGTGCGATATGATCTATGCCATCACTACTTACAATCATATCTCGAACCATGGTGTCAATTCTTGTACGATGATTGATCCCCAGTACATCCAAGCAACTTGCTGGCAAATCGCTTTGCTTAAGCACGCCGATTCTCAGGGCGTCATCAATGTCATGGTTGATGTAGGCAATACGGTCAGAGATTTTGACGACCTGACCTTCTAGCGTAAACGGTTTGACAGGACCGGTATGATTGCGAATGCCATTACGCACTTCGGCAGTCAGATTCAAACCACCTTTATACCTGTCGCCCTCCAGCACATCCACTACTCGTAGACTTTGGATATTGTGGCGAAACCCGCCAGGATGAATATCATTTAGCGCCTGTTCTCCAAGATGCCCAAAGGGCGTGTGTCCCAAATCATGACCAAGCGCGATAGCTTCCGCTAAATCTTCATTGAGTCCTAGCGCTCTGCAAATGGTTCGAGAAATTTGTGAAACTTCAATGGTATGAGTTAGTCTGGTTCGAAAATGGTCTCCTTCCGGCGCTAGAAAAACCTGGGTTTTGTGCATCAGTCTTCTAAACGCCTTGGCGTGGACAATCCGGTCCCTGTCTCGCTGAAAGTCTGTTCGAATGCTGCATTTTTCCTCATCAAAAACTCTTCCTTTTGAATCAACGGATTTGCACGCGAATTCGGATAAAATGACATATTCTCTCTTTTCTTGGTCTTCTCTTGTAATCATATCATTAAAATGCTTTCAGCCGATTATGGCGAATAGACGAAATCTTACACAAAAAATCCGATCACCCAACAGGCGGTCGCGCCTAATACCATGGATACCGGTAAAGTTAATATCCATGCTTTCGCAATATCTCCGGCAAGACCCCACTTGACAGCAGATGTTCTCTTTGCGCTTCCTGCCCCCATAACCGACGCGGTGATGACCTGGGTTGTGCTGATTGGGGCACCAATAAAAGATGCTGCCTCGATGACGATAGCTGCTGAAGTTTGGGCGGAAAACCCGCTTGCGGGTTCCAACTTTGTTACTTTTGAACCCATGGTTTTCATTATTTTCCACCCGCCAATCGATGTACCGATTGCCATAGTCGTGGCACAAGTAATTTTGACCCACAGCGGCACTCCGGCTTCTGCGCCCAGCATTCCGCCGGATATCAGCGCTAAGGTAATAATACCCATTGTTTTTTGTGCATCATTGTTGCCATGTGAATATGCAACTAAAGCAGCAGAAAAAATCTGCAATTTTAGAAAGGTTTTATTCACTCGACTCTGTGACCAATGTGCGCATAGTTTTCGGATCAATACCATTATTGTGTATCCAACTAGCAAGCCTACTATGGGTGACAC
>JBHEKY010000024.1:0-25173 GCA_041859095.1 Anaerovoracaceae bacterium
GGTCCGGATCTGCCAAAAGAGCTTGACCGAAAGTTAAAGATCTTTGATGATATCATGAGACATTTGATTATCAACAAAGACGATAAGTAAACAGGAGGTCGACATGAACAGTGTAGTATTGATAGGGAGATTAACAAAAGATCCCGAAGTTAGATACACCGGAGAACAAATGGCAGTTGCAAGCTTTACTGTCGCCATTGACCGTCCCCAGCGTGCTGACAAAGAGAAGGTAACGGATTTTCCCAGAGTCACAGTGTTTGGCAAGCAAGCCGAAAACTGCGAACGCTTTCTCAAAAAAGGCAGATTGGTGGCAATCGAAGGCAGAATACAGACAGGCAGCTATACCAACAAGGACGGCCAAAAAGTTTATACGACCGATGTTGTAGCAAACAGAGTTGAATTCCTCGAATGGGGAGACAAATCTGAATTTAAGCCCGGTTCAGGCCCAGAGCGGGCCCCGGAAGGAATTCCTGCCGGCTTCCAGGTCATCGATGACGATGATATCCCATTCTAAATTGAAAGGAGAACAAACCCATGATAGATAATAAAAGACGTGGCGGCGGCTTCAGAAAAAAGAAGGTATGTCAATTCTGTGCCGACAAATCAGAGACCATAGATTACAAAGAAGTTGACAAGCTGAAGAAGTACATCACCGAAAGAGGCAAGATTCTTCCCAAGAGAATTACAGGCACTTGCGCAATGCATCAAAGAGATGTGACAAGAGCCATCAAAAGAGCAAGAATCGTAGCACTTTTGCCGTACACAGCCGACTGATTACAGACCACATATGACAAGAAGCGAGGTTCCTCGCTTCTTTTATTTTCAGGATTTTTAGTGGAGATGATTAGTGGATATGGCAATTCCGATATGGTATACTATTAGGGCATATATTTAGGGCAAATTCCAAACCAAAAGGAGATTTCATGTACACATCGCTAATCTTATTAGGCATTATCCTCTTTCCGATTCCCTCGCTTGTGCTTTGCATCCGGCGGGGTCTCAATCCATACAACGGTGTGCTGAATGCAACAGTTTCAGTAGGTTTGAGTAGTGTGCTGATTTTCATTTTTGCCACAATGGCCGGAAATAGTGTGGCATCTGAGCTAGAAGCCTCGTATGAGGCAGCCTTGCCCATGCTTCTACAAAGCTTTCCGGATCAGGAGGAAACCCTGCGGCAAATCATCGATATTGCCATTTCCGACTTTCCCTCCACGATTTTATTGATGGGCGCGGTTGTGGCCTATTTGGAATATTTGATTCTCAGCAAGTTTGTGAGGAATGGAGACCGTGGAGCTTGGCAGATGGCCCGTCTTCGGGAATTTTCTTGGCCGAGAAATGGCATTTACGGCTGGCTGTTGATTTTTGTGATGTCCTGGATGGTTGGCCTTGTCGGGTTTCCTGACGGAGATTTAGTGATGCTCAATGTCCAGAATATCTTTGAAGCCGCATTTGCGCTGCAGGGCACATCCCTGCTACTCATGTTTTTTTTCATGAAGAAAGTCCCGAGGGGTTTAGGTCCTGTACTGGCCATCGTAGCATGGATCATCCCCATGGGAAAATCAGTGCTGTTCCTCCTTGGAATCGCTGATATCATGTTCGGATTACGCACTAGGATATCACAAAGATAACACAATAAGGTGTTAGAATAACTCGTAAAATAGAGAAGGAAAAGGGATATGATAGTCATCTTATTAAAAGACCTAAAAGGCACCGGCAAGGCCGGAGAAGTGGTAAAAGTCAGTGATGGATACGCCAGAAACGTGTTGATTCCCAAGGGGGTTGCTCGGGAAGCAACAGACGGAAACGTAAGAAGCTTGGAGAAACAAAAGGCTCTTGCAATCCAGAAGGAAGAAGAAAGCAAAGCCAAGGCCCTTGAGGCTGCAGCGCATATAAACGAACTGACGGTACAGATTGAAACCAAAGGCGGAGAAGGCGGACGACTGTTCGGCTCCATCACCACCAAGGATATCGCAGAAGCTCTTATGGCACAGCACCAAATCGAGGTGGATAAAAAGAAAATCGTTTTGGACAACCCCATCAAAGTAGCCGGGGAATCGGAAGTCCACATCAAAATGTATCCTGAGATTTCAGCGAAACTTCGCGTCGTTGTATCCGTCAAATAATGCCACCGCCGGAGGCCCCGGCTAGGAGAAACACCATGGAAAGAATCCCTCCCCATAATGAGGAAGCCGAGCGGTCGGTACTGGGCGCAGCCATGCTGGACAAGGATGCGCTTTATGACGTGCTGGAACTGGTCAGACCACGAGACTTTTATAACCAAAACCACAAAGAAATCTTTGAAGGAATCAGCGAATTGGCGCGGCGAAATGTTGCCGTGGACGTGCTGACAGTTTCCGAAGAGCTTAAGAAACGAAATGTTCTTGAGATGGTAGGCGGCCGTGGCTATATTGCCACCCTTTCCGGAGAAGTGCCGACCACTTCCAATGCCGGAGAGTATGCCAAAATCGTAGCCGAAAAAGCGGCGCTACGCAATCTGATAACCACCGCGGGGGATATTCTCGAGAAAAGCTACGAGGACAAACTAGAAGCGGAGCAGGTCCTGGATTTTGCAGAAAAGGCTATTTTTGAAGTGGCCCAAAACAGACAAGCCAAGGACATGACCCCACTACGGGAAATCCTTATGGAGAACCTGAACCTAATTGACGAACGCTCCAAGATGAAGGGCGACCTGACCGGTGTCACCAGCGGACTCATTGATTTGGATTCCAGAACAAATGGATTCCAGCCGTCCGATTTGGTTATCATCGCAGCCAGACCCTCCATGGGCAAAACAGCCTTTTCCCTAAGTGTCGCCCAACAGGCGGCAATCAAAGCAGATGCCAAGATTTTGTTTTTTAGCTTGGAAATGTCCAAAGAGCAGTTGGGTCAGCGGTTATTGTCCATGGAAGCCCGGGTGGATTCCCAAAAACTCAAAACCGGCCAATTGGAACGGGAAGAGTGGGACAGGATTACCATGGCGCTGGATACTCTGGGCAAAGGCGACATTACCATCGATGCGACTCCTGGCATCCGACTGATGGAAATCAAGAATAAATGCCGCAGGCTCAAAGCCGAACGCGGGTTGGATATGATTATATTGGACTATCTTCAACTGATGGAACACGAAGGCCGATCCGAAAGCAGACAGCAGGAAATCACAGCCATGTCCCGGGGGCTCAAGCAGCTTGCCCGGGAAATGAATTGTCCGATTCTGGTGCTTTCCCAGTTGAGCCGTGCCCCGGAGCAGCGGACAGAACACAGACCGATTTTATCGGATTTGCGGGAATCCGGCGCCATCGAGCAAGATGCTGACATGGTTTTATTCCTTTATCGAGACGAAGTATATAACGCAGAAACCACCGAAAAACCCGGCATCTGCGAAGTCATTATCGCCAAAAACAGAAACGGCCCCATTGGGACTGTGGAAATCACTTGGCAAGCCAATTACACGAGATTTGCCAATAAGAGCAAAGGAGGATGAACCCATGAAAATCACATCTGATATGAATGTTTGTGAGTTGCTGGATCGCTATCCGCAATTGGAAGACGTCTTCCTGAACCATGGATTGCCTTGCCGGGGATGCCCCGGAGCGGACAATGAATCGGTTGAAGAAGCAGCGGCAGCCCATGGGGTTTCCGTGGACAGATTATTGGAAAGCCTGAATTTGGCAGTGGAGCAAATCTAGATGAAGTTTCGGAAAGAATCGGTCCAAAGCTGTTATCTTCTTGATACCGGCGTGGAAAACATCTTTATTCATGAATACATGGTTTCGGCACCGGGCGATTATGTCAAAACATACCTGGTTGCTTTGATGTACACCAATATGGGACAGGATATCGAGAATGCTGCCATCGCAAAAATGCTTTCTCTTCCCGAAGAGGAAGTGGAAAAAGCCTGGATGTACTGGGAAGGCTTGGGCGTGGTTCGCAAAACCGATGACACCATCGAATTTTCCGTACTGAAGGAATGTCTTTATGGAAAGAAACCGGTCAAAGAACAGGAACCCCAAGCAGCACGGCCAAGTGCCATCCTCGAAAATAAACCGCTCAAAGGAATGTACAAATCCATTGAACGGACCATCGGAAGAATGCTCAGCGGAACGGAAACCACGGAAATGATCAACTGGATGGATGACTTTAATGCCACCCCGGAGCTCATTGCTTATGCCTATGCGTATTGCATGGCCAAAAAGAAAGATAACATCCGCTACGTTGGTGCGGTAGTGAAAGGGTGGACCGCAATTGGACTGACAAACTCAACCGAAATCGAAAAATATCTGGCGGATAACGATCAGCGCCATTATTCCTATAAACGAGTAATGCAAGCCCTGGGATTCTCCAGGAATGCAACAGAAGAAGAGAAAAGGTTGATTAATAACTGGTTTGACGGACTGGGTTGCGACATGGAAGACATTCTCAGTGCTTGTGGCAAGACCAGTGGAATCCCAAATCCAAACATTAATTATGTGAACAAAATTCTGACCAATCGCCATAGCGGTGTGGCGGCACCCGGGGGGCAAAGCCCTGCGGTCACGGTTTCTGCCTATTATCAGTACCTTCGTCAAAAAGCCATCGCTGAAGCCAATCAGAGGCGGGATGAGGTATATGCAAAACTACCGGCCATCGACAAATTGGAAGAGGCCATGCGCCAATGCAGCGTAGGATTATCCAGGGTCATGGTATCGGGTGGCGTTGACAAAGAAATCCAAATTGAGCGACTGAAGCAAGAAATGGACAAACTAACCAGACAAAAGGCTAATATGCTGACGGAGTATAATCTGCCTATTGACTATATGGATGTAAAATATACGTGTAACCTGTGCAAAGACACAGGAACCAAAGACTCGGGAGAACAATGCGAATGCTTTCTCCAACGAACCAAAGAGGCAAAGGAAAAAGAATGGGAAAGAATCTCCTAAAGAGGCAGAAGCTCGCTATTACGTATAGTTGGCGGAAACTCATCCGTTCTTTTGGGCAGACCAAAAGAATGCTGGCTAGAAAGAGCCGAATTCACTATAAACGAAGTGTGAAGAAAATCCTTACTGCGTACACAGTAAGCAATAAGGCTTTTTTCCACTACTTTAACCTATTAATGATTAAAGAAAACAAGGTTTCAACGAAGGTAGCGGCCTTTGTGGAGCGTTTTGATGTGGCCCATGAGAAGGCGGCTACCCGAACCGGGCATGCAGCAAAGGAAGGAAACCGACTATTCCGCTTCGCCCGGATCATGATTGACCGTAGACGAGCTCAACTTTTGAAACACTTTGCCATCATTGTAATGGTCGCGGTTGCTGTTCTTTCCTTGTTTAACTATGCAACAGGGTTTGAATACTCGTACCATGGCAAAGTACTTGGAGTAGTGCAGGACCAGTCAGACGTTTACAGTGTGCTGGAGGTTGTCAGCAAGCAGTTATCTGAAGAACACGATGTGAACATTTCAATTGATGAAGCCGACGACATTGAGTTTCGTAAGGTCGTCACCGTAAACCGTGACGTTGACAATATGGAAGAAGTCCTGAACCGGTTGACGTACATGAAAGACATTAATGTTACCGCTTATGGTATTTTTGTTGACGGAAAGCGTGCCGCCGTGCTGCACAGCCAGACTGAAGCTGACGGCGTCCTGGCCGGGCTACTTGAAAGATTCTCAGCGGCGAAGGAGGGTATCCGTTACGAAAGCGTTACATTCCAGGAAGAAGTGGCGGTTCATGAAGTGTCTGCTAAACTTGGAAATCTTCAAAGCGCGGCGGTGGTCTCTGAAAATTTGCTGGCAGGCGAAGTTTCTGAAAAAGTCCATCTAACTGCCATCGGCGAATCCTGGGATTCGATTGCAAACTTATATGGGATTTCGGTCGCCAAACTGATGGCAGATAATCCTACCATCCAAGGCAGGGAACCAAATGTTGATGAAAAACTGTCGATTCAACAAGCATCGCCCGTGCTCCATATTGCTACGATAGAAAAAGCGACCTACAATGTTGCCATTGCATTCAGCACGGAAAGAAAAAACAATGCCAATGCCTACAAAGGGGTTAACACCGTACAGACCAAAGGACAGAACGGTACAACGCTGGTCGTTGCACGAGTCATCCGAGTAAATGGTGTCGAAGTCGGAAGAGAAATCCTGAAAGAAACCATCACAGCGCAACCGGTGACAGAAGTGATTTTGGTGGGAACCAAACCCATCCCTCCAACCATGGGAGACGGCAGCTTTACCAATCCATGTCCAGCAGGCCGTTTGACCTCGCCCTTTGGATATCGATGGGGAAGAATGCACTGGGGAGTCGACCTGGCCTGTGCATCAGGCAACAATGTTCGAGCAGCCGATGGCGGCACAGTCATATTCGCCGGTTGGAACGGTGCGCAAGGCTATACGATTAAAATTAACCATCAAAATGGATTTGTTACGGTATATGCCCACTTGAGCAAAATGTTTGTTGGAACCGGCGCGTTGGTTTATGAGGGGCAACAAATTGGACTTGTTGGCAACACAGGGTATAGTACCGGATCTCACCTTCACTTTGAAGTGTTAAAAAACGGTGTCAACGTGAATCCACTGAACTATATTTAGCGAGGAATGTTTCATGGCCACAAAAAGAAAGCTAAAAAAAATATCTCGAAATATTGTTGTCTATTTGATGATGGTGTTGATTGTGCTTTCCGTGGCAGGCTTTTCAGTTTTTCGAATCATTGACTTGAAGATGGAAGAACACCAACTTTTGGCACAGCAGGAAGCGCTGATACGAGAAAAAGAAAAGCTGAAGGAACAGTTAGCCAACGTCAACAACCCTGAATTTATCGAGCAGGAGGCCAGAAAGCAGCTTAAGCTGATTATGCCCGGAGAAACGCTATACATTCTGAAAGATGAAACCGATGAGAACGAATGAATGATGAGAATAAAAGAAACCATTGTGGTGGAAGGGCGGGACGATACCGCAGCAGTCAACCGTGCAGTGGAGGCACACACCATAGAAACCCACGGATTCGGAATTTCAACGGACACCTGGCAACTCATCCATAAGGCTTATGCTACCACGGGAATTATCGTTTTCACAGATCCGGATTATGCCGGAGAGCAAATCCGAAAACGGATTCTGGAAAGATTCCCAGAGGCTGGGCAAGCCTATCTGGATAGACTTGATGCATCAGCAGGTGGGGACGTGGGAATAGAAAACGGATCGCCGGAAGCCATCCGGGTGGCTCTGTCAAAATGCAAACATAGGAACAGGATTGAGCCAGAAGTCTTTGTCCGGGAAGATTTGATCTCTGCAGGGCTGTGGGGTGGACATAATTCAGCCGAGAAGCGCAGGCAGACTGGCAAAGTGCTGGGCATCGGATACGGCAACTGCAACCATTTTCTCAAAAAGCTGAATCAATTTCTGATTAGCAAGGAAGAATTTTATGAAGCTATACACCACATCGGCAATCCATGATATTGAACAGCAATTTGGCTTTAGGCTTTCCAAAAGTCTGGGCCAGAATTTTCTAATAGACAAAAACATTCGCGACAAAATAGTGGAAGGATCTTTGATTGGCCCGGAGGATCTGGTTATTGAAATCGGTCCGGGTGTTGGAGTTCTGACCCAGCTTCTGGCAGAACATGCCAGGCAGGTCATTGCCATCGAAATTGACAAAGCCTTAATACCCGTTCTAAAGGAAACCTTGGCGGATTATCCAAATGCAGAAGCAATTAACGAAGATGTGCTACGATGCGACCTGAACAAGCTGATCGCCACTCATCGACCGAAAGGTGCCGTGCGGTTTGTAGGGAATTTACCCTACTACATCACTACACCCATAATCATGAAAATACTGGAAGACCGAGTTCCGGCCGACAGCATTACAGTAATGGTCCAAAAGGAAGTAGCGGATCGACTATCGGCAACCCCTGGAAATAAGACATACGGTGCCATCACCGTGGCGGTACAATACTATTGCAATGTGACAAAAGTGGTATCCGCACCCAGGGAGGTGTTTTATCCAAGACCGAATGTTGACTCTACCGTCATAAGGCTGGATATTCGAAAAGAATGTCCAGTCAAACTATTGGACGAAGCCGTTTTTTTTGCTGTGGTAAAAGCTGGATTTGGGCAACGGAGGAAGACGTTGCACAATGCGTTAACCGGCATCTATAGTATGGACAAGGCGCAAACAGGTTGCATCATAGAAAAGTCCGGCATTGATCCGGGACGTCGCGCGGAAACGTTAGACATGGATGAGTTCGCGTTATTGGCAAATAACATCGTTAAGGAAGTAAGAGAATGAGCAAAGCAAAAGAGTTCTATCTGAAATATTTTCACAATGCCCTGGGATTTAGTGTTGCATTGGCATTGGCATTGAATTTTGCCATTGAGTCTTTTTCCCGAAAAGGAATTGCCCCGGCATTTGTTTTCATGAATGACCATACCTTGGTATTCCTATATAATGCCTTTATTATCTTTGCAATATTGTCTATCGCCATTCTCTTTCGGCGACGTGTATTTATGTTTTCCTTACTTGGAACCATACTATTGACCGGAGGTATCGTAAATTTCATCATCGTTTCTAAGCGAATGACCCCCTTTACAGTCTATGATGTAATGGTTGTCAAAGAAGGGCTTTCCATTGCTACAAATTATTTATCGAAAGTTCAAATCGGCCTCCTGATTGGAGGGTTGGTTTTACTGACTGCTGGGATTGTTTTATTGTGGCTGAAAGGTCCCAAGAAAAAAGAAAAAATTAATTGGATTCGAAATTTAGTGATTTTTTTTATTATCGTTACGTCGGCAGCCGGCGTGACAAATCTTGCGGCCAAGGCCAATATTGTCGATACTTATTTTCCTAACCTAGCCTACGGGTACAGGGACAATGGATTTGTGTACTGCTTTTTGAACACTTGGCTGAATACGGGAATTTCCAAACCGGATAACTACTCAAAAGAGAGCATTCAATCGATCTTTTCGGAGGAAGATTTCGCAAACCTTGTTGCGGCGAAAGGGGAAGATGGGTCCGGAGATCATCCGAATATCATCTTTCTACAGCTGGAGTCTTTTATGGATCCCGAAACCGTGCAGGGCCTGGGCTTTTCTGACGATGCCATCCCAAATTTCAGAAAACTGATGGAGAATTATTCCTCCGGGACATTGGAAACTCCAGTAGTCGGAGCTGGAACAGCGAATGTGGAATTTGAAGTGATGACCGGGATGAGTGTCAAGTTTTTTGGACCGGGAGAATACCCCCACAAAGGAGTTTTGCTGGAAGAAACTTGTGAAAGCATAGCTTATGATTTAAAGCTTGCCGGCTATTCCGCCCATGCCATTCATGATCACAGAGGTGCATTTTACGAAAGAAATATTGTGTTCGGCCATTTGGGATTTGATTCTTTCACTTCCCTAGAATATATGAATAATGTGAGCAAAACACCAAAAAATTGGGCGAAGGACTTCGTGCTAACTCAACAAGTTATGGATGCATTAGAATCAACAGAAGGCCCGGACTACGTCTATACCATATCGGTACAAGGTCATGGAGACTATCCCACGGAGCAGGTGTTGGAGAATCCGGCGATTACAGTCGTTAATGCCGCCACTCCTGAGCTGAAGTGGACATGGGAGTACTACATTAATCAACTGTATGAAATGGATCAGTTTGTTGGGGAGTTCATTGAGCAAATGGATGCTTTGAACGAAGATGTGGTGGTGGTTTTATACGGTGATCACTTGCCTGCCATCAGTGCCATCAGTGATGAAACTCTCAGCGGTCGAAGTATGTATCAGACGGATTATGTAATCTGGAGCAACTTCCGAATGAAAGAAGAAGATAAAGCGCTTACCACCTATCAGCTTTCATCTTATGTACTGGACAAATTGGATATGCATCAGGGAACCTTGGTAGCCTACCACCAGAAATACAGAGACAGTAGCACCTACTTACAAGACTTGGAAGCCCTTCAATATGACATGCTTTATGGAAATAAATACATTTATGACGGGGAAACACCTTTCAAAAAAGTTAACATGAAAATGGGTGTCAAGCCTATTACTGTGGATGAAATCATTCAGATCGGGGACAAGTATTACCTGAAAGGCCAAAACTTTACCGATTACAGCAAAATAAATCTGGATGGAAAAATTCTAAAAACCATTTATCTGTCGCCGACAGTGTTAGGACTTCTTGAAGAAGTGGACCCCCTTTCCATCGATAGGATGAAAGTCAGCCAGGTGGAGAAGAATGAAGAGATACTCAGCACGTCAGAATAACCGTTGCCAAACACGGAGGCGTTAACCATGAAAACCATTGAAACGAAAAGATTGATTCTCACGGATTGGAGAGAGATAGACGCAGCTCAACTTTTTCAACTGGCGAAGAATCCAAATGTGGGACCTCACGCAGGATGGAAACCCCATGCCGATGTTGCGGAATCCCTGGAAGTTATTCAAACCCTGTTCCTGCCCAGCTTAGTATGGAAAATCACGGATAAAGTTACAGGAACAATGGTTGGAAGTCTGGGTCTTGAAACGGATCGGTTTCGCCCAGGTATTGCCAGCAAAGAATTGGGATACTGGATTGCGGAAAATTTCTGGGGGCAGGGCCTTGCAACAGAAGCTTGTCAGGCAGCGCTCCAATACGGCTTTGAAGAATTGAAGTTAGATATTGTCGGGATTTGCACCGGTCCCCATAACCTGCGATCCCAACGTGTCATCGAAAAGTTGGGATTCACCTATGAAGGAACCCACCGACATTGCTACAAAATATACGATGGCACCATTCGGGATTCTCTGACCTATAGTATGACAAAGACGGAGTGGATTGAAAAGAGCCACGAATAAAGCAAACAAAAGAAGCCTCAGCACATATCAGGGCTTCTTTTTTGTTTGCTATTTTGACACTTCGACCAACTCTAACAGGACTTTGATAAAAGGACCTTGGTTTAAAACCATGGCATCCTGGTACTTTTCATAAATGGGCCTTCGGATTTTTTCCATTTCGATGAGGGCGGTCTCATTGGTAGAGAGGGGTCTCCCGTCCGTCGCCAGTTGGGCGATAGGGCGGTCAACAAAGACGATTTTACCATTCTGTCTTAAAGCCAGTGCATTTTTTGGGTGTAAAAGAATTCCGCCCCCGGTGGCGATGACCAGGCTGTTTTGTTTGCCGAATTCCATGGCAACTTGGGTTTCTAGGGTTCTAAAATGGGGTTCTCCATCCTGCAGGAAAATGTCAGGGATGGATTTGCCTGCTAGCCTGATAATTTCTTTGTCCAGATCTATAAAAGAACGATTCAACTTTTTTGCCAGTTTCTTTCCCAAGGTGCTTTTACCACTGCCCGGCATCCCGATGAGGACAATGTTTCGAAGCTCGGACTCCATTTCAGCAAGGATTCGATCCGTTTGCTGCAGCAGATCAGCTCGATCGGTGAACAACTCGGCAGCACGCGTCGCCTGGGCTACCAGCATGGGCAATCCACCGGAGCATGGGATGCCCAGCTCCCGGGCTTCCATCATTAGGACAGTGGCAAACGGATTATAGATGACATCCAGCACACCAACGCATTTTGGAAAGTCGACAAGCCGAAGGAGGGTCTCTAAATTATTGGGAAAGGTACCCACAGGAGTTGTGTTGACGATGATTTCAGCATCCCGCGGCAGATTGTCATACGAAATGGTTCGAATGCCATCAACGGTTTTTGGATTTCTTTCTGCCACAATGATTTCACCTGCTCCTAAATCACGGATTAAGGCCCTCGCTGTTCGGCTGGTGCCTCCGCCCCCTAAAATCAGAACTTTTTTGCCTTCAAAGGAAATACCGGCACGCTTGGCTGCGAAGGATAACCCATGGTAATCGGTATTTGTGCCGTGGAGTTGGCCGGCCTTGAAATACAAAGTATTGATGGCTCCGATGACCATGGCTTCCGAGTCGATGACGTCACAGAATTCAGATACGACTGTTTTATATGGAATGGTGACGTTCAAGCCTGCAAAGTTTCTGTTTGACAAAAAATCCCCTACCTGGTCCGGAGGTATGGGAAATAATTCATAGGAATACAAACCTAGTTTTTCGTGAATGATTTTGGAATAACTATGGGACAGATGTTCGCCCAACAAACCGTATTTCATAGGTTGGTCCTTTCCATGAGCAAGTCCAAAAGCCCAATGGCAATCGCCGCTTCCACCACTGGTACCGCCCGAAGTACAATACAGGGGTCATGTCGCCCGGTCACCTGAAGAATTTCCGGTTCAAGGGTGGTCAGGTTCACTGAGTTTTGTTCCATAGCTATGGAAGGCGTTGGTTTGAAAGCCACACGGAGAATCAAAGGCATGCCGGAGGTGATGCCTCCCAGAATACCCCCGTGATGATTGGTCATTGTGCGAACTTGGCGGTTTTCAACAATAAATGGATCATTGTTTTCAGAGCCTTTTAATATGCTGGCCGCGAATCCGGTCCCGAATTCGACTCCTTTGACCCCAGGGATTCCAAAGAGAACAGGAGATAGAACGCTTTCAACACCATCGAACATGGCACCGCCCAGTCCGGCAGGTACTCCGATGGCGCAAGCTTCCACAATACCTCCTACCGAATCGCCGCAGTTTTTGGCATCCAAGATCAAACGCTGCATTTCTTCTCCGGATTCCGCGGAGATAACAGGAAAATCTGATCCGGCCAAAGCGCTCAGAAGTGGCTCTGGAATGTCTGTAGGTTCAAAGTACGTATCGTGTTTGCCTGCAATAGAAGCGATATGGGCACCTACCCGGATGCCTTGTTGCGCCAGAACCTGCATAGCTAACCCACCGGCAATACAAAGAGGTGCGGTCATTCTTCCAGAAAATGGGCCTCCGCCTGCCATATTGATTGAGTCCCCATATTTAATCGTCGCGGTATAATCCGCATGACCGGGTCGAGGCACCTGAATAATCTTCGCATAATCTTCGGAACGAACATTAGTGTTTCGTATGAACAGCGTCAGTGGATTTGTGCTTTCCAGCTCTACCAAATCCGCTTCCTTGCGAGGGGTGGAAAAAGGGCTGTTCCCCGGCGCTCGTCGATTCATGAATCGTTGGAGTGTTTGGAGATCAGGGACAAACCCCTGAGGAAACCCTTCTAAGGTTACGCCAATCCGGTCTTCGTGGGAGCCGCCAAAGATGGTGACGCGGCAATGTTTTCCAAAGCTAGATTTCATTAATCTTTCCTCCCAACCCTTTGTAATCCCGGAAAAATCCGGGATAGGACTTGTTAACAGCTTCTGCACCAATTATGGTAACAGATTCGGCGCAGTTCGTAGCTGCAATGGCAGCGGCCATTACAATGCGATGGTCCCCACATCCGTCTACTGTTCCGCCACGAAGCATAGGCTTTCCACGGATAATCAACCCATCCGGTAATTCTTCCGCTTCACCACCTAAATCCCGAATCAGTCGTACTGTCGTTTCCAGACGGTCGCTTTCTTTCAGGCGGAGTCGCTCGGCATGATTGATGGTGATAATCCCAGGTCGCACTGCGGCCACGACGGCAAGAATGGGAATCAAGTCGGGGATCTGGGATCCATTGATGACGTTGGGAAAATCACGGAGTAGCTCTGATACAATCCGATCGCCTTGCAGCGAATCCTCAGAGAGTCCCTTACATGTGATCCGATTTCCAAAACCCACGTAATTGGCAGCCAGCCAAAAGGCGGCATTGGACCAGTCTCCTTCCGGAGTGGTATGGGCGAGGCATTGGTAATGCTGACCGCCCGGTATCTTGTACTGCAGCAGGGCCTCACGTTGAAGGCCAAAGGTTCCTTCTTGAGTGGACACTTCTACCAGAATTCCTGCATCCATAAGAACTTGCAGTGTCATATCCACGTAGCCCTTGGATTCCAAAGGTGTTGTAAGCAGTATTTCACTGTCCCCTGGCAGGATAGGCAGTGCAAATAAAAGACCGGTGATATATTGGGAACTGACGTCTCCTGGCAAATGATAGGATCCGCTTTGGAGCAAGCCGTTGACTTCAAGTTCGCCTTTTCCGATGTGAAAACGACACCCATGCCGCTCCATCTCTTCTTTGAGAGGAGACAGGGGGCGCTGAAGGAGCCTTCCTTCTCCCAGAAAACGGACGTGGCTCTTTTGGGCCATGGCAACAGGAAGAAGAAACCGAAGGGTAGAACCGCTTTCCCTGCAAGGGAGGACAGGATCATTTTCCTGAAGCGCCAACAGACAGGTGCGGGTGGCCTCCAGGTCTTCAGATGTTTCGGTGAGCTGCACTTGACCCGGCGGATCGGATAATGCGGAAGCAATTAAAAGCCGATGCCCGTGAGATTTGGAGGGAATAGCGAGCAGATTTCCACTTAAGGGTCCGGGTTGTATGATGATTTTCATGGTTGCAACCCCGTTTCAATAAATGCGCTTAACTCGTCGATATCAATTGGTTTCAGAACGCCTTCCCCTTGTCGGAGAGGAATGACTAAATTGATTGTCTTGCCTTTCCGTTTCTTATCCCGGAGGGCAATCTCGGACAGAGTTTGAGCCGAGTAAGGCACTTCCAGTGAAAAGCCGAATTTATTCAAAGCATGAAGCAGCGGCGTGAGACAGTCTTCTTTGGACCAACCTCTTACCATGGCAGCCCTTGTGACAATGACCATCCCCTTGGCCACAGCCTGACCGTGGGAAACCGTATACCTGCTGGAAAGCTCGATAGCATGTCCGATGGTGTGTCCAAAATTTAATAATTGGCGTTGCGCCAAATCCTTTTCGTCTTCTTCTACTAGCTTCTGTTTCACCCCGATGGCACCGACGGCACACCGCTGGACGAAGTCATAAAGAACCTTGCCGGAGGGCAATCCGTTCCAGGGCGTATTTTGTAAATAGTCCAAAAGGCTTTTGTCTGCCATCATCCCGCACTTAATGGTTTCTGCCAGGCCATCCAAAAGCATTGATTCGCCTAACGTATCCATGGTCATTGGGTCAAAAACCACCAGAGTGGGCTGCCAGAAAGTCCCGGCTAAGTTTTTGCCGGAAGTCAGGTTAACTCCCGTTTTGCCGCCAACGGAAGAATCCACGGCAGCAAGAAACGTGGTGGGAACCTGAACATAGCGGATTCCACGTAGATAGACGGATGCTGCGAACCCGGAAAGATCGCCAATCACACCGCCACCCAGCGCAATGACAACATCGGTTCTTGTAAACTCTTTTTCGGAAAGAAAATCTAACAACAGTCCAACAGAAACCAGACTCTTCGTGTGTTCTCCAGGAGAGAAAACCATTTTGTAAACACAAAAACCAGCCTCTTCCAATGAATCGGTTACAATATCGGAATACAAGATGTCTACGTTGTCTTCTGTGACAACACATATTTTGCAGGGTTTCAAAATGTCGGCACAGATGGTGCCCAGATTGGCCAGAGCGCCGGGTTCAGAAATCACTGTATAGGGTTGATGGGTATTGATAGTCAGAGGAATCATTTTTTGCTCCTTTTCAATCCGGTGCAATGACGTAGGACGTTTAGAAAAACTCTTTGTCGATGATCTCTTTCTTTATTCTACCATCTCGAAGGAGCTGTCGCAATGTCTCTTGATTGCCACTTGCAATCGCATCACGATATTCGGTCAATCGTTTGGTCATCGCAGAAAGTTCATTGACGAGAAATTCCGGATTGTCCATAAATAATTCGGTCCACATATCTTCGTTGAGCTTGGCAACGCGGGACATATCCCAATAACTACCGGCTGAATATCCCTGATGTCCTTTGGCGGCATCGCTACGGATATAGGCACCGGATATCACATGGGGTAATTGGGAAGTGAAGGCGATCATCCGGTCGTGCTCTCTTGGGGTAGACATCTGAATCATGGTGAAACCGATAGCCTTGCACAGGTTACGAATCAATTCGATGTCTTCAATTCGAGTATCTTTGGCAGGAACGAGAATCATAGATGCCTTGTCGAACAGTGCTTTTTTGGAATACTCAAAGCCGGAATGCTCAATGCCGGCCATAGGGTGACCGCCCATGAAGACAAAACCGTTTTCTTGGGCGATGGGTTCCAACGCGGAGCAGACCACTTCTTTGACGCCGCAGCAGTCCAGAACAATAGCACCTTTTTTGAAGAGGTTCGCATGGGATTTTACATATTCAATGGTTGCTTCAGGATACAAGGCTACCACAACCACATCGCATTCTGGCAACATTTCGTCGGTTAGTACATCTTCAATGGCATTTACTAGCTTGGCTTTTTGACTGACGGTTTCGTTGATGTCGTATCCATAAACGGTATGATCCGTATTCTGATTCAGAGCTTTGGCCATGGATCCGCCGACCAGCCCCAGTCCGATGACTCCTATCATTTGGTTTCTCCTTTATATGCCAGTGGCAGAATTTGCATCACAGCGTTCATTACATCCTGGAACGCTGCAGGTGTAAGGGATTGCGCTCCATCGCATAGAGCATGAACCGGATCGTTGTGCACTTCAATCATAAGACCATCCGCCCCTGCCGCAACGGCTGCCATGGACATGGGTTTTACCAGGGAGGCAATGCCGGTGGCATGACTTGGGTCAACAATGATGGGCAGATGTGAAAGACTCTTGATTAGAGGAATACAAGACAAATCCAAAGTATTCCGCATGGCAGTTTCGAAGGTTCGGATACCCCTTTCGCAGAGGATAACCTTGTGGTTCCCGCCAGCCATAATGTACTCGGCACTCATGAGAAATTCGCTGATGGTGCTAGAAAGTCCACGTTTCAAAAGGATAGGCTTATCCAACTTGCCCAGCTCTTTGAGTAATTCAAAGTTTTGCATATTCCTTGCGCCGACCTGAATTACATCTACATCCTCGAAAAGAGGAAGATGGGAAACATCCATGACCTCAGTGACCACCGGCAGTCCGGAACGTCGTTTGGCTTCCAACAAAAATTCTATACCGGTTTCCCGCATGCCTTGGAAAGCATAGGGAGAGGTTCGGGGCTTGAAGGCGCCACCTCGGTACATTAATGCACCAGCGGCTTTGACCTCCTCTGCAATGGAGCAGACCTGATCCATTGATTCAATGGAACAAGGGCCTGCGATGACTGCAAAATGACCACCGCCCAGTTTTACCGGCCCGATATCGATAATGGTGTCCTTGGGATGAAATTTTCGGTTAGCATTTTTGTAGGGCTCAGTAATTCGTTTCACGCTTTCGACAATATCCAGGGCTTCAATCAGCTCGGTGTCTACCACGGCAGTCTCGCCGATAATCCCCATAATTGTGGTGGCGCCATATTGGCTATAATGGATTTCCAAGTCCATGCTTTTCAGCCATGCCACCAAATTGTCCAGCTGTTTTTGATCCGGATCTTCTTTTAATACAATAATCATTGAGCTTTCCTCCGCTTCATTACGATAATTCCTGATTACCCTAGGCCGGTTTGCCTTTGTGGGTAAAAAAAACTCCACAGGTGTATTTTGCCTGTGGAGAATGATTTTGAGTGGTTTCCAAAAGGAAAGTTATCTCTCAGTAGCAAAATACACCTTACCGTAGGTAAAGTAGTAATAAAAATATTTTGCTACCACTGCTGAATGTTTCAATGGATTGGTTCCTTTCGCTTTGTCTTTGTTAGAGTTTACCACGTTAAACCGATTCTGTAAAGGGTAGATTCTTGATTTAACCGAGCAGGTGCTCTATGAGGATTTTCGTACCAATGGCAATCAAGACCAGACCGCCGGCCAATTCCGCCCGGGACTTGAATCGAGTGCCAAAAAAACAGCCTACTTGGACACCGATCGCGGACAAGAAGAAGGTGGTTGCCGCAATGATAGAGGCGGCTTCAATAATGCTCACCTTTAGAAAGGCAAACGAGACGCCCACTGCTAGTGCATCAATACTTGTAGCCACCGCCAGAGGTAGCATGGCTATGGGTTTGAAGGAAGGATTGGGACAAGAATCCGGTTCCCGGGACTCTTTGATCATCTTGCCGCCGATGAGGAGCAAAAGAAAGAAGACAATCCAGTGGTCAAATCCGCTGACCAGCGTGCTGAATTTAGCGCCGACAAAATATCCAATCAGTGGCATACCGCCTTGAAATAAGCCAAACCACAAACCGGTATAAATGGATTGTGAGGCAGATCGCTTCTGATGCTCTTGTTGTATGGAAAGGCCCTTGCATATGGCCACGGCAAAGGCATCCATGGAAAGTCCCACTGCGACAAGCAGTAATTCTAATAAACTCATGAAAAGAGTATATCTGCCTAAAATGGTGAAGTCAAGGGAAAAGCAACAGGACAGAAATGTCAGGCTAAACCCGGAAACGGACTGTTTTCATTGACAAAGCAAGGCCTTGCCAATTACAATAAAACATAATATCCACCATTGAAGAAAAGAGTAGGAAGCAAGCATGAAAACCATAAAACAAGCAATGCCCCGTTCCCTGGCAGATTCCGCTGAGTTAGCCGGACGGGTCACAAAAATCATCGAAGAAGTCAGAGCCCGGGGAGACCAGGCGCTGATGACATACAATGCAGACTATGATCAATGTCATCGAGATCCCCTGCGGGTAAGTGAAGCCGAAATTGCGGCTGCTTATAAACAGGTTGCCGCTGAAGACTTGGAAAGAATGAAGCAGGCCGCTTCGAACGTCAAGACGTTTGCGGAGGCACAAAAAGCCCTGTTTATTTCTTTGGAAGGGGTTATCCCCATGCCGGGCATCACATTGGGTCATCGAGTGATTCCGGTGGATGGCTGTTGCTGTTATGTACCCGGCGGAAGCTATCCGCTCTATTCCACCGCATTGATGCTTGGAATTCCGGCAAAAGTAGCCGGTGTGCCTAGGGTCATCGGGTGTTCCCCGGCTATGAAGGGCACCCCCAACATCCACCCGAAAACCCTTGTGGCCATGGACATGGCGGGCATGGATGAAATTTACGTGGTCGGCGGAGCGCAGGCTGTCGCGGCAGCCACATACGGCACCGTATCCATCAAAGCGGTGGACCTGATTGTGGGTCCTGGCAATAGCTATGTTACAGAAGCCAAACGGCAGTGTTTCGGACAAATTGGTATCGATTTCCTTGCAGGTCCCAGTGAAGTGCTGGTCATCGCCGACGGCACAGCCAATCCAAGGGTCATCGCAGCAGATTTACTGGCACAGTCTGAACATGACAAAGTCGCAAAGGGAATCCTCGTGACAACCGACCGTGCTTTGGGCGAGGCGGTGCTGGCGCAGGTCGAAGCACAACTGGAAGGTTTGTCCACCAGAGTCATTGCCGAACAATCTTGGAAAGATTATGGAGAAATCCTGCTGGCTTCGGATTTGGACGAGGCAGTTGAATACGCCAATCACTACGCACCGGAGCATCTGGAAATTATGGTTGCCGAAAAACATGAAGCCTCGCTGACAGAGAAACTAAGAAACTATGGCTCATTGTTCATAGGTCAACGAACCGCGGAAGTCTTTGGTGATTACGCCACCGGTACCAATCACACCTTACCGACGTTGGGAGCTGCCCGTTATACGGGAGGGCTGTGGGTTGGAACCTTCCTGAAGGTCTGCACCCATCAGAAGCTAGATGCCAAAGGAGTAGAAACCATATTGCCCATCGTATCCTCTCTCGCAAGAGGGGAAGGGTTGGAAGCTCACGCCCGCGCCGCGGAAGCCAGACAGCTTCTGGACGAAAAATGAAAACGAAATAAACGCAAAGACAAAGGGTAGATAATTCTATTGAATTCATCTACCCTTTAGTTGAGGGTATACCACAATGGAGTATATCCTCCTTTCTTTTACTACTCCTATTCGGTTTCAATGTGATGTACAAAGACATTCACATCTCTCAGATTTAGGTACCGTACCGGTACAAAACGCTGAATCCCGACCTCATCGACTGTTCCTTATTCCTTCGAATGTAATCTCTCGATTAGCTCTTAGTGAACAGGATTTCAACCTTGTTTCGAACTACGCTTTTCACGGCAATCATTCGTTTTATGGTTACGATTTTTCGGAGCGGCCCACCTACTTGACATTCCTTTTGGGGAACTCATCTTCGGTGAGTAAGGTAATAATACTCCCGGCAAATCGATTTGTCAATAGATATTATCAGAAAATTACAAATATTTTTGAAAGCCATATGAACGTTGAAATATCAACGAATTAGCACATCAAGCAAGGTGTGAGTGACCTTGATTCACCTGTGGTATAATAAAAATATAAAATAAGTTTGATGAGAGGATGAAAAATCATGAAGAAACGAATTAAGATTGTCATCTTATTGATTGTCACAATCCTTGCTTTACTCACTGGTGGGTTCTTAATCTATGCAGCGGACTACTCCCATGCAGATCAAACAGCCATTGCTTTGGCTGAAGACAACACACAGGTGACCGTACAGGGAGACCTGATTATATTGGATCCAGCTGTACCCGGGTACACAGGGCTTATCTTTTACCCGGGAGGAAAAGTGGAAGCGGAAGCTTATTTGCCACTGTTAGATCAGCTACGGGATCAGGGGATTACCTGCGTACTGGTAAAGATGCCATTCAAACTAGCCGTGTTCAATAAAAACGGCGGAGAAGCGGCATTTGATACGAGACCGGAAATCACCCATTGGATCATTGGCGGTCATTCCTTGGGCGGGGTCATGGCCAGCAGCTTTGCTGTGGATCACCCCGATCAAATTGAAGAGGTGATTCTTCTGGGAGCTTATGTATACGGCGGATGGAGCCCGGACAAAGCGCTGACCATATACGGCAGCCAGGACCTGGTGCTAGACCAAACCAAAGTTGACTACGAAACAAACGTGTTGGTTCTCCAGGGGGGCAACCACGCCAACTATGGCAACTACGGCAAACAAAAAGGAGATGGCACAGCCACGATTACCAAGGCAGAGCAGCAGAAGCAAACAGTTGAGGCAATCCTTTCCTTTATAAGTAAGTAACAAAAAACCACAGGAATGGATTGCGCCATTTCTGTGGTTTTTCTATGTTTTACTTTCGTCTTTCCGTTGGTTATTGTTCCGTGTAGCAACCTAAGAAAGCAAATTGCTTGGTGGAGTCTTCCAGCTGAGCGAAAAGCGAGGCCAGCGCCTCATCGTAAACCGATATTTCAAAATCAAAGAAGAAGCTGAAATCAAAGTCGCTATCCGGAATGGGGCGGCTTTCTATTTTTGTCAGGTTGACGTCATAGGCCGCAAACTTGGACATGAAATGATATAGTGCACCCGGTCTGTGAGACAGGATTACCATGATGCTGATTTTGTTGGAACCCGGATAAATTTCCGGTTTTTTGGAAATGCAGATAAACTTGGTGTAGTTGTTGTCACTGTTTTGGATGTCTTCTTTGACCACTTCCAGGTTATATAGGTCTGCGCAATATGCAGAGGAAATGGCAGCCACTCCTGCTTCGGAGGAAGCAGCTACATGCTTCGCCGCCATGGCGGTGTTCTCACAGGGCTCTACGGTTGCCTTAAGGTTTTTTAGGAAATTCCCGCACTGGGCCAGGGCCTGCTCATGGGAGTATATTTTTTTGATGTCTGAAAGCTTGGTGCCCGGCTTGGCCAACAGCACATGGTTGATTTTGAGCTTCAGGCTCTTGGCGATGTAGAACCGGTATTGATGCATCAGGTCATAGATTTCTGTCACGGAACCATGTAGATTGTTTTCAAGGGGCAGGATGCCGTACTGGCACATGCCTTTGTCCACGGCAGAAAAAACGCCTTCAAAGGTATTGAAGTACATAATGGAAGGATGACTGAAAAACTTCTCTGAAGCCTGGGTGGAATTGGCTCCTTCCGCACCTTGACATGCCACCACGGCATCTTTGGGAAACATCTGGGGGGTTTCTTTGAGAGCTGTCGCCATGACTTCCGCGGTTTTGGAATCGGTGTGAATGGCCCGCAGTTGGTGGGATTTGGACATGTCAAAGAGGGTATGGAAGAAAATCTTCAGGTATCCACGCATTTCCTCGTTGTCTTCCTTGGACAATCGATTGATAATGTCCCGTTCCCGGCTACTGTCCGCCACCGGCAGATTCTGTTCTTTTTTGATGGCGGCTACTTGTTCCACCAATTCAAACCGTTTCCGGATTAAGGCGGCCAACTGGTCATCTACCTGGTCAATTTGCGGTCTGATGTCTTCAAGTTTCATCTTGATCTCCTTCTGTTTTCCCGCAGTCGTAACCTTGGGGAACTGCTACATTTACTTTTTTATGCGGGCGGCAATGAGGCTTCCTATTTCTAGGGTGCCCAGGATTTTGTGTTCGGTTTCTTCGCTTCCTTCCGATTTCATCCTGACCAAATCTGTGGTTCGGTAGCCCATGGAAAGGACTTCTTTGACGGCATTGGTGACGCTGTCAGCTTCCGCGGTCAGGCCAAAACTGTATTTGAGCATCATGGCAACCGATAAAATGGCAGCCATGGGGTTGGCGATGTTAAGCCCTGCAATGACCGGTGCCGATCCGTGAACCGGTTCATAAAGCCCAAAGCCTTCATCCGCCAAGCTGGCGGAGGGCAGCATCCCAATAGAGCCGGTAATCATAGAGGCTTCATCTGAAAGGATATCGCCAAACATATTGCCGGTAACAATGACGTCGAATTGCTTTGGATGGATAACTAGCTGCATGGCGGCATTGTCCACATATAGATGGGAAAGCGCAACCTCCGGATAATCGTACGCCACTTCTTCCATGATGCGACGCCACAGCCTGGAGCTTTCCAAAACGTTGGCTTTGTCCACACTGGTTACTTTCTTGTTTCTTTTCATGGCCATTTCAAAGGCAACCCGACCAATCCGCCGGACCTCTTCTTCGGCATAGATTTCGATGTCGTAGCCGGCCAGCCCCATGGAAGTTTGCTTGGTGCCTTTTTCGCCAAAGTAAATGCCACCGATTAGTTCTCGAACCACAACCAAATCCAAACCTCCCGCAACCAGTTCCGGTTTCAGGGGGCAAGCATCGGCTAGTTGGTCGAACATGATGGCAGGCCTGATGTTGGCATAAAGCCCCAGGGCTTTTCGTAAACCAAGCAGCGCAGATTCCGGACGGTTTTCCAATGGCTGACTGTCCCACTTGTCTCCACCGACCGCACCAAGCATCACCGCATCGGCTGCTTTGCAACCTTCAATGGTAGAAGCGGGAAGGCATTCGCCGGTTTCGTCGATGGCGGCGCCGCCGGCCGGATAAGTGCTGATGGCAAAGGTATGGCCAAAAATATTACCAACAGAAAGCAGAACCCGAAGGGCTTGCATGGTAACTTCGGGGCCGATGCCGTCGCCGGGAATCGCTGCGATTTGATAATTCATTTGGCCTCCTTAATACTGTTGATTAAACCGCCTGCCCGGATGATATCCAGGATGAACGGGGGGAAGGGCTCCGCCTGATAGGACGTTCCCTGGGTTTCATTGACGATGCTGCCTGCATCAAAATCCACGGCAATCAGGTCGCCTTCTTTGATGGCATCCGCTGCATCGGGACATTCCATAATAGGTAGCCCAATGTTGATGGCATTTCGGTAGAAAATCCGGGCAAAGCTTTTGGCGATGACACAGGAAACTCCGCTGGCTTTAATGGCAATAGGAGCATGCTCTCTAGATGAACCGCAACCGAAGTTTTCCCCGGCAACAATCAAATCGCCGTCTTTCACTTTGGCGGCAAAATCCGGATCGATATCTTCCATGCAGTGGTGAGCCAACTCGGCATGGGAGGAAGTATTCAAATATCGGGCTGGGATGATCACATCCGTGTCCACATTGTTTCCGTATCGATGGGCAAATCCTTTTACTTGCATGGCTTCTCCTCCCCAGGCGCAGTGATAAATCCAGCGATAGCGGAAGCCGCCGCAATGGCAGGTCCGGCCAGATAGATTTCCGATTCCACGTGACCCATCCGTCCCACAAAGTTTCGATTGGTGGTTGCAACACAACGTTCACCGGCTGCCAGAATGCCCATGTGGCCACCCAGACAAGGCCCGCAGGTGGGGGTGGAAACCACACAGCCCGCATCGACGAAGATTTCCAGATACCCTTTCACGATGCACTGCTTGTACACTTCTTGACTGCCAGGAATGATAATCGTGCGAACATGTGGCGAAACGGTTTGATCTTTTAGGATGGCTGCCGCTTCTGCCATGTCGGACAAACGCCCGTTGGTGCAGGAACCGATGACCACCTGGTCGATAACAACATCTTGCGCCAGGTTACGAATTTCGTCAATGGTTTTTGTGTTCTCCGGCAAGTGGGGAAACGCTACCGTGGGTTGCAGTTCCGACAGATTGATCTCGAAGGTTTGATCATATTCGGCATCGGCATCTGCTTCGTAAACGGTGTAAGGGCGGGAAGACCGCTGATCGAGATAAGCCTTGGCTATTTCATCCACTGGGAAAATCCCATTCTTGGCACCGGCTTCAATGGCCATGTTGGCCATGCAAAGTCGGTCATCGATGGTTAGCGCAGCAAGGCCGGGTCCGGTGAATTCCATGGACTTATAAAGCGCACCGTCCACACCCAATATGCCGATGATATGAAGAATCACGTCTTTCCCGCCAACGTGGGGCGGTAGGGAACCGGTCAGGTGAAACCGAAGGGCGGAAGGTACTTTGAACCAGGTTTCCCCGGTGGCCATCCCAACAGCCATGTCCGTGCTCCCTACTCCGGTGGAAAACGCGCCTAATGCGCCGTAGGTGCAAGTGTGAGAGTCAGCGCCAATGACACAGTCTCCCGCCACAACCAAGCCCTTCTCGGGTAACAAGACATGCTCGATGCCCATCTGCCCCACATCAAAGAAATTGGAAATCTGAAGATCACCCGCAAACGTTCGGCACTGCTTGCACTGCTCGGCGGCTTTGATGTCCTTGTTGGGCGTAAAGTGATCCATCACCAGAGCGATCTTGTTCCGATCGTATACGTCCTCACAGCCTGCTTTTGAAAACTCGTTAAGCGCAACGGGCGTAGTGATGTCGTTACCGAGCACGAGAACGAGATCCGCCATTATGATCTGGCCCGCGGCGACGCTGCCAAGTCCGCAGTGACCGGCGAGCACTTTTTGGGTCATGGTCATTCCCATTTAAGCATCCTCCTGACAGAGCTTATATTCGAGGGAGTCCACCAGCGCCTCAAAGCTCGCCTCGATGATGTCGGTCGAGGCTCCGACGGTGATCCATTTGCTCTGCCCGTCGGTGCTTTCGATCAGCACCCGCACGCTCGAGCCCGTCGCCTCGTCCGATTCGAGCACGCGCACTTTGTATTCGATCAGGTGAACGTTCGAGAG
>JBHEKY010000036.1:0-2635 GCA_041859095.1 Anaerovoracaceae bacterium
GGCGCCGCCCAAAACCCTGCCTGCCGCCTTTGATGGCAAGGATTTCTTCATCAGGGTCTGGAATAGTAAAGTTGGCACTTGGGCAGACTCGTACACCTTCAAACTCGACCTTTAAAATGAAGAGGTGAGAGAAATGCGTTACAAAAAAACAGTTTTTGCCTTTGTTGTTCTATGCTTGTGTTTCACTGCCTTCACTGCCGAATCTGTTGCACTCTCCGCACCGGCCAAAGCCACTCGCGTTACCGTTTCGGCCAGTCCACCGATACCGATCGACAATAGAGAGTTGCGGTACGATCTGACGGGATCAATCACGACGGATGGTCCGGCTACAGTAAACTATTACTGGCTACGCAGCGATATCAAAGTTCCCACTGCCAATAGAATCAGCTTCAGTTCTGCCGGCACACAAAATGTTACAAGCCAACTACGTGTCGTCAAAACCGGACAAGTTCAACACTTATGGGTGGAAATCAAAATCACCAACCCGAATCAAGTCATCTCAAGAAGACTGACGATCACTGTCCCGGCCGCGAAATGAATTGATCACCTTGAAATCTTTACATAGGAACCGGAAAAACAAAATGCAAACGGAGGAGGTTTCATGAAAAAACTTCCAGCAATGTTGCGAATTGGGCTCATAGCAATGCTGACCTGTTTCCTTCTCTTCAGTAGTAGCTATGCAGCCGAGAACGGGCTAGTGGCCCACTACAAATTCAAGACCGACTTCAATGACTCATCCGGCAATGGCTTCAACGGGTCAATCGTAGGCGCCGTGTCGCTGGTTGAGGATGATGTCGTTGAAAAGCACGCGGTATTTAACGGGGGCTTTATCAATATTGCCAACGGACCAAGTCTTCAACTGCAAAACACTTTTACACTGTCGGTCTGGGTTCTGGTGGATTCCGCCAAGAGCGGCAACAAAGTCCAGTCCATTTTTACAAAAATGAACGATGCCGGCACGCATAACATTGTCCATGCCTTTACCCGTGGGGCCTTCGGCGCCAGGATGGATGTCCAGTTTGTCAAAGGCGGCAATTTCCTGGTAACTGGTGGCCCTTACGACAATTATGGACTGGGTAACAACTGGACCCATTTGTTGTTTTCTTCGGACGGCAGCAAACTCCATCTTTATGTGAACGGAGTATTGAAAGGGTCTTCACGCGATATCCCTGCCGGAATGTCCATCGTTCCGTCCAATGGCAAGGTTCGGATAGGAACCGGCAGCGACACAAGCAACCCAAACCTGCTCTTTATGGGAAAAATGGCCGATTTTCGCCTATATAACAGGGCGTTGGGAAGGGACGAAATCCATTCTCTCCATCACGCTGGCCCGAACAGCGCCAATTGATTCGATTAATTCAAGTGTTTGGCTAACCATTCTCGGTAGTATTCCAGTTGCGCGGAAGTATGGAAATAGTGTTCGCCTTTTTCCATTACGTCCAGTTCACAGGCAAACTTATCTGCGAATGAAGATACTACTTCAAATTCACATAGATTGTCCTCACTGCCATACAGAATGGCGGTAGGGCTTTGCCATCGAACAATCGGGTTGTCCCTGACATAGCAATAATAATCCCAGTAAAGTGTGGGGCCTGCCGACGTTGCGATCTCCTGCTCCTCCTGCAGTCGCTCTTTGCTCACTTGGAACCAATTCATCATATTTTCGATAATACGGCCCATGTCAACAACCGGTGACAAAAACAAACATTGGCGCAGTCCGACATCCCGATAGGCAATCAGGCTAAAATAAGCGCCCATGCTGCAGGCAAACAGACTTACGTCCTTTGAAGCCTGCCGGGCATAGTTCATCATCGTGGCAAGATCATGAACGCAATTCTGAACCTTGCAAAGGGTGGGTTCCTGTTTTCGGTCTCCGTGCTGCGGCAGATCGAAGCTCAGAACCTGATAGCCTGACGGAATCGCCGCTTCGGCCAATAGAACGATCGGTTCATCCGCTTTATTAGACATGTTGCCATGAACAGCCACCATCATTTTGCCAGTTTCTTTCCCCCACAGGATAGCGGGGATTCCCTCGACACACAAGTTCCGCCTTATCATTCTTTTCCTCCAAAAAATCATTAATTCTGTTCAAGCCCGACTTTACATCGCCACCCTATTTTTGTCAACTTATCAGCCCGATTCTTGAATTTCAAAAAATGACATGATATAGTATTCACGAAAAGATTATGGGAGTTGAAAAGATGAAAATTCTTTCTTGCTAAAAATCAAAGGCATAATGGAAACCATCGACGGTAATTGAGCCGCTAATGACGATTGCCGGATTGTTTTGTTATGCATATGCAAGAAAGAAACAAATTCTTTTCCCGCAAGTAGCATATGTAGATCAGGCCTTTTGATTGGACTTGGTTTGACTCTATTGTTATGGGCTGCAAGAATTGACTTTCTTGCAGCCTATATTTTTTGTGCAGGAGGAATCACCATGTCACTGATCAACGTAACGAATCTTACTTTTTCCTATGAAGGCAGCTATGACAACATCTTTGAAAATGTAAGTTTTCAGATCGACACCGACTGGAAGCTCGGTTTTACCGGCCGCAACGGTCGCGGCAAGACCACCTTTCTCCATTTGCTGCTTGGAAGATATGAATACCGCGGTGCAATTTCTGCAAATGTG
>JBHEKY010000037.1:0-126606 GCA_041859095.1 Anaerovoracaceae bacterium
GGTGTTTGAAATGGTGCAGGCAGAAATTAAAAGGCGATCGGAAGGTGGCAGTAGCACACGTGCAGACAGCTGCTTTTCAAGCAGACTTGTATGCAGTGAGTGCGGCAATTTTTACGGCAGGAAGATTTGGCACTCTACTAACAAATATAGAGCTGTCGTGTGGCATTGCAATGCGAAGTTTCAAAAGAAAACATACTGCAAAACCCCGCATTTAAAAGAAGAAGCGATAAAGGTGGCATTTACTGAGGCTGTAAATAGCATGATCAAGGAAAAAGAAGAGCTCATAGCAAATTGCGAAAAGCTGCTAAATGACACAACGGATGTGAAGAACCTAACCCAAAAAGACGAAAGGCTTCTAAAAATGTGTAAGGGCCTAGAGCAGCAGCTGGAAAGCCTAATCGCCGAAAACGCATGCAGGGCAATCGATCAAACGGAATACCAAGAAAAATACGACACCCTAGCCTACAAGCATAATGCATTTCAAAGGCAGAGAAAAGAACTGGCATCAAAGATAGAATCCAAGAAAGCACAGCAGAATCAAATCGACATATTCATTAAGGAGCTTCGGCAAAGAAAGAGTCTGCTTACTGAGTTTGATGAAAGCCTGTGGAAGACGATAATTCGGTCGGTGAAGATAGGGCAGGAAGGAAGTATCATATTTTCATTTAAAGACGGTACAACCCTGCCATGGCGGATGGAGGTATAAAGATGGAAAAGGATAAAAGGATAAGGGTAATTGAAACCGAAAAGAATCTGTTTGAGCTACCTGCAAAAACAAGAGTCTGCGCATACGTGCGGGTGTCTACCATCCATGAGGGGCAGCGTATCTCCATGGATAATCAGGAGGAGTACTTTGTAAGAATGCTCTCCCAAAATCCGGCCTATGAGTTTATTGGTGTATTTTCAGATTTTGGCATCCCAGGATCAAAGGAAAGCCGGCCGGGGTTTGATGCCATGATGAAAAAAGCAAGAGAAGGGGAACTTGACCTTGTATTTACTAAATCCATATCCAGATTTGCGAGAAATACCCTGCTGCTGCTAAGTGCGGTAAGAGAACTGGCTGCCCTTGGGGTTGGCGTGTACTTTGAAGAACAAAACATTAATACCCTAGATAAAGAAGGAGAGCTTTTGTTAGCTGTTCTGGCAGGCATTGCGCAAGAGGAACGAAAGTCTGTCAGCCAAAACATCCGCCAGGCAAACCAGCACCGGTACAAAAGTGGAAAGCCATACCCTTCCGCAAAGCTTCCTTATGGATATTTAAAGGGAAAGAATAAAGAACTAATCATCGATGAAGAGCAGGCAGCGGTCATTCGAAGAATCTTTGATATGTATCTTGGTGGGATGAGTGCCTGCAGGATAGAAAAGATATTGAATGAAGAAAAAGTTCCAACGTTATCCGATGAACCCTGGTTTTCGCATCGAATCCTAAGAATTATATCAAACGAAAAATATGCTGGCGACATACTCATGCAAAAGAGCTATATCGGCGATACGGGAAAGCAGATAATAAATAAAGGGCAAAGACCTAAGTACTTACTTCAAAATTCCCATCCCGCCATTGTTCCAAGAGAGATTTGGGAGCAGGCGGTGAAAAGGAGAAAGAAAAGAAAGCCTAAAACATATCCCTTTACACGCCTTCTGCTTTGCCACCGCTGCGGGGCAGTTTTGACACGCCACATGCAAGCCGGTGGCTACATAAGCTGGGTCTGTTCTACGTACCTAGTAAAAGGCATCGCGAATTGCGAAGGCGGCAGGATAACGGAAAGCAATCTTCTTGCCCTGACAGATGGGATGAAGATAGAAGAAAAAATGGTGTTAATGGAGGTAGGGAATCTTGGAAAACGTTACAAAAAAACAAAAGCAAATTACCGTCTTATACCCGCAGCGGAGTACTTCAAAGGAAAAGGATGAAAAGGTATTTAAAGCTGCCGCATACTGCCGAGTGTCATCGGACAGTCTTGAGCAAAAGACGAGCTACAGGGCACAAATGGAATATTATGAGGGGCATATACAAGGAAATTCAGAGTATGAATTTGCTGGTATTTATGCTGACGAAGGCATCTCAGGAACCAGCCTTAAAAAAAGGGATGCATTTAACCAAATGATGGAAGATGCCAGGGCAGGGAAGCTGGACTTGATCCTTACAAAAAGCGTATCTCGATTTGGAAGAAACACAGTAGACACCTTAAGGAGCATAAGGGAACTTAAAGAGCTTCATGTGGATGTGTTTTTTGAAAAGGAAAATATCCATACCAATGACAGCAAAGGAGAGCTGTTACTATCAATTCTCTCGGCCGCAGCGGAGCAAGAATCCTTTTCACTTTCTGGAAACGTCAAATGGGGGAACCGGAGAAACTACGAACGAGGGAAAATTCAGTCGGTTGCTTCGGGTAAATTCCTAGGATACACAAAAGATGAAAACAAAAACCTGATTATTAGGGAAGATAAGGCGGAAATTGTAAGAAGGATTTATCGAGAGTTTTTGGGTGGCTACGGCATTGCGCAGATAGCCCAGCGGCTTATGGCGGATAACGTACCAAATACCTTTGATCAAATGGGGTGGGACTATGGCCATATATATAAGGTACTTACAAACGAAAAGATTAAAGGGGATTTCAGATTCCAAAAGACCTTCATCAAAGACCCCATCACTCAAAAGCGTGTGATAAACACAGGTCAGTTTCCAAGTAGATATTTGGAAAATACCCATCCTGCCATTATTGATAAAGACACATGGGAATGCGTGCAGCTTGAGATGGTACGGCAAAGGGACAATTGCAAAAAACGTGGGAGAAGGCGCTTTCATGACAGCAATGAAAGCCGATGCATATCTGGTCGGATGACCTGCCAGGTGTGTGGAAACAGCTTTGTGCAACTTCAGTCAAAGAGGAAGGGAGAGATAGGAAAGGTCTATTGGCGGTGCAGCAGTTTTCTAGGGAGAAAGGGTACTGTGATACCGGGCATGAGTTTTACACCAGAACCACATGGGTTATCCTATATGGGAAATGACCGTAAAAAACTGACAAGGCAAAAGAAGGAGAGGAAACTGCCAAAGCCTAGGCCGATGCTTTGCACGGATATTCAGATTCAAAGCGGCGCGCCAGAGGATGCCTTTATCCGTGCGGTAAATAGCATGATAAAGTCGCCAGATGGTTACATTAAAATACTGGAAAAGCAAAAGAACCAAGGAAATGCTTTACAGAGGCATCGGGCGAAGGAGCTGTTGGATCTGCTGCTTGGCGGTAAGAAACTGGAAGGCTTTGACTATCCACTTTCTCTTCGACTGGTTGAACGATTTGAAGTGACGCCCGATGGGAGGATACTGGTAAAGTTTCTAGCCGGGATTGAGATTTTGAAATAGAAGGAATATCCAATCGTAGGATTATTCACACTAACTGCGTATCAGAAAATGCCAGAAAGCCACTAAACCAGGAAGAATACCAGAAGAGATATATGCCACTTGCCGAAGAATATGACAGGAAGTACAAGGCACTGGCTGAGCTGGAAGGGGAGCTTGAAAGTTTGCTAAGAAGGCGAGAAATCGTTGGAAAGTACTTATCTACAATCGAAGGGGATGCGATAGCGGATAGGGACTTTGATATGAATCTATGGAGGGGCTTAGTTGATAAGGCTGTTGTTGAGATAGATGGAGGCATCCAGGTTGTACTACATGATGGCAGTCTGTTTGAGCGCAAGAGGTGAAGGAATTATTAGTAAAGAGGGTACTTCAAATACCACCTGACACAGAGCAGATTAATATTTGATTCGAAGTGTTTCCATTTAAATAAGCTTTCAGCCATTTTGTTTCCTACATGGAGTAATGATGGTGCAATCATAACAGTGTGGTGGTTGTGAGAAAGAGTAAAGATTTTTTGCAACAGAACCGTTGATAAGGCTATTGTTGGGTATGGCTGGTGATATTGAGTTTTTATTCTTAGTGGCAGAAGGTTAGTTCGGGACAGCTTAGACATCAACCATTAAGAGCTTGTCTATATGTTGAGGGTGTTGTCCCATATTGGCTTTTAAAATGCTTCACAAACAATTTTACGTCTTGATATCCTACGTATTCGGAAATGGTTGAAATAGATTTATTGGATGTGAGTATGAGATCGGCAGCTCTGCAGAGTCTATAATTGATTATATAACTCTTTATAGTGACCCCCATTTCGTCTTTAAAGGCTCGACAAAGGTAACTTGAGTCAAAATTCAATATATGGGCAATTGAATTTATATTAATATCCGCTTTGTAATTTTTTTGGATATAATTGATGGTTTTTGATGCCGGAGAATCAACTTTATTGCATCTGTATGAATTTAACATTTCATTAAAAATATTATTGAAATATATGACAGTTAAAGAATAAATGCTGGATTTATCATTTGCATTTGACATATTTTCAATATACTCACTATATGCAATAAACATTTCGCGAGTATAAAGAAAGTCATAAGACTCAGCAACTTTTTGACCGAGCAATGAAGCTATGCCAACAAAAAGTGAACGGGCCTGTATTAGGTCTTCTTCAAGGACAATTGGGAAAATCAGTTCTTCTGATACTTGTTTTGCAAGAAATATCTGATTAGTTGCAACTAATTTTAGGATACGTTCAATATGATCGCTCATATAGTTTAATGATTTGACTACCTGCTTTTTATTTCTGGCAATAAGATTAGCATTTAAAATTTCGTAGAAAACAGAATTGTCCATCGCATGTATAGTAGCAACACTATCTAAAAGAGCATTTGATTGCTCATTCTTTATGGACGGATCAAGATGATCAACAGGTATGCTGAACTTAACTAAATCGTAAAGCAGTTGCGAAGCTATCTTGATACGAGATGAGCTTAGAACTGATAGTGATGAAACATCTGAGTGTAAACAGGGAAAAGGTTCTTTTGGTGAATAATTCTCTGTACATATCGGACCAGCGATAAAAATATTCCGATGACCATTTCGAGACAAAGCTGCCACTGCGATGAATGCATACATGCAATGCCCAAAGAATACATACGGCTTTCCATCCAAATCAAATATTCTCAAAATATTATCAAATGATACAGTTTCCAAAGCTTTTACAGATGGGCATGTGGAACAATCATTGTTACCAAGTGATTCAAAAATCGATGTAATAGTTTGATTATCGTCAAAATAAAATACAGTACAATTTATTCCAGTAGCCTTCTGAAATAAATCTACAGTTTTTTCATCTTCTTGTTTTAATTCCAATTTCAGAAAATTGAAAAGGCACATTTTCATAACCCCATATTTGACTTTAATGAAGCTTGCTAAGTCCTGCTACTTGGAGTATATATCATTATGAATAAAATGCAATAATAACGAACGATTGATGATATCAATAGTCAATTCTGTGTGTGAAATGTCAATTTTCCCTCTTCCTTGTCTAGATGCATATCATATAATAACAGGTCATTTTTTATCATTAATGTCAAATTTATAACCTTAAATATTCAGAGCTTTCAAATTAAACTGAAAAATAGAAAGTTACCCCTATCATTACGCAACACCTATGTAGGTTAATAATTGCGATAACAGATTGAAAGGAGATCGGGATGAAAGGATATTGCGGGAAAATACTGAATGTTGATTTAACAAATGGCGTGATTCAGGAAGAAATAATAAGTGACAATATTTATGAAACATATTTGGGAGGAATAGGCTTAGCCATAAGCCTTCTCTATAAGCGCATCCCGCAAAATACCAATCCCTTGGGGCCTGAAAATATTCTTGCCTTTGTTCCAGGGCTGCTTAGTGGCACAGGAGCATTGCTTGCAGGAAGATTTCTGGTTGCAGCCAAGTCGCCACTAACGGGAACATGGGGGGAATCGAATTGTGGAGGATCAATGACGGCTGCAATAAAGCAATGCGGCTATGATGGTATTCTATTCTCCGGTATTTCTGCAAAGCCAGTGTATTTGTATGTTGAGAAAGGGAAGGCAGAGATCAGGGATGCAGCCTATCTTTGGGGGAAAGACGCAGTTGAAACGGAAGAAATATTAATGAAAGAATCGTCCTCAAATAAGAAAACACCAAGAGTTGCATGCATTGGTCAAGCCGGAGAAAATTTATCCCTTATCTCGGGGATCATGAATGATAAAGGCCGTATGGCAGGGCGTTCGGGTTTGGGAGCTGTCATGGGCTCCAAGAAACTCAAAGCTGTTGTTTTCGCAGGTTCTGGAAAGATTCCATGTTATGATCGTGACGCGGTTCATGCTCTTAGTTTGGATTGCTATAAAAAAAATATCCAAAAGAATTCGATGCCTCAAATCCCAGGGATAGCATTCAAACTGATGGGTAGCCGGCAAGCAAAGGCTAAAGTACTGAAAACGACTGATGGGTATACAACCGTGTCATCAAATAAACGATACGGAACAATTGTATCGAATGAGATGAGCCTTGAATCGGGGGATGCACCTGTTAAGAATTGGGAGGGGACAAAACTGGACTTTAAATATTCGGGGAATATCAATCCAAATTTAATTCTGAAACAAGCAAAAAGTGATTACCACTGTTATGCATGTGCGATTGGATGCGGACATATTTGTGGAATGAAGAACAGTCCGTATTCAGAAACACATAAGCCGGAATATGAAACAGTAATTGGCTTTTCATCATTACTTCTCAATGGGGATTTGGATACGATATTCCACCTCAATGAATATATGAATAGAGCCGCCATTGACAGTATATCCACAGCTGGTACGGTAGCATTTGCAATTGAGTGCTATGAGAAGGGCATCATAACAGACGCTGATACCGGCGGATTGAAATTGACATGGGGTGATTCAAAAGCGATTATAAAGCTAGTTGAAATGATGGTGAACCGGGTTGGAATCGGTGACACGTTAGCTGACGGGACTAAAATGGCGGCTGAAAGAATTGGCAAGGATTCGTATAAGCTCGCGGTCAATGCCGGCGGTCAGGAACCGGCAATGCACGACCCGAAATGGGATCCTGGTTTGGGTCTGTCATATAGCGTCGAGCCCACACCTGGAAGACATACAATCGGTAGTTATCTTTACTATGAATTATACAATATTGGAAGTGTAGTTGGAGGATATCCTAAGGTGCCGGTATCTTATCCGGCGGAAGAAAGATATCAAGCAAACGAAAACAACGTCATGATGATATTAGGCTGCAGTTTGCTGACACAAATCATTAATTCGTGTGGGATATGCATGTTTGCGACGATGATGGGCATTGATAGATACCCCATATTCCAGTACATCAATGCATCGACCGGCTGGGGAAAAACGCCTGAGGAATATATGGAGATTGGACATCGCATCCAGACGCTCAAACAGATGTTCAATGTGAAGCAGGGGATTGATCCCAAATCACTGAAAATTAGCCCAAGGGCAATCGGCGTTCCACCACAAGAAAAGGGCCCCAATAGAGGAAAGACATTTGACCTAGATAAAATGATAGAAATATATTGGGATAAAATTGGATGGAATAAAGAAAATGGAATTCCAACGCAAGAATTAATTGAATCTCTAGGGTTGGAGCCTAAAATGCTATAACAAAAAATGGAGGGATAAAAATGCCGTATTTTATAAATTCAAAATGCACGGGGTGCACTGCCTGTGTCAAAGTTTGTCCGGTAAATGCAATTACAGGTTTCGTGAAGAATATACATTTCATCAAACCGGACGCCTGTATAGAATGTGGAGCTTGTGGGAAAACATGCCATTTCAATGCCATAAATGATGAGATGGAGAATGTTTGCATTCAAATGCATAAGGCCTCTTGGGGAAAACCGAAATTTGACTTAAATGAATGCTGCGGATGCAGACAGTGCGAAGTCGCCTGCCCTGTAAGTTGTATCGATGTGAAACTGCAATCAAAAAAGGATGGGACTTTATATCCGTATTTAGAAAGCGACAAGAAATGCATTTCATGTGGATTTTGTTTTGAATCATGCCCAGTAGGAGCAATCAGCATGAAATAGCCATTTGACTTTAGATAGAGGGAGAATGCCATGAAAGTCATTATCAAACTGCCTGGAGAATTAAAACATAAGGGTATTGATTATAATCAAGTAGTTGAAACTCAAGAGGAAATAACACTGGTGAGGTTTTTGGAATTACTGAACCTAAAACAAGAAGAAATTCGCAACTTAGTGGTTATCGTTAATGGCAAGCTAGCCAGAAAAAAACTCGTTTTAAAAGACGGTGATGAGATTATTTTTCTGACTCCATTAACAGGTGGTTAGTGCCTTGGTTGAAACCTAAAACCCGAATATATTGTATTTATGTTTGAAAGTGAGATGAAAAGAATAAAGAAACTCTGAATTTGTTGGAAAGAAGGGAGGATGTATTATCAAAGGTTAAGCAGAAGAGTAAATGATATATCAAAATGAAAATCAATGTTTGCTAAGGGAGGTTTTATTTTATGAGTACAAGCACAATGAAAGTACATACAACAAGTTGCGGGACTGAACCATATGACAAATGTTTTGGCGTTGGACCGTCGAAGCACCTTGACTATGGTGGTTTTTCTCCGTACGAGCGCATCGAAAAGCTGCGTAGGATCTATAGAGAAGTTCCGCTGACCCTTGACTCCAAGCGACTTCTGGCATTTACTGAGGTCTATAAGAACAATGAAAGCCTACCCATCGTGCTCAAGAAAGCGCTTGCACTGAAAAAGTACATGGCGGAGTGCCAGCTGTCCTATATTGAGGGCGAGCTGCTGCTGACGGATGACGGCTCCCCAGTCTTTTCTCATCCTCTGTATCCGGAGAACGCCGCGTGGTTCTACGATGAACTGAGGAATCGGCCGCTTTAGGAGCGGGGATGGGATCCCATCCACTAGGATGAGAAAATGAAGGAAGATATCCTGGCCACCGAGGACTATTGGAAGAACAAGGACATTGCTAATACGTTCAGAGCTAGATTGCCGAAAGACGCCGCAAAGGGCTGTGCAGCAACAGGCGGCATGCTGGTGATCAACCCCA
Organism: Anaerovoracaceae bacterium; assembly: GCA_041859095.1. Taxonomy (GTDB): domain Bacteria; phylum Bacillota; class Clostridia; order Peptostreptococcales; family Anaerovoracaceae; genus UBA1422. The sequence continues at coordinate 8,976 of JBHEKY010000037.1, forward strand.
ACGTGAACGTAGAGTACGGCGTTGGCCATGTGACTCCGGATTATGCAGGCGTTCTGGAAAAGGGGCTGGGTGGCCTGAAGGCGTATGTCCGTGAGTATAAGGATAAGCTCGGTCTGCCCACCAACGCTGAGGAAGCCGAGTCTCTTCAGCTCTATGAGGCTCAGCTGATCGTGTTGGATGGATGGTCCGATTACTTCAGAAGATATGCGAAGTTTGCCAAGGAGCAGATCAACGAATATTTCAGCCAGCAGACCAAGGATGAGCTGAAGAGCTTGAGCGAGATCTGTGCGCACCTTGCTGAAGGTGCTCCCCGGACCTTCTGGGAGGCCGCCCAGCTTTGCTTCGCGCTGAACAATGTTATGTTCATGGAGAGCAACGGTCACGCCATGGGTATGGGTCGTATGGATCAGTTCCTGTATCCCTTCTATAAGGCCGATCTGGAAAAGGGCACCGTTACTAAGGATTTCGTGCAGCAGGTGATTGAGTGCTACTATCTGAAGCTCGAGTCCCATGGTCAGCTCTTGCCGGATGCAGGCGACGATATGTGGCGCGGCGGCTTGAGAGGCTGGAGCGGCAGCGCAGTCGTCCTCGGCGGCGTTGATGCTGATGGCAATGACGCGACGAATGACCTGACCTTTATGTTCCTGGACGCCATGGTGCATGTGAGACTGGCCAATCCCTATATTACCGTTCGTTATCACGAGGGTACGCCTGACGAGCTGAAGGTAAAGGTCGCTGAGGTCGTACGTGTTGGTCTCGGACATCCGAAGATGTTCAATGATAAGGTCGCTATAGATTCTCTGATGAGATGCGGTGTATCTCTTGAAGATGCTCGCGACTATGTCAATATCGGCTGCGTGGAACTGGAGGCCCCCGGCAAGACCTGCGGCTGGCATGACTGCTGCTATGTGACGCTCCCCAAGGTGCTGGAGCTGGCACTGAACAACGGTAGATGCCTGGACTGCGCAGGCGAATACTGCCCGATCCACAACACCCACTGCCGCGGCGTCGGCAAGTCCCTCGGTCTGGAGACCGGATATCTTAAGGACTTCAAGACCTTTGACGAGGCTTTGGCCGCCTACGAGGCTCAGCTGAAATATTGGGCGGATCGTGCCATTCTGACGGTCAATGTGCTGCAGGCAGCCCATGCCGAGCGTGACGACTCTCCCTTCACTTCTACGGTGATCCAGGGGTGCACCGAGAGCGGAAAGAGCTGGACGAATGGCGGCGCAAAGTACAATTTCGCCGGCCTCCAGTGCCTGGGCCCGGCCACCACTGCCGACTCCCTCACTGCTTTGAAGAAACTGGTGTATGAGGATAAGAAATATACCGCAGAGGAGTACTATGATGCGCTGACCAAGAACTGGGAGGGCTACGAGCGTCTTTACCAACTGGTCAACAGCGATAAGATTCCTCATTACGGCAATGATGAAGATTATGCCGATGAGATGATGCAGTATGTGTTCGATACCTATTGCAATATGCTGCAGTCTTATCCCCCCGCACGCGGCTACCACAAGATCAAGACCGGCTCTTTCTCTCAGATCATTAACCTGATATTCGGCATGGCTGTTGGCGCAACTCCCGACGGTCGTAAACATCACGAGGCGATCTCAGCCAATATCGACCCCGCACGCACGCTTGTCGCGAACCGCGACAGAAACGGCCCTACCGCCCTCGCCAGATCCATTGGCAAGATCGACCACGCCAAGGCGGCAAGCGGTACGCTGATCAACATGAAGTTCGGCGTCGACACCATCTCAGGTGAGCAAGGCCGCGACAACTTCATCGACTTCCTGGATTCATATCTCGCTCAGGGTGCGATGCACATCCAGTTTATGGTTACCAATAGGGAGACTTTGATTGACGCCCAGAAGAAGCCCGAGGAGTATCGGGATCTGCTTGTTCGCGTATCTGGTTTCAGCTCCTATTTCCACTCGCTGAGCACGAGCTTCCAGAATGAGCTGATCAACAGAACCGAGCAGTCATTTGATTGATCACGGTGTGCACATTCCGATTCCAAATAAATATGACATCACCGTAGGGTGTCAACGCCAGCTTTAATTTTACAAAAACGTTGTGTAAAAATGACAGAAAGCGCCGACGCGAACCCTGGCAGTTTGCCAACCGCCAGGGTTTTCGCGCTTTCGACCCGCTTAGGCGTGAGCTATTAGAGCGGATGCCGTGCTGTTTGCAAAAACCCCGATTCTTCAGGAGGTAAAAAGTGGATATCAACATAATAAATGACAATATCGATTCTCCTGTAGAATCAAGTGAAAACCATGCCTATGTGGCAAATATCCAGAGGTTCACGGTACATGACGGGCCCGGAATAAGAACTGAATTATTCCTTAAAGGATGTCCATTGAGGTGCGAATGGTGCAGTAATCCTGAAACCTACGAGCGTTTTCCCCAAGTTGGTGTGTTTACAAAAAAGTGCATTGGCTGCGGATATTGTTTGAAGGCATGTTCAGAACATGGTCGAAACGCGATAAAGATTGGCGATAACAGGGTTGTCGGCATCGATCGTAATGCCTGTGCCAACTGTTTGTTATGCGAACAAGAATGCATGTCGGGCGCTCTGACTATTTGGGGAAAGAAAATGACAGTTGAAGATGCGATGGATGTTATTCGCAGAGACAGGGAGTTCTATGATAGGTCCGGAGGCGGAGTTACGCTGTCTGGAGGGGAACCGCTTCTGCAATGGCGGTTTTGCCTGGAATTATTAAAGCTTTGCAAAGCGGAAGGAATAAATACCTGCTTAGAATCTGCATTGCATGTGAACCCAAAAATCCTTGATGAAGTTGCTCCCTACATTGACCTTTTTATAACAGATATAAAACAGATGGACAGCGACATCCATAAAAAATTTACGGGTGTTGGCAACGAATTGATTTTAAGCAATATCAAGAAGCTCGTTGATATGGAAATGCCTTTGATCATTCGAATGCCCATTATCCCAGGGTTTAATGATAATGCTGAGTATGTTGATAACGCATCCGATTTCATTCTGAATGTTTTAAACAACAAGCCTGAATTAATTCAAATGCTCAGATATCGACCGCTTGGTGAGGAAAAAGCAAAAACACTAGGGCTTCCCGAACTCATGATGAACTTAAATGTTGGCAGGGAGGAATTTGAGAAGTTAATTATAGGTTTTGTGAAAAGAATGAATGATAAAGGTATTCCGGCAACCGCTGGGACATCGGGAAAAAAGGAATCATAGTAAAACTGAAAAAAACATTGACGAACTGGACCATAAATTCACAGTGAAACCGGGATAGCAAGGAACGTGTAACACGGAGATAAGGATCCCCCCCATTAGGGCATGATACAGGATTTAAGATTAAACGCTACGGGGATGATCGTATCTGCTGCTTTCCAAGATATTGAGTTTGGGAGGTTTGCCAAGAATAGCAGAGTAAAACGAGGCTTAAAATTATTAATATTAAACTATATTCTATTACTTTTAAGTTAACATGAGGGCGCATGGATATCAGAAAAACCCTTGATGAATTGGATGTATTATTTGAAAAAAGACATTATAATGAGGTCGAGAGCTTCTTGCTTTGCAAAATAAAGGGAGCGGAAAAAGATAATGACAGTAACTCCATAATAACTCTTGGAAATGAGCTGATAGGCTTTTACAGAACCGCAAGCCGCCATAAGGATTCTCTTGCTTTAGGTGATTATTTAATTTCGCTTATGAAAGAAATGAAGCTTGAAGAAACCGAAGTCTATGCCACAACCTTTTTAAATGTAGCAACTGCTTACCGAGAGGCGGGAAGAATTGATGAATCATTAAAATATTACAATGATGTTTTGAAAATATATAAGAATACTGTATCAGAATATGATATGAGGCTTGCCAGCCTTTACAACAATATGAGCCTTGCTTATTATGATATAAAAGATTATGAAAAAGCATGCAGTCTTATAGAAGCGGCTTTGTTAATAGTTGTTCAAAATAAAAACACTGAAATAAAGGAAGCTATAAGCCGCTCCAACCTGGCTTTGTCGCTCCTTAAAATGAATAAAGTAGCTGATGCCATAAAACAAATAGAAAAATCTTTGAGTATTTTTGAAAAAGCTGAAGAGCCAAGGGATTTTCATTATCCGGCTACACTCTCTGCCATGGGTGAGGCGCAATTTATGTTAAAAAACAATGATAAAGCCCTGGATTATTTCACCAGAGCGTTGATTGAAATAGAAAGTACTATCGGTAAAAACAGCTATTATGCTTCAATCTGCAACAATATTTCACTAGTATACGGCAAAATGAATAACAAGGAACAAAAAGATAAGTACAAGTCTCTCGCGGGAATAATTTACAATAAGCTGAAGGAGTGAGGTATATGAAGGGGCTTGAATTATCACAAAAATATTATATTGAATATGGTCTTCCCATGATAAAGGAGAAATTTCCCGACTATGAGGAGCACATTGCAGTCGGTCTGGTTGGTCCGGGATCTGAATGCTATGGTTTTGATGATACCATTTCAAGAGATCATGACTTTGGCCCTTCCTTTTGTATATGGCTAACAGATGAGGACTTTGAAAAGATAGGTGCTGAGCTGATTCATGCCTATAAAGGATTGCCCGAAACCTTTATGGGCTATAAACGAATTGTTTCTGCTCATGGTGATGGCAGAGTGGGTGTTTTCAGAATTAGTGATTTTTATAGAAAATACACAGGAAAAGCGGATGCCTCTTTAACATTGGAGGAATGGTTTTTTATTCCCGAACATTTTCTGGCCGAAGTAACTAACGGAAAGGTATTTAGAGACGACCTGGGCGAATTTTCTAAAGTTCGATCTTTGTTTCTAAATTATTACCCTGAAGATGTGAGAATTAAAAAGATAGCTGCGAGGGCAGCTACCATAGCTCAATCAGGACAATATAATTACAGCCGCTGCATGAGACGACCAGAAACTGTTGCTGCCAGAATGTCACTGGATGAATTTATCAGAAACACTCTATCAATGGTATACCTGTTAAACAAAAAATACCAGCCATTTTATAAATGGGCTTTTCGGGGGATGGAAACCTTTGATGTTCTCGCTCATACAAGAAAAATGATAGAAGATCTAGTTCTTTTGCCGATCCAAAAGGAGGCTTGGCATAAAGAGAATGATGATATATGGGGGCATATGCTGAATATGGATGATAAAGTTGTAGAGCTGATTGAGTCTATATGCGACTTAATTGTAAAGGAGCTTCTAAAACAGAAACTGACAGATCATACTGATCCTTTTTTGCAAAACCACACAATATCCATTATGTCAAGGATAAAAAATGATAAAATAAGGGCTATGCATGGGATGGCAGGATAGTGAAAGGAAAAATGGTCATGAACAATTTGCTTGAAAATATTATTGCTTTGGAATGGGATGAATTTCAAAAAGTAAATAATGAAGGCGGACGTGCCTCATGCCAGAATGCCTGGAAAACATTCCAAATTATGAGGAGAAGCCAATTTTCAGCATGGAACAAAGAAATGCTGGAAAGCTATCACAGTGATTTAGTTACGGCAATAAATAATGGGCGAAACCTCTTGACAGAAAAATATGCGCGCATGATGGAAAGCACGGGGCCTGAAAAATATCAGGCCATAAAAGAGAATTTTCCATTAATTACCAAGGAAAAAAAGAAATTAATTGACAAGATAGTGCCAATTAGCATAAAATGGCACGAAGAATTTGCCAGAGAGTATCCAAATATTTCGGTGCAGGGCAGACCTAATCATATAGATGAAGATGGACCATTTATTACTTCCAGCGAAATCTATGAAAGAGGAGAGCTTAGTACATATTCTGTAAAAACCCTCAAGCTCTACTATCAGTTTATAACACAATTACTGGAAGAAAATAAAAACCTTCCTAAAATTGTGATAGAAAATACCGTACGGGAATATGGTCTCATTTCACTAGATCAGGCTGAGAAAAAGATTGCTAATACTTTGTGACAAAGCAGGTTCGATGTCGGATGTTTGAGAGTGGTCAATTGAGATTTTTTTTGATAAATCCGAGGTTGATATGCGTCAAAAAACGAGCACTGCGTAATTAGCAATTTCATAAGCATAGGACCAAGCCGGTTAATTAAATAAGTTAGCCGGTTTTTCATTTTCTTAGATAAATGGTATACCATTTTGTAGCCAATAATTTTTGCTTGATAGTTTCGATTTGGCACAACCGCTGCCCACTTTCAAGGGGTCCTAATGAAGGCTGTCCACAAATAGGGGTTTCTTATTTTTGAATCGTACCCCAAAGTATGCACAGTTTTATTGCCATTTAGTATCGATTTGATACCACATTGTCAATATTCAAGGGTCCCGAACGAAGATTGTCCACAAATAGCGGTTTCATCTTTTTCGCCACCCTTGTAACCCGCTGCAATCGCAGAGGTGGTTGCACCCGCAGGCGTAATTCCATAACCCGTAGGCGTTATTCTGAATATCGCCGATTGTATCAAAAGTTGAGTGATTAGCCAAATAAGAAGTCAGAAATGATACAATAGAACTCATTGAAATTTCAATGGGTTTTCTTGTTTGTTGGGGGAAAAGGTGGGAGAAATTTGAGTGATAATGGGCTCGGAGATGAAAGTGAGTCGAAAAAATGCACACGGTTTCAAATTTAGTCAGGTGTGTGCATACTGTTCGGCGTAATTAGAGTGGGAATGCCATGCGAGCCCTAAAAGAGCTACAGGACAAAGTCAAAAAGCATCGAACAGAGCTGGCCAAAGGAGATATACGGTTTGCCGTCATAGACACAAATCTATACCTCATAATTGCCATTATGGCATTCCTGGGCGCAGCCGTTGGAAGTGTTGTAGTTTCGATGCTATTTGTGTAAGGATTGGGCCTCTTCGGAGGCTCTTTTTTTAGTGGACTTAAGATTGGGCCAATTTACTGTGTATTAAACTGTAATTAACGGTTGCAGGCTAGGTACAGTTACAGAAATTGAACTGGTACCAAAAAGTTGTACTTTGATATAATATAAGTATATGCAGGAGGTATCAGATGAAAGATAAAAAGAAAAGTAACCGGCTATGGAATGGAGACTTCAAACTAAAAGTTGTTGTAGACATTATTGAAAATGAATTGTCTTATAGTCAGGCAGCTAGAAAGTATAACTTATACCTAAAGAGCGGAAGCTTGAATGACACGCTTCCTGCCAGATGGGTATATCAATATAGGCTCTATGGTAAAGAGCGTTTCTTTCAAACGCCAAAGGATTATCGAAAAAACCCGGCAAGACAATTCCACAATCTTTCAAAGGAAGCTGAAGAACATCTTGAATTAAAAGTGAAGCATCTGGAAATGGAGCTTGAATACACAAAAAAACTTATTGCCTTAATTCAGAAAAAGGATCAAATAAAGAAAAATATCAAGTAGTCAAGGAATTAAGGCGAAAATATTCACTCAAAGAGCTACTTGAAATATCTGGACTTTCAAAATCCGTTTATTACTACTATGAACATCAGAAGGATTCAGATAAATACCATGATGTAAAAGTATTGTTAATTGAGATCTTTGAGGCCAGCAATAAAACATATGGCTATCGAAGATTGAAGCTGGTGCTCGAAAACTTTTATGGGATTAAAATTTCCTATAAAACGATTCGAAAACTCATGAAAGAACTACATTTGACATGCAAAGTGAGAAGAAAGAAATATCGCTATATTTCTCAGATATCCAACAAAATTACTCCCAATCTACTCGATCGAAAGTTCAAGCAAGATGAGCCAAATCAAGCGTGGGTGACCGATGTATCAGAATTTAGAATCAATCGTAAAAGGCTATATTTATCGGTCATACAGGATTTATATAACGGTGAGGTAATAGGGTACCAAATAGCACGAAGTCATAATCAACAACTTATACTAAAGACTCTTAAAAAAGCGATGGATCCTTATGAAGATTTATCCCAACTATTAATACACTCTGATCAGGGGATATTATACCAGTCTCCAAAGTATAGAAACTACTTGAAGAAATCGAAACTTGTTCAATCAATGAGTTCAAAGGGTAATGCTTATGACAATGCGGTTGTCGAAAGCTTCTTTGGAACACTAAAGTGCGAAACCATCTACTTGCAAAAAGTGAGCACCCTTTCTGATTTGATTCGAACAATTGATCAATATATATATTGGTATAATCATCATAGAATTAAACTGACTTTAGGTGGCTATTCTCCAATACAATTTAGACTGATGAACAACAAAACATGATACAATAACCACAAAGACACAAAAGTACAAAAAAATGGTATCAGTTCAGAAAAAAGTCTTCCCTTTGGAAGGCCCTGTTGATGAAAATGTTTTTAATCCAGTGGAGTTCGACTACAGTGGAATCAAGTTCAAAACGGAAGGTAATGGCGTCATCTCCGTTCTATCAGGGTTTGACGATAACGCATATGACTATGAAGAGTTCTCTGTCGGAACCGGTGAGAATGAAGTTCTGATCCGATACTATTTAAAAGGTGATGACCTATACGTCATTCAAACCAATATGGGAGAAGTCTGGCAGACAATGTTAATCAACAATCTGACGAAAGAAATCCCTGAGGGCATGCTAAAAATACCTGCTGGATATAAAATGGTCGATGCTATGGGATTTTACAATTAACCAAATGAAAAGGCGACATAGCTAGACTGAGACTCAACCAAGTCAATATAAACGAAAACAGAGCACCCCGAAAGTTGTTCGCTCAACCGTAGAGGTGCTTCTTTTGTTACCAAAGATTTTGATTGTTATCTACTGGGTGGCAATCCGTATTCAAACAGTTCACCTGGTTGACAATCGAGGACTTCGCAGAGTGTGGCAAGTGTTGAAAATCGAATTGCGCGGGCCTTTCCGGTTTTTAGAATTGATAAATTGGTCATAGAAATTCCGGCAAGTTCAGAGAGCTCTGTCAGCGACATTTTCCGTTTCGCCATGACAACATCCAGATTAACAATAACAATTTTTGAATGATTCATTTCGCCCTCCCTTTCTTCATACTGTCATGTCTACTTCCTGCTTGAACTGCGATGCGTCACTGATTAAGTTTGCCCAGAGCCGAAATATAAGCCCGGCAGTTGAGTATACAACACCAAAAAATATGACATATATTTGTGTGATTGATCCACCTACATTTATCTCAGTCAAGATATAAAGTGCGGCAAAAGGAAGGATTCCAAATATGAAAAGCCAGCTTATTAATTTGAGTAGGCGCACATTAGATTCGGTGAATATAGAATTCATCATGATCTTCACAAGGAGTACTTCAGCAAGAATCAAGTTGACGATAAAGACACCAATCAAAATCAAGCAGATAATCAAGAAGGGAATGCGTAAATGCTGCAATTCCGGGTTGACAAGTGCCACACTGAACGAAAGTTCCTTGAGTACAAAACCAGCAACGATGCTAACAAGAATCATTACCAACAGTCCGACCATGATAGTGATCGTTAAGATATAGTTTTTTTTCGAGATCTTCATATTGCCACCTCCGTATATTGATGGCTTGATTATATGATAATATTTGTCGATAGTCAATAAATATTTAACTATTAACAAAAAAATAAACCAGCACCTCGAAAGTTGGAGTTGATCCAGCCTTGAGGTGCTTTTTAATTTTGGGAGGACTACTGCTAGCGTCTAGACTCATTTGTCGGAGTCCATAACAATTTGTCCTGACTGGGAATCCAAAGATGGGGAAGCGCCAAGAGCATTGGAAATGTCAAGGGTTTTTTTCAAAATCCTAGCTCCGATAAAGACAATCAGGGCATAGATAAAATAAGGCGCACTGTTGGATATAATATACTGGATTACACTGGTCAAGTCGCTACCAACAGATGTCCCGGCGCTGGCATAGTACTGTATGACATAATCGATGCTAAAATATACCATGTATGCACCATAAGCCGCAATAATTCCGGATATAACATAGAGTATAATCAAACTCTTTGAACGTTTCTTCCCGTTTGAACTGGATAGGCCTTGTTCCTTTTTAAAAATAGATGTCATTAAAATACCTCTTTTCTTTTTACTTTACATTAATTTATACGAACGACTTCTATTTATTATCAAGGACATACCTTAAATGAACCTATAATTATGGTGAGATGCAGATTATAATTTATCCCAACTGATGTAATCTGAACTTGGAGTTCTATTTATTGCTGACATCAGCTACAAAGAGTTCTATATTTTCCAACAGGTTGATCTCTCCTCGATACACGACCGTTTCCAATTGGGTGCCGTTCAAAACAAACAGATATTGGAATGAATCTCTGGTACTTGAGTAGTAACCAGCATAGTCAATACCATCGCACTTAATTTTTATGTCATCCATCGTTACATCCTCGCCGATATGGTAGGGGATGTCTTCTTTCAGATATCGTAGAGCTATGCCCTCGGAACGCGCATTGTAGTAAGTCGCAATGTATACTATACCATTATTTGTAGTCTCATCAATCCGAACATCTTCACTTACAACACGCTTGAAAAGTCCATCCCAATATTTGAAAATCGTATAATCAATGTTTTCTGGCCTATAATGCTCACTCAGGTGGTATTGTTGAATCACTGATTCGTGTTTTTCATCGATTTCCTTAAGCATCACCGGGTGCGGACCATTATATGTTATTGTCTTCTCAAAACTCATCGTCGTACTAGGGAAGTTGTGACTAATCATTCCGATAGGTATACCAATCAGAGTAACAAGGAATAAAACAGTAATTGATTTGTAAATATTAAATGCCCGTTTGTAGGGTTTATTATGATCTAGCTCGATGTTTTTCTTAATCTTAATCATGAGCGACGTAGATCCGACAATTATCCGAACCAAAGTGAATAATATCAAAATCGCCAACAGTACAGCCATCATCGTCAGCATCAAACCGTTTTCCTGAATCCAGTGAAGAGGTGGAATGCTAAGTTCTGAGAGGTCAAGATTTCTTGTTAGTAACCTATACCAAATAGGGATCATAACAATGACTGTCAGCATCGTAAATGCGGCATACTTATTTGTATAAGATCGAAAACTTGCTGCGTCTGTAAATAGTTCTTCGGCCTCTGCGTCATCTGTATGAAACACGTTTAGCCCTGAAAAAGAAAATTCAAAATTCCATTGCTGCTGTGAATAAAATTCTTTCTCTTCATCACTTACATCGCCCATGACCTTAGGGAGAATACGGTATCTCCTGTTTTTAGGTTCTCCTTGCGTAAATGATGCAAACCACAATGTGATATTATCAACAAGTAATCCTTGTTTAGCCATATCGGTAAGCCAGCTTTCTAGGTATTCTATTTCATATGATGAGAATGGATTGAGTTTTCTCACGCTTTTTATCATTGCTGTGCCTCCTTGCCCGCATCTGCCAAACATTGCTTTAGCCTTTGGATTTCCTCCAGATATACCTGAAGACCTTTTGGTGTTATGGAATATGTTATGGTTCTCCCCTGGGATTCCTTCTTTTCGATGAACCCTTCTTTTTGGAAATTGGAAAGAATCGTATATAAAGTCCCCGGTCCGATGCGCACCCGCCCGTCCGTTAGATGCTTAACATGGTCGGCTATTTCCGTGCCGCACATGTCTTTGTTTTGAAACGACATCAGGACATATAACATCGTTTCTGTGAGCGTATCAAATGCTTTTTTTGCCATGTCTCCTCCGGGGTGTTATTGCAAATATGTTCGTAATATCGAATATCGATATTTGCTTTGATTATAGTATCGAATATCGATATTGTCAACTTCTTTATTTATCTTGCATAACCGAATAAAACCGATTAAACTGATATTAGATTTATAGGTTTGGGGGAGTTATGATATTAGGGAGTGGATACTATATTAGAATAGCCAAAAATTGAAAGTGCACTTTTGGTGCGCTTTTTTGTATGGGGGATTTTTATGAATTAGTTAATCACATTTGTACCGTTGCTGTTTGGATAAGTAGTTCCTATTGGAGCAGATGGCTTAACAGCTTCTCGAAAGAAAAAACATAGAAGAATATAAACAATAGTAAAGGTGTGGAGGGAGTTTATGAAGAGGATTGTTCTACTAATCGGGATTTCGATGATATGTGCCTTAACCTTCGGATGCGGAACACAGCAAGATGAAAACAAGAATAAACTGGAGAATATGAACGCGCAAGAAATTCTAGAGGTCTTGAATTCTCAAGGATATCCCAATGATGCAGCTTCGTATTATATGGATAAGGGGAGTACAAGCGGATACCCTTGGTCAATAAAAGGTTGCACCAGTGCTGTGGAGTGGACCATAACCCTTGGAAATCAAGGAGAAGAAAGTAGTGGCATCATCGAAGTCTTTAATAACGCTGCAAACTGCACTGCACGAACGAAAGACCTGTCATCATCTAATTCACCGGAGCAAGCCTATTTTATTCAAGTGGACGCGGTCTTTATGCAGATTCCATTTGCGTTGACATTAAATGAAGTTTCACAGTTCGAGGCTGCGCTAAAGGCAATGGCACAAGGCAAGACGCCCGAAATATTCACAGCGGAAACCCTAAGTATGCCTAGCCTATGGAGGGGATACATTGAGACTTTCCCGGAGTATGATTACACGGGTCCCAAAAATGCAAACTTTGCTGACCGGCATTTCGAATTGAAAGACGCGCCACAAAACATACCGGAAGAGTTGGTGACCCTGAATTTCTATTATGATATTTCCGGGGAATATGACAAGATGTATGACCTTTGTGGATCTGAATCAATGCAAATCTCTGCAACAAACACGGAGGACAATTTTAAGGACGGGCAATACACTCAAGAGTATATTGTCAGGCAGCTTTCGACCTTGCCTTTGGATGAGTTTTTGGATAGGAATTCGGGAATTTTGGAAATGACAAAAAGAGATGTGACGCAGAATAGCTTGACCGAATATACTTTAGTTCGTGCGGATCATACCTTTACGATTTCACCGAAGATGAAAGATCAGGCGCAACTTTCTGATGGAGATTACACCTTCTACTATCTGTGTGGAAAGAGCCAGAAGGACAGTAATTGGAAATTATATGAGGTATACTGGGAATAGAGGAGGAATTATGGAGCCTGAAAATAATAATGAATTGAAAGAGGTAGTAAAAACAGAAAACCAGTGGCGAAAAGCACTTATAATCCTTGCGATAATGCTCGTCGCAGTTTTATTAATTGGATGGAATTTTAAACTCACTACCGAACTGAAGAATATGAGGAATCAACAGATGGAGATTCAGCGCCAACTGAATAGCGTCAACGATTCTATAACTATCTCATTTTCGTCATTTGCTGATGAAATCCAAGGAATGCTGGATGCCCAGGACTCCATCATCGCGGATTTTTCGGTGAAAGAGGTCTCCCGAGATTTAAAAGCCGGGACTGTTCAGTATAGTATCTCCGCCACGCCCAAGACCCATCAGCGGGGCCTGGAAGTTTTTTTTGTCGCCAATGATGGCAAAAACTCTTACCAAGTTCAGGGAGAAGAAACCAACCTTACCTACACAGCAAATGTTTCTTGTGGTTTTACAGATAATATTACAATTACTGTTTTATTGAAACAGGGTGAGACTACGCAAACACAGGTGCTATTAAAATGCGAGGGTCAGTATAGCGAAACCTTGCTATCGGCCAATGAGGACTTCTATTCGTACTTGCTGGGAATGAATCCACAAGACCCATATTTTTCTGAACCGACGCACGAAGCGTTCATTGATTTCAGAGATTATCAGGGCATGGAAATGGAAACCTTCAGTGGAGTGAAACGCGTAGATTATTATGTCCTGGTCAACAACAAAATTGTCGCCTCAGCCGTCGGAAAACCTGGTTCACAAACCTGGTACGCAGAAGAGGATCAAGTCATTAAGGGTTACAAAGTAAAGGTACCCCTGAAATTTTTGAAATCCCTGAAGCTGGGGGACAATGTAGTGCTAGCTGTGTTAGTTACCGATATCTATGATCGTAGATACTGTGCTTGTAGTACAGGCCTTGAGATGAAGAAGATGAATCAGCAGTTGGTTATCGAGATGGACGAGCAGTACGTCTTTGACAGAGCATTTGATCCGTTGAATTAGCAAATGGAGGGGATAGGACATGATTCAGATTGATGCTTTAAAAAATGTCAAAAGATCAAACAAGATTGCTGCCTTGATTTGCATTATCATCACACTTGTTCTTTCTTACTTGCTTTATGCCTCGGAATATCATTACTCCGATGACAAGGAGATGCTTACAACTGCAGTCAATGATTTCCTATGGCCATTTAATCCGGAGTCCAAATACAAGGTGCTTGAGACGAACAAAGTAGGCTGTACACTGGTTGCCTTCTTCAAGAATCAAATTGATGAAAACAACTATGGCATTGCAGTATTTGTGAAAGGACTTAACAATAGATACCGGATAATAAGAACCCAAAGGAGCCCAGCCGATTACTCATCGGTTGTGCAAGTTTATGAACTCGATATAAACAATAAGAGTTATTATGCGGTGAGCGGATACAACCTTTCCAAAGAGATAGCATTTTATGGTCTGAATTACTACGATTTATATAGTACAGATGATAAATCAGAGGAACAGAAGACGAAGACGCTGCAGTTAGCTGTGGAAAAATCACAGTTTTTGAAAATTTATCGAACTGAAGATCTTGATGAAAAAGCGATAGGAGAATACGACGAAGAATCACTCAAGTATCGCATCAGATCAGCATCATTATATAATGCGTCTGGCAATGACATTACAGCACAATATGAAATTGCAAACAAAAGCAATCCATATAGCAGTGGTTCCGGAAAAATGGAGTTGTTTCTCCTTTATATTTATATCGGCATTATTATGGTATTCGGTGCTGTGCTAACAAGATATTTCTTGACGAAATAAGCAGATCTGTTGTGTGAAAGCATTGTTGCCAATAACCCACAAGCACCCACAAACACCCACTGTGCATAGACATTATATCGATTTCATAGCAGGTGGATTTAAAAAAGAGTTTAAGATTTTTTCAACAGAATCCTTTTTCATGCCCAAAAGGTAATGACCAACTCTTCTTATTCTCAGATACGTCTCGCCCATCTTCCAATTTAAACATGTATATGATAAAATTGTCGTGATAAGAATTATCGGAGAACCTTTGATACAATAATAAATATGAAACCAGGAGAGAATATCAATGAATAATAGTGACGTCAAGAAATATCATACCCATGTTGGGATTGATGGCACAGAATATAACCATTTGCATAATGATTTAGAAAATCATACACATAGTCATCAAAACTCACAGCAGGTAGTCAACAGAATTTCACGTGCAAGCGGGCATTTGGAAGCAGTCAAACGTATGGTTGAGGATGGTAGAGATTGCAGTGAAGTGCTAATTCAATTATCTGCTGTGATAGCTGCGCTTAAGAATACTAGCAAGGTAATATTGAAGGACCACTTAGAACATTGTATTGTTGATGCCGTTGAGTCCGGTGATAAGAAGGCAATTGACGATTTAAATCGAGCGATTGATGGTCTACTAAAATAAACACAAAAAACGAAAATGATAAAAATCCCCATCCGGGGGATACAAGGTTAAGATGAAATATTAAACACCAATTAATTATATTGAATTAGCAATATTTTTTTTGCCCAAAAAACATTTATTTATCCATCCCCCTTACCGGCTTGTAGGATGATACATCTACTATATAATAAATAATGACATTTATCGCAAATAGGATTACGTCAATTCTATATGCGGGGCACTAATAATTAACAAGGAGGAATATTATGGCATGCTTTTTGGCACCTGCAGTAGAAGCAGTAATCGTTTCTGCTATCAAGAAAAATGAGATCAAACAAGAAGAAGCCGCACTGAAATCCGGCGATTCGTCGTATGCGATAGCTGCGGCAACCACAATCCCATGGAGCACAAAACTGGGATGGCTCAACAAAATGTTGATTGGAGGGGTGTTCCTACTTGCAATCGAACACATCTGGCATGGAGAAGTTGTCCCCTGGCCCCCATTTCTAACTGCTATGAGCAACCCAGCCGACATACAACCGATGCTTATGGAGATTCTTACTGTAGGCGGAGGAATGATTGTGTTTGTGACTACCGTATGGTATCTCATGACGTTAATTGCAGATAGGGTTTACCGCAAGCAATCAGCTATGACGTCTGTTGCTGAATAGGAGGAATATAAGAATGTGTTTATTGATTACTTTGCTAGCTGCAGTTATCTCCACCATCTTGTGGTACGTAAATGCTCCGGATAACAAATTTCAACTTGGAACTCTTAGCTTGATGTACTGGGGCGCATCGCTGATGTGGACTGTTGATGGTTTCTTTTGTGTTGCGGAAGGAGAACCGTTCTTGGATCTTAGTTTAAATGATGCATTACTAGGATTTTTGATTGTGATTTGTGGCCTGGTTGCTTGGGTTGCCCTGTTATTATATAAGGACCCCAAAAAAGTCTTCCAGTCATTTCTTATAAAAAATTAACATACAGACAATAGACAAACATAAAACACCGACAATCATAGTATGTGTCGGTGTTTTATGCTTAATCGATATTCGATGGATTAGGGAGAAAACCATGCGAGATTATTTTGACAAAATGTGTGCCAGCAAAGAGAGCCAGCTTTCTGCAGAATCCTCAGAGGTGGTGGATAATGATACGGTTAAGGAAATCCGACAACAGTTGGATGAACATCCAGATGATGGCAATCTGTTGATTCAATTTGGTGATGCACTTTCCTATCAACTGAGATATCTTGAAGCAGTTACTGCATACACCAAGGCAATCCAACGAATGCCGGAAAGCACCGTAGCTTATCAAAAACGAGCCGGACGGCATCTTACAACTCTTCAAGTTGAAAAAGCATACAAAGATTATCAAGCCTACAAAAATCTCGGTGGGGACGATGTGGAGATTGAGTTACTAATGGGGATTACGGCGTACTTGGATGGACAATACCAGTTATCGAAAAATCATTTTGAAGAGTGGATTACGATTTCATCACAGGACACAGAAGAGCTGGTCGCAGTGTTTTATTGGTATGCGATTTGTTGCATTCAGGACAATGATACAGTTACATTGAATCGGATTCTGAGCTACTATTCTTCGGATATGTTCGTAGGCCATCATACCGCTTATCAATGTGGGATCGAGTTGTTTTGTGGAAATATTTCAAGTACAGAAGCCCTGGATTTTGCTGAAAAGGCAGAAGGGGATGATCGAGACCTTGAATATAGTATGGTCGTTTATGCGGTTGCAAAAAATGAAGAGCGGTTTGGAAACACAAAACGATATATTGAGTTACTGGACAGAATACTAATGCGAGATACATTCTGGGCAGGATTTGCATGTCTTGCTGCATGGAATGATAGATTTCAGAGTGAGCAGCGCAACCGGTGGTCTTGCCGACAATCTTGTTACGATACTCTCGATCGCGATAATTCTGGGCATTGATTTGTTGCTGGCACCAAAGCTTAACTACAATTGGCAAATAATGGATTGACATTTTGTGGAAAAAGCGTATAACAAAGCCACATTAATATATTGGCAAACATGTCGAAAGGCATGGGCGCAAAGCCACAGGGTCTAATCCTACGGGAATGACAGCCGGTTGCCCAATCAAAAATGGTAGTTGATGGTTGGAAATCAAGCGGCATCTGTGGACGTTCAGAGCTGCTTTTTGTTTGAAGAATATTTAGAAATTGTTAACATTGCAGCTAGTGTTCGGGAGGATATTACAATGAAGAAATATTTCGCCAAAGAAGATGGGCAGGGTCTTGTAGAATATGGATTGATTATTGGCTTGGTTGCCATCGTCTCCGTCTCGTCTCTTACCATGTTTTCCGGTGGGCTTACTGATAAGTTTGCTGAGTTTGGCAATGTGTTCAGCGCTGAAGAAGAATCAGCAGTAACTCCGCCAGGCGATAATTTTACTGAAATATCTATGAATATGATAGAAAAAATTATTGAAAAATTCAAAAGCAGTGGGAAATATGGTAGGACATGGGGTGAATATGCGTTTACTGATTTGGGCCTGAATCCTGATGATTGGAAAGACCCGGTTGATCATATTTACTATAAACCAGGTGGAGCGAATTTGAGTATCAGTCCAGAAGACGGTTGGTCATTTGTTGTTAACGGTACAGACGGAAGTAAAAAAGTATTGAATGCATCCTACAACTGGAATTTGACTTATAATGATGCAAACAAAAAATGGTATTATCACAAGATTTCACCGGAGAATGAAATTGATATTAATACATTGGTTACCGTAAAGAACGACTGATTTGGTATAACAGAAAACTGGCACCTCATAAGCCGGACAAAAGAACGGCTGAGGTGCTTTTTTTTATGGGAGTTTGACTAGATTTATGGTTGACTCCATCTCGAAGTATGGGGTTGCAAAAATGCATTAGAAAATCAGGCTGCGGTATTGTCCCCCTCATGAAATAAATGGTACAATAAGAACAGTTGAAACGGTTGCTAGTATACTTGCAAGAAATGTGCTTGACCGGGCTAATTATAAGAGTTTGAGAGGAATCTGGAATGAAACAGTTTGTAACAGAATCAACCCGTGAAGAAGCATATTCACATGCGCTAGAGATTTTGGAAACTGTGGGAGTCCGGTTTGATTGCGAAGAGACGAGACAACTATTTCTGAAGCATGGTGCAATAATTGAGGGAGACAAAGTACGCATCTCTCGCGGTCTAGTGGAAGAGGCCATAAGCACCACACCCAAGCAAGGTGGAAGACTAACCGGTGAGCAAAGAATTGTGGCAGCAACACCATTCAGTAGTGCGCCATTTATTCTGGATGATGATACAGGGAGCCTACATCGTTGCACTATGGAAGAAGCTATTAAATTTTATCAAATCAATGAAACATCACCTCTTTATGAGTGTGTCAATCCTGGGTGTGCTGACCCAGAAGATAACGATGCGCCAGATCAATTTGTGGCGCAGATTGCAATGTCGCTGAGGTACTCCAACAAATATCCGAGTATTGGACTTCGGGCAACCCGAAGCACTGCGCTTGCTGGAGACGTCTATGGAAGTGCGCGAAAGGCATTTCGCCTGGTACGCGAATTCTATGATATCTGGGATCAACCCGTAATGACCCAAGGGATCTGCCCAAACTCGCCGCTTTCATATGACCGGGAGTGTTTGGATAATCTTTGTGCAGCAATAGATGAAAGGCAGCCAATTTCTCTTTCTCCATGTTCAGTTGGGTTTATGACCGCACCTGAAACCATCATGAGTGTAGTAATCCACGACTTTGCATTGGCCCTAGCCGGTTTGGTGCTGATTCAGATAAAATCACCTGGCCACGAAACCTCCTTCAGCGAGTTTTCAACCATTGGACAAATTCGAACCTTGCAACCCAACTATGGCAGCGTAGAAAGTGTATATTTGCAGGTAATTTTTTATGAGCTATGCAAATCACTGGGCATTCCTTGTTCTATTTCGGGAGGCTATGGAGATGGAACAAAAGTAGACTACCAGGCAGGCATGGAGGCTATGTTGACGGCGATGCTCCCGTTTCAGCTTACGGAAATTCAGGAAATTTGGTGTTACCCTGGAATCCTGGCCGGGTTTGCCTGTGGAAGCTTTCGGAAAGCCATTCTGGACGAAGAAATGATGCGGGTTACGAATAGGATGCTACAGGGAGCAGTAATGACCATAGACCAAAACTTGCCGGAAATCCTTTCTGCAGGCATGGATGCAGGGAATTTTCTTGGACTCGGAAAGATGAAAACCTACCGTCGTGATAATTATATGACTCAAGTATTCAACAAATGGGGAATTGGGCAGGCTGAAAATCCTGAAAAATCCGACTTGGCCTACATTTCACAGAAGATTATAGACCAACGAATCGCATCCTATGAGCAGCCGGAGCGAACAGCTACCCAGAAAAAAATCCTCCAGGCCCACTTACCTTTACAATGTCAGTATTGACAAAATTGAACGTTGCTCATAAAAATACACAAAAATGACAGCGAGTGCCGTAAGCACCTCTTTCCTTATGCCAAAAAGAACACATATATAGAACGGAATGTGGTATAATAACTGAGGTCAAGTCGGATTTGTTCGAGTACATCGAACTTTTTTTATTGCCGGCAAACAATCCAAACCCAACAGAAAGCAGGAAATCCCCAATGAACACAAAACAGAAAATAATTAATATAGCAGTCATTGCCCATGTAGATGCAGGAAAGTCAACATTGGTAGACGCGTTTTTATCTCAAAGCGGAGTATTTAGGGATAATGAAGAAGTGGTTGATTGCGTGATGGATAGCAATGATATAGAGAGAGAACGTGGCATCACAATTTATTCCAAGAACTGCTCTGTCATGCATAACGGCATCAAGATCAATATCGTCGATACCCCGGGACACGCAGATTTCTCGTCGGAAGTTGAGCGTATTATTAAAACGGTAGATACGGTTATTTTATTGGTTGACTCCAGTGAAGGACCAATGCCTCAAACTAGATTTGTACTCCAAAAATCTTTGGAGATGGGACTGAATCCAATCCTCCTCATTAATAAGATAGACAAGAGAGATGAACGTGCCAAGGAAGTTGTTGACATGGTTTACGAACTCTTTATGGAGCTTGATGCAAACGATGCGCAACTTGACTTCCCAATTCTTTATGGTGTGGCAAAGCAAGGAATCGCGAAATATGAGCTGGATGATGACAGCACGGATCTGACTCCCTTATTTGATACGATTACAAATCATGTGAAGCCCTATCCAAATTATAATAAAGAGCCGTTGCAACTACAAGTTTCTACCCTTGCATACGATGATTATATTGGTAGACTTGGGATTGGTAGAGTTACAAAAGGAAAGATAAAAACAGGACAAACGGTGTCTGTTTGCAAAGCCGACGGCAGTATTGTCCAGAAAAAAATCAATCAGCTATTCGTATACATCGGATTAAAGCGTACGCCGGTTGAGAAGGCGGAAAGCGGAGACATCGTTTTGCTTTCAGGGATTGCAGACATCTCCATCGGAGAAACCATCTGTGACTCAGGAAATCCCTTACCAATGGAAATGATACACATTGAAGATCCTACTCTTTCCATGAAATTTATGGTTAACAAATCACCCTTTGCAGGCAAAGTCGGTAAATTTGTTACCACAAGGCATATTAAGGAAAGATTAGAAAAGGAATTGGAAGTCAATGTAGGTCTATTGGTTGAACCATCAGAAGGAATTGAAGGTTTCAAGGTTTCGGGCCGAGGCGAGTTACACCTTTCCATATTAATTGAAAACATGAGACGGGAAGGTTATGAATTAGCCGTATCAAAGCCTGAAGTCATCATGCACAGGGGCAAAAACGGCAAGAAGCTGGAACCGATTGAGCAAGTAATTATCAGTGTTCCGGATGAGTATTCCGGTGCGGTTATTTCAAAGTTGAATATTCGAAAAGGTTTAATGGTAGGAATGACTGGAAAAGAGGGGTATTCAACGTTAGAATACTTGGTGCCAACACGGGGTCTTCTAGGATATCGAACGGAATTCATTAATGATACCAGAGGGGAAGGAACCTTGGTAAGACGTTTTGAATGCTTTGAGGAGCATAAGGGGGACATTCCACAGAGAACCAACGGAGCCCTTATTTCTCAAGAAGAAGGCATTGCAACCCCTTATGCACTTTATAATATCAGCGAAAGAGGGATTCTCTTTATTGAAGCAGGCACCAAGGTGTACGAAGGGATGATAATCGGGATGAACAGCCGTATAGAAGACATGGTAGTCAATCCCTGCAAAGCAAAAAAAGTAAGCAACATGAGATCTTCTGGAAATGACGATTCCGTAAGGGTACCACCTCCACGGATTTTCACATTGGAAGAAGCCCTGGAATTTATCAATGATGATGAACTTGTTGAAATTGTTCCTAATGATATTCGTTTAAGAAAAAAAATATTAAAAGAGTTGGACCGTAGAAGAAGTAGCAGATAGTCGGAGATTTTTGTTACCTCCCTGGAGCAATCTTGAAACAATAAAAAACGATTTATGGCAAGTATAGGGTCATGTTGGAAACCTATTTAAACAAGCTATCTTAATGTACTCCGTTGACAGTATTCAGAAAATTATATATAATCAACCCACGTGTGGGTTTACCAAACACGGTTTCCCATATTCGTTGATTCATTCTATTATTTTTTAAGGAGGACCTATTATGGGTAAAAAAATTCCAATGTGGCAAGTCCTGATTGTGGTAGCATTTATGCTCGCAGGCTTGTACTGGGAAGTCATCGTCGCTGGTGATGGTGAAGGCCACATTGCGCTGATTGCTTCAGGCATCATTGCCGCAATCGTCGCAGTTGCAAATGGATGGAAGTGGAAATATCTTGAAAAGGGTATTTTGACTACTATCGATCGTTCCATGCAAGCAGCCTTGATCTTGATGGTCGTTGGTCTATTGGTTGGTGCATGGGTAGCCGGAGGCGTTATCCCCGCAATGATTTATTATGGATTGTCCATTTTAAGTCCGGGGATATTTTTGTTTGCTGGCTGTATCCTCTGTTGCGTCGTATCACTGGCGACCGGTTCGTCCTGGACCACAGCTGCCACCGTTGGTATCGCACTGATGGGAATCGCTTCTGCACTTGACATTTCTCCCGCAATGACCGCCGGAGCAATTGTATCCGGTGCATACTTCGGAGACAAAATGTCACCTCTGTCTGATACAACCAACCTGGCTCCAGCTGTTGCCGGTTCCACCCTGTTTGAGCATATCAGACACATGGTTTGGACAGTTACCCCTTCCTTGGTTATTGCACTGATTGGTTTCCTAGTACTTGGCTTCGTCAACCATTCCGGCGGAACTGCTGATTTAAGTGGCGTGACCGAAATGCAAACTGCCTTGAAAGCAGAATTCTGGATTAATCCGGTTCTGTTGATTCCTCCGGTTGTGGTTATTGGGATGGTTATTATCAAAGCACCTGCACTACCCGGACTGATTGGCGGCACCTTACTGGGTGTTGTATGCATGGCAGTTCAGGGAGTTGATCCCAAAACCTGGATGGCAACATTGAACTATGGTTATTCTTCATCCAGTGAAATCCAAGCCGTTGCCGACCTGTTGAATCAGGGTGGTATGCAGAACATGATGTGGGCCATCTCACTGATTTTATGCGCAATGATGTTTGGTGGTATTCTAGATGCTTCCGGCATGTTGGATTCCATCGCTCATGGACTTCTGAGGGTTGCCAAAGGCACTGGTTCACTGGTCTTGGTTACCATTTTCACTTGTATCTTCATGAACGTTGTGGCATGCGACCAGTATCTATCCATCATCATGCCTGGTAGAATGTACAAAGAAGCTTATGAAGACAGAAGACTTGCCAACAAGAATCTTTCCAGAGTACTGGAAGACTCAGGCACAATGACTTCTAACCTGGTTCCTTGGAACACTTGTGGTGCTTACATGAAGAGCGTACTGGGTGTATCACAGTGGGGCCCGGGCGGCTATGCTCCGTTTGCCTTCTTAAATCTGTTGAATCCGATTGTATCGGCATTCTATGGATTCACCGGTATTTCCATGACAAAGATAACCGAAGAGCAGTATGCAGAGATTCTCCACAAGAGAACTCTTGCTAAGGAAGCTGCTTTGGAAGCACTGAAGGCATAGACTTCAATACAAAAACGACATACAGTAAGAGACAATAATCAAAAGAGACAGGCCCTGCCTGTCTCTTTTTAAGAAATTCTGCTCCTTCAAAGTTGAAAGGAGGTATAACAAATGGTAAGATATAGAAGCAACCATTGGTGTTGGGGATTCGCAAAGCGGAGGTTAATAGAAAGGGAAAAGATCAATGATTAAATTGCCAAAGGAAGTCAATCATATCATGAAGGCTCTGGAGAACAAACAGTTCAAGGTATATGCCGTGGGTGAGTGTGTCAGAGATTCACTGATGGGGCTTTCGCCCTCAGATTGGGACCTTGCCACCAACGCGAGACTGGAAGATTTAAAGAAAACATTTCCCAACGCCCAGGTCATCAATGAGAAAGAAAGCATAATCCGCATGGATTTTACGGATAGTGAAGAGGATCAGGATGGAATCATCGTGGATATTGCCACATTCCGCAAAGAAGGCGGCTCTTTGGACGGCAAACGCACAGATGATGTTATTTTTGCAGACACTATAGAAGAAGATTTAGAACGCAGAGATTTTACCATCAACGCCATAGCCGACAACCCGTCTGGCAGTATTGTGGATCCTTACGAAGGACGGGCTGATGTAAAGGCCAAATTGATTCGAACCATTGGCGATCCTGAAACACAGTTTAGAGAAAAACCGATACGAATGTTGCGAGCTGTACGGATTGCAGCAGAATATAATTTTAATTTACATAAGGCCACCTTTGAGGCTATGATTCAGTTAGGACCTTCACTGATCAAGGTAGCACCGGAACAACGCCGAGACGATTTTTGCCGGCTCATCTCTGGCAGCTATGCGGGGAAGGGTCTTCGTATGCTGGAAGCAGGCAATCTAATGGAGACCATTGTCGGAAAGGATGCTATGGTATTAAATCGCTCTCAGATTAGAGAATTCCATGTTTTATGTGACAATATCCATAAGACTATGGATGTGACACTCCGTCGCCTGGGACTGTTCTACCTTTGTTTCGGCAAGAAAAAGGGGCTGAAAGCCATTCAGATGCTTCATTATGACAACAATACCCTACAGCATCTGACGGATGCCCTTACCTTACTGGACGACATCTATTTTGTAAGGACCTTTGCCACCTTCAAAAAATTCTTGGCCAAGTACGGAATGGAGCGGTATGAATACCTGCACAGTCTTTCTAAAGCGCAGCGAATAGTGCATGAATTGACCGATGCCAGAATCATCGCGCGAAATGAGGTTATGAAAGAACTGCTAAACAGCGGTCATCCCATATATATTGAGGATTTGGCGGTCAACGGAGAAGATCTGATTCAAGCAGGAATTACCACGGAACCCAAAGTGGGGGAGATGTTGCTCATGTTAACAGATGTGGTGCACAGAAGGCCTCATCAAAACACCAAAGAGGTACTTCTTACTTATGCCAAGAAGTTTTCAAAAAGCAAATGGGCGGCCAAAACTCGAAACGTGCACTGGCTCAAATAAGGCCTCAAAGACCAAAAACAGGGCTTAGATACTGTGTGTTTTTTGTATGAGGAAGTCAAAAATCTCGGCCATTTCTGTTTCATGAAAAGGCTAATAATGGTATAATAACAAAAAATGGACATGTCGTGAGAGCAAGTGAGGCAAGGAGCAGCACAATGACGAAACATAAGCCGTTTGGCACAATACGAAATGTAGCTGTTATAATGGCCATCAGTGCCACTACCCTTCTTTTGTTCGCCTTCATTACCATAGGAGGTCATGGGTTTTTACTGACTTCACATGCAGCAGGGACAGCACCCTATAGTGTAGATATAGCCAATACGAACGGTACATATACAACACAGATCACTGGCTTGACGTATGCAGATGCTTACGCCGCGTTCACACAGTCAGCGTCCCAGAATACTGTCATCCGAGATGCAACTGCGAAGGTGATTGCCATGAAGCGAGGGATGGTCGTCACACGTCCGACGGCTGCAACGCTGACAATGTCCCCAATGTTTCCAAGCGGGTATTCTCCGTATACCACAAAAAACATCGTCACTTTTTATAACGGAACCAGTGCTGACGGTAACACAGTGACCTTCCGCCTATTTGGATTTACTGGGTCGTGTGATGTTTCGCAGCTTTGGCTGATTCCTGGCGCATTTATATATGATCCTGCGGGAGCATTTGGTGGAACGTCTACGATAACCACTTGGAAATTTGATTCCTATACCAAAGATAGTGATGGGAATTTGGTCCATACATTGCGTCGATACAGCGATACGAACCAAAACACTGAGTACGCCAGTATCACAGTTGATAAAGCGCCGGCCTTCATGACGACGAATGTGCCATATTATTCCGCAGACGGCTTACATTACTTTACAAATCCATATGATGCGGCGGCAAACAACACGTCCGCAAGCAGTTATGCCGGGCTTCATGCCATCTATTATCAGCTGATTTCATACCGAACTAAGACATCTTATACAGCCTCCCAATTGGACAGCTATTTAGCAATCATGGGGAAAACCAACAGCGTATATTATGGGAGATCCAATGATTTTATAACCTATCAGAATGTTTATGGCGTCAATGCAGCCATGGAAATGTCTTTCGCCAATCTTGAAAGCGGATACGGCACCAGTACCTATGCAACTACCCGATACAATCTTTTCGGAATCAATGCAGTGGACTCGAATCCAGATGAAGCTGATTATTTTGCAAGCGTTGCCGCTTGTATTGAATACCATACCGGAACAGTTCTTAACAGGGGATATTTTGACGGATATGCCTACATAAATTCAGCGCTTACCCCTAGCTTTTATGACGTTAGTGGTGATACCCGGGACGGTACGTATTACACAGGGGGGAGTTATACAGGGGATTCCAAATACTTCGGTTCATACATGGGGAACAAAAACTCCGGGGTGAATGTTCGTTATGCATCCGACCCTTCCCATGGAGAAAAAATCGCCGGAATCATGTATGGCATCGACTCCAGACTTGGAATGCAGGACTATGATCGTTACTCCATCGGGATTACCAACAAAACGACCTATGCCTATTCCTTGCCTAACGATTCCTCAAATAAGTTGTACAAAGTTGCATCCAAATCAACAAACCATGCCTCCGATTATCCAACGGGTATGGCGGTGACGATTTTGGGCGTAAGCGGGGATTATTATCAAATCATCTCAGACATGCCTCTCAAGGCATACACCGACGGAACAATTTATGCCTGCAATGTCTGGACTTACGACCATGCGGTGTCTGTGGCATATGTCCGAAAGGACTGCATCACCTTGGTGCGGGACAATCTAGCCTCCGGTTCTTCCGGGATTACCAGCTCTGTTTACCGCATCAACAATACGGAAAAATATATATCAGCCATCAGCATAAATAGCACAGTTGCTGGATTCAAAACCGGGATTACCAATGGAACCGTACGGGTCTACAATGGATCAACCGAAGTCACATCCGGCGTCATGAAAACAGGCATGAAAATAGAAGCCTATGATGTAGATTCTAATCTGCTGGCAGTTTATACAGCCGTTGTGACAGGAGACATAAATGGGGACGGAAGCGTATCCATCGCTGATTTGGTTTTGATGAATCGTTACCTTCTCGGATTACAGTCAATAACCGGAGCTAACTTGAAGGCCTCGGATATCAACAACAGCGCTACTGTTACCATATCTGACCTAGTAAAATTAAACAGAGTATTACTGGGGCTGGATTCCATTACGCCATATTAAGGACTGGGAGGACTAAATGAAAACCATCAAATTAATGATCTACGCCATCTTGGTGACCTTTACTGTTTCCGCTTTTACAATACCTGCATATGCGGCATCTCTTTCATTGAGTGGCAACTCAAGTGTCACAGCGGGGTCTTCTATTTCCATTAGCATTGTAGTTGGTTCGAGTGCTGGAGCAGAAGGAACCATATCATATGATTCATCAAAGCTTACTTTTGTTTCTTCTTCAGCTGGTTCCGGATGGAATGCAACCTATGCTGATGGGACAAAAAGATTTTCAGCATTTCGTAGCGATGGCGGTACTGCATCGGGAACCATATTGACATTGAGATTCCAGGCCAAGAGTGGGGCATCAGGTACCACCTCAATTAGTGCCAACAACGTAATTACCGATCCTGCCGGTGGCACTTCTGCAAGCAAGACCATCACCATCAATCAACCTACCACTCCAGTGGTTCGTTCCTCCGATGCGAACCTAAAGTCCCTTTCCGTTGCTGAAGGCACATTAACTCCGACCTTTGCCGCGGCGACGACTGCGTATAGCCTTTCCGTGTCTCCAGAGACTGAAACGATTACTGTTAATGCTGTTCAGAACTTCGCCAAAGCCAGCGTTTCAATTGGGGCTTACACTTTGATTCAAGGGGAGACCACACCGGTCAATGTAGTGGTTACTGCAGAGAATGGGTCTACAAAGACCTACACCATTCAAGTGACCCGGGAACTGCCCGGAGACTACGTGGCATCCACAGACGCCCAGCTGACAATCATTAGCCCAAGCTATGGCGCGCTGTCTCCCGCATTTGATACCAATGTCTATCACTATGCCATTGATGTGCCTTATGAATGCACAGAAATGTCCTTTACCGCACAAGCGGCGTTTATCAGAGCGAAAGTGAACGTCCTTGGTGCCACCACACTGAAACCTGGTGTGGACAATGTGTTTTATGCAGTTGTCATGGCCGAAGATAACAAAACCACCAAGATTTATACCATCACGGTACGACGTAGTGCGGTCTATCCGATTTATCTGGAGGAAGCCTATGTGACTGATATTATCAATCAAATCACTAAGCAGACGAAGCCGATCATCATGGATATGTCCTCCGCGCCCATCCAGGTGGTAGCGTCCAGCATCCTGACCGCCCTGAAGGAAAATCCGGATCGCCAGCTGATTGTCATGGGTTCTGGTGCCAGAGTGACCATTAAAGGCAGTGACTTGAAGGGAAAAATAAAAGACGGGTTTTATGATTTCACTATCAATCCTTCTTCTCAATTCAAAGAAGCAATGATGTCAAAGGTATCCGATGCCGAGAGCTTTATTTTTTCTACGCATCATCAAGGCGCATGGCCGGGGAATGTGGAGTACGCCATCGAAACGACATTGCTTACTGGCACAGATGTGAACATATACCGATATGATTCCAAAGAAGATCAGTACATCACCATAGCCAAAAACGTCGCAGTAAGCGGTGGCAATGTGGCATTCGCTTATGACGAAGGAGGAGATTTCCTCATTACAACTGCAACACTAGATGGTGCGGTTTCTTCGGGCAACACAACAAAACAGCCCACAGCAAGCCAGGGGAATACGATGTTTTATCTGATTGCCATGGGGCTTACCTTGTTTCCCCTGGGGATATTAGCAGGTATTGTTGGAAGCAAGTATTTCCGTAAGCGTCGCAAAAAAAGTTGGGACTCCAAGTAATATAAACCCCAAAATCATCGAATAAACTTAACCAAATCTAATATGCAAAAAGCACCAATTATGGTGCTTTTTTAATACAAATTCGGGGTAGCTAGTCGGATTGGGGAGCAGTCGACTAACTGGCACATATAAAAATATGGTTACTGGCACTTTTCTTTTCATAATTAAAGGGTATTATGATGATACAACTACGAAGAATGATCCATAGTTGAACCTAATTTGCCACATGTTAATAGTAAAAGGAGAAAACAAAAATGAGCGGTTATAACGCAGTATTAGCACGAAATACGGAAAATGCACCAAAAAGTATCGGCCCATATTCACATACAGTCGCTTTTTCTCATTATAATAATCTTTCAGCTCAATTGCCCATCGATCCCAAAACCGGAAAGTTGGTTGATGGCGGAATCAAAGAACAGGCACAGCAGTGCTTCAACAACATCAAAGCAGTTGTTGAAAGCATTGATCATGTGATGAGTGATGTTGTTCGACTCACCGTATTCGTCAAGAACATCAAAGATGTTGACGCAGTTGATTTAGTCTACAAATCATTCTTCACAACCTATGTGCCCACTCGGACAACTGTTGCTGTTGCGGCACTGCCCATGGATGCGTTGGTCCAAGTGGAAGCCTTGATTTCCAATGGCGAGGGTTCTATTCCACATGCGCCTCAATCCGGAGATCTGATTAAATTGATAAACAACACAGCCAATGCACCGGTAAACCCACTTTCCGCTCAGACTGTGTCATTTTCCCATTATAACAACCTTTCCGCACAACTGCCCATCGACCCTAAAACCGGTAGATTGGTTGTAGGCGATGTAAAGGATCAGACGGTACAGTGCCTGAAGAATATCAAAGCAATCCTAGAAAGCATCGATGTACCTTTTGACGATATCGTAAAGATTAATGTCTTCTTGAAGAACTTGTCCGACATCGAAGCCGTAAACCAAGCATATTCAACATTTTTCCCGGATTCGGCAATCGCCAGAGCTGTAGCATACGTCCCTGCCCGGACGGTTATTGCAGCATCCGCATTGCCGATGGATGCTTTGGTACAAATTGAAGCGGTGGTTTCCCACGGAGACGGCACACCGCCCCAAGCCATTGAAGACAGACATGGCCTGATTATCGAAGCCAACAATACAGATAAAGCGCCAAAGAGTGCACTTTCAACACAAACCGTTGCTTTCTCCCATTACAACCACCTTTCCGCCCAATTGCCGATTGATGCGAAAACCGGACAATTGGTTGCCGGTGGCGTAAAAGAGCAAGCTGCAACGTGTCTGGAGCACATCAAAGCGATTGTTGAAAGCATCGACCACAAGTTGGAAGATGTCGTCAAGGTGAACATCTTCCTCAAGAACATCGCAGATATGGAAGCGGTTGACGAAGTTTATACGACCTTCTTCCCAAGCGGAACTCCTGCCCGAAGAACCGTTGGCGTAGCAGCCTTACTTCATGATGCATTGATTCAAATTGATGTTGTGTTAGGAAACGAAGAAGGTACTCCTCCAATCAAATAACCAACAAATTTAAGCATTCAAAAGAGCACCGAAGCCGGTGCTCTTTTTTATTTAGCTCATACAACGTTTTAGATTGGGATCTCAGATCATTGCGTTTATCGCGATTGGATTCAGTATCTGATGGCTAGTATGATGTCAAACATGTTATAATAGGGCTGTATTCTACTTCACATTGGAGAATCTGCTTGATGAAAAATAAACTGGCTTTTTTGCTTCTATTTCTGATTATGTTATGCGGGATTAATACGCCACTCACAAAGAGCATCATGGATGTCGTACCCCCCATCTTTAATGTGGGCATGCGTTTTCTGATTGCCTTTGTAGTGATGTTTGCTTTGCAACCGAAAAAAATTCTTAAGGATCCGTCTCGTACGGATTTACTGAGCATTTTAACGATTTCTGTCTTTATGGTTCTGGGTTATATTTTTTGGAATGTCAGTATGCTATTCACAACAGCTACCAATGCTACATTTTTTGCTTGCACATCGGTACTTTTTATTCCATTTCTTGCTAAGGCCATCAATAAAAATGCCTTTAGTCGCAAGGTTTTGGTAGGCATCATCATCACAGTAATAGGCATGTTTTTTCTGGTTTCCAATGGCTCCAAGTTTGAGGTGAATCCAGGGGATTTGCTGGCGTTGGCTGCATCGGTTATGTTTGCCTTGCAGGTAATTTATACCGGGAAATACGTGGAGCGGATTGACCCTTTCCTGATTGCCTCTTATCAATTTCTATTTGTTGGGGTATTGGCGCTATTCACATCGTTTTTCGTTCAGGAGGAGATTATGTGGAGTTCTTTTGGCTGGATTGAAGTCTCCGCGCTGCTTTTTGCAGGGACGCTGATTACTGCAGCATTGTACTATGTGCAGACACGTGCCCAAAAAAAACTGAATGAAAATACAATCGGTGTGTTATATGCCTTGCTTCCACTGTTTGCAGCTGTGTTTTCTTGGATGATTCTTGGGGAAACGCTGAGCCCCATTGGAATTGCAGGTGGAGCCATGATGGTTATTGGTGTCGCGATGGCTGCAGTATATAATTAATTGAACGGAAACAGAATAAGAAAATAATCAGAAGGAGGGTACAATGTTTACGCTTAATAAGGATTTATGCATAAACTGTAAAAAATGTGTTTGCACATGTCCATTCACCTGTTTGCGGATGGAAGATGGATATCCGGAAATGGTGGCGCGCAAAGAAAAGGGATGTATCAAGTGCATGCACTGCGTCATTGTTTGCCCAACCCATGCGATTGGGTTTGAAGACATGCCCAGTGAAGAACTGGACCTATTGAAATCGCCGGCAATATCCTATGAATCCCTGAAACACCTGGTCACAACGCGACGAAGTCAACGTGATTTTCTTGAGCGAGAAGTCCCTCGGGAGGATATTAGAGAGATTATACGAGATACAGATTTTACAGCAAGCGCAAAAAACCAGCATCCACAAAGCTGGGTGGTCGTCCATGATCGTAATGTGGTCCAACAGACCATGGAGCTGGTGCTTGACTGGGTTTCCGAAAATAAGGTATCTATGGAAATCCTTTCCGAATGGGAACAAGGAAACAACATTGTTACATTCGATGCGCCTCACTTGCTCCTTGGTTGTGCGCCGAAACAAGGAGCAATCAACCCATATACCGATACCATTATTGCCCTTGCTAATTTTGAACTTCTACTCTTTTCCAAAGGGATTGGGTCCTGTTGGGCAGGTTATCTTACCAGAATAACCAATGCCAGCCAACCCATCAAAGAACTTTTAGGGATTGGAGAAGACTTTCAAATTTTTGGTATTCTCGGTTTTGGATACCCCAAAAGCGACGACTATCTGAGATTGCCTTATCGGGAAGCAAGTCAAATTCATTGGATATGAAAGTATGTATTTTTATGGGAAGCCCAAGGATGAATGGAAATACCGCAACCTTACTGAAACCATTTGTAGATGAATTGCAATCGCAAGGGATGAAGACGGAAGTAATGGCGCTGGCAGGTAAAACCATCGCAGGCTGCAAAGGCTGTTATAAATGCCAAAACGTTCAAGATGCTTATGGGTGCGTTCAGAAGGATGATATGCAAGAAGCGGTGGAGATGATTGTATCATCTGACCTGATTGTCCTGGCTACACCTATTTACACATGGTATTGCACTGTAGAAATGAAAGCACTCCTAGACCGGCATTTTGGTTTAAATAAGTACTACGGAAAAGCAAAGGGATCTTTGTGGGCTGGTAAGTCCATAGCAATTCTCGCTACCCACGGTTATGAAAGAGACTATGCCTGCACTCCTTTTGAAACCGGCATAAAATGCTTATGTGAACATTCTCACTTGAAGTATCTTGGTTTGTATTCAGCTATCGACGACGATGAAACGGGATTTGCCCTAAATGATGAAATCGAGGACGGCGTTCGGAAATACGCGAAGTCGCTTGTAACATTATTACAGCACATTGCTCTGAAATAAATCAATCACAGGAGAACCCCAAATATTGGGTTCTCTTTTTGTGTCCCAAAGCATCCAACAGGGACAACCTTGGTGTTACCCAAAGGATTTGTTGGGATTATTTGGTTACGATGCTAAGGAATATAGTGAGATAACGTATCCAAACAGATCCCTTTGGGAAAAACAAGGCAGTTAGAGGGCTATAAGGGCTTTTTTTAATTGAATAACCTGGTTGGAAAAGAACGTAAGACATATATCTGAAAATTCAAATAATATCTTGACATTAAGGTTACCCACAAGCATATATTAAAATCGCAAAGGCAAATATATACTTGGAAAGGAGTTGATAAGAATGGATTGTGTTCTAGTAAAAAAAGCAGACATCATATCGGAGTATATGGACTGCGGAGAGGGAAATGATTTTAAAATCGTCGACATAATTGATCAAAGGCATGGTGCACCCTACACCGTTGGTATGGTTGAAATGGGTAAGTGCGAAGGTGTTGAATTTGAATATGACGATGATGCCGGATGCTGTTACATGCTGGAAGGAGTCATCACCATGACAGAGAATCTGTCTGGAGCGGTCATGAAGTATGAAGTCGGGGATGTGGTGTTCATACCACAGAAACCCGGATTGATTATTACCTTTAGCACGGAAGATTACGCTAAATTTGTCTTTGTTACCTATCCTCACTGGAGATAATGTGTGAATTGCTTTTGCGCACAATATTATCAATTATTGATGAAAAGGAGTTGAATAATAATGTCAAAAAACACAAATGAAGTTACGCTGAATCCTGATCGGCTTCAAGGAAACATGGGTGTAGGCATGCTGGTAATGTCCGTTCTGGCATTTTCCGGGCCTTTGTTGACAACTTCAGGATTTATACCGGTTTATTTCCCCTTACTAGGAGATGATGCGTCCGGAGTGCCGATGGTATTCATATTTGTCACGGCTATGTTGGTATTATTTGCCATAGGTTTCTCAAAGATGGGAACTGTAATGGCTCGTCCTGGAGGATTTTATACTTATGTTACGGAGGGACTTGGTCGTAAATTCGGATTAATGACAGCCTTCCTCCTGATCGTGGGTTATCTGTCAATTGCACTTTTTGCCCCGCCGCTCATTGCGATTTATACGCAAAATGTAGTTGAAAATATTTTTAACGGCCCTCATATCCACTGGTATATCATCGCGATTATTTCAGTGTTGGGTACGACTCTCCTTGCGTATAGAAGGATTGACATATCTGCAAAGGTTCTATTTTGGGTCATGGTGTTTGAAAGCGCTGCAGTTTTAATATTTGATGTGGTATGCTTTGTTCAGGGATTTGAACTCAATGGAGGCGTGGTAGGTTTCACTGTTCCTTCTATCGCAACCAGTGGTTTTGGTATTGTATTGCTGTTTGTTGTTGGAAATTTCATGGGATTTGAAGCTACGGTCATTTATCGTGAAGAGTGTAAAAACCCAGAAAAGACGATTCCTCGTGCGACAATGATGGCAGTCATAGGAATCGGAGCATTCTATTTCCTCGCATCATGGTCATTCCTGGCTTATTATGGAGCCAGCTCGGCAGAAGTGTTGACCAATGATGCTGCAATTGCTTTCATGAATATTTTAGGAACTTTCAGCAAGGTATTTGGGGACGTTGTATCGGTGGTAGTCATTACCTCGTGCTTTGCATCACTGCTATCAATACAGAATGTTGCTTCGCGCTACCTGTTCTCTCTTGGTTCAGACAAAGTGTTGCCAAGAGTGCTAGGAAAAGTTCACGTAAAACATCATTCGCCATATATGGCAGCAAGCACAGTCGGAGCAATCTGGCTGATTACACTGACGATTTTCCTTATGACCGGTAAGGATCCAGTTTATCTGTATTTGTTATTTGCCGGCATAGGAGAGTTCCTGATCGTATTTGGCATATTCATGGCTTGCCTCGCTGTTATCTTTTATTTCAGAAAGAATACGCAGTTTGATTTCTCGGCATGGTCAACTTTAATTGCGCCGTTCATTGCGCTGCTTGGCCTCGCATTTGTATTGGTCAAGGCAGTAATGAATTTCTCAGCATTGACTGGAGCAACTAGTTCCGTGAACGCAATATTATTCGTTGCGATGATAATTCTGGGGATTTTCGGCTTTGTATATGCTATCTACCTGGAAAAGAAGAAACCCGAAGTATATGAATGTATCGGACGTCAGGATTTCACTGAATAATCGGAAAGAGTAATAAAGTATAACTTTCGATGGGTAGATTTTTCTACCCATCGTTTTTTTGCAAAATGTGCTATACTCTATCTAGTATAAATGAACTCGGGGGAGACTGGTATGGATATTCAAAAGCTGACAATCGGACAAATGGCCGAACTAAATCAGATTACAAGAGAAACCTTGCGGCACTATGAAACCGAAGGTCTTATTATTCCTTATTTCACGGAACCTGGTACCGGATACAGATACTATCATATTAATCAAAGTGCCAAACTGGATATGATACAGCACCTAAAATTCTGTGGTATGTCGCTTCAACAAATAAAAATTAAGTTTGAATCCGCCAATATTGAGGAGATACAAAGCTTCCTCGTTACACAACTAGGTTATATAGATGAATCCATTCACAGACTAAGTGAAACGAGGCATGCCATCTCTCGGACCATTGAGAATTATAAGAGATACAAGCTTATCCCCAAAAATCAGACGATATTTCATGAACTCATTCCAGAAAGAAAAATATATGTTCATACTTCAAATATGAATTATTTCGACCAGAACGATTCAGGCTATGAGATGATGCTGCGTGAGCTAAAACGCAGCCTTGTGAATAAAAAATTATCAACAAATAACTTCTGCAATATTGGCACAATCGTTCGAAAGAATCATATCGAAATGGGAGCCCTTTATGCGAATGAAGTTTTTATGTTCGTAGATGATGAATATGAAGGCTGCGATTCTGTTGAGGTTATTCCTGAAGGAATGTATGTAAGCATCTGTGCCGAAGATTTCCATAAAGAAGAGGAAGTTGCAGAACGGTTGCTCGATTATATTCATCATAACCAATATATCATCTCCGGTGACTATATCTGTGAGGTGGTTGCTGAATTCCCAATGTTCGATCAAACACCACGAAGTATGCTTTACAAAATCCAGATTCCGATCCAGGTATCCGCAGCAAGCGTACTCAACAGCAGCACTTAACAATATTATCACGCAAGTGCTATGAAAGATTCGAGTTATACGTCGTGTCGCCAACATTGATTTTCAAGTCGGATGTACTGCCGTAGAGCTGGTTATATTCCTCTTCGGCACTATGAATTTGGGCGTCGGCCCGACCACATTGAGGAGCAATAAGCGGACAGTTTCGAGGGCATGCCGTACAAGTAAGGTTACTCAAAAATTCAGACAGACTTGGCGTTACAACATCATCATTGGTTGAAGACTGAACAGTTGTCTCAACTCGAGATTCGGAATCATTGGTGACTTGAGATGTGGCTAAATTTGAAGTAAAGTCAATGTTGGTACTGGCAACAAACCCATACAGAACGACTCCGATGATGGCCAGGTTCCATAGTAACATATGCAGCTAAATAATGAATTGAGGTCCATAACGAAATGTTTGCTACCTCGATTCCCGTCAGAACTTCCTTTGAAATCAAGACACCACTGACTCCGGTTAAAACCCCAAATATCGACAATACCAAATCCAAGCAATATCGGAGTGTTACATTGTTTTTACCATGTTGGAACATTCTTGGAATTTCCTTTTTCATTTTAGGGATATTATAGGTAATGTGAATCGCGAAAAGGCTGAACATGAACAACCCAAGCACTTCGTGCCAGTAGGCACCGGTCATTGATTAGCAATGAGGCCATTATAAAAAAAGTTACTGATACGAATCTTAAAAAACAAAAAAGGAGACTAGATGGAAAGCATAGCCCAAATTTTAGCAAGAGAGCTGAACAAAAACGAACAGCATATCCAAAATGTCATAGACTTGATTGATGAAGGAAATACCATTCCTTTCATTGCTCGTTACCGTAAAGAATTACATGGAACCATGGACGATACCGTGCTTCGTAACCTGGCAGACAGACTGAATTATTTAAGAAATCTCAACGAACGTCGCGAAGAGGTAAAGAAATCCATTGAGTCACAGGACAAATTGACAGAGAATCTTACCGCTCAAATAGATGCCGCCAAAACCCTTGCGGAGGTGGAAGATCTCTACCGACCTTACAAGCAGAAGCGCCGCACCCGGGCCACCATCGCAAAAGAAAAAGGCCTTGAACCATTGGCCATAAAGCTTTTTGAGCAGAGCAAAAGTATGAAGGATATTGCAGAGCTTGCCTTAGAATATATCGACGTGGAAAAGGGTGTGGCGGATGCACAGGAGGCCCTTGCAGGGGCATCAGACATTGTGGCTGAGACTGTTGCGGATAGTGCGGACATCAGACGCCGACTGCGGGAATTGATGATGGGGAGAGGGAATCTGGTGGCGGTAGCCAATAAAGACGAAGATTCGGTATACGGCCTATATTATACTTTTGAAAAACCATTGTCACGGTTACAGGGGCATCAGATCCTTGCCATAAACCGTGGAGAAAAAGAGGAATTTCTAAAGGTTTCAGTTCAAATTGATCGTGAACGAGCCTTGAACTTGATATGGGAGACGGTGGTAAAACCCGGTTCCAGTGCCACAGAGTTTGTTCGCGTCGCATCGGAAGATGGATATGACCGACTGCTTTTTCCCTCCATGGAAAGGGAACTACGCACTGCACTGACCGATACGGCATCAGAAGGTGCCATCCATAATTTCTCTCTGAACCTGAAGCCCCTTTTGATGCAACCCCCCATCAAGGGACATGTCACCATGGGGCTTGATCCGGGATACAGAAACGGCTGCAAAGTAGCCGTTGTGGATGGGACGGGAAAAACTCTGGATACTGCGGTTGTGTACCCTACCTATGGGGAACGTCAGAAGTTAGAATCCATTGCCATCCTGGACAAAATGATAAAAATACATAAGGTAGAACACATCGCCATTGGAAACGGTACCGCTTCCAGAGAAACAGAGCAAATGACCAGCGAACTAATTGCCAACCTGCCGGGGGTGAGTTACATGATTGTAAATGAAGCAGGCGCGTCGGTATATTCCGCATCCAAACTTGCCGCAGAAGAATTTCCACAGTATGACGTAAATCTGCGTTCCGCAATATCCATCGCTCGACGAATGCAAGACCCGTTAGCGGAGCTTGTAAAGATTGATCCTAAAGCTATCGGCGTGGGACAATATCAGCACGATATGCCCCAAAAGCGTCTAGACGATGCGCTCATCGGTGTGGTGGAAGACTGCGTCAATGCAGTGGGGGTGGACGTGAATACCGCATCGCCATCACTCCTTCAAAGGGTTTCCGGACTCAACGGCAGCACCGCCAAGAACATTGTTTTTTTCCGCGAGGAAAACGGTATGTTTACGTCCAGAAGCCAGCTGAAAAAAGTTCCAAAATTAGGACCCAAAGCCTACGAGCAGTGTGCCGGATTTTTGCGAGTTTCAGAAAGCAAGTCAGTGTTAGATAATACGGGGGTTCATCCCGAAAGCTATGCCGCGGCGGAAAAGTTGATTGCCTTGTGTGGATATACCCTCAAGGATGTAGCAAACGGTAGGATCGAGGAACTTCCTGATCGATTGAAAACCTACGGAGAAACCAAAGCCATGGAAGTATGCGGTGTTGGGCTACCGACCCTTCGGGATATTGTGAAGGAACTTATGAAACCGGGCCGCGACCCGCGAACCGAACTGCCGGCAAACCTGCTCCGAACAGATGTGTTGGACATGAAAGATTTAGTACCCAACATGATACTCACCGGAACTGTCCGCAACGTCATAGACTTTGGCGTGTTTGTTGATATCGGTGTCCATCAAGACGGCCTTGTACATATTTCCGAGATTGCGGACAAATTCATCCGGCATCCATCTGAAGTGGTGGCAGTCGGCGATATGGTTGAAGTCATGGTGCTTTCCGTGGACTCACAGAAAAAACGAATTGCCCTATCCATGAAACAGGCAAAGGAGACAAAAAATTGAACGGACAAAATAGAACAAATATCAAAGTAGGTGCATTGGTGGATATCGTGTTAAAAAAAGACCAGGCCACCGGCGCGTTGACAAGAGGTCATGTGCAGCGAATCCTCACAAATAGCCCAAACCACCCCCATGGGATCAAAGTCATGCTGGCGGAAGGCAACCAGGTGGGACGAGTGCAGGGAGTAATAAAATGAAACTGAATTTTATCAAAGCAAATCCAACGGAGAACATGACAATTTTCATTTTGGATCCGCTGCCAAGGGCAACCTATTCCGATGTGGCCACCAAGCTGATGAACTATAATAATCTGCATGCAGAACAGGTTGGCTTCATAGAACAGCCAACTTTGCCGGGGAGCACATCCCGCCTTCACATGATGGGGGGGGAATTTTGCGGGAATGCATCCAGGGCATTTGCGGCAATCATGGTGCATAAAGGATACAGCACTTTCCGAGAGGAAGGTGATCATTTCGTTGTACCCATTGAAGTGTCCGGCAACGACCAGAATATCAATGCGGAAGTAAAAGTACTTTCCGATCATACCTACGATGTTAAGATTAAGCTTCCGCCACACAAATCCGCCACACCTTTCGAAACCCATTACGATGGCGTTCATTATCCGGGGCTGCTTGTTGATTTTGAAGGCATCTCACATGTGGTACTTTTCACGGGCAACGATCTTCCGGACGAAGGCCTGCTTCTACATATCGTAAAAGAGCGGTCACCCTTGCAAAGTGGTGCTTTTGGTATTATGTTTTATAACGAAGAGTTAAATTATATGACACCGTTGGTGTATGTGGAAGATACCGGAAGTGTGGTTTGGGAGCAAAGCTGTGGCACCGGTACTGCGGCCCTCGGGATTGCATTGTCTTTAGTGAGTCAAAGCAGTGTTGATATGACAGTGGTCCAACCCGGCGGGGTGTTGGAAGTCTTGACCATTTGGAAGGATGGTCAAGTTGAGACAATTTATCTCAAGGGGGAAGTCGGTATTGTTGCCGAGGGGGAGGTCTATCTTTAAGAACTTAAATTCAAAAGTTTAAACAGATTATTGAGGGATGAAGGACACCGGTTGATTGAAAAATCAGCCGGTTTTTTACTATTTGAATGAAAAAGAAATGGTATGGGTTTGCCAGCGGAAGGGTATTTAAGACCTAATAAGTAAAAAAAATATTACACAATGTAAAAAATACTTGACATGATGAACAAAATATTGTACTCTCTGATTAAGTTAAAGTTCGTTCATTAGAAAAAGGAGTAAAAAATGAATCGTATCACAGAAAACTATTTAACCGATAATAACAATTTGGAGGAGGCGACTCCTTCGAGAAGACCCACAGCTCGTCTAGCCGGATTTTTCTTCCTGCTGATGGTGGCGTTTGGGATTTCAGCTGAAATCCTATTCCGCCAAAAGGTATTTGTTGATGGTGATGCAGCAACTACCGCTGGGAACATTTTATCAAATGTGTTTTTGTATCGGGCAGGCATCGTTAGCGACTTGCTGATGACATTGTGTTACTTAATCACCGCATTGATTTTGTACAAGCTGCTTTCGTCAGTGAACAAGAATACTGCGGTTACGATGGTAATCTTTGCAACAGCAGGAAGCATTCTTCTTATGGCAAATATCCTAACCCAGTTTGCACCACTTGTCATCCTAAACGGTAACGAAACCTTGGCATCCTTTGGTACAGATCAACTTCAAGATCTGGCAATGCTATTTTTCCAGCTTTACGAACATGGTTATATGATCGGACAAATATTCTTTGCACTATGGGTACTGCCGCTTGGTGTTTTGATTTATCAATCAAAATTCATACCAAAAGCATTTGGGATTCTGTTTATTGCAGAAGCCATCTTCGGATCCATATCCGTTTTGACCCACTTTCTTGCCCCCATGGAGATGGTTGAAACTATTCTGCTTCTGCCGGGAACCGTTGCCGAGCTGACTTTTATGGTTTGGTTGCTGGTAGGATGTAAAAAATAATTGATACAAAGTCGAATTAGATATACTATATGTATAATTGGTACTACAAAAAAGGAGAGATGAAATGTCTTATCAAGAAAAAAGAACCATTGTAACTGTTTTGACAGGAATCCTGATTTTGGTGGCTTACTGTGTTTATGCATTTGGCAAAATCAGCGCGGGCACTGAATCAGCTGATGATTTCAAGTTTTGGGCGCTAGCTATGCTACTATTCATTGGTATTGGAATCGTGGCTAACATTATTATCCAAATCGTCTTCCACATCCTTTTATCCATTGGTATCGCCGTTAAAGAGCAAATCCAAAACGGAAGCGTGAATGACGACGATATCGAAAAAACACTGGAGTTGGACATGGTTGAAGATGAAATGGACAAACTCATTGGGCTCAAATCCATGAGAGTGGGATTTCTATTCGCAGGAATTGGGTTTGTAACCGGACTGGTTTTCCTTGTGATGGACTACTCGCCGGCAGTGATGATGAATATCATTTTCATTTCTTTCAACCTCGGTTCGATCCTTGAAGGTATTACACAGATTTACTATTACAGAACAGGTGTGAATCATGGCTAAAAAAATTGAAATCAAAAACAACATCAGAACACTGAGATTCTTTGCCAATGAAATGACGCAGCAGCAACTGGCCGAAAAAGCGGGGGCATCCCGGCAAACCATCGTCGCAGTGGAAGCGGGAAAATACGCCCCATCGCTGGAACTGGCATTTCGCATAGCCGAGGCTTTTGGTGTTTCCATTGGAGAAGTATTCACCTATGAGGTAAAAGAATGAGCCATAAAACTTTGACGATACTGGGTAGCATCATCATTTGGAACAACCGAAAGAAAACCGTAAGAGTTATGACGACTTGTCCGTAAGAAATATCATCTAAAATTGGGGAAGTCCGTGGAGGAATCAAAATGAACCAGTGGTATGAAAAACTTTTTGAAAACTATAGTCAAAAATACGACGACGAAGTATTTACTCAGGGAACATTGGGGGAATGCGACTTTATTGAGAAAGAGTTGTATTTTGACAAGTCTTTGTATATGATTGACATTGGTTGCGGAACAGGAAGGCATTCCATTGAACTGGCAAAAAGAGGGTATTCCATCGTAGGGATTGACCTTTCCAAAGCCCAGCTACAGCGAGCTAGAGAAAAAGCGAAAGCAGAGCATCTCGAACTTGATTTTCAACAGCATGATGCTAGAAAGTTACCCTTTGAAAAGAAGTTTGATGCGGCAATTATGCTTTGCGAAGGCGGGTTTCCGTTGATGGAAACAGATGAAATGAATTTTGAGATTTTGAAGAATGTCTCTAAGTCACTCAAGGATAAGGCGAAATTTATTTTTACCACCTTAAACGGCTTGTTTCCACTTTATCATTCCATCAACGATTTTCATAGCGCATTGAACCATGAAGGTGCAGATTACGATAGCCAGGGATTCAATCTAATGACATTTAGAGATCATAATATTACGACTTTCATAGACGATGATGAAACCCAACATCAGTTGGATTGCAACGAGCGATACTATGTACCAAGCGAAATCACATGGTTGCTAAAGTCTTTGGGATTCACAAAAATTGAAATATTCGGGGCACATCTGGGTGCGTTTTCAAGAGAAGATGCACTCACAACAGAAGACTACGAAATGCTGGTTGTCGCCGAAAGGTAAGACCACAAGTTTGGCCCGACAGCGGCATAGTGAAGGGGAAAGCATGATTAAACTAAAAAATGTATCCAAGTTTTATTACAGCAACGGCATGATTACAAGCGGATTTTCCAAAGTAAGCATCGAACTAAATCAAGGTGAGTTTGTTGTAATTACTGGAGAATCCGGAAGCGGCAAGTCAACCCTTCTGAATGTCATATCCGGACTTGACGGATATGAAGAAGGTGAGATGTTTATCGATGGCAAAGAAACCAGCCATTATTCGGCGGCTGAGTTTGAGGAATACCGAAAAATATATATTGGAAACATCTTTCAATCGTTCAATCTAATCAACAGCTACACTGTATATCAGAATATCGAGCTGCCACTTTTGGTCAATGGGAGCCGCAAAAAAGACATTAAAGAAAAGGTTTTTTCCATCATTGAAAAAGTAGGATTGCAAGAACAAGCCAACACGAAATGCTCCAAGCTTTCGGGAGGCCAGAAACAACGGGTTGCCATCGCAAGGGCCTTAGCAAAGGAAACCCCTATTATTGTGGCGGATGAACCTACCGGTAATCTTGATAGTGCGTCAGCCAAGGGTGTGGTAGACCTTCTGAAAGATATTTCTGCTGACAAATTAGTTGTGGTTGTGACGCACAATGCTGAGCAATTTGTCGGTCATGCTACACGCGTTGTAAAAATGAGCGATGGCAAAATTGTGGAAGACAGACCAGTAAAACCATTTCAGATTGTTGAAATGGATCATGACTTGAAATCCAAAAAAATAACGCCAAGCAGCCGTCTGAGATTGGGCATCCGGAATTCATTCAATATTGTGTCCAAGTTTTTGTTGCTGCTTCTTGTTTTTATATTTGTTTCTCTTTCCACAACCAGTGCATATACCGGATTTAAGAACCAAGACGATGAACAGAATCGGTATGGTTACAATCAATTCTTTCAAAATTTTTCCGATGATAGAATTGTAGTTAAAAAAATTGACAACAGCATGATGACAGAAGATGACTTCAAGAAACTTGAAGCGTTGGAAAATATCAAATATATTCAAAAAAATGACGTGGTTACAGACAGCAGCCTGTACATTGAGAGCCAAAAGGCATATATCAATGGCTTTCCAAAGAGTGTATCCAGTTTCGGCGACACAGTGGATATTGGGAGACTCCCAGAAGCAAAAAATGAAATCCTTGTGGTTGGAAACACAGCCGATATGTTCCAGGGAAATGATCCCAAAAGTCTTTTGGATATTGAATACAAGATGTATACAAACAACGGAGAAAAGACTCTTGATGTCAAAATTGTTGGGATTAAAAACAAAGAGTACACCAACGGATTTGTCGTGAGCGAAATATATCTAGCTGATGATTTGATGAAAGA
Source organism: Anaerovoracaceae bacterium (assembly GCA_041859095.1). GTDB lineage: Bacteria > Bacillota > Clostridia > Peptostreptococcales > Anaerovoracaceae > UBA1422. Next base: position 53,109 of record JBHEKY010000037.1, read on the forward strand.
CATCACGGAAACGACCTATCGAAATTATAGTGAACTGACAGTAATCATCAATGACCGCACAGTTGATGGCAATTACGAATACCGTATCATGTCAAATGCGAAAGTGCCGAAAGGCGAGGCGTTTGTTCCGGAAGAGTTGAACAGCTTCTACAAAAATGGCAGCAGCCTGCGACGTATTATAACGATTGAAGCAAAAACCATTTACTTTACAAGCAGTGTCAAACCAACTATCACCGCACGCTTCAACAAAAACAACTTTCAGCGCGTGACCGGCCTTGAGAAATTTGAGGACCATAGCATGGAAATATTTATTAATCCAGAGGACTATTCGGTCTTGTTTGGCCAAGGAAGTTATCAAAGCAGCATTTACGTAGAAGACCTGAAAAAAGTGGAAAACACAGCCAAAGAGATTGATGCGCTTGGCTTTAAAACGTTGGTATTGAAAAACTATTTGCAAGATTTTGGTGGAAGCGAAATCATACAAATAGTGCAGATTCCGTTGCTTATTATATTTGTAGTCGGCATCTTCTTTGTCGCCTATTTTGTAACCCGACTCATATTAAAATCCAGGGGTGCCTATTTCACGATTCTCAGAATTCTGGGCCTTGACAAGGAGAACACCAAACAGATTTTGGATATTGAGCTATTTACAGTAGTGACCATTGCGTACGGCCTTGTTTTGGGACTCTTTGCGCTGGTTAGCCGAAACATTATAAACATTGAATACGTCAAATCATTGATACAGTATTTGACGGCTGGCGATTACATCATTTTATATGCAGTACTCTTATTTATGGCTTTCTTGCTTTCAAGAAGATTTGCACGAAGACTATTCAAGAAATCTGCCATGGTTACATTCAGAGAGGAGGCATAAGATGATTAGATTAGAGAAAGTAAACAAATATTTCAACAAAAGAAAACGGAATGAAATACATGTTATCAACGATACAACCTTGGCGTTTCCAGAAAAGGGTTTGGTTGCTTTGCTAGGACCTTCGGGCTGTGGCAAAACAACATTACTCAATGCCATCGGCGGATTGGACACAATTAATAAAGGTCAAATATTTATTGATAATCAGCGAATTACGGGGAGAACCGCAAGCAAAATCGACAAAATCAGAAATGCCAGAATTGGATATATTTTTCAAAACTACAACTTGATTGAGAATAGCTCGGTTTTCGATAATGTAGCTATTGTTCTTAAAATGATAGGGATGAAAGATAAAGACGAAATCAAGCAAAAGGTAGAGTATGCACTGGACTTGGTGGACATGTTCCGGTATCGAAACCGTTTCGCCAATATGCTTTCAGGTGGAGAAAGACAACGGGTGGCCATTGCCCGAGCAATTGTTAAGAATCCTTCTATTATCATCGCTGATGAACCGACTGGAAATCTAGACAGCAAAAACACCCTAGAGGTAATGAATATCATCAAAATCATTTCTCAAGAGAAGCTTGTCATCCTGGTAACCCATGAAGAGAAACTGGCTAAGTTTTTCGCTGACAGAATCATCAAACTAAAGGACGGAAGCATTGCCACCGACGATGATAACCAACAAAATGAAGACCTTGATTACCGGCTTGATAATCGGCTTTACCTAAAAGACTTAAAAAATGAGAAGCCCATTGATGCCGGGGCTTACAAAATCAACCTTTATGGGGAGAGCCTGGAGAAAATTGACCTTCAGATTATTTCCAAGGACGATAATATCTATTTGGTGTGCACAAATCCAAACAAACATATAGAAATCGTTGATGAGCATTCACCCATTGAGGTGATTGATGATCATTACCGGGAGATGACCAGAGAAGAATATGAAACGCACCGGTTTGACAGCGCAAAACTATCCAATCAAACCAATGGAAGACATGCTTCGATTACCGGGTTTGGTCAATCCATTTTGGATGGACTAAAAACCATTCGTGAATATCATATTCTCAGAAAACTACTGTTAGTGGGATTTTTCATTTCAGCGGTCTTTATCTCTTATGCCACAAGCAATATATTCGGTATTACAAACATCGAAGACTCCAAGTTTGTTGGAGACAATCAGGACTATTTAAGAATTAGAACAAAGACAGTAGCTGTGCAGGATTATCTGGCTTATGAAAAAGAGAAATCTGTCAGCTATTTATTGCCTGGAAATGGGAAAGTCTCTTTTGCCTTAAAACATGATGATTACTGGCAGACCAGTATGTTTTCCAGCACGATTACAGGTTCTTTGTCAGACTACACAAGCTTGAAAAAAGAGGATTTGATCGCTGGTCGTCTGCCTGAAAACAAGTACGAAATTGTCATCGATCGGTTTATCTTGGATGAAATGCTTAACTCGGACGGCGTCATCAAGCAAGCAGGGATTGGGAATCCACAAGAATTGATCGGGAAAGTGCTCACAGTGAACTACATGCCTGATTTTACAATTGTTGGCGTTTCAGATCTTAGCAACCCATGCGTCTATACCGACAGATCCTTATTTATCAATCTTATGTCCAATAAAAAAGAAGGGGAAGAGGGATATGGCATTATGGGAGATGAGGTCACGACCGGTGCAGAAGGGGAACAAGGTCCGGCTTTAGTGGATATCGCATTGATGACGCAAGAAATAACCCTCAAAAAAGGACGGTTGCCGAAAGCCGCTTACGAGGTAGTTGTAAACGAGTTAAATGCCTTTGAAATGCCACTGAACAAAGAAATCAACACGAAAGTCAATGGAAAAAAACTTCTGGTAGTCGGATATTATACGACTAAAGTGGCATCGGACTACAAATTGGTTACTGAGGAGACCATCAAATACAATATGATTTCCAAAAGCAGCAATATAACAGTAATGCCCACCAATAAGAATGAAACCATCGCGGTGTTCGAAGAAAAAGGTCTGAATATCATAGACATATACCAGTACGATAAAGACAAGTATAAAGATAGTATCTGGTCAAGGATTAAGTCATCGGTAATCATGGCAGGAATCATTATCCTGATATCCTTGGTGGAAATCTTCCTGATTATCCGGGCATCCTTTTTATCCAGAATTAAGGAAATTGGGACGCTTCGTGCCATCGGTGTGAAGAAAAGTGATATCTACAAAATATTCATGGGTGAAATCATAGCCATAACAATGACAGCATCGTTATCCGGATATATCTTTATGTCCTATATCGTTAGCAGGTTGGCTAATATTAAATACCTAGAGGATATGTATTTAATGAACCCAAGGGTCTTTGCGACCGGTCTGGTCGTGATCTTAATATTCAATATTGTGATTGGACTCTTACCGGTTTTCAGCACAATGAGAAAGACTCCCGCTGCGATTCTTGCGCGGACAGATGTAAATTAAATCCTACAAAATTATGAAAAGAGTGCGTCAAAATAAACTTGAATGCGCTCTTTTTTTATTCGCTTTTTAAGTGGACACATGAGTATATTTGTATTGCCATTCTAATTCAAAAAGAGTACTATTATTGATAGAGGGAGAATATGAAAATTGGGCGTTTAGAAAAAAATGATTGATGCGAAAGCAGAGCGAGGTTTCACTGCTCTGCTTTTGTTGTTATCGATACAAAATATTCAAAGCAGTTGTTAAAAACGTTACGATGAGGAGAACATATGAGTAGTTCTGGTTGGGCGGAAGACAAAAGCGCTGAAATACTAATCGTTACAGAAGACGAAAAAAAATTCGACCGGTTGAAAAACTTGATTGAAGCGGAAGGATTAATGGTCTTTTCGCTGCAGGGTGGGGAGAAAATACTCCCTGCAATCAAGGGGCATCGCCCTGATTTAATTATGCTGGAAACCATTATTTATGGCAAGGATGGATTTCAATTATGTAGACGACTGAAAGCCGATGCCGAACTTGCGAACATCCCAATTTTATTTTTTTCGGCCAAAACTAGTTCCGCAGAAAAAATAAAGGGGCTGAAAGCGGGGGGAGCTGATTTATTTGCAGAACCCATCAATGATTCGGAAGTAATACTTCGGATCAAGAGTCAACTTGAAATGTACTCTTTGCAAAAAGAGTTGGAACGCACCAACCAAAAGATGCGAAATGAACGGCAATTTTTGCTTACAACACTTCATTCCATTGGAGATGGTGTCATTTGTACCGATAAATGGGGCACCATTTCCATGATGAACCAGGTCGCGCAGAACTTGACAGGTTGGGACGAAGTCAATGCTCTGGGTGAAAACTTCCTTACCGTTTTTAATGTTATTAATGAAACGACTCGTGTGCTTCAGTTTGACCCTGTGGAGCGAGTGCTTGAGACAGGCGAAATCGTAGAGTTGGCAAACCATAGTGTGTTGATTTCTAGAAATGGGATTGAAAGACCCATCACAGACAATGCGGCACCCATCAGGAATGGAGATGGAGACGTTGAAGGCGTCGTATTGGTTTTTCGCGATGTGACCGAAGAAAAGAAACATGTTTCCGAAATTGAGTACTTAAGCTTGCATGACCAATTGACGGGGCTGTATAACAGAAGGTTTTACACGGAAGAGTTGAAGCGGTTGGATACTTCCCGGAGATGGCCATTGACGCTGGTTATGGGCGATGTGAATGGATTGAAGATTATCAATGACTCGTTCGGACATGAAGCGGGTGATAAGTTAATCCGAAAAACTGCCGAAATCTTAAAGCAATGCTTCCGTTCTGATGATATTTTGTGCCGTTATGGTGGAGATGAATTCATTGCCATTTTGCCCAATACCGACGCGCAGTTGGCAGAAAGCATTATTCGAAGAATTCAACAAAAAATATCGGAGAACCAGCCAAGTAAGGGTATTTTGTCTGTTTCTTTCGGCATGGATTCGAAAGTCTCCGAAGACCAGCGGATTTCGGATATTGTGAAGTGTGCGGAAGACAATATGTACAAGAAAAAGATGATTGACAGTCCAAGTGTCAGAGGTGCGACGATTAATACGGTTATTAATACCTTGTTCGAAAAAAACTCAAGGGAAGAGGCTCATTCCAAACGAGTAAGCGAACTTGCAACTCGTTTGGCGGTGTCGTTAAAGCTACCCTCTGCTCAAATTGATAAGGTGCGAACAGCCGGTCTGATGCACGATATTGGAAAAATCATTGTTCCTGATGATGTTCTTGAAAACCCTGGAAATCTGTCCGAGGTTGAGCAGGCCAACATTCGCAAGCATCCGGAAATTGGATTCCGTATCCTAAATTGCAGCCCGGAAATGGCGGAGCTCTCTCAGGCAATTCTTCAACATCATGAACGGTGGGATGGAAGCGGATACCCCGGCGGAATTGCCGGCAAAGACATAGATCTATGCGCAAGGATAATTGCCATTGCCGATGCCTATGATGCGATGACGAGCATCAGGCCATATCGAGAGGCGATGCCTCCGGAAAAAGCGATGGATGAAATTCTAGATAATGCCAACAAGCAGTTTGACCCCGAACTGGCCGAACTTTTTGTAAAAATGTGTGCATGGGATATTTGTAGAAGCAAATAAAAGAGTTTGTAGACTTTGATATTTCCGTTTTGTGGTATAATAGAAACACATCCTAGTTGAATACTACAAGAAATATTGGCAAATTCATATTGATCACTGCTCAGTTATGAAGGAGGAGATATAATATGCCAGCAAGAAAGTTTACGAAAGAAATACTGCCAAACAACGATTTGTGGCATCGTGGTGGTAAACTAAACCAGAAACGCCATATTGAACTAACAGAAGAAGAAAAATCAAAAATAGCCGAATGCGATGGCATTAAGCATGAACACAAATGCAAAAATCCCATTTTTCGATGCTCCAAATGCGGCAATTACGGTTGCTCCCAGGAAATCCCCGAAAAATGCACCAAACAGGGCTTTAAGAATGATTTGTGTCTGAACTGCGGCTCGACAGGAACACGTATCCCGGTCATGAAAGATGAATTGGCGGATTTCATGGAGGCTTGGGAAAATCAGCAGTAAAAGATGAACGATTAGATGTTTTCAAACAAAATCAAGCCGGCAGATCGTCGTTGATCAGTCGGCTTGATTTAGTAAGGATAGGAGAGTCAGAATGATTGATGTAATTCAACAAAGAAGAAGTATACGAAAATACAAAGACCAGCAGGTTGACGAAGAGACGATACTCAAAATCATTGACTGTGGACGACTTGCCCCGTCTGACTCCAACACACAACCATGGAACTTCATTGTTGTGCGCTCGGAGGAGATGCGAACCAAACTGGCCCATATTTCTCATGAGCAGGATTGGATGCTGGCGGCACCAGTTTTTATTGTATGTGTTGCAGACATCCGTGTAGCCACAGCGGAAACGGGTCCGTTGGACATTAATGAAGATACAACCGGCATTGCGACGAAGCAAATTATTTTAGATACAGCAATTGCCGGAGAGAACATCGTCCTGGCGGCGGAATCCCTGGGGCTAGGCACCTGCTGGGTGACATGGTACATTCAGGAAGAAATCAGACCGATTTTAGGCATTCCTAACGATAAATACGTAGTTGCCATTATCACCATGGGGTATAAAGATCAAACACCAAAGCAACGACCGCGCAGAACGTTGGATGAAGTAATTCGTTATGAAAGGTGGTAAGCGGATGGAAACGTTTGCAGAGTATATTGCTCAAATTGAAGATTCACAACATCGTAGACGAGCAGAAGAGGTATTGGATTGGGTAACGCAGAAATATCCACAGATGCAGCACAAAATTGGATGGAATCAGCCGATGTTCACTAACCATGGCACGTTTATCATCGGATTTAGCGTATCAAAAAAACACCTGGCAGTCTCACCAGAAAGGGCGGGTATCATCCATTTCAGCGACGAAATCATCAAAGCAGGATACGAGCACAGCAAAGAGTTGGTGCGTTTTCCATGGGACAAGCCAATTGATTATTCACTCCTCCAAAAAATGATTGAGTTCAACATTTCAGATAAATCCAATTTGAAAGCATTCTGGCGGAAGACAGATGAAGCATAACGATTGAGCCACGATGTTACAGTAAGTAGAGAGAATAATTCCTCTCTTTTTTCTTATTTGCTATTAAGTTGAAACTTTTTCGTGGTGAATATCGTCTAATAGATATAAGGAGATCATGCATGGCTAGCAAACATTTTTTTGAGTCTTATCTAATAGATAATTTTGACAGGCTTTATCGTCTTGCCTTTTCGTACACATTAAACAGAGAAGATGCGGAAGACGTCATTAGTGAGAGTGTTGCCAAGGCCTTGCAGGCACTGCACACACTAAAAGAACCACAATATTTGGGTACCTGGTTCTACCGAATTGTGATAAACACGGCCATTTCATTCAAAAAGCAAAAAGCAAAAGTTGTTGCATTTGATCCCCTTTCACCCGAGTGGATAACCTTGACACATAGTATGGTGATAGAAGAATCGTATGAAGGAATCCATTTTGAGGATTTGGTGAAATCTCTCAACTCTGAGCAGCGGATTCTTCTGGTTCTTAGATACTTTGAAGAACTCTCAATTGCTGAAATAGCTGAGATTGTTGGGGAGAATATCAATACAATTAAAACACGGCTTTACAGAACATTGCGTCTGTTACGTGCCGAAATGGAGGGAAAATATGATGGAAAATAACAAAAATAGTCATCTGGATTTGTCTCAAGCAAAGGCGGAATATAATCAAATAAAAGCTTCCGATGAGTTGAAGACGCGGCTTATATCCAGTCTTAAGAACCAGGAAACATACAAGGTTGACAAGAAAAAGTGGCGAAAGCAATGGATGAAATATGCGGCAACATCCGCAGCAATGCTTGTCTTCACAATCATGATCATGGTCAATGCTTCCCCGGCTTTTGCAAATACAATGGCAGGAATACCAGGATTGGCAGGAATCGTCAATGTCATGACTTTTGGGCATTATGAATACCATCAAGACGGAATGGATGCAAATATTAATACAGCAAAAATCGAAGGGCTCCTTGACAAAGACCTAGAAGCCAAAATCAACGAAGAATTAGCCGAGTATGCAGATGCAATTATTTCTGAGTTTGAAGCCGAAGCGAAGGCTATACAAAATGAATACCCTGGAGAAGAAGTTCACTTTGGCATGGATTCGGGGTACCAAGTACTAACTAATACAAAGGAATATTTGGCCATTGATATCTATTTGGTGAACACTGTAGGCTCTTCATCGACGATTCATAAATACTATACGATAGACAAAAGGACCCAAAAGCTGCTGACCTTCGAAGGCATATTTACCAAGAATGCAGGTTATGATAGGGCGCTTGAAGAATATGTGCTCAAAGAAATGAGAAGGCAACAGGAAGCCGGTCTGGGCTACTACTGGATTGACGAGCCAGGTTTTATGCCAGATCCATTGATTACCGCTGATTCGCTTTTCTATTTCAACACGGAAGGGCAACTGGTCATTTGTTTTGAAAAGTACTCGGTCGCACCCGGAGCTTCAGGAACACCAGAGTTTATTATTCCGACAGAAGTCCTTGCAGGAATAATCAAGTAGTGGAAGTATAAGGCGTTGGAATTATATGGGTTGTGCAATAATTAGTTGACATAATATGTAAAATGGGTATAATGAAGAAGAATGTCCTTTTGGGGCATAAAATAAGTCAAATAAATAATCATAACCATTTAGGTAAACAAATAGCACATGTACTTTTTATTGGTGGAATTTTTGAAAAGTATACGATCGGAGAATAGCATATGAACAACCCGAAAGCACGTAACATACACAAAAAGATCCTTGCAGTATTGATGATTCTGACATTTTTTGTAATTATAACAGGGATAAACAAAAATTATGTATACGCCGATGCCCCACCGCAAGTAGTGGTTGGGTTTGATTTTGAAGATAAGGACAAACGAGAAGCACCACCATATCTGCCATATGTTGCAGATAAAGGAACGCCAGTAAATATTAATAATTCCGAAGTCAGTTTAACTAGAGCTTCTTTTGTAACTTGGGTTAATGGTGCGGGACCATCATCAACGCCTGGATTTGCACCTAATTCGGACAAATGGAATGTTTTGGGTGATGCTTATTGGCAAACCGAATTTTCAACAACTGGCTATGAGGCCCTTACGCTTTCTTCAAAACAAAAGGGCTCCGATACAGGACCACGTAATTTTCAAGTGCAATGGAGCCTCGATGGTACGAATTGGAGCAATGTTTCCGGTTCGTCAATAACGGTTGGAAACAATTGGACTTCCGGCGTGTTGGATAATGTAGCATTACCGGCTGAAATGAAAAATCAGGCGAAGGTTTATCTGCGCTGGATGAAGTCAAGCAATGTCAGTGTTAATTCAGGGACAGTTGCAGCTAATGGGACGAACAGGATTGATGATATTATAATACAGGGGAAACCGTTAACGTACGTGATCTCCTATGATGGCAACGGGGCAACCAGTGGTAGTGTTCCACCAAATCAGGATAAGATTATGGGCACGCCATTGACCTTACAAAACAATACTGGTAACCTTGTGAAAACTGGTTACAACTTCACTGGCTGGAACACAAAGAGTGACGGTACGGGTACATCCTATGCCCAAGGGAGCAGTTTTTCAGTAGATGCAGCGACAACACTTTTCGCTCAATGGAGTGAAGCTTATTATTCAGTTTCCTTCGTACCTGGAGATTACGGTACCTTTGTGAAAACAACGGCAGAAGGTCTTTTGTATGATGATCCGACCCCTTCAGCACCAGCGGTTACCGGCCAGGACGGGTTCACCTTCGTTGGTTGGTCTCCGGATTTGGCTGAGACCGTTAGGGGTGATGCCACATATACCGCCTTGTGGTCGCAGGATGGCCCCGTTGTTTTCTACCATATCTATGGTGGCGGCGGAAACGTAAACGGCGTTTATCAAAATGACTTTGTGGTGTTAAAAAATATAAGCGATAAACCCGTTGATCTGAGCGGCTGGACAATTAGATATGCTTCTTCACAGGGAACAACCTGGACCGAGAGTAATCCTCTTAATGGAATAGTTTGCCCAGGTAACTTTTATGTAATCCGTGCATGGTTTGGCAACAACAGTCCGCCGCAACCTGCAATTCCGTATTTTCATGCAGATCTTCCACAACTTGCCATACACTTAAAGGAATACAAGATGTCTCTGAGAGACGATGAAAACGTAGAAATCGATTTTGTAGGAACCGGTAATGCAGATGAATTCCTGGGAGATGGAGCAGCTCCAGCTACAGCTGATTCAGGTGGTCAGCGGAATCAACAGTCTGTAATTCGGAACATGGCACTGGCCAATCCTTTCTCGGGAAACAACAATCTCGATTATAAGGTACAGGAAACAACGGATCTCTCCTACCTAATAGGGCAGACATACACTGTTTCATTTGATAACAATACCAGTGACCCAGAAGCCATCCCTCGCCAGATTACGTGTGCTCATGGCAATTCCATCAACCCACTGCCGGAGCAACCGCCCCAAAGACAAGGGTACTCCTTTGTAGGTTGGAATACAAAAGCAGATGGCACTGGGATTGCATTTGGCCAGAAAACAAAAGTAACAACTTGCTTAACTGTTTACGCCCAATATGATATCAATACTTATTCCGTAAAATTCTCAGTTGGAGAGGGTGCTGACTTCCATACAGGTGGCGGCGCACAAGAGCAGAGCGTGCCTTTTGGAAATCTGGCTGTTAAACCTGAAACTCCTTCAAGGAGTGGATACACCTTCGCCGGATGGTACTCAGATATCAACCTTACGATGGAATATGTTTTTACCGGCGCAGTGCAGCAAGATTTGACGTTGTATGCAAAATGGATAAGCAACGGGAATCAAGGATTTCCATTATCCCGAGACGATTTAAAACAACAAGTTCCGTTGACCGGTGATGAGACGAATGCAACGTTGCTAATTATCTTATGTGTATTAGGTCTTTTGGGAATGGGATTCCTGTATCGACACCACAGAAAATCATAGATCATAGAAGTTTCGAAGCGACATCATATCAATAGAACCCAGTCCATCTGTGTAGTCGACCTATGCAGGCGGGCTGGGTTTTTGTTTTCAATGATTCTCGCCATTTTGGTTTTCAGCATGAGGGATTAGTGTTACAATCATAAAAGAATTATGTCGCTAGGCAAAAGGAGAAACCATGAAAGAAAACATAACTGAAGTTCGGGTACGATATGCGGAAACTGATGCCATGGGTATTGCTTATCATGCCAACTATTTGGTGTGGTTTGAGGTTGGCCGTACAGCTCTTCTTGCAGAATTGGGCTATCCGTATGCACAGCTGGAAGTGGATGGGATTATCCTTCCTGTTGCCGAATGCCATGTACGGTATCGTGTGCCTGCCCGATACGATGACTGTTTACTGGTTTACAGCACTTGCACTGAGCTACGAGGCGTTAGCATGGTACTTTCCTATCGTGTGGTAAACAAAGAGACCGGGGTGCTACTTGCTGATGGATGGACCAAACATGCCATTGTGGACAAGAACATGAAACCGGTCAAGATTCGGGACGTGAACCCGAAACTGCTGCAAATGCTGCAAATGTAAGGAGGATCAGCCATGAGTCAGTTTGATAAAATTTTGGAACAGATTACAAAAGAATACAAAGCAAGGACACCGAAGTCCTTCCGGATGCACCAGGAAGCCAAAGAAGTCTTTCCTGGTGGCGACACCCGAAACGTGACATTCTTCAAACCTTATCCTTCCTTCATGGACCACGGAAAGGGTTTTCGACTTTGGGATGTGGATGGCAATGAAATCATCGATTTTCAAAACAACTACACTTCACTGATTCATGGGCATGCCCATCCGGGTATAGTGGAGGCCGTGCAGGAACAAATCGCCAAAGGCTCCGTATATTCCGCGCCTTTTGGCAAACAAACCGAACTGGCAGAAATCATCTGCAACCGGGTTCCTTCAGTGGATAAAATCAGATTTACCAACTCTGGAACGGAAGCCACCATGCATGCGGTACGAGGTGCCCGGGCATATACCGGCCGATCCAAATTCGTCAAGATTGAAGGCGGGTACCATGGAAGCAGCGACACCTTTGAAGCCAGTGTCGAGCCGGACATGGATAAGGTGGGGGATATCAACAATCCCATTGCGGTTGCCGATTCCAAAGGCGTTCCCAAGGAGATTGTCGACCAGGTGATCATCGTACCCTTCAACAACATTGAAGTCACCAAGCGGCTGATAGAGGAAAATCATGTAGACATTGCAGCATTTATCCTTGAGCCAGTCATGGGTTCGGCCGGGATGCTGGAACCTTCTCGGGAGTATCTAACCTTCATCCGGGAAATCACCCAAACCTATGGTATCGTGTTGATTTTTGATGAAGTGGTAACCTTCCGATTGACCACAGGGGGGGCGCAGATTCACAATGGCATTACCCCGGACATGACGACATTTGGAAAAATTATCGGTGGTGGAATCCCTATCGGTGCATTCGGTGGAAAAGAAGACATCATGAAAATGTATGATCCGACGGCAAAGATGATGTATCATTCGGGTACGTTCAATGGCAATGCCATTTCCATGGCAGCCGGTATCGCAGCAATGAAAGATTACGGCGAAAGGGAAGTAGACCATGTTAATAGCCTGGGCGCTTTGTTTAGAAAAGAATGCAGCAGGGTTTTTAAAGAGGTTGGCATCGATATTTGGGTCAATGGCGTTGGGTCGTTGAGCAACATTATCTTCAGCAACAACCTGATTACAGAATACCGTGGCATCGCCAAATCCCATGAAGAACTGAATGTACTGATGGGACTTGCGTTGATGAATAGGGGCTTTTTTATGGCACCAAGAGGGATGTTCTGCACATCAACCCCCATGGGCGAAACTGAAATCCACCTGGCTGCGGCAGCAATCAAAGAGAGCCTTGAAGAAATTATGCCAGCCATCAAAGAAGATGCGCCGGAGTTAATTATGAAGTAGATTTCATGAAGTGGATATCATGAGAATAGTATGACGCAACCATTGACAAGCAAAGGAGCACACAATGAAAGTCCTTAGATATTTCTTAATATTTGTTCCCATCAGCATTGTTGGGGAGTTTATGCATTTTTCAGAGACCTGGATGTTTGGACTATCAGCGCTGGCCATTATACCACTGGCGGGCCTGATGGGAGAAGCAACGGAAGAGATTGCTCATTATTCAGGACCTCGTGTCGGGGGCTTTCTCAATGCGACCTTCGGCAATGCGACGGAACTGATTATCGCGTTTTTCGCCTTGAAAGAAGGGCTTTTTGAGGTTGTGAAAGCGTCCATAGCCGGCTCGGTCATCGGAAACATTTTACTGGTGCTAGGGGTCAGCATGCTTGCCGGTGGTTTAAAATATAAGAATCAGCGGTTTAATCCCAAAGCCTTGAACGTATCGGCCAGCATGTTGCTTTTTGGTGTGATTGGGCTTGTCATTCCAGCGGTTTTCACGTATACCATCAATCCTGACTTATTAACCACCCGCTATGAAGGTCTCAGTGTCGTGGTAGCAATCATTCTGATTACGATATATGTTTTGAGTTTGGTATTCTCATTTTATACCCACAAAGACTTATATTTTGTGGAACCTGACGAAGACAGCAAACCAAAGTGGTCTTTGCGCACTGCAATTTTTGTGTTGGTTGGGGCTACGGTCTTCATCGGTGTTGAATCTGAGTTCTTCGTAGGCGCTGTGGAACCTATGTCCGAAACGTTGGGTTTGAGTGAATTTTTTATTGGGATCATTCTTGTGCCAATCATAGGCAATGCAGCTGAACATAGCACCGCAGTGATTATGGCAATCAAAAATCGGATGGATGTGGCAGTTGAGATTGCCATCGGATCCAGCCTTCAAATCATCTTGTTTGTCACACCTGTATTGATTTTCTTAAGCCTCTTGTTCTCCCCCATGAGCATTGTGTTTAACGCCTTTGAACTGGTAGCCTTGATATTTGCGGTCTTGATTGCAAACAAAGTAGCCGACGACGGAGAATCAAACTGGCTGGAGGGGGTCCAACTCATAGCGGTTTATGTTATCATTGCCGCTTCGTTCTTCGTTATTTAATCAATTTGACCCCATTGCCATAAAAACATGCAAAAAACTGCCGGTAAATCCATGTTAGATTTGTCGGCTTTATGTTTGCTTTAAGGAATGAATGGTACAATCAGAGCCGTTGGGGGTATAAGAAAAAATATTGCATTTTTCGGTGCAGCACCAAAGATTCATGGAGGAATATCATGCTCAAACTAAAACTTGATCAAATAAAGAAAACATATCTTAGCGGAGAGGAGGTCATCGCGTTACGTGATGTTTCGTTATCTTTCCGACAAAGTGAGTTTGTTGCAATCCTGGGTCCTTCGGGCTGCGGCAAAACAACGCTCCTAAACATTATCGGTGGACTGGATCGATATAGCAGTGGTGATTTGATTATCAACGGCATGTCCACAAAGATGTTTAAGGATGGCGATTGGGATGCCTACCGTAATCGGTCCATCGGATTTGTTTTTCAAAGCTATAATCTGATCGGGCACCAGACTGTGCTACAAAACGTTGAAATCGCCATGACATTATCCGGCGTATCCGCATCCGAGAGGAAGCGCCGGGCCGTGGAGGCTCTGGTGGAAGTAGGAATCGCCGACCAGTACAAAAAGAAACCCAACCAACTCTCAGGTGGACAAATGCAACGGGTTGCGATTGCCAGAGCGTTGGTGAACAATCCAGATATCATTCTTGCCGATGAGCCTACCGGTGCGCTAGACAGTCAAACCAGTGTTCAACTGATGGACATCTTGCATGAGATTGCGAAAACCCGGCTTGTCATTATGGTTACCCACAATGGCGAGTTGGCTGAAAAATATTCCAACCGGATCGTTCGTTTACTGGATGGCAGTATTCAGTCGGACACAAATCCGGTGACGGAAGAGGAAATCCTAAAACAAAGCACACAGAAAACAGATGAAAAGAACTTAAAGAAAACAGTCATGTCCTTATCCACAGCGACATCCTTGTCCTTTAGGAATCTGTTGACCAAGCGAGGCAGAACCATAATGACAGCATTTGCCGGCAGCATTGGAATCATCGGCGTTGCCTTAGTATTGGCCCTTTCTGCTGGATTATCTACTTATATGGATAGCATGCAGTCTTCAACACTTGCTGGGTATCCGATTACCATCACCACCGGAGAACAAACCATTGATTTCACACAACGCCCTGGGGCTGATAGCGAAAATACAACGCTAGCGGAATACCCCAATGATAACGTGTTATATGCTTATGACAGCGAAAAAAACAGCACCAAACATAGTAATGTCATTACACAGAATTACCTTGATTATGTGGCAAAAATCAACACAGTACTTCCGGATGCAGTAAACACCATTGCCTATACCCAAGGGGTGAATATCAACCTTTTGGCAAAAGGAAGCGATACGGTTGTTAAATTCGATACAGCAGTCACGTTTGGTGGCACACAGATGAATTTTCTTGCAGGGAGTAATTCGTATTGGGGAGAACTTCCCCACAACGATGATTTCATCTTGTCCCTTTATGATTTAATGGGTGATGGCAGTCGTCTGCCCACTACAAAAAATGAAGTGGTATTGGTCGTCGATAAATACAATCGGATAGATAAAGCGTTTTTTGAAAAACTTGGCATCACTGAGGATACCGAAAAATACAAGCTGACGGATTTTATTGGGCAAACCATTTTACACGTCATCCCCAACGACGAGTATTATTCAAAATCAGCATTTGGATCTTTGTATTCCGCGGCAGTACCATCGGATTATGATAGGTTATATCAAAGTGATACTAGCACGAAACTAACCATTGTCGGCATTCTTCGTCCCAAAGAAGACAGTGAAAGCAGTTACCTGTCACCGGGGATTGCCTACACAACTGAGTTGACGGCTGCCGTCGTGGAGGATGCAAAGGACAGTGAAATTGCAGTCGCTCAAAATGATTCGAGTCGAAACGTTTTATTCGGAACTTCTTTTAAAAACAGCAAAGACAAAGAAGCCATGCTGATTATGCTGGGTGCGGATACCACACCCACTGGGATAAATATTTATCCCAAGAACTACTCCAGCAAAGATGAGATCAAAGCCTATCTGGATACGTATAATGAGGGAAAGTCGGAAGAAGACCAGTTGGTATATTCAGATTTGGCTGAAGCCATTACGTCAATTACCAAAACCCTGCTGAGCACCATTACCTATGTATTGGTTGGATTTGCGGCGATTTCACTGGTGGTTTCCACAATAATGATTAGTATTATTACCTATGTCTCGGTGATTGAACGGACCAAAGAAATCGGCATTCTTAGAAGTGTAGGAGCTCGTAAGAAAGACATCTCCAGAGTTTTCAATGCGGAAACCTTGCTGATAGGATTCTCTGCAGGTGTTTTGGGTGTTGGGTTATCATATCTCCTTTCTGTTCCAATCAACGCGATTATTAATAATCTTACCGGAATTGTAGGCATTGCAGCGCTGAATCCTGTTCATGCAGTGCTGCTGATTGTAGGCAGTATGTTCCTCACTTTAATCGCAGGATTTATTCCATCGAGAATGGCTGCGCAAAAGGATCCGGTCATCGCACTACGCACCGAGTAATTATTAGCGAACCTCTTACGATTACATGGAATTGTGGGAATGGGGCACAGAAGTGGAATCTGTGGTATAATAGATTGGTGAAATTCCAAGTATGTGAATCGAAACACAACACTGTTCTCATAACAGTGTTTCCATAGAAGAGTAAGGAGAAAGCATTTGTCAATCAATGAATTAAAAATTATCGCACCAATCCTAAAGGCCTTGAAGGCCCAGGGATACACTGAGGCGACCCCGGTACAGACCAGGGCCATCCCTCATTTGCTAGAAGGCTCAGACCTGCTTGGCTGTGCCCAAACCGGCACAGGCAAAACCGCTGCGTTTGCAGTTCCCATATTACAGCACTTGGCGAATACCCAATCAGCCCAAAAAGGCCCTCGAAGAATCAGAGCTTTGGTGGTTGCCCCTACAAGAGAGTTGGCCCTTCAAATCGGAGATTCGTTTACCGCATATGGTGTGAATCTACATCAACGAACCGCCGTTATCTTTGGTGGAGTTGGACAATTCCCACAAACACGTGCACTCAAAAACGGTGTCGATATTCTTGTGGCAACGCCGGGAAGACTTTTGGACTTAATCAACCAGGGATTTATTGATTTGTCATATGTTGAGCATTTCGTGTTGGATGAGGCAGATCAAATGTTGGAGCGAGGGATGCTTCTGGATGTCAGAAGGATTATCACCTACATTCCTGAAAAACGGCAAACCATGTTTTTCTCAGCAACCATGCCACCAGAAATTGCCAAACTGGCGGATACCATCCTAAAGGATCCAGTCAAAATTACCATCACTCCCGCAGCATCTCCCATAGACATCATCGACCAGGAAGTTTATTTTGTGGACAAAGTCAACAAAACAAGACTACTGATCCGTTTACTCAAAGAGCAGGAATATGACTCCGTATTGGTCTTTTCAAGAACCAAACATGGGGCGGACAAAATCGTTAAAGAGTTGACCAATGATGGTTTTAGAACGGTGGCAATCCATGGAAATAAGTCGCAAAATAACCGGCAGCAGGCACTGTCTGATTTCAAGAAACGAAAATTTCGCATTCTTGTGGCCACAGATATCGCAGCCAGAGGGCTTGATATTCAAGAACTTTCACACGTAATCAACTACAACTTACCGGAAGTAGCAGAAACCTATGTGCATCGAATCGGACGTACCGGAAGAGCCGGTCTCGGCGGCAAGGCCATCTCATTCTGTGATTTTGAAGAAATCAACTTACTGCATGACATCGAAAAACTGATTGGCAAAAGGTTGCCGGAAGTAAAGGATCATCCATACCCGCTTATGAACACCACGCTTAATCTAAAGGTCGCCCCGGTTCATCGACCAAACCAGGGAAGGCCCAAAGATCCACGCAAAAACACCAACAAACCTGATTGGTACAAGACCAAGAGAAAGTAATCTCATTAGTATTGTCAAAACAAACCAATTAAGCAGATTCCAGGGAAACAAATACCTAGAGCCTGCTTTTTTTGTTATGTGAGATTTGTTGAAGTCCTCACGCCAATTAAATTAGTGTGACAGTTGCCAAGTTTGCCTCCATTCCTTTGAGGGAAGCGTAGGTGATTTTATCCATGATAGCGCCATCAAAGTCGATTGTCTTAATCGCACGGTAATATTTTTTGGTGATGGAGTACATGGATACAAATGATATGTTTTTCAATGTCGCTCCCTTGAAAGAGACATCTGTTAGATCACATTTGTCAAACGTTATATTCATAAATGTTTGTCCATCAAAATTCATTCCACGAAGATCTGAATACTTGAAGGTTACATCATTGAAGATGCAGTTTATAAAAATGCATTTGCCCAAATCTGATGTGTTAATTTTGGCTTGAACAAACTTTGAATCAACAAACCTTGACCCGCCAAGAGCGGTGGAGCTAAAGACTGTTTTAGTTAAATTAGTCTTGCTGAAACTGCAATTGCTTAAGTCGCTAGTGGTAAAATTACAGTCGGTCAGATTTGTGCCATCAAAAGTCGTATCCCGAACATCACTGCTATAGAATGAACTGCCGGTTAAATCTGCTCGATTAAAGTCTGAGCCACGTAAAGCACTGGCGGAAAATTTTGTTTTGTGGGCTACTATCGCAGAAAAGTCGCTTTTTGGTAAGTTGCTGGCGCTTAAATTCGCCAGAACTCGATGCTCCATGGATTGAGAAAGATTCGCCACTTCTTGGACGGTTTGTTCAATGTCACCGATGCTTTCGATGGTCATCACAAAGGCGGTTTCTTCGTCTTTGCCTTCTGCCATTAGCTCGTTGAATCTCTCGTCCAAATCAGACAGCAAATCAGCCTTTAATTCTGCAACACTTTTTAATTCATCGTAAAGTGAAAAGACGCCATCAACGTAGTTCGTTAATTTTTCATTCATAATATCCGTTCTCCTTATAACAACTGATCAAGAACCCGCTTAGCATACATCCAATTGTTTTTGTTCTGGCTGTATGTGGCGATTCCTTTATGGGTAATCCTATAATACTTCCGTCTTCCACCTTGAGATTCATCGCCCCAATACCATTCGATGTCGCCGTCCAACTCAAGTCGCCTGACGCAAGAGTACATTGTGGCTTCTTTCAATTCATACTCATGGTTGGAACGCTCACCAATCATTTTAACAATCTCATATCCGTACCGGTCCGATTCGGAAAGTAGACGTAAAATCATGGTATCCGTGTGTCCTCGAAGTAAATCGGATGTTATTTTATTTTCAGTCATGGAAACACCTCCTTAGTGCCATACTAAATCAAAGTACTATGACTGTCAAGGTAATATTTCAAATATAGTAATAAATTTTGGGCGTCTGCATTTTGCACATATATTTTTCACCTATTAGTGGTACAATAAAAAATAATGGGAGGTGAGCGGAATGAGGACGCAACAGCGACTAACCAACGCTTTTCAAAAAGCCAGAGTAGAATACTTCGATGAGACTTCCAAATTCATAATTTTTAGTGATTGCCATCGAGGTATCGGTGGGCACCAGGATGAATTCACAAAAAACAGGAATATATACTTATATGCCCTGGATCGGTATTATGAAGATGGTTTTACACTCATCGAGGCTGGAGATGGGGACGAATTGTGGGAACACCCAAAGTTTGAGGTGATTAAAAATGCCCATGTACATGTATTTCAATCCATGAAGCGTTTTTACTCCGATAACAGATTGATTGTGATTTATGGAAACCACAACAATTATTTGCGGGACCCTAAATATTTTCAAGAAAATTTTGCAGAATTTTACGATGACTATACACAAAAGTGTACTAATTTCTTGAAAGGGCTGGAGCCTTGTGAAGCGCTGGTGCTGAAACACAAAAGAAATGGTCAGGAAATACTCGTGGTTCACGGTCAACAAGGCGACTTTGCCAATGATCAGTTTTGGTTATTCACCATGCTGTCTTTAAAATATTTCTGGCGACACCTTCATGCCTTCGGTATAAAAAATCCGGCTAGCCCGGTAAAGAATGTGCACAAACGGCATAAAATTGAAAGGAACTTTAATAAATGGATTCAGAAGCATGAAACCATGTTAATATGCGGTCATACCCATCGGTTCAAGTATCCACGGGAGGGCGATTTGCCATACTTTAACACTGGTTGCTGCATCTATCCCACCAGTATCACAGGCATCGAAATCACAGGTGGGCTAGTACAGCTAGTGCGGTGGCGAACTTTATTCAATGAGGAGGGATTTTTGCAAATTCAAAAGGATATTATGCGTGGACCGGATCCGGTTGGCAAATTCGATATCCGTTCAGCACACATAGATTGGTTGGGTAGCAATGAAATATAAATATAGACTGAGAACGAAAAAGCCATTGGTGATCCTTATGCTATTAATACTAGGGATCTTTGTTACGATATTTGTCGGAGTCAATTTCACCGCAGTAAAAGAGCTGTTTGGTTGGGATAACGGTCAGCAAGCAATCGATGATGCAGCGGTGCAACAGGCTCGACAAGAAGCCTGGCAAGAAGCGACCGAACAAGGATTGTTACTCTTGGTGAACAAACAGCATCCAGTCGATCAAGATTACGAGCCGGATGATTTAACGGCAATGCAGTATTATGCCCCAGAACGTGAGGCATCGGGCAGATACATGCGGGAACCGGCAGCAAATGCCTTTAACCAATTGGTAGAGGCTGCGATCTTGGACGGCATCGAGTTAAGAATGACCACCGGATATCGCTCCTATGGGTACCAAAAAATTATTTTTGACAATTATGCACGCCAATATGGAGAAGAAGAGGCAAATAGCTTTAGCGCAAAACCAGGACAAAGTGAGCATCAGACTGGTTTGGCCGTGGATGTGTCATCTCCAAGTCTTGACTATGAATTGACCGAAGCTTTTGGGGATACACCAGCGGGTACATGGTTGTCCGACCACGCCCACGAATTTGGATTCATAATTAGATACCCAAAGGGAAAAGAAGCCGTTACAGGATACATGTATGAGCCTTGGCATCTGCGGTATGTTGGATTATTCGTGGCAAAAGAGATCTACATTCAAGACATTACCCTAGAGGAATATTTGGAGAATAATGACTTGATAAGCGAGGTAAAATAAATAAGAAACTAGCAAATAAAAGCATTGCCAATTCAAAATATACGTGATATACTTCGAATGTTGGAATATACCAACAACATTAAACAAGATAAATATGATAATTCCATTCCCTTTTCGGTTCGGTAAAGTCAATATTTATTTTATCAACCAAAAGGAGATTTAAAATGGCTGACAAAAATTTAGTATGCAAAGACTGCGGAGTAACATTCACATTCACAGAAGGCGAAC
This sequence comes from Anaerovoracaceae bacterium, assembly GCA_041859095.1. GTDB lineage: Bacteria > Bacillota > Clostridia > Peptostreptococcales > Anaerovoracaceae > UBA1422. Next base: position 74,434 of record JBHEKY010000037.1, read on the forward strand.
AGGCTTTCTATCAGGAAAAGGGATTCACCAATGAACCTCAGAGATGTCCTGATTGCAGAAAAGCAAAGAAACAACAAAACAACAGCAACAGAGACTATAGATAATAATAGTACAAAAACGAACCTGCAGGAGCAATTCTGCAGGTTTTTTTTATTGCTCAATCCCAAGAATAAATTGAACATTCCGTCTATTAATTAATATATTTTTAACAATCCTCTATTGTGATACAATACTGATTGCTCACGCAAAAAAGTTATGTGGATTGCGAAGCATCAAAGGGATAGCGGCAAATGTGGGCTGCAATTTCGAAAAAATGCAAAGGAGAATAGTTGATGTCTAACTTAAACGAAAAAGCAACAACCCTAGAGAAGTGGAACAAGGGAATCATATTCATATATTTAGTATTTCTTGTAGCAATGGCTCTTGCATTAATCCCAACATTCAATACGAACGTATCCGATGGAATGGCTGCCGTTAACGCTGCGGCAAGCACTGTAGATGGTACCATTCTTGATTCACTCAAATATGGCAGCTCTATGAATATTCTGGCCATGCTATTAATTGGGTTCGGCTTCCTGATGGTTTTTGTCCGTGGGCATGGCTTCAGTTCCATAACCGCAACTTTCATCGTCGTCAGCGTCGCAATACCGTTATATATGTTGATTAAGAGTTATGGCAACGGAGATTTCACCATGGAAACGGTGAGCATTGATACATTTATTTTTGCAGAATTCGCAGCAGCCAGCTTGCTTATTACCATTGGCGCACCTCTAGGCCGTTTAAAGATGGAACAGTATTTTTTTCTTGGAATTTTATTTATACCCGCATATATTCTGAACGAGTGGTTGCTTCTTGAAAGCGGATATTTCGGCGGATTCCTTGACACAGGCGGTTCTATCGTGATTCATGCATTTGGCGCATATTTTGGTCTGGGAGTGGTTTCTAATACACTGTCGAAGTTCAAAAATGATCCTGTCGTTCAGGTGGACAAAAACAGCAACCAGTTTTGTCTTCTCGGGAGCATGATGCTCTGGATATTCTGGCCATCCTTTACAAGTGCGCTTGTTGCTCCGGATCGTGTCGTTCTTACTGTAATTAATACGGTCTTTGCCTTATGCGCGGCAACATTGGCGACTTTCCTTTTCTCCAGATTAATCCGTGGAAAAATTGAAATCGAAGACATCGCCAATGCAGCTCTGGCAGGAGGTGTCGCCATCGGCTCCACTTGCGATGTGGCAACTCCAGGATTGGCATTGTTGATTGGTCTTTGTGCCGGAACGTTGAGTACTGTGGGATATGCCGTAATTGCCCCAAAAGTTGAGAAATTAATTAAAGGGACAGACACCTGTGGCATTCATAATCTGCATGGAATGCCAGGAATTTTGGGGGGACTCAGTGCTATCCTGATTACACACAACGCTGGGATCCAAATTGCAGGCATACTTGCTACTGTGGCCATCGCTTTCGTTTGTGGCAAAATTGCAGGATTAGCCTTGGGGCTTCTTGGCAAGAAAGAAACACCCTATAGCGATGCAGACGAATTTATTCTTGACCACGAATCAGGCGACCTTCTATAACGCACAAACTGATTCATTTCAGTTTAAATAACGATAAAAAAAGAACCATGAAAAATTTCATGGTTCTTTTTTTAGAAAGGGAAATGTTGACATCCCTTGGCAATAATCATATAATATATATAATCAGATTAGGTAGTGAGGGAGCGCAAATGAGCTATTCAAGTGAAATATTAAGGGGAAACACCGAAACGATTATTTTGGCGATCCTCAAAAATAATGATTCCTATGGCTATGAGATTATGAAAACCATCATAGAGCGTGGAAAGGGGCTTATCAATATCAAAGATGCCACGATTTATACTGCTTTTAAACGTATGGAGAAAGAAGATTTAATCTCCACTTATTGGGGTGATGAGGATGGCGGACCTCGACGAAAATATTATACCATCACACAAAAGGGGAAGGATGTTTATAGGCAGAAAGTCATTGAATGGACAGAAATCAACATCGTGCTGAATCATTTAATCGGAGGAGAAGGCAATGCAAAATAGATTAAGGAAATATATCAACAAGAAATTCCGGTTATACCCCAAAACCAAAGAAATACTGGAGGTTCGGGAAGAACTGTTTACCATTATTTTGGACAAGTACAGCGATTGTATGCAATCGGGAATGGACGAAGAGCGAAGCTTTCAAGAAGCGATTGAAATGATGGCAGATTACAAAGAGGCCATCCGGGAGGTCGAAACCGGAAGTTCGCTGAGTGCCCTAAAAAGGAATGTGATCAGCATAGCTGCCTTTAGCACGTTTTATTTTGTCATGCTGACTGCCGTGTATCTCTTTATCAGCATGGTTGTCTACGATACGTTTGAGAATACCTGGCTGCTTGCCGTGGGCGGTGCCTTTGCCTATTTGGTATATTTTTCCGTAAAAGCATACCAATATGCAACGTTATTCAACCTAAATGTATTGGCTAGATATGGCATCGGACTGATGTATTTCTGCTTGATACCCGCTTTCTTCGTATTCCCATCACTGTATGTCACTGTCATGGGTTATCCATCAATCTGGGGGCAAAGTTGGCTGATAATCGTTCTGATTTTGCTTCTATACATCCTGACAGATTATATTGTTTATCGTCATCAAATTTCAGGGATACAAAGAGGACTCCATCTGATAGCGGCAGGGCTTGTATTTACCACTTTTTTATACTTTGCAGCATCACTATATTTCCAGCTTTGGAGCACTGCATGGATTTTATATGTGTTGTATTTAGCGCTTGTCTCGCTGGCGTTTTTCATTAGTGAGAAAACCGGGAAAGAGGAACAAAAATGAGTGGAATGGAACTATGCGTATTCGGAGATTCTATCGGGAAAGGTGTTATTTTGAAACCCGAAACAAGTCGTTATGAAAGCATTAAATTGAATTTAGAAAGTCTTTTTGGAAGGAATGATATCAACATTAAAAACTACTCTTTGTTCGGGTGCACTGTGACAAAAGGACTTTCCGTGATAAAGCGTCATGCCTGCGAACTGATGGATTACAGAAATATTTTCCTTGAACTTGGGGGCAATGACTGTGATTTTATCTGGAGTGAGATTGCACAGAACCCTGAAAAAGAGCATGTGGCGAAAACGCCTCTGGCAAAATTTGCCGAACTATATAAAGAACTCATTGAGGAGATTCAACGCAATGGCGGGAAGCCGATTTTACTCACATTGCCTCCGTTGGATCCTGAGAGATACTTCAAATGGGTATCCCGCGGAATCAATAGTGAAAATATTTTGAAGTGGTTGGGCGATATTAATATGATTTATCGTTGGCAAGAGTTGTATAATGTAGAAGTAATGCTTTTGGCAACAAAGCTGGCAGTGCCCATCATCGATATTCGTAGTGCATTTTTAAAGTGCAATAATTATTGCGATTATTTATGCACAGATGGAATCCACCCAAACAGCCAGGGATATGAGTTGATCTATAAGACCATCGCAGAACAATATTAAGTAGATAAAGAGCAGGGAACGGAGGGAAATATGGAGAGAACGTATATTATGCTGAAACCTGATGCCATCAAGCGAAGACTGGCAGGCACCATCATTTCAAGAATCGAAGCAAAAGGGTTTCAAGTGATTGAGTTGAAATCAATTCTTCTGTCCAGGGAAATCCTTAAAGAGCACTATGCTCACTTGGTAGATAAGCCATTTTATCATGAAATTGAAGAATTCATGATGTCTGGCCCTGTCTGGGGAATGATTGTAGAAGGGGACAATGCCGTGGAAGCGATGAGATCTATGATAGGTCCCACAAAAATCGAAGAAGCCCCCGCAGGCACCATTCGAGGTGATTTTGCATTCTCGACCTCAGAGAACATTATTCACGGATCTGATTCCATCGAAAGCGCAAACGCTGAAATTCAGCGCTTCTTTGGCAACTAGACAGCAACGCCACTAAGTAGATTGTCCGATGGCATAAAAAGTTGCCCTCATATATTTTGTCCGTGATATAATTAAATCATCAATTATTGTACATGAAAGGAGATTACGATTATGTTATGGAAGTGTTCTGTATGTGGTTTCATGCATGAAGGCGATGAAGCCCCTGGTGTCTGCCCGAAGTGTGGATCACCAAAAGACAAATATGCGGTAATGTCCGAAGAAGAGGCAAAAAAAGTTTTTGACTCAGACCGTACCAACGATATTCATATGCAAATAATTCAACTGGCCATGAAAATTAAAGATTTAGCCAGAGAAGGAATCGAAATTAATCTGGATCCTCCTTGCGTTGCGGTCTTCCACCAGGCACATGATGAAGCTTGGGTAATCAAGCAAAGAAGCAAAGCGGAACTTGCGGGCCATGTTTCAAAAGGTAAATGGTAAGATGAACGCATTGGAATTTGCTATCAAAATGGAGCAGGATGGAGAACAATACTACCGTAAACATGCCGAAGAAAACAAAGATAACAGTTTGAATGTGGTTTGTTTGATGCTGGCCGACGATGAATCCCATCATGCACAAATATTAATAAACAGACTGAATAAGAAGGATTACACCTTGCCTGATTCGGAAACCTTGCTGAAAGCAAAAAATGTTTTTGAAGGGATTGACGACATTGGGATGGAGATAAAATCTATCCCAAGTCAACTGGACTTTTATAGAATCGCCACCGAAAAAGAAAAGCAAAGTATCACGCTGTATTCAGAACTCTTGGCTAAGGCGGAGGATCGGAAGGATATTGACATCTTTGAGTATCTGATTCAACAAGAAAAACAACACTATGAAGTCTTGGACAATCTAGCGATGCTACTTCAGCACACAGAAGAATGGGTCGAATCTGCGGAGTTTGGACTCAGAAAAGACTATTAATCATGCTTATTCCATAATGGGAGCAGAAGACAATAGGAGTGACAAATTGAAAAAAGTTGTTTTGCTGATATGCATAGGCGTAGTAGTCATACTGGGCGTTGTTTTAGTTTTCAATAAAACATTTATCCATGATTATTATGAAGTGACAAATGACAAGGGACAAGAAGTCCGTTTTACGGCGCTGCAATTTTCGTTTTTTGTAGGAGAACCGGAGCAGCACACGGCTGTGTTTTATCGATTCGGAAGTCAGCAGGCTATGCAAAACCAAATCAATCATTATGTTGAAAGCCTGACCAGCTGTTATGATGATGGTGCCTTCTGCGATACAGAGCAGGACATTACGGTATACTCTTACCAAGTTTCAGACGGTTTCTTGCTACATAAGATTACCCTGGTTTATGATACCATTAACCTGAAGGACGTCGAAAATGCGACGGGAACCGATATTTCGATGCTGACATTGGATGGCGAAGCGTACCGGCTTCAGCCGGGAGATTCCTATGTTGCCGACCAGTGGCGCAGCACAGCTGAGTACCGACTGAATCAAACCACCTACGATACACCGGCAGTGACCGGACGGGGGATTACCACTGGGGATACCCTGGACAAAGTCATTTCAGCATACGACATTAAGACGGACTATGCGCGCTGGGAGATTCGGAAGTCTTTTCAAAGCCAGGGGGATTATACCATTGAATCCCAGAACTATGTGACGGGAGAATTTGATGAAACCGGCGTTCAACGAGCTACGCTGGTGATTGCATATTATCGACTTGAAACGCAATGGATTCCACTAACGTATCAAGAAATTGAGCAATATATGGCTTACCTTAGTGGTGAAGTTTCCGAAAAACCATATGATGGGATTCTAATATACCAGTTTCAATTCCCGTTTAACGGTTATTCGAATATGATTGCAGACCGTACTATTGCAAATTTCTCTGCGGATTTTGCTCCAGGCAATTAGTGGAAACCGTGTTCCCATGAAAAATTACAGCACCTTTTGGTGCTGTATTGTTTTTTTGGAAGTGGCATTTCACCTCAGAAAACAAACTGCAGTGATGGAACAAATGCCTTGTAAACATCCTTACGGAAAGGTAGAATCAAAGGGATAAGAATAAGGGATTATTACGGAAACAATAGGTAAAGAATGATTTGGAATAAACTTGCAGAAAAATATGATCACCTTTGGGTGCAAAAGTATTCACTAAGCCCCACTAGGGAACAAGTGATGAAAAGACTCGACGGTTTGAAGCCGGACAGTCTGATTGACATTGGCTGTGGCACAGGACAGATGCTAAGCCAGATTTCTCAGTTGCATCCGGGGATTCAATTGACGGGAATCGATAAAGCAGAGGAAATGATTCGCAAATGCCGGGACAAAAAGATTCCCGGCCAATTTATATGTGGCGATATCGGAGAGATGGAAGCGCCTGCGCAGAAGTATGACGCCGCAATCTGCTGCCATTCTTTTCCGTATTACGAGAACAAATCACAAGTCATCGAAAAGGTTCATGGAATGTTAAAAAAAAATGGCAAGGCAATTTTTGTTCAGGCTAGCCAAAATAGTTTGTATGACAAAATTGCTTTATGGTTGGTGGAGAGAACGGCTGAAAATGCCGACTATCTGTCACGGGATGAATTTTGCAGGTTGTTTGAAAACCGGTTCGTCATTGAAGAAAGGTTTACAATCCGGGAAAGGTGGTTTATGCCATCCATCTGCGGGTTTGTAATGAGAAGAATATGAAAATAATGCTGATCAGACCCAAACCGGATCCCAGAACCATTGGACTGCAAAGCGTCATGATTTGTGAACCCTTGGAATGCATGATTCTCATGGGGGTGCTCAAAGAAAATGGACATGAAGTTGTTTTTGTGGACATGATTTTGGAAAAACGTCCGCTGGTTTACTTTCTCAAATTGCATAGGCCGCAACTTGTTGGGATTACAGGATATATCAGTCACATTGGAGTGATGAAAAGCCTTGCAAAACAAGCAAAGAGCTTCGATCCGGCCATCAAAGTCGGGGTGGGAGGCGTCCATGCGGAGGTCTGTCCGGAAGATTTTTCTGATAAAAACATCGACTATATCTTTGACAACGCCCAGGCGCTGTACCAATTGGTTGGTTGTGGGAAAACCCAAGGCATCCTTCCGTTTCGAGATCTTCCCCAGCGATATTTAAGGAAGTACTATTACCTTTTTCAGGAAAATTGTGCCTTGATTAAAACCTCTGTTGGATGCCCCTATCAATGCAATTTTTGCTTTTGCAAAGAGATTGCTCCTTATGCCGCAAGGGATATGGAGGATGTCATCAGGGAATTGCTTCAGATTCCGCAGAAAGAAGTCTATATTGTCGACGACGATTTTTTGTTCAATCGGCAGCGCTTACTTGAATTTGCGGCGGAGCTGAAAAAGCACGGTATCCACAAACACTTCCTCTGTTATGGCAGAGCGGATTTTATCGCAGCGAACGATGATGTGATTTTGGAATTGCGAAATGTTGGGCTGACAGCTGTCATCGTTGGGGTGGAAGCCTCAGATCAGGAGCAGCTCAATACCTATAACAAGAAAACCACCATCAATGACAATGAGAATGCGTTGGCGATTTTACAAAAGTATGGGATTGAATGCTATGCCACGGTGATTCTTGGCGTTGACTGGACAAAAAAAGAGTTTCATCATCTTTATGATTTTATCAAGCGGAATCGACTAATATTTGTGAATCTGCAACCTTTGACGCCCATGCCGGCGACCCCGTATTTTGACCAATACAAAGACCAGTTGGTGATTCCTTACGACCAACATGAGAAATGGGACATGGCACATCTGGTCATAGCCCCAACTAAGTTAAGCGTGCGAAAGTATTACATCGAAATCTTCAAGCTGTATTACAAAATCACCTTGAACCCTCGAAGCGTGAGGATAATGCTGAAGCGGTATGGATTAAAGTCGAACATGAAGTTATCATTGGGGGCATTAAAGATCTCATGGCAGTATCTTAAAAAGATTTTGAAAGGGTAGGGTGGCTTATGAAAGTGCTGTTGATCAGACCTTGGGTAAACAACAAAATCACCACCGTAAAAAACTTTCTCTTTGGGGAACCCCTTGGCATCGAGTGTGTCGCCACGGTGCTGAAGGAACTGGGCCATGAAATTCTTCTGGTTGATTTTATGCTGGAAAACAAGGCGACGGTGGAACAGTATCTTCAAGAGTTCCAACCGGATGTGGTGGGTGTGACCTCCCAATGTACCGATGTGGAAAACGTGCTAAAGATTGCAGGAAATGTGAAAGCCTATCGCCCAGACATTCCCGTTATGGTTGGTGGTGTTCAGGCCACCTGTTTTCCCGATTCGTTTTTTTGTAATGATGTGGATTATGTTTTTAAGTCCACCACGCGGGCCAATATCGGGCAGCTGTTTGAATCCATAGAAACAGGAAAATCCCTCGGGATCCTGGAAGGAATTTTTTCAAAAGATCAGGGGTTTGTCAATGAAGGCGTATTCTGCCAGAATGAATACATTGTTCCGGATCGGCAATCCACGGCAAAATACAGAAACCTATATCAATATGTTGGATTCTCACCTTGCGCGTTGATTCAAACCGCGTACGGTTGCAGAAATCGTTGCAACTTTTGCATCCGATGGAAATTAGAGGGGCAGCAGTTAAGAGAAATCAGCATCCAAGAGATTGTCGACCAAATCCAGAGTCTGGATGAACCCTATGTGATGATTTGCGACAACGATTTTCTCATCAACAGCCAAAGGCTGGAGGAATTTTGTGATTTGCTTTCCGAAAGAAAGATCCATAAAAAATATATTTGTTATGGCAGTGTCAACAGCATCCTGGAAAAGCCGGATACCATCAAGAGACTTTCCCAGCATGGGCTCATGGCAGTCATTGTAGGATATGAGGCTTTTGATGATGATAGGATGGTGGAATACAACAAGGCTGCAACCGTTTCCGATAATAAGCTGGCTACGGTGATCCTGCAGCAAAACAACGTCGCTTGCTGGGGCTCGTTCATTATCCATCCGGACTGGTCCAAGGCGGACTTCAAAAAACTGATTCAATATGTCCGGTACCTGAAACCTGAACTGATCACTTTTTCGCCCTTGGTGCCCCATCCTTTGACGCCCCTTTATGAGCAGTACAAGGACCGGTTGCTGTACGCGAAAGAGGAATATGAAAAGTGGAATTTTGGAGATGTCTTGATTCGACCATCCCAAATGTCGTTGCGGGGGTACTACTGGCAGGTCATCAAATTCGCGATGATTGTTAATTTCAACCCGCATTCTGCAGCGTACACCCTCAAAAATATTCGACCACGTAATCTTTGGAAAATGATTAGCGGTTTTAAAACAATTTTTAGTGTATACTTCAGAAACATGATGACAAAAGAATAAACCTAATAGGTGAGGTGCCCATGAAAGTGTTACTTGTCAGACCCCCTGCGCCAAACAAACTATCCTTTACGAAAATTCTGGACAATGAACCATTGGAACTGGAGTATTTACATACCGTCCTTTCCAAGGGTGGGCATGAAGATTATATTTATGATGGACTGATTGAAACCGTTTCATTGGAAGCCGTCATCCGACGGGAAAAGCCGGATATCATAGCCATCACCGGGTATATAACACAAGAAAAACTAATGCTGGCATTTTGCCGGAAAGCGAAGAAAATCAATCGGGATATCATCACCATGATTGGAGGAGTTCATGCCCAACTGAATCACCAACGTTTTTATGAGCCTCAGGTGGACTACATCATGCGAAGCGAAAGCATGGATGCCTTTGGCTTGCTGATGAAAACCATCGCCCGACAAAGCAAAGAGGAGTTGGGCCAGATCAATGGAGTATGTTATCAAGGAACCGAAGGCTGGGTTGAAAACTTATTGGAACCGACCAACATCAATGATCTTCCCATTCCTGACCGGGCTTTCTTTCTGACAAACAAGCAGCACTACCGATATTTGGATCTGACAGAGGTCGCCACGATGAAAACGGCGCTATCCTGTCCTTTCAAATGTAACTTTTGCTATTGCACCCTGCTCAACGGGGGTCACTACCAAACCCGGGAATTATCCCTGGTGATGGAAGAACTGAAGACCATTGAAGTTGAGAACATTCAGATTGTGGATGATGATTTTCTCGTCGATTCAGAACGGATAGAAGCATTCATCCAGCTGATTGAAGAAAATCAAATCAAGAAACGGTTTATCTGTTACGCCCGGGCTGACTTTGTAGCTGCGAATCCGGTGCTCATCAAAAGGTTGGTGGAAATTGGATTCTATTACTTCCTTGTTGGGCTGGAAGCCGTCAGTGACAACGAATTGGCTGGTTACAATAAAAGTACCACCAAGAGTCACAACGAGGATTGCGTTCGGGTGATTCGTGAAGCAGGTGGGAATTGCATCGGCCTGATGATTGTACCATTGGATGCCGACCAGGAATACTTTGAGACCCTTTATCAATGGATTGTCAGTAACCGATTAATATATGTTACAGTTTCTATATTTACCCCAATTCCCGGGACGCCTCTTTTTGAGGAATATAAGGATCGGTTGATGACGCAAGACATTGAAGCCTGGGATTTTCTACACCTGGTGGTGAAACCGGAAAAATTGACAGTGCGGGGATTTTATCGCCAGTATCTCAAACTTTTCTTACGGCTTTACAAAATTGCACGAGCATCAGGAATTTATGATTTCATGGATTTGGCATTTTATATGAGAATGCTCCGCTCTGCCCTAAGACGAAAGATCATCGGAGGCTAATTTGAAAATATTATTTATTCAATCCACACCCTATGTGAACCGGCAAACCCTGGTCAAAAAAAGCAGGCTCTATTTTGTTGGATTAGCGCCGGCAATCCTGGCAGCCTTGGTTCCCGAAGTGGAGTTTGAAGTCTGTCTTGAGACCATTGAGGATGTGAATTTTGAAAGTGATGCGGACCTGATTGCAATCTCCGGAATGGGCCACGCCATCGTGCGTAGCATTGATATCGCCAAGGAATTTAAACGCCGCGGCAAAACAGTGGTCATGGGTGGGTACATGGTGAGCCTGATGCCTCAGGAGGCTCAAAAATACTGTGACAGTGTGGTTATCGGGGATGGAGAGGAAAGCTTTATAGAATTGGTAAAAGACTACCAGGCAGGCGATTTAAAGCCTTATTATCATAGACCGCTTCAACACTTGACATACCCACTACCAAAATATGAAATATTGACCGGCAAACGAATCGGTAATTTTCTTCCGGTTCAAGCGGGCAGGGGATGCCCCAACACCTGTAGCTTCTGCTCGGTCTTTTGCCTATATCGGGGTACTTACCTGAAAAGGGAAATCAGCGAAGTCATTCGGGACATCAAAAAAATTAAATCACTTGGATTCCATCGTTTCTTGCTTTTGGACGATAATATTTTCTCTGACATTCCATACTTGTTGGACTTATGTGAGCAGATAAAAAAGCTGAATATGAAATGGATGTCCCAATGTTCGATTTCCATGGCAGACGATCCGATTGTTCTGAAGGCAGTGGCCGAATCCGGATGTTTCGCCTTGTCTTTTGGGATTGAAAGCATTTCTCAGGAAAGCCTGAATCGCTTGAATAAAGATTGGGCGAACGTGGGAGACTACGCCGGGCAGTTGCAAAAAATTACTGCAGCCGGCATCGATCTTTCCACGGAAATGGTCATCGGTGCTGATGGGGACACATTGCAGAGCATCAAAAAGACTGCGGACTTTATTGTGGAAAACAAAATCGTTGTGCCACGTTTTTATATCCTGACACCCATCCCGGGGACCTTGTTCTACGATGAGATGAAAGCGGCGGGTAGGATCATCAACGATGAAATTTACAGTTACAATGGCACAGAGGCAGTGCATAAGCCACTGAATATGAGCCCTGAGGAGTTGACAAACGCCTATTGGGAGCTGTATCGACAGGTGTTTACGCCAAAGGCAATTATTAAGCGAACAATATTGCGGAAGGACTTTTTGAAGAAACCATTCATGTATTTGTTTTATCTATATATCAACTTTTATTATCGTTCACAAATCAAGCAGGGAATTACCCCCAATATCATATAAGAAGGGACCAACCGAATGAAGGTGGAACTACATAACAACAGAAATGGATTCAATCGGTTTGCCAGGCAAGTCTATAGGGACGAGCCTTTATTCATCGACAACAAAAGCAGTCTGGTTGCGCTTCTATGCAGACCAGAAGCGGTATTTTACAAGCATTCACAGCAGCAGATGATTTGTGTCAAAGACGGTGAAGAAACCTTATGCCAGGCCGTGCTGTTCAAACACGAAAATGCCCATGAACTATCCATCGGATTTTTTGATGCAAAACCCAACGCCCATGAAGCGGTGGCACTTTTGCTTGAATATGCTGAAGATGTTGCGCTGTCGTGGGGTGCAGAACGGATTGTGGCTGGACTGGAAGGGCATTGCAACAATGCGGTGGGCTTTCCGGTTGATCCCCATGTGCCCATAAGTTTTGGAGAGAGCTATGGGAAGCCTTACTATCATGAGTTTTTTTCGAGCTATGAAAAAATAAAACTAGTCAGTTTTAAAAAAGAAATTTCCGGTATCACCGGGAAACTGCATGAAGACATCCGAATCATTGAGAATCGGACAAAAGATGTGACATTAGAATCTGCGGATTTTTCGCGGGAAGGGTTTTCTAAATCCATTCAACGCTATACCGATCTGAACAATTTGATTTTCGAAAACCATAGATACTATTACAGGAGAAGCTATGCTGAGGATTTAGAGTTGTTCGGATCCATGAAACCGATACTGAATCCCAACAACCTGATTTTTGCCAAGAAGGATGGGGAATATATCGGATTCGTATTATGGTATCCGGATTTTAATCAGTTGGTACCACAAGGGGGAACGGCAGGAATCCTTACATATATCCGCTATCGATTGTTCAAAAGAACTCCAAATCGGGGTAAGTTAGTTGAGATTGGGCTTCTTCCCCAGTATAAACGCACGGGTGCGGTGGCACTTCTTTTTCTCAGTGCGCTTCAAGCAGCCGGGCAAAAGTGCACCACCATGATTACCAGCTGGATTCTGGAAGAGAATCTTCCTTCGGAGTTGGCAACCCAGCGATATGCGGATGAACCTTACAAGGAGTATTGTACCTATGAAAAAACCCTTCGACGGGATTGAATGCAACGACCTAGACAAATTTTTCGGCCCGGAAAGGACTCGAGAAAGAGACATTTTTGCTGCGGCCATCCACCGAGATGCGCCGTACCGTCTTATCATGGGACAAAATTACAAATGCTGCGAATACCAGAAAAGCATTAATATCTTTTCTTTTGGTAAAGCAAGGTTGAACTTACCATTTACCGTCATCGCGCCACCGGCTTCCATTGATACGGTTGGCTATTTTGGAGATATTACTTCTCTAATCAAAGACTATTCAAGGCGAAAAGGGCTGTTTCTGATTCTCAATGAGAGAAATAAATATGAGGGCTCGGCAGCGGTTGCCAACACACTCGCCACGGCGATTTTCACCAATGACTTTGCAAGCTTTGACGAATACCTGCAGAAGCTTCGAAGCCATTATCGCCGGCGCTTGCATTTGGCCCTTGCCAAAGGGGATGGACTCCAATGGAAGCAGATTCCCTCTTCGTCATTTGACAAAGAGTTATACTTGCTATACCTTCAGGTGTTACAACACACCCAGTTTCCACTGGAAACCTTGGCAATAGATTTTTTCCGGGAATGCCCCGCAGAAATATTCGCTCTTTATGACTCCGCACAAAAGCCCCTGGCATTTGTGATGATTGCCCATGAAGAGGCTTCCTCCACCTTCATTTTTGGCGGTATGGATTATTCCTTGCGAGATACCTTCGATCTTTACTACAATATGATGATCAAAATCCTACAGGAAGGCATCGAAAACGGTTCCAAAACCATTGATTTCGGGCAAACCGCGGAAAAGACAAAATGTAGGCTGGGATGCGCACTGGAGCCAAGGTTTATGCTCTTTTTTGCATCCAACCCAGTGATCATGTGTTTTGCAAAAAAAATGATCCGGCTGATTGGATATCAACCGGATCCTGAACCCTACCGGGTATTTAAATGAAAATCCTTGGCATCAAAGTAGAGCTTTGATCTTAATCTACTTTCCAAATTCCCTCCAGTTTATTGTTGATGACGAACTTAACAAGTTGAGTTCGGTTATCAATGTCAAGTTTTTCGTAAATGTTATAAACATGTTTCTTCACTGTGTTGGGGGTGATTCCAGCTTTTACGCCAATCTGTGCATTATTGCATCCCAAATAAACATAACCCATGATTTCAATTTCCCGGTTTGTCAGACAGAACTGATTCTTCAGCATGTAAGACAGACTTTTTTCGTTTTTGCGAATTTTTCCGGAATCCGATTCGAAACGGGCATGGAGATGAGGCATCAACTGTTTCAAAATATATACGTCCCGGTCTGAAAAATCGCCGTGCTTTTCGGACTTGTAAAGGGTAATTGCGCCATGAAACAAACCGCTGCCCACCAATACCATCCCGGAAATATAGACCAAATCAAAGACCTTCAGATAGTTGGTATAAAAGGGACTTTGCATTCGAGCTTCCTTATTCAGAAGATCAGACTCCCGATAGACTAACGACTCTTGGCTCATGAAAACCCAGTTGACGTAATCCAAGGGGGCATACACGTTTTCATATTGATAGATAAACTCTTCTTCGAATTTTTTGCTGAACTTGCTTACCATCACCGGATCCACCAACTGGGGAGCCCCGCCTTTTTTGACAATGCCAATGTCAAATTCTGAAAAGTCAAAGTTAATCAACGTCATGAGTTTCTGCAGAAAAGCCGTTCGCATAGCCGACGAATCCCGAATGTTGTTGATGGTGACAACCAATTCATTCAATTTTTCCCATTCTGTTTGAGTAAGCATAGCAACCTCCAGGTAAACGCCTTTCCAATTAAGACAATCCTACCACATCAAGTAGTAAGTGTCTACTACCAAAGTAGTAGAAAAACATCATGAAGATAATACTTTGTGATGTTTTATATTGCGTCTTAAAGAATTATATTAAAGAAAAAACCAGTATGAAAGAGGTGTACTATGATTGATTTAAAACCGTGGGGCGACTTGAACTGCCCTGACCTGGATACCGCGGACGTTTGTGTCATGGGGGTTCCTTTTGACAGTGCTGTAAGCTGTGGCAAGGGCTCGTCCCAGGCACCGGAGAAGATCCGTAGCCTTTCCAGATATCTACCAACCGTCACCGATGAAGGAAACGATATTGGCAACCTGAAAGTATATGATCATGGCGACGTTGCCATGGATCTGAACTGGGATAAATACTACGCTTCTGTTGAAAGCGAAGCGTTGACTTTATTTCAATCCGATAAATTCTGTTTGTTTTTCGGCGGTGACCATTCGGTGACAATTCCCTTAAGCAGAGCGTATGGAACACATTATCAAGGGAAGAAAATCGGTATCATTCACTTTGACTCTCATCCGGATCTTTGTGACGAATATGACGGTCACAAGTGGTCTCATGCTTGCCCTCTGAGAAGAGCCGTGCAAGATGTAATCGCCCCTGGAGACCTTGCGCAGGTAGGAATTCGATCCTATGAGGCAGAAGAAGTCGCTTTCTATAAGGCGAATCCGGATTTGCTTCTCATCCGAGCCTACGATGTGTTTCATCAGGGATGGAAAGTAGCCTGCGAGAAGTTAGTCGCAAAGTTTTCTGGATATGATGCCATCTATATCAGTCTGGATATCGACGTGCTAGATCCAGCATTTGCCCCTGGAACAGGAACCCCCGAAGCGGGTGGGCTATCATCCCGGGAATTGATGGAAATCCTAAAGATCCTATTTGAGAAACTACCCGTTGTCGCCATGGATGTGGTGGAAGTATCCCCGCCCCTTGACAGTGTGAACCAAATTACATCCTGGGCTGCATTGAAAGTGGTCTATGAGGTTTTCGGAAAATTATCGAATAAATAGCGTTTTTAGATTTGGAGGAAATTATGGAGAACATATTATCCGTCCGGGAAGAGCTCGCCGGCAAGACTGAAATGAATACGGAAAACGAGCAAGACCTTTTTGACCGTCTGGAACAGATTGAAAAAGACGGACAAGTCGTTGATTCTCTATCAAAAGCAGATTGGATTGGTATTTTTATTACGTTCTTTGCCCTTGGCGTCGCCCCGCTGCTTTATTATGCTGTAAAACTGTTTTAGGAGGACGAAGAATATGGAAAAACATGATGCGAACATTAATAATGATGTTCAGTTTGACCTTCTGCCTATCATGAAGGGGGACCGGGAATATGGATTCCGGGATTACTCTTTTGTCATCACCGGCTTTGCCGTAGCAACCTGGTGTTTCCTAATTGGTGGCACCCTTGCACTATTTGTTGATTTTAGAATGGCAATCATCGCATCTATCTCAGGCAATATGATTTCAATCATTCTACTGAGCATGTCCACTTCGCTGCCTTCTGCCAAATATGGAATAGACGGATTCACATCATCCATCAGCTATTTGGGGCATAACGGCACAAAATCCTACTTAGTGCTGAATGCCATCGTCACCATTGGCTGGACCATTGTTCTTTGCACCTTGGTCTCCAAGTCCGTGATTCAGATTCTTAATTACACCACAGGAAAGGACTTCTCTTCTAATGTCTATGTAGTGGCCTTTGGCATCGTCGTCGCTTTGGGTTGCTGGTTTGTCACCATGAAAGGCCCCCGTTTAATCAAGATTATGAGTTCCATCGTGGTGCCTGTCTTCTTGGTGGTCATCGTTGTTTTGATTTTTATCATCAGTAAAAACGTGGGTTGGGGAGAAATCGCCAATATGCCGGCCTTGGAACCTTTCGATGACCCATGGCTGAACTTCCTGATTGCTTTTGAACTCAGTTTGGGTGCCGGATTCTCCTGGTGGCCAAACATCGGTGGCTTGGCGAGAATTTGCAAGACTTCGCGGGCAGCCTTCTGGCCTAATATTCTCGGCCTTGTATTTGCAGCAACCGTGGGAACCGGTCTTGGCGCAGCAGCTGCGCTGTTGGTTGGAGACAGTGACCCGGCTTCTTGGATGATTCCGATTTGTGGTGGCGCGCTGGGCATCATTGCATTGATTTTAGTCAGTATCGCAAACATTTCAGCCAACTCCATTATGATCTACACCACATCCCTGGGCATGAAGCAAATCAAAGCGTTGTTCCGTCAAAAATGGTTTGTCGTGACCTGCGCATACATGATCCCGACACTGATTGGTTTATTCTGGGCTGTGACTATTTATGATTATTTCTACTTTATCCTTGGGCTGGCGTGCTTGATTTACTGCCCGATTTCAATCATGGCAGTGGTGGATTTCTTCTTGCTTCGCAAACAAAAGTGGAACATGAGGCAATTCTACAACAAGACACCGGAGTCTAAATTCTATTTCTGGAAAGGATTTAACTGGGTTGCGGTCTTTGTCTTCATTTCGGCGACACCTGTCTATTATCTTTTCCTAGATCCCATCACCCTAGAAAATACCCCGTGGTTCCGATATGCTACCGCAACAGGAGCAGTTGCCATTTACTGCGCGGTTGTATATTACGCCCTCAGCAAATTAATTACCATGAAATTGAAAAAGGGTGGGTACGAGGATTCAGCCGTTAACTAAAGTATCAAGAAGCATCAATCAAAAGGAAAGAAGCAACACCGATGAGGCGTTGCTTCTTTCTTAGTGGGTTCAACCAACAACAAAAAAACGCCTCAACAACAGTTGAGACGTTTATTAATTAATATATATTATATCATATTAATTTTGAAATGTAAAACACTATTTTCAAAATGCTGAAAACTTCCATGGATGACTGGAAGAAGAACCAAGTAGCTCTTGTTTTGCCAATGGCAAATGTTATAATAATGGTGCGAGGTATTTACGAATGAAAATAACAAAACTGTTAGCGGAAGCGGTTCGCTATAAAGATGAAATAGAAGCGCTCTTGCAAAGCCTTGATGCCGACGAGGTCGAACAGGGGCGTCTGGTTGTAAAAGAATCTTTATTGTCAAGAGACTTAAAGTCTTTTGTGCTTTCACAAGCCGGCGAGATTCTTCGCGATTACCGCATCAAGTTTGAAAACGGGCAAATACTACTTTGGGCGTCTATTGATGCCAAGCAATTGGGTCCTTTGGAAATGGAGTATGTCATTACTGTTTCGGAATTACGTTTCGATCAGACAGGGCACAAACTGTATGCTACTTTCCGGGAAACCTCAAATTCCCTTGGAAATATGGTTCAAAAAATCGCATTCAAAGCGGCACTAATGAATGGTCCATTAATCAAGACAGCCGTCAAGCTGGGCGGTGTGTCTTTTGCTTATGTGGATGGAAACAATCTCATGCTGGACTTGGATCAGTTGGACATTATTTCTAAGCTTCCGGAAGACCTTACGCTGAGTTATGTTAGCTCAAAAGACACAAAACTTACTTTATTATTTCAATAGTTTAGAAAGATTGATATGCAGGTATAAAGAGAGTACTTAGAAGGAGACAAGAACAAATGAAAAAACATATCAAAAACAATGTATATTGGGTCGGCAAAGTCGACTGGGAGCTTAGGAAGTTCCATGGGGAAGAATACTCCACCGATAAGGGATCTACCTACAATTCTTATTTGGTGCAAGAAGAAAAGACCGTTTTGATTGACACGGTTTGGTTGCCCTATGGAATTGAATTCGTAGACAACCTGGCCAAAGAAATAGACCTAAACAAAATTGATTTTATCGTGGCCAATCACGGAGAAGTGGATCATAGCGGCGGGTTACCGGAATTGATGAAACGGATTCCAAAGACACCCATTTATTGCACAGCCAACGCAGTCAAATCCCTGAAGGGTCAATTCCATCAGGACTGGGATTTTCGCGTTGTAAAGACCGGGGACAAAATTGACATCGGCAACGGCAAAGAACTCATCTTTGTGGAAATGACCATGCTCCATTGGCCAGATAGCATGGCCACATACCTGACAAAGGACAATATCCTTTTTTCCAACGATGCCTTCGGACAACACTATGCGACCGAAGCATTATACAATGACTTAGTGGATCAGGCAGAGATGTACAATGAGGCCATTAAATATTATGCCAATATCCTAACGCCCTTCAGTGCCATGCTGGCAAAAAAACTGGAAGATATTATTGCACTAGGACTGCCCATAGATATTCTTGCAACAAGCCATGGGGTCATTTGGCGAGACAACCCTATGCAGATTGTACAAAAATATGCAGAATGGGCGCAAGATTATCAGGAAAATCAAATAACAATCATTTATGATACCATGTCCAACGGCACCAAACACCTGGCTGAAAAAATCGCCGAGGGCATTCAGCTGGCAGATTCGGAAATCACTGTGAAAATCTACAACATCGCCAAAAGCGATCAAAATGATGTGATAACAGAAGTATTCAAATCCAAAACGGTAGTCATGGGATCACCAACCATCAGCAATAGCATGCTGCACACCATGGCCGGCATCATCCACCTGATGAAGGAGATGAAATTTAAAAATAAAAAGGCAGCGGTATTTGGTTGCTATGGGTGGAGCGGAGAATCCACCAAAGCCTTGAAAGAGCATTTGGAGAGCGCTGGATTTGAAGTGATGGATGAAGGGTTGAGAATACAGTGGCAGCCGGATGAAGCGCAACAGTTAGAAGCAATCGAGTTTGGCAAAAAAATTGTCATAAACCAAAAATAATTAGTTCATAAAGTTGTAGTACAAATGGAGGGAAATTATGAAAAAGTATTTATGTCCATGCGGTTATGAGTATGATCCGGCTCTTGGCGACCCCGATAATGGAGTTGCTCCCGGAACAGCATTTGAAGATCTTCCCGAAGACTGGGTATGCCCGGTATGTGGTTTGCCACAGGAAGAATTTTCTGAGATGTAGAAAATTATTTAAAATAAGAAAAACCCACTGAAATCAGTGGGTTTTTCTTTTGTCATTCAAAATGCGTCAAGTTAATATGGTCAATCATGTATACAAAAATATATTTCTGAATATTCTTGCTATTCAGAAATCAGAGTGTTAAAATATTGTCAAGTGTGGAACGGAGGTGTTTCTATGACCGTTTTCTTCGAAAAAGAAACGTGCAGAGATCTGACTGAAGCTGAGAAGTATGAACTCTTGGATCAAGTCATCAGGGATTACGATGCGAAGGAAAGCAATCTAATTCAAATACTGCACATGGCCCAGGCTATTTTTGGATATTTGCCCAATGAGGTTCAAACCTATATTGCGAAGCAAATGGATTTACCGATTTCCAAAGTTGGAAGTGTTTTGACATTCTATACATATTTCTCCACGACGCCCAAGGGAGAACATACCATTTGCACCTGTCTTGGAACGGCATGTTATGTACGCGGAGGCAAAAAAATCATCGACAAACTGAAAGAAACCATAGGCATCGATGTGGGGGAAACCACCCCCGATATGAAATTTTCTTTGCAGGTTGTACGATGTATGGGGGCTTGCGGTCTTGCACCTGCCATCAAGATTGATGACAAGGTATATAAACGCGTCAACCCCAATAAACTTCAGCAAATTCTCAAGCAATATGATGGCGGGAGGTAGGAGAGATGTCAGAGGTTCAAAAAATTAACTCGGTGGCAGATCTGAATGCTGTCAAAGCCAAATTCGAAAAGGAATCCGGGCAATTCGAGAGAACTCTTTTATTCTGTTCCGGCTCAGGTTGCGTTTCCTCTAATTGTGTAGAAGTACGGGATGCATTGATTGCCGAACTGGAGAAAGCAGGTCTTACAGACAAAGTAAAACTGAGTTTGACAGGCTGCATCGGTATCTGCGAGGTGGGCCCCCGGTTGACGGTCATGCCGGATGGAGTGTTCTATTGTAGACTCAAACCGGAAGATATGAAAAAGATTGTAAAAAAACATTTGGTGGAAAATCAGGTGGTGGAAGAGTTCTGTTATACAGACAGGGAAACCGGAAAGAAAGTCCCACAAATGCAAGATATCGGCTTTTTCAAGGGCCAGAGCAAAACAGTGCTCCGGGATTGCGGTATGATTAGCCATAGATCAATGGATGAATTTATTGCCCATGACGGTTACTATGCAATGGCGAAAGCATTAACAGAGATGACCCCTGCCCAGGTTGTCGACGAAGTAAAAAAATCCGGACTTCGCGGGCGAGGCGGCGGCGGATTTTCCACTGGAATCAAATGGTCCTTAGGCGCGAAAGCGCAGAGTGATCAGAAGTATATCATATGCAATGCCGACGAGGGAGACCCGGGGGCATTTATGGATCGTAGCTTGTTGGAGGGTAACTCCCATGCGGTGCTGGAGGGTATGGCCATCGGCGGCTATGCTATCGGTGCTACGCAAGGATATGTCTACGTCCGAGCTGAATATCCGCTGGCCATTGATGTGCTGCAACAAGCAATCGATGATGCCAGAAGTAGAAACATTCTTGGCACTAATCTCTTTGGCAGTGGGTTTGATTTTGATGTTGAGATTAGAATTGGTGCGGGTGCATTTGTTTGCGGTGAAGAAACAGCACTGATGAAATCCGTGGAGGGAAGAAGGGGTGAACCAAATCAGAAACCACCGTTCCCTACAGACTGTGGTCTTTTCGAAAAACCGACGGTCATTAATAATGTTGAGACCCTGGGAAATGTTTCTTCAATCATCCTACAAGGCGCTGATTGGTTCAAGACTCAGGGAACCGAAAAAAGCTCCGGAACGAAGGTCTTCGCCCTAGCCGGAGATATCAACAACACTGGCTTGATTGAAGTTCCCATGGGCGTCACTTTGGGTGAAATCATCTTTAATATCGGTGGTGGAATTCCCAAAGGCAAAAAATTCAAATCCGCCCAAACGGGAGGACCTTCCGGTGGCTGTCTGACGAAAGCCCACCTCAACACCCCCATTGATTATGATTCATTGGTGGAGCTGGGTGCAATTATGGGTTCCGGCGGATTAATCAGCATGAATGAAGATACCTGCATGGTGGACGTTGCCAGATTCTTTATGGAATTTGTACAGGATGAATCCTGTGGAAAATGCGTCCCATGTAGAACCGGCACCAAGAGAATGCTGGAAATCCTAGAACGAATCACCAAAGGAGAAGGCAAGGAAGGAGACGTAGAACTACTTGAAGAACTTGCCCTCACAATTAAGGATACCGCTTTGTGTGGTCTGGGACAGACCGCCCCGAATCCGGTCCTGAGCACTATTAAGTATTTCCGAGAAGAATACGATGAGCATATTAAATATAAGTATTGCAGGGCTGGCGTTTGTTCGGAATTGTTCATTTCACCTTGCGAAAACGCATGTCCGGCCAACGTTAACGTACCTGGTTATCTGGCACTGATTGCAGCAGGAAGAGTCAAGGATGCATATAACTTAATCAGGCAAGAGAATCCATTCCCCTCTGTATGCGGACGTGTCTGTACTCATCCGTGTGAAAGTAAATGCAGAAGAGGTCAAATGGATGAATCCATTGCCATATCAGATCTGAAGCGTTATGTGGCGGATGAAATGTTCAAAAGTACGGAGCCTTTTGTGGATTTAATGTTTCCCAAGAAGAATAAGTCCGTTGGCATCATTGGTGCCGGACCCTCTGGGCTAACCTGTGCCTATTATCTTGCTAGAATGGGTTATGACGCTACCGTTTATGAAGCTCAACCGGTACCCGGTGGTGTGCTGATTTTTGGTATCCCGGAATATCGTTTACCCAAAGCGGTTCTTGGAAAAGAAATTGACACCATCAAACAGGTGGGCGTCAATATTATTACCGACATAGAAGTCGGCAAAGACGTCAGCTTTGACGAATTGCGTGAGAAGCATGATAGTATCTATATTTCCACCGGCGCACAACTTTCCAGAAAAGTTGGGATCCAAGGAGAGAGCCTTCCCGGAGTATATCATGGATTTGATTTGCTGAAGGATGTGAATCTTGGCAAGGATGTTGATCTTTCGGGAACCGTTGCGGTCATTGGAGGTGGCAGCACCGCATTCGACGCTGCAAGAGTCGCCATCCGAAAAGGTGCCACGGAGGTTCATGTCTTCTACCGAAGAACCATGGAAGATATGCCGGCAGATAAGTCCGAAATAAAGGAGGCTATGGAAGAGGGCGTCATCATCCACGAATTGGTCAGACCGTTGGAATTCATTGGCGACAAGAGAGTGAAACAGATTCGATTTATCAAGAACGAATTGTCAGGCTTCGATACCGACGGTAGAAAAAAACCGGTGGATGTCAAAGGTTCTGAATTCTTATTTGATGTGGATCTAGTGATTCCTGCAGTAAGTCAGTACTCAGACCTGCCATTTGTCAGGAAAGAAGAAGTGGAAGCAACCGCCATGGGAACCTTCGTCGTCGATCCGGATACAAGAATGACCTCTATGAAAGGTGTTTTCTCCGGTGGTGATGTGGTGAGAGGTTCCGATGTAGCCATCACGGCTATCGCCGATGGCAAGAAAGCCGCTTCCGAAATCGATAAGTACCTGGGCGGAAATGGTGAACTAAACAAAGGCGAACCCATCGATATTCCAATGGATATTGAAGATATTGAAGTCACTGAACATGACCGGTTCAAGATGGACTATTTGGAACCGGAAGAAAGAAAAGATAATTTTGATGAAGTATGTTTGGGTTTCCACAGACTCAACGCCATCGCCGAGTCGATGCGCTGTCTGCGTTGCGACCGACGGCTTTAAGTGAAGGGGAGGTGAATGAAGATGGTAAATCTGACGATTAACAATAAGCAAATCAGCGTAGCCGAAGGCACCACCATTCTGGAAGCTGCCAAGCAACATAATATACTTATTCCGTCCATGTGTTATCTGGAAAATGTGCACAAATATGGTTCGTGCAGAATCTGCGTAGTAGAGCAAGTAGGCGCAAAAAACCTACAGGCATCCTGTATTACGGTTGCAACGGAGGGAATGGTGATTCAAACCAATACGAAGCGGGTTCGAGATGCCAGGAAGGTTATTTACGAATTGATGATTTCCGATCACCCCAAGGATTGTTTGAAGTGTGCGAGAAACAGAAACTGTGAGTTCCAGGAATTGGGTGAACTAATCCAAATCGACAGCTCACGATTCGAAGGTGAACAATCTAAAGAATATATTGATGACACATCGCCATCCATTGTTCGAGATGCATCGAAGTGTATTCTGTGTAGAAGATGTGTGACTGTATGCAATGATATTCAGGGCGTCAACATTTTAAATCCACAATTTCGCGGATTTGCAACCGTGGTCAGCCCCGGGCAAGATTTGCCCCTGAATTCATCATCATGTACTTTCTGCGGCCAATGCACCACGGTATGCCCTGTTGACGCACTGAAAGAAAAAGATGCCACAGAGGCAGTCTGGAAAGCGTTACAGGATCCATCAAAAACCGTTGTAATCCAAACTGCCCCAGCGATAAGAGCCGCTTTGGGGGAAGAGTTTGGATATGAACCGGGAAACTGCGTTACCGGTCAAATGGCCAGTGCATTAAAGGAAATGAATTTCAATTATGTTTTTGACACCAACTTTGCAGCAGACCTGACCATTCTTGAGGAAGGTACTGAACTTTTAAAGAGGCTGGCACAATATTTCTTTAAGGCGGGGCTAATTGATAAAAAACAATTGGCTGCAACAGGATTTGGGCAACCGGAAGAGATACCAACATTGCCAATGATAACCAGTTGCAGCCCGGGTTGGATCAACTACATTGAACATTTTTATCCAGATCAGTTGGACAATCTATCCTCCTGCAAATCACCTCATATGATGCTGGGCGCTTTAATTAAAAGCTATTTCGCACCAAAAATTGGCGTTGACCCAAAGGATATATTCGTGGTTTCCGTTATGCCTTGCACTGCAAAGAAATATGAGATTTCTAGACCGGAAATGGTTAACGATGGGGTTCCCAATGTGGATGCCGTATTGACCACCCGTGAACTTGCTAAAATGATTAAGGATGCAGGCATTGATTTCCATCAACTCCCCGAAACGGACTTTGATAATCCTCTTGGATTATCCACAGGGGCAGCCGATATCTTCGGTGTTCCCGGTGGTGTCATGGAGGCAGCACTACGGACAGTGTACGAAGTGGTCACCGGTAGAGAACTGCCCTTTGACCATTTGCATGTCAAACCAATCCAAGGCCTCGAAAGGATTAAGAGTGCCGAGTTCACCATTGAGGATGCCAAACCTGAATGGAGCTTCTTGAACGGAGTCACCGTTAAGATTGCCGCTACCAGCGGACTCAAAGGAGCATCAGCGCTACTTGAGGGGATTAAGGCTGGAGACAGCCCATATCACTTTATTGAAGTCATGGGTTGCCCGGGTGGTTGTATCAGCGGTGGAGGACAACCAAGGCTGACGGACAAAGCCAAAAGGTTGAAACGAATCCAAGCACTGTATACGGAGGACGAAGGGAAGCAATACAGAAAATCCCATGAAAATCCATACATTACAAAGCTGTATGACGAGTATCTGGGACATCCTTTAGGCCACATTTCCCACGAATTGCTCCACACAACCTATACGAAAAAAAGTAAATACTAAAATATTAAATGAATAAGAACAAAGAGCTTCTGATATTTGGTCAGAAGCTCTTTTATGTAAGGAAGCAGTTGGAGTACTTGGAACCTGCACTTTTGTTTCAACTTTTTGCTGGAACATGATACAATCTAAGGGTGTTTATTCAAGAAATAGAACAGGAGTGCGTCTTGGGGAAGAAACCAACGCTTTGGACGAAGAACTTTACCATTATTACACTTGGCACGGTGATCAGTGCTACTGGCGGAACAGCCATGAGTCTGGCGTTGGGTCTTGTTGTATTTGACAACACAGGCTCGCCATTCCTGACCGGATTATTTGAAGCGGTGTCAATATTGCCGACGGTGATTTTGCCCGTACTTCTATCACCCTATATTGATAGCCATAGTCGCAAAAGCATGATAGTTTGGCTGGATGGTTTGGCTGCCCTCGTCGCGCTGGGGTTTGCCATCACCGTCAGTCTCACTGGCTTTACTTTTTCCAACTATTTAGTATACGGTGCTTTCGCCGGAGCCATTGGATCAGTGTATGGCACGGCGTACCAAGCTTTATATCCTGATTTGATCCCGGAAGGCTTCATGCAAAAGGGTTACTCGATTTCATCTTTGATTTATCCAACCATGACGGTGTTCATCGTTCCGGTGGCAGCCATGGTTTACGCCACCTTTGGCATTGAATATCTGATTTATGCGGAGGCATTTTTACTAGCTGTGGCTTGCGGGTTTGAAACGTTGATTCAAGTGGATGAAAAACAAATCTGCGAGAAGAAAAAATTTAGCATCAAAGAATATTTTGAGGAGTTGTCCGGTGGATTTCGATATCTGAAGAACGAGAAAGGTGTACGTAGTTTGTATGCCTATATGGCAGTAACCAATGCCGCAGGAAGCGGAACGAACTTGATGACACTCAGTTATTTTCAGAGTTCTCCGGTCTTAACGACGGCAATGTACAGTCTATTAATCAGTGCTGAGACATTAGGACGCATGCTGGGTGGGATTCTTCATTATTTTGTGAAAATCCCGGATAAACGAAAGTATAAGATTGCAGAAACCGTATATATCACATATGACTTATTTGATGGAATCCTATTGTTCTTGCCATTCTATGGTATGGCAGCCAACCGCTTTATTTGTGGATTCCTTGGTGTTAACAGCGCAACATTGCGTGAAGCTGCTATTCAAAACTACTTGCCTCCGGAAATCCGTGGGCGGGTAAGCAGTTTATTGAATGTCACAATTTCCGCGGGAGTCATGTTGATGCAACTGATCGCCGGTGCTCTGGGAGAAATCTTGCCATATCGAGGGGTCGCTGTGATTTGTGCATCGCTGGCACTGACATGCGTATTTCTATTGGTTCGCAGAAACAGGGCTTCAATTGAACCCTTGTTTCTCGCCGCTACAGCCTAGCGAGCACTACCCCTTAGCATTCAATGGTTTTGTATGAATGGAGTACGATATTCTTTTGGGATATCTTTTCAATGGTCAAAGTGATACAATTTTATATATCTTTGTTTGATAGAAGGGAGCATCTTGTGAATAAAACAAAACATAACCAAAATGCACCAAAAAACTCTATGATTGAAAGGCTCAAAAATAACAGTGCAAAGACCAAATCCATTCGGATTGTGATCATATATCTCCTATTTGGGTTTGTCTGGATTCTTGGTACAGATATTTTGTCCAATAACCTATTTAACAACATCCCAGAGGTTTACTTGGCCAGTATTATCAAAGGATTATTTTTTGTTTTGATGACTGGCTTAATTATTTATTTCTTGATTTTTCCACCTCTAAATAAGCTGATTAGTTCTGAGGAAACGTTGAAGAAAACCAATGAGGAACTGGAGCGTTCAAACCAAAACTATATTCGAATCAACGAGGCACTAGATGAAAAACAATCACTTCTCAAATCGTTGATTGATTCAACAGAAGATTGGATTTTCTATAAAGACTTAGACGGAAATTATATGGGCTGTAATGAGGCTTACGAAAAATATACAGGTTTGGCAGAGGAAGACTTGGTCGGAAAACATGCGGATACTATTTTTGATAAGGAAACTTCGAAGCGAATTACGGCATTGGATCAGGAACTATTTACGAAACTCATTCCACAAAAATATGAGCATGCTTTCAAGGATAGCACTGGGAAAGAAGTTATTGTTGAGTTGATTAAGACCCCATTCCAAGATAAGAATGGAAAGCTACGAGGCATTATCTGTGTTGCACGGGATATTACGGAGAGAAAGCAGCGGGAAGAAAACATTCGTTTTATCAGCCGGCATGATGTTTTGACCGGGCTTTATAACAGAGCCTATTTTGAAGAGGAACGGAAACATCTTGACAGTCCAGAAAACCTTCCAATTTCTGTGATTGTTTGTGATGTAGATGGGTTAAAGCTTGTCAACGACGCGTTTGGGCATGTTGCGGGTGATACTCTTCTGATTGCTGCAGCAGAAATCCTAAAAAACACATGCGAGGAGAAGGACATTGCCATTCGGACCGGGGGCGATGAGTTTAGTGTATTTTTCCCGCGAACAAGCAATGTTGAGATTGAGGCAATCTTCAATGAAATAAGCAGTCAAAATAAAAACAAAAAAATTCTGACTACGGAGGGCGTTCAATTTACAAGCATATCAATGGGTTATGCGACAAAAGAGTCGTCGGAACAGACCCTTGATGCGACAATTTTGGCCGCGGAAGAGTATATGTATCGTCGAAAACTACTGGCCCGAAAAGGATCTCACAGTATTTTAATGACGTCAATTATGACCACACTTCATGAAAAGAGTTTCGAAACACAGGAGCACTGTAGTCGGATGGCTAAGTTGGCAAGAAAACTGGGACAGGCAGTAGACATTCCATATTTGGACCTTGATATTTTGGAATTGGCTGCATCTTTGCACGATTTGGGTAAAATTAGTATAGACCTAAGTCTTCTTCAAAAAACAGAAGCTCTTACCCAACAGGATTGGGATATTATCAAGAAACATCCGGAAGTCGGTTGGCGGATTACTCAAGCCATTCCTGAACTCAACCCGATTTCGGATATTGTTTTGAGTCACCATGAAAGATGGGATGGGAAAGGGTACCCCAGTGGCTTGGCTGGTGAAGAGATCCCAAGGATGGCAAGAATCATTTCTATTGTGGATGCTTACGATGCTATGATTGAAGAGAGACCGTACCGCAAAGCCATGTCGAAAGAAGATGCTGCAGCAGATATTCTAAAGATGGCAGGTACACAGTTTGACCGAAATATGGCTGAAATATTTGTAAACCGGGTTCTGGCGGAAGAAGGGGGAGACATATGCAACTAGAAACATATTATCGCGAATTTTCATCTATTTTAGCTTCTGAAGACAAAGAAGTTGCGCTTAATTACGCGATAGAGTTACTGAAGGAGAATAAGTTAGGCATTGTGGATCTTTATACCAAGATTCTGGGCCCTGCCTTGAATCAAATGGCATGTAATGACGAAGACCACCGTATCTGTATCTGGCGGGAGCATGTTCATACCGCCATCATCCGCACCATCGTCGAATGCTGTTACCCATTTGTGATTGCCGAAAAGAACCAATTAAATAGTGTCGAAAGAGGTACCGCCGCAGTTCTTTGCCCCCCGGAAGAAAATCATGAGCTGGGAGCCAGAATGGTAGCGGACTTCCTGACCATTTGTGGCTATCGAACCATTTTTGTGGGAAGCAATACTCCTTATTCGGATTTTTTAAACGGTGTGGAACTCATAGCACCTAAGCTGATTGCCATCAGTGTTACCAACTATTACAATATTGTTGTGACCAAAAAAATAGTTGCGGAATTGCGTGCGAAGATGGGTGACCTAGTCAAAATTGTGGTTGGCGGCAACGCGTTCGATTCCAATCCAGATCATGCTAGGGTAATTGGCGCAGACTTCTACTCCAGAAGCTTTGAAGACTTGAAAAAAATAGCTGACACCGTCACTGCTGAAGAAAGGAAGTAAGCGAATGAGACTGAGCGCAAGCATTGCACTGAGGTTTTTAAAATCCAATAAAACTCAGACCGTTGTGATTATTCTTGGCATCGGCGTGGGCGTAGCAGTGCAAATCTTTATTGGGTCATTAATTTTAGGGTTGCAGACCAACCTGATTGATATTACTATTGGGAACTCTTCCCAAATCACTGTGACCTCAGCACAGGATAATGAATTGTTTTATAACAATCCGAAGGTGATTGAAAAAATACAAGAGGCGGATAGCAGAATTCAGCCGGCATCCCCGGTTTTGGATCAACCCGCATTTTTGGATGCTGTGACGTCACAATCAGTGGTGGTCAGAGGATTTGATATGGAACGGGCTAATCGCATTTACCAATTCTCTGAGTATATTACCGCCGGGAAGTTGCCACAAGCCAAGGGAGAATTCTTGGTGGGAAGTGTTTTGCAGGAAAAGAATCGGTTGTCCATAGGAGATACCATTACTTTGGTGACCACAGACAGGCGGACGGTGACAGGTACGATTTCAGGGTTTTTCGACTTGAAAGTGGCGTCAATCAATGGCACATGGTGTGTAACCACGCTGGAAACAGCTCAATCCCTTTTTCAGGTAGGGGACAAGATTAGTGCCATCGAAATGCAAGTTACAAGGGCAGATGTTTTTGAAGCGGATTTGATTGCTGATGCCGTCAGTTCCAAAATCGATGATGATACTCTTTCTGTATTAAACTGGAAAGCTCAAAATGAACAATTGCTTAGTGGCTTGCAGGGACAAAGTGTTTCGAGTCTTATGATTCAG
This sequence comes from Anaerovoracaceae bacterium, assembly GCA_041859095.1. Taxonomy (GTDB): domain Bacteria; phylum Bacillota; class Clostridia; order Peptostreptococcales; family Anaerovoracaceae; genus UBA1422. The sequence continues at coordinate 104,642 of JBHEKY010000037.1, forward strand.
GTTTTTGTCATGCTCTCCGTATTGCTTGGGATTGCCAGTGTTCTTGCAATTACCGTCATGCAAAAGTCCCGGCAAATCGGAATCCTTAAAGCCATGGGCATTAAAAACAGAGCAGCCAGCTTGATTTTTCTGACAGAAGGTTTTATTCTAGGCATCTTTGGTGCGGCAACCGGCGTTGCCTTTGGGGTGGGGTTAGCCGTGGCATTTACTAAATTTGCCCTGAATTCCGATGGCACGCCTGTTGTGCCGCTTAGTTTTGACCCCAACTTTATCGTACTTTCTGCTTGTGTCGCCGTGTTGGCCTGTGTGCTGGCCTCCCTGATACCTGCAAGAAAATCATCAAAACTGGATCCAATCGATATTATCAGAAATAACTAAGAGGGATGCAAATGGAAAATATACTTCAACTGAAGAATATCAATAAAATATATGGAACTACCGTGAAAACCCAGGTGTTGACAGATGTGAATCTGAATTTTGAAAAGGGTTCCTTCAATTCAGTCATCGGACAATCCGGTAGTGGAAAAAGCACGCTGCTGAACATCATCGGCACCCTGGATAAACCCACCTCTGGGGATGTGATTATCAATGGCATTAATACCACCAAGATGACAAAAAATCAGTTGGCAATTCTTCGGAATCAAACCATGGGGTTTGTCTTTCAATTCCATTATTTGCTGCCTGAATTCACGGCCCTTGAAAATGTATTGATGCCCTATCGAATCGGTGGCGCACCAATCACCAAAGATGTGAAAGATAGGGCTATCGAATTGATGCACATCGTTGGATTAGAAAAAGTAATCAACAACAATGCCACCAAGATGTCTGGCGGCCAACAGCAAAGAACAGCAGTGGCACGAGCACTTCTCAATGATCCTGCCATAATTCTGGCCGATGAACCTACTGGCAATTTGGATTCCACTACAACTGAAAATGTTTACAATTTGCTTCGTGAAATCAATGAAAAATTCGGGACAACTTTTATCGTCATAACCCATGACCGGCATATTGCTGAAAAGGCAGATAGAATCATTGAAATCGCAGACGGAAGGATTAATCTCGATATCAAGAAATAGAGAACAATCAAACCTAAAATAGAACCTTGCAAGAGCCGGCAATACGTCGGCTCCTTTTTTTATTGACAAAAATTATACAACGTGATATTTTGGAACTAGAAAACATAACAAGCGTTATGTTATTAAAAACAACCTTAAAAAAGAAGGAGAACCCGGTGGAAACTTTTAAAGTATTGGAAATTAAAAAAGGGATATTTGAAAACAACGACAGGCAGGCAGACCTTCTTCGAGAGGATTTGAAGTGCGAAAAAACGTTTTTGCTGAATCTGATGTCTTCCCCCGGTTCCGGCAAAACCACAACGGTTTTAAAAACCATTGAATTGCTTCGAAACCGGTTCCGTTTTGGGATTATGGAAGCGGACATTGATTCCGATGTGGATGCCAGAAAGATAGCCGAAGTGGAAATCCCGGTGGTGCAGGTGCATACGGGAGGCATGTGTCACCTAGATGCAGAGATGACACGTCAGGGGTTGTCCGCATTACCCACAAAGGACCTGGATATTGTCATTCTGGAAAATGTGGGAAATCTGGTTTGCCCAGCAGAATTTGACACCGGAGCCACCAAGAATGTCATGATACTAAGCGTCCCGGAAGGGGACGACAAACCCCTAAAATATCCTCTGATGTTTTCGGTTGTTGATGTGTTATTGATCAACAAGATGGATACCATCAGTATGTTCGATTTTAGTCTGGAAAAAGTGGTCGAGCGGGCCAAGGCCATTAATCCGGATATTTTGGTCATACCCATCAGCGCAAAAAAAGGAGATGGAATGGAACCCTGGATCAATTGGCTCACCCAGCAGGCAATGCAATAGGAGGATGCGAAAAAATGGCAAAACAGAAGGTGTTGGCACTAGCCAACAAAATAGGAAACCGTAAAATAACCGCCAAGAATGCGTACACGGAGAATGATCCGGAGTACAAAATCCTTGCCCCTGTAGTCACCGACGATATGGCCGATGTGGCCATGCATCTTGCGTTTCGGGAACCCCGATCTTCTGCGGAAATCGCTGCATTATGTGGAAAAACAGAGGGGGAAACCAGCAGCTTGCTTTGGGATCTGTCCATGGCAGGAGTTTGCTTTGTCAACGAAATAGACGGAGTGGACAAATATTGGCACGACACATGGGTACCGGGCATCATGGAAATGATGGTCAATAACAAAGAAAACGTAAAAAAGTATCCTCAGATTGCGGAGGCTTTTGAAGAATACGGTCGGGCAAGAGGCCCTGCTACTGCAGGCAATTTTCCGGTAGGCATTGGACTGATGCGTGTCATTCCCATTGAAATGGCCATTGAAGGAGAATCCCGAAGGGCCTCCTATGAAGAGATATCCAAATATTTGAACGATGCCGAAAAATTCTCGGTCTCCGATTGCTCTTGCAGAACTGCAAGAGAAGCCATGGGCGAAGGATGTGGACATTTGAAGGAAGATATGTGCATCCAACTGGGTCATGCCGCGGAATATTATGTGCGCACCGGCAGAGGGCGTGCCATTTCGCGGGAAGAAGCGTTTGACATTATTAGGCGGGCGGAAGAGAACGGTTTGGTTCATCAAATTCCAAATACGGATGGTTCAGGAATAACTCATGCCATTTGTAACTGTTGCGGTTGCTCCTGCTTGGCTCTGCGTTCGGCTGAGATGTATCTAAACCCGGACATGGTACGATCAAACTATGTATCCAAAGTAGATACGACCAAATGTGTCGGTTGCGGCGAATGTGTGGAAGGTTGTCAGGTCAATGCCTTGAAGCTTGGTCAAAAAATTTGCACCATCACTCCGGTGGAAGTACCAATCAGAAAAGATCTGCCCTACGACACTGTCTGGGGAGAAGAGCATTGGAATGTGAACTACAGATATAACAGGACGGAAGTGCTGGACTCCGGAACATCACCGTGTAAAACCCAGTGCCCAGCCCATATTGCCATTCCTGGGTATATCAAGCTGGCATCACAGGGCAAATACAAAGATGCCCTGGAGTTAATCAAACACGAGAATCCGTTCCCTGCTGTTTGTGGGAGAATTTGTCCCAAAAGTTGTGAATCAGAATGCACCCGAGGGGAAGTGGATGATCCTGTTGCCATCGATGATATCAAGAGGTTCATTGCAGAACAGGACATGAAAGACGAACACCGATATATTCCATCTATTCGCCACCAGTATGGAAACAAGATTGCCGTTGTCGGCGCCGGACCTGCCGGCCTAACCTGCGCTTATTTTCTTGCGCTGGATGGATATAAGGTAACTGTCTTCGAAAAAGAGAAAGCCTTGGGTGGTATGTTGACACTTGGGATTCCGTCCTTCCGGTTGGAAAAGGAGATTATCAACAGCGAAATTGAGGTTTTGCGGGAGATGGGCGTGGAATTTTCCACAGGTGTTGAGATGGGGAAAGATATTACCTTGGATCAATTGCGTCAACAGGGCTTTGAAGCCTTCTATCTGGCCATAGGAGCCCAAGCAACCCGTAAGCTGGGCATAGAGGGAGAAGACGGAAAAGGCGTGCTCTATGGGGTTGATTTCCTAAAAAATATTAACCTTGGCAATGTCCCGGTATTGGATGGCAATGTTGTAGTCATCGGCGGTGGGAATGTCGCTGTCGATGTGGCTCGCGCAGCCACTCGTGTCGGCGCAAAGACCGTTATCATGGCATGTCTGGAAAGTCTCGAAGAAATGCCGGCACTGCCTGAAGAATTGGAAGAAGCCGCGGCAGAAGGCATTACAGTTAAGAACGGATGGGGACCCGCACGGATTTTACGTGAGAATGGGAAGGTCTATGGGATTGAATTCAAAAAGTGCTTGTCGGTTTTTGATGAGGAGGGTAGATTTTCACCCAAATATGATGAAGAAGAGACCATCGCCTTGGCTGCAGATTCTGTGCTGATTTCGGTGGGACAAGGGATTGACTGGGGTGGTATTCTGGACAATTGCGACGTAAAAATCAAACCCAATCGAACCATGGTCGTAGATGGATTTACTTACCAGTCGGATCAACCGGATGTCTTTGGTGGCGGCGACGTTGTGACTGGACCTAAATTCGCCATCGATGCCATCGCACAGGGAAAACAAGCCGCGATTTCGATCCATCGTTTTGTGCAACCCGGCCAGAGCCTAACCATTGGGCGAAGCAAACGGGAATACCATGCACTGGATAAAAATAATCTGGACCTTGCAGGATATGATTTAGCGAAAAGACAGGTGGCCACCGAAAAACCTCACGAGAGTCATACTGATTTTAGGGATGTCCGGGGTACTTTTACCGAAGAACAGGTTAGAAAAGAGACAGAACGCTGTCTCAGTTGCGGCGCTACGGTGGTGGATGAATTCCTTTGCGTGGGATGCGGTGTTTGCACTACGAAGTGCAAGTTCGACGCCATCTCTTTGGAACGGGTATATGATGGACAAGGCGCAGCGCTTCCGGATATGAAACCCATTGTCATCAGACATGCACTGAAGCGAAAGGGGAAGATTGCCATCAAAAATATGAAAAAGAAACTGGGAATCCAGGCATAGAGGAAGTTAATATGCATGAGTTAGGGATTGTCATAGAAATTGTAAAGACGGTTGAAGATTTTATGGAGCGGAATCACCTTACTAAGGTGGACACTCTGGTGCTTCAAATTGGAAAAATGGCGCCGGTTGTGCCGCAATACATTGAGCAGTGCTATCCGGCTGCTGTCGATGGCACCTCGATGGAACACACCAAATTAGTTATCGAAACTCTTTCTGGAAAAGAGTTTATGATCAAAGAAATTATTGCGTACTAATTAAGTAAACGGAGGGTTATTATGTTTACATTCAACGCTGCGGAAGGTGCCACCCTATGGTCGGGCTGGGGTATCTGGCTGGTGGTCTTTGTAGGACTTTTCTTATTCAATGAAATTGCACGACGATGGAAGTGGGCTGGTTTTTTTAGTTTTATTGTCCTTCCAGTGGTGCTCAGCATCATGTGGTATACCGTGCTGAAGGAGCAAACCTACACCGATTGGTTCCATCTGGCCAAAGTATACTCTTCAACCGCCGGTTGCATTGGCTTTTGGGCCATACGGCATCTAGAAAAGAAAGACAAGTTGACAGGAGAAGTTACCTGGCGCTTGTCTAGTAATAAATTTGCATTGTGCTTCCCGCCTCTGATTTTAGCAATCAACATTATAGAAGCGGTGATCAGGGATTTTGAAGTGGGTATCCAGTACTGGATGACCAACTCCGGCGGCATCGAAGGCGAAGTCGTTGGTGTAATGGGTGGCCCATGGAATTTTATGAACGGGTTTGCGGGCATCTTGAATATCATCGCCATCACTGGCTGGTTTGGTATTGTGATACGTCAAAAAACCAAAAAAGATGGAAGCCGGGATATGCTTTGGCCCGATATGCTTTGGTTTTGGATTATCGCTTATGACCTTTGGAACTTCACCTATACTTATAATTGCATTCCCACACATTCCTGGTATGCCGGATTCGCACTGCTATTTGCACCGACACTCTGCTCCTTTACTATGGGCAAAGGCGCTTGGTTGCAGCATCGTGCGCAGACTCTGGCCATTTGGTGTATGTTTGCTCAGACATTCCCATCCTTCCAGGATCAGGGACAGTTCATGGTAACCTCCACCTATAATCCAGCGGTTTACACATTCTGGGGTGCCCTTGCCTTGGCAAGCAACATAGCTGTAATAGGGTACATGGTATATAAGATGAAGAAGACAGGCAGAAATCCGTACAAAGCGGAACTCTATACAGATTTGGCTGGATATAAAGAAGTCAAAGCGCTGGCAGAGTAGCCTACTCCTGTGGTAAGATAGGATAAAATACAGACAGGAGAAACGGGATGAAGGAAGTCAGCATGAGAAAGCAACGCATCATCAATGCGGCCATACAGGTAATGCAGGAAAACCCTATGGAAGAAGTTTCGGTTCGAAAGATTGCCACCCAGGCAGGACTCACAACAGGTGCCATTTACCATCACTACAAAAACAAGGACGAGTTGCTGTTTGATGTTATCAAGCAATCCCTGCAATTCACCCATCGGCTGGCGGAATCGGTGAAGAATGAAAACCACAAAAAAGGGAGAGAACTTCTGGAAGAAATCGTCTCAGAAGTCGGTAAACGTCTTTCCAAATCCGAAGAGCAGAAGCTATACATCCTGTTGCTGAATGATGCCATTGCCAGAAACCATCCGGTCCGTAAGAAATATGAAGACAATTATCGGGCCATCATCGAAAACACAGCCGATCTTTTTGAGGAAGCATTCGAATTAAAAAATGAAATCCACAAAAGAGGTGTTGCAGCGCTATTGGTAGCGGCGATGGATGGCATTGCCATTCAACAGGCACTGGGTGTCCTGCCCGACAGCCAGGAGATGATGACCGACACCTTCGTTACATTTTTCCGCGAGAGCATTCCGGTTTTCCTAAAAAACCACAAAGAATAACAGAACAGCGCCTGCTATGATGTAGGCGCTGTTTTTTTAACCGACAATCAAATTTGTAATGGCTGACAAAGTATTTCAACCGTAGGGATAACGTGCTACAATATTCATACAGGGTACAACGAAGTTGAATTGAGGTTTGCCCTGAAGGAGCACACAATGGAACAGATGAAACGGAAAGAACTCAAGGATCGAATATGCTTAAAATGCGGTTCTTCCCATGTAGCGAAAGTGGTTCCCGCCAGTGCGTTATGCGTGCCGGAAATCAGAAAAGATGTTGAAGAGGGCCGTGCGGTGGCCAATTGTTGTTGTGCCGGTTCAGCCGGTAGCGGTGTCTACCGATGCCTGGACTGTGGCTTCGAATGGGATAACTATATGGAACTGAGTATGCTGCAAGAGTTGGAAGCAAAAAAATAAAGTAATTGTTGAATTCCATACCTTTTTTTGTCTGTTTATGCTACAATCATATGCTGGAATACGATATAATGGCACAAATTAAGAAGGGACGTGAAGACCGATTGGAAAACGAAAAGATCATTTTACATGGATTTAATAACTTGACGAAAACACTAAGTTTCAATCTGTATGACATCTGTTACACCAAAACAGTGGCGGACAGGGAATCTTATATAGAATACATTGATGAGCAGTACAATGCCTCAAAACTGACTGAAATACTGACCAATGTTTCGGAAATCATTGGGACCAGAATATTGAATATTGCTGTTCAGGATTATGAACCCCAAGGAGCAAGCGTAACGATGCTCATTTGTGAGCAAAGCGATCCGCCATCTACCGACGTACAACACATTCCCCTCTGCAACCCGTCTGTTGCAGCTCATTTGGACAAAAGCCATATCACCGTGCATACCTATCCAGAGTATCACCCGGACGGTGGCGTTTGTACGTTCCGTGCAGACATTGATGTTTCCACATGTGGTGAAATCTCTCCACTGATGGCATTGAATTATCTGATTGAAAGCTTTGCAGCTGATATGATGACGTTGGATTATCGGGTCAGAGGATTTACAAGAACGATTCAAGGGCAGAAAATATTTATTGACCACAAAATCGACTCGATTCAAAACTATATCAATCCGGATTTGCTGGATCAGTATTTCACAATTGATGTGAATATATTTCAAGAACACACCTTCCATACGAAGTGCAAACTAAAAAACTTTGACCTGGACAACTACTTCTTCAATTTCTCAGTTGATGACTTGAGTCCCGACGAGCTGAACATGATCATCACAAAGGTAAGAAAAGAAATGGATGAAGTCTTTTATGGAAGAAACTTTTCGGATTAGGGTCCGATAGAAAAAGATTAGTAGGAGGAAAACAAAATGTTGATTAAAAACAGTGATGTATGGTACTCGGAATACCACTCGGAAGATGACGTCAAGCTATCCTTTAAAATAGATGAAGTGCTACACACAGAGCAATCTCCATTCCAAAATATTCAGATATTCAAAAATGAAACATTTGGAAACTTCATGGTCCTAGACGGGTACGTGCAGGTAACGGAAAAAGATGAATTCGTTTATCATGATATGATTACTCATCCGGCTATGGCGGTGAATCCGGAGGTCAAGCGGGTTCTCATTATTGGAGGTGGAGACGGTGGAACGGCAAGGGAAATCTCCCGATATCCATCCATTGAAAAAATAGATATGGTGGAAATAGACGGAGCGGTGGTTGAGGCTTGTAAAAAATATTTGCCAACCATGTCTTCCGTATATCAAAGGGAATCCAGATTAAACCTGATGATTCTTGATGGATTGAAGTTTGTTGCCGAAGCACCGGATGCGTCTTATGATTTAATACTTGTAGACTCAACAGATCCGGCAGGCCCGGGAGAAGGGCTCTTTACTGTTGAATTTTATCGGAACTGCCATCGAATTCTCAGCGAGAACGGCATCTTGATTAATCAGCACGAAGGTGCATTTTACGATGGTGATATAGAAGAAATGCTAAAAGCTCACACCAAAATACGAAAAGTGTTTCCCATCGCTAGGGTGTATGGATTCAACATCCCAACCTATGCATCCGGCTACTGGTATTTTGGGTTTGCATCCAAAACCTTTGATCCCATTTTGGACTTAAAAGCCGAATCTTGGAATGGATTTGGCCTAACAACAAGATACTACAATACGGACTTGCACAAAGGCGCATTTGCCTTGCCCAACTATGTCAAAGAAATATTGGCATCAGTGCAAGTTTAGTCAACAAGGAAAACAATGATGATTGCACATGTAACCGTAACGACTGAGAATATGCAAGAAACGATTGAATTTTATCAGTGGCTGTTGGACCTACCCATTAACCGTAGGTTTCCAATGGGCGATGGGGGCGAGATCGTATTCTTTGGCGAACCGGATGAAACTAAATTCGAAGTGATTTATCAACCTGATGTGAAAGCGAAGGCTGCAGTTGGGGTTACCATTGGATTTGCCGTGGATTCTTTGAAGGATAAGCTTGCATTGCTGGATGGTCGAAGCATACCCCATAGCCCCGTGATTACACCAAACCCCCATGCGGCGTTTTGCTTTTTCACGGATCTGAACGGAGTAAGTATCCAGTTGTTTGAGGAACACTAGAAACGGAATTTGCTTTATTGAGGACCCGGACGGATTCTGGTTGGAGATTGTTCCAACAGAGTAATAATCAAAAAACTGGCTAAAAACAGCCAGTTTTTTTCTTTGAATGTTATGTTGAAATTGTACTATGGATTATAGAGAGTCTATATCTGGATATAGACTTCGCCGTCCATAATCTCCACCGGATAGGACTGGACGCCATCGGTAAGTTTTTTTACAAACAGGAACGATAATTTACCAACACATTTTCCCGTTTTCAGATCATACTCCGCACCGTGCCTAGGGCATTTGACAATACCGTTTTCCAGAATGCCATTTGCTAGAGAGCCACCCATGTGGGTACAGGTGTTGGCAATTGCATAAAATGCACCGTCTAAGTTTGAAATTAAAATATCTGTCCCTGAGATGCTGAATTTTTTCATTTCGCCTGGGTTTAAATCCGCAGCGCCTTGAACCAATACACTTGTCATTTTAGTACCTCCATTTTTTATGATATGGTGAATGTACATCTTTACTTGAACCTTATTTGAATAAATACATTCTAACACTATATTTTAGTTTGTGACAGCACGGTTTGTCGAATTGTGGCAGTGAAGTTTATCGAAATAAATCCAAGAACTTCTCCCACAAGTTCTTTTCAACTGGCTTAGGTTCTGTGGCTGGTGCTTTGGTTTCCGCAGTGATGCCATCAGTTTTAATCACAAACTGAACAAAGTTTACATTTGTGTTGTCATCGGAAAGATAGGACTGGTAGATTTTACCGTCATTGGAAAGCATCGCTAGCAAAGAGTCCAATTGGTTGTTCATTTCTGTGTCAATCTGGGATGCCCCCGTTGTGAAGGCTTTTGTGCCTTCACGATAGGCGGCTAGGCCTTCCAGAAATGTTTTCATGCCGCTATTTAAGCTTTCAGCACCGTTGTAAAGTTTCCCAAGACCAATCGCTAAAGTATCAATGCCATCTGAAAGAGTTCCTGCTCCGGCAGACAGCCCAGCAGCCCCTGTTGCGAGGTTTGTCGTTCCGAGGGTATAAGACTCAACACCGTCGACAAAAGCCGTAATATCGTCTAATTGTTCCTTCAAAGCGTCAATGGCTGGGTTCCCTGCCATTGGTGCCAAGAGACTCACGTAGTCTTCGGGATCCAGTGTGATTGGAATGCCCAATTCTGAAAGTTGTGCGTTTGCTGTTGCAAATGAGGACTGCTGGATGCTGAGCGCACCCGCCCGAAGGGTTGCTCCCTGCTCAGATAATGTTTCAAGGCCGTTGCTTAAATCAATGATGCCGGTTTCCAGCGAGGATGCCCCGGCTTGCAGATTGCCAAGTTGGCTATTTAAAAGGGAAAAACCTTCCTGATATTGTTGAATTCCGGTTTTTAGGGCAGTTGTCCCTTCAAGCAAGGTCAGTGCACCACTGTCCAGTTTGCTGGCAGCGGAGGACAGTTTATCAATGCTCTGACTAATCTTATCAACATCCAACGGAAGGTCAAAGCTCATACGAATACCTGCTAAGGTAATGGAATCCATTTCAAAATCATTGACATCAGCGGTCAATACGATTGAGCCGTTTTCTCCGGGCAACAGAACATAAGAGAACTGCTTTGTACTTCCATTATCTGCAATGGTTGCACCACTAGTCACTATATTTTTACATAAATCCATGTTCATGGGAACGGCTACTTGTAAAGAAAAATCGTCATAAAAAGTGCCTTTTTCGGCATGATTCTTCGAAGTGTTTATGGCTATTTTCAGCTTGCCGCTTTTCCCATCTAAATCTTGCGGTGCAATGGGTTGCCCATCAAGAGAATATTTGATTTCGACGACCCAGGGTAGCTCTCGGTTCATGAGCTCGCCCTGGTAACTGACGCGGCCACTTTTTGCAGAAAAGCTGATGAAGTTTCCGGATGTTACAATCTCCTCTACGGAGGAGAGACTCTGCACCGATGCGTAGAGACCGTAATCTGCTATGGTTGCATCATTTTCCAGCGCAAAGCTATTCACTACTGAAATACTTTTTAGGCCACCTGACCCATCCAATAAGCCATATATGACTTCTTCCTTCGGGGTGTTCTCCGGCTTCGCGCCGGAAATAAAGGTGGTTGATGAAAAAACCAGAAGTGTGACTAAGAACATTAAGATGATTCTTTTCATGACACTTCCTCCTTTCTGGATTTGAAACTGAATTTTTGGATTGGAAAATCAAAAATATGCAATAAGGCTGGCAGGGCGAACAAGACTGCACCGGCAGAAAGCAAAGCACCCCGACCAATTAATATACCGATTTGACTGATTGCGTAGTTGGTTGACACCAAGCCTAAACAGAATCCCGCAATGCCCAATATTGAAGCGGAGGTAATGATGGAGGTCATAGTTGCCTGAGTAGTATGAATAATGGCTTCTTTTTTCCCCAGGGTTTTGCGGAAATCCATATATCTGTCTGAGTACAAAATGGCGTAGTCCACCGTCGCGCCTAACTGAATGGAACTTAAGATCAGGAAAGCGATATATACCAGTTGGGTCTCCATAAAATATGGAACCGAAAGATTAATCCATATCGCACTTTCGATAACAAGAACCATAACGATTGGTAAGAGAAGATTCCGGAAGGTTAATAGAATAATCAACCCGATTCCTAAAATTGCCAACCAGGTCACCACCTTATTGTCCTTTGAAATAATCACTTTCATATCATAGGTAGAAACACTTTCCCCAATTAGGTGGTATGAATTCCCATAATAGCTTTGTGCGGTGTCCCTGATTTTATCGATTAATTCAAAAACGGCGGCACCCTCCACGTCTAGATTGGAAATTACCACAATTCTGCTATAATTCTTTGAAAAAAACTGATCATATTGAGCCTCGGATAGCAGATTTGTTGGAGTTTCTTTTCCTACAGTATTGGCATAGGAAATGACGGAAGATACGTAGGTCATTCTTTGAAGGTCCTCACCAAAGGATTCGTCCGTTGATAGATTCCCCTTTGGAACAAGTAAGACCATTTGATTGGATTTGCCAAAACTCTTTTCTATCATTTCTTTTTCTATTCCCACCTGGGTATCTGCGCTAAAAAACTTGGATGCACCAAAGGTGAAGTCAGCCTTGCCCTGTGCCAGAAAAGCGGGCACCGCAAGCAGTGCGACTAAAACCAGAACGATAAACTGTAATTTTACCATTGTCCTGGCAAATTTGTTAACATCCCGTACAATAATCCGGTGTTTGGTTTTTTCAATCCATTTTTCTGAAACCATGATCAGCGCCGGAAGAAAAACCATAACAGTAATGAGGCTGAAGGCGATGCCTTTGGCCAATACCCAGCCCATATCAGGTCCGATTTTGAACTTCATAAAGACCAAAACCCAGAAACCGACGATGGTTGTCAGCGCGCTGGCAGAAACCGTGGAAAACGCATTTTTGACGGCCATAACCATGGCTGGTTGGGTGTCAAGACCCTGTTCGCGATACTCGGCAAACCGATGTAGCAAAAAGATGGAGTAATCCATTGAAACAGCAAACTGGAGAATGGCTGCCGATGTGGCGGTAACAAAGGATATTTGACCGAAGTATAAATTTGTCCCCATATTCAATAAAATGGCGATTCCAATTGTAATCAGAAACAGCAGTGGCTCAATCCATGAACTGGTGGTCAAGAGCAAGACCAGAAGAACCAAAGGTACTGCAAATAGCATAATTTTAGGAACTTCCCCAGCGGAAGAACTCATGGCATCGGCAGTTTCAACCAAAGACCCGGAGATGGCTCCCCGATCTCCAAGCAGGCTACGAATTGCTTGTACCGTATCCAGCTGGGTGTCCTTGCTGATAGTGACAGTATAAAGCGCGTTGCTGTCGCGGTAGTAATCCTCAACCACTGCCTTGCTATCCATATCCAGAGGGATAGTAATATCATAAATGTCGTCAAGCCAGATGACGTCCAGAACACCCGGGATTTTTTCCATAGATTGCTTCACGGATAGGGCTTCCGGCAGGGTCACATCGTTATACAACACTCTGGTATTTGGCAAATTTTCTCCGAATTCGTCTCTAAAAACCCCAAGTCCAACGGTGGACTGGGCATTTTCAGGGAGATAGTCACTAAAATCGTAATTTGTGGAAACTCCAAGGCTGCAGATACCACTGATGATGGCTGCTAGCACAAAGAATAAAATAACCCGTATCGGGTGTTTCAGAAAGAAAGTGATGAGTCTCACCATTCGCGTTGCGCTCCTCATGTATTGCTCCATAAAATATCGATGCAATCATAGGATAATTCAGGTTAGAACAGACTTCAACCAACAATATTCAACACAGTGTTGGTTATCTCAAAACATTGAAGAAAAAGCGAGATGACAAATAGAAAACCCTGGATTAGATTCGATCCAGGGCTTTTAGAATTCCGTATAAGATGGCCTGCGGTCTGGGTGGACACCCAGGCACATAAACATCAACAGGAACAATACCGTCGATCCCGTTACGGGTAGCGTAAGAATCCTGGAAAATCCCACCGCTGCAGGCACAAGCGCCAACTGCGACGACAAGCTTTGGTTCGGGGGTTGCATTCAGGGTTTTAACCAGTGCCAACTCCATATTTCGGGTGGCCGTTCCGGTGACTAGCAGCATATCCGCGTGTCTTGGAGAAGCTACAAAATGTATCCCAAGCCGAGGCAGGTCGTTGAATGGGTTATTTAAACCATTGATTTCTAAATCACAGGCATTGCAGGAGCCGGCATCCACCTCTCGGATTTGCAGACTTCTGCCAAAAATATTCTTGATTTTTTGTTGGAGCAAATCTTCCAGTACGGCATAGGATAAATCAGGAAGATTCCCTTCTTTCACCATCACCGGAGTGAGACGAAGCTCGCTACGGGATTTCTTGGCCAGTTCAAAGGTAGGCGCGTTATGGGCTGCACCGATGGGACAGACTTCAACACAAAGGTTACAGAAAATACAGGTATCATAATTAATACCAACATATTGGGCGGAACCTCCATGTACAATGGCGCCGGTGGGACACCGCTTCAGACAAATATCGCATTGGGTGCACTTGGCTTGATCAATTTCAGGTGTGCCACGAAACAAGGAGGTATCCAGCGGTCCCTTTGGATAGGTCAGGGTTACCCTGGGATATTTTATTATTTTTTTAATTTGTCGGAACATGGTACCCCTTTCTAAAGGTCATTTCCCGCGTAGGATAAGTTGAAGCTTTTGTTGATTAAAGGAAAGTCCGGCACGATATTCCCTGAGACTGCGTGACACAGCACAGGCCAGTTGCAAAAAGAGGGCGTACGGACTTTGTAACGGACGATGGTACCGTTTTCTCCAGTTATAATCCAATGGACATTTTCTCCTCTGGGGGACTCGGTGATGCCAAAGGCGCTTTGGCCGGCAGGAAGGCTTTCCAGAAGATCTTCCATCGGCACCCTTGACGTACCCTGTGGCAAAGATTCAATTACCTGAATCATCAGGCCTATGGATTGATAACACTCCGCCAGTTTGATTTTCATACGCGCAGCCACATCGCCACCAGTTTGTACGGGAATATCAAACGTTAATTGGGCATAGGCTGCATAGGGTAGGGTTTTCCGGACATCGTATGGAATTCCGGAAGCTCGTGCTGCAGGCCCCACCGCATTGAGGTCAAAAGCGATTTGTTCAGCAAGGATACCGGTGTTCTCGATTCTGTCAGTTAGCATGGTTTGATGACGGACAATCTTCGCCGTATCATCCAGCTCCTGCTTGATATCGGCTAGCCGACGCAAAATTTCGGATTCGTTTCCAATCAGGGTGTCATTTCGGATACCACCTAGGACATTGACGCTTCGCAGAAAGCGAGAACCGCACAAGAGCTCCGCCAACTGATAGCACCAGTTTCGAAGTAGTCTGAACTGAAATGCCCCAAAACCAAAAGCTACGTCCAGACAAATCCCAACTAGGTCGCCAATGTGGCAAGTCAGCCGTTCCAGTTCCGCATAAAGCACCCTCAGATACTCTCCACGTTCCGGAATTTGGACGCCAGAAATCTGTTCGATGGCCATGCAATAAGCCAGCGAATTGGTAAACGTCTCGTCACCGGAAATCCGTTCCGAAAGATAGAATCCACGTTCCAAGGACATACCTTCGCTAAGTTTTTCGATTCCCTTATGGGTAAAGTACAATTGAGCCTCTAAATTTTGAATTGGCTCGCCAGCAAGGCTAAACCGGAAATGCCCAGGTTCAATGATGCCTGCATGGACCGGCCCTACCGGGATTTCATAAACCCCTTCACCGGAAATTTTTCGAAAAGATGAAACCCCGTCAACAAAAGGTGGTTTGTCATTTTTTGCATAGTTCTTTCGTAACGGATAATTTCCGTTTGGCCAATTGCCATGAAATACCAAAGGTTTGGCGTAAGGGTGCCCTTTGGGAACCAGACCGAACAAATCGTGAATCTCCCTTTCATAAAGGGCTGCTGCGTGGACACAATCAGCGATTGAAATAAACTGACTGTCTGCTGGGAGGATTGAAGTGTTCAGCACGACCAAAACTCCTTTTGCTCTACAACAAAAGACATATCGGAGGATATAGTCCCCTGACTTTTCACGCTGGTCGCAAGCGAAAAGAGTGATGAGGGTGCCAGCCAGCTGCACATTCACATAGGATGCAATTTCTCGGATTTCTTCCTGGGAAATGTCTAGAGAAAGTACCCTGCCGTTTTGCATCACACTATCTTGAATGAATCCGGGAAAAGCTTCCCTGAGATTCTGTTCGATTTCGAATAGATGTTTTTCACATTCATTTTGTTTCAACGGATCAACCTCCCAATACGATTTGTTGGGCAGCCAGGAACAAATCTTTTAGTCCTGCCGGCATGTAGAGGCCGGTAACAATAATGGCAATCAACAAGACACCCATGGCCAGAGCACCTGGCAGATTGGTTTCTCCTGCTGGTATTTCGTTCCGATCCACGGTTCCAAAGAAAACCTTGAATAAGGTGGCGGCAATCCCTGCAAAAATGACAGCCAGTAATAGAATTAAAACAACTCCCAGCCAAGCTAGATCCGCATCAAAGGTGGAGATGAAAACATTGACCTCGCTGCTAAAGATGCTGAACGGAGGTGTGCCGGAAATCGCCAGTAGACCCAACAGAAATATTGTGCCAGTGATAGGCAAAACTTTGAGCAACCCTTGAATTTTTGACATTTCCCGGGCGTTGTATTTTTGCAGGATGTTTCCGGAAGCCAGAAACAGCATGGATTTGGTCAGAGAGTGGTTCATCATATGCAGCAGACCGGCAAAGACGGACAGGGGGGTGTATAAGCCGATTGCCAATGCGATAATGCCCATATGCTCAATGCTGGAATAGGCCAGCAGACGTTTGTAGTCTTTTTGCGATAGAATGAAAATGGCGGCGGCAATGACAGATAAAAGTCCGAATCCAATCATAATCCGACCCGCGAATTGGCTGTCCCCACTACTTTTATTGACGATGGTCAGACAACGAATGATGGCATACATGGCACTGTTTAAAAGCACCCCGGAAAGCAGTGCGCTAATGGGGGAGGGTGCTTGGCTGTGAGCATCCGGCAACCAGGTGTGCATGGGAGCCAGTCCGGCCTTGGTGCCAAAGCCAATTACAATAAATAAAAAGGCAAACCGCACGACTGGTTCATTAAGATTTCCGGCTTCAGCCAAGAGTACATTCCATTTTAAAGCATCTCCGCTTTGAATTGCTTCCACAGAAGAAAGGTGCAAGAAAATGATACCCACCAGGGTAATGGCGATACCAACCGAGCAAATAATGATATATTTCCAAGCGGCTTCCAGGGAGTTATGGTCATTGTTGAAGCCGACTAAAAAAGCGGATGCCAGGGTAGTCGCCTCAATGGCAACCCAGATAATTCCGATGTTGCTGACAGTCAGCGCCAGCACCATGGCGAAAAGAAAAACATACATCAGCATATAGTAAAGCCGGAGTTTGTCCTTGCCGATTTTTCCATGACGTATTTCTTCCTGCAGATAACCAATGGCATAGAGGCTAGTCAGGAAGTAGATCACTGTGACAATGTCCAAAATGATGATGCTGAGAGAATCGATTAAAAAAAGACCGTTAAAAAATGAATAGGTCAATTCCCCGGTCGACATGACGACTAAGGTGCAATAACCGGCTAGCACAAGCATCAGCAAAGAGGTCACCATGCTGATGAGATGAAGTGCGTTAGCCTTTTTTGCAAATTGTGACAGCGCCACTGCTATCAGTGGAACAATCCATAAAACCAAACCCATTCGTTTATCCTTTCAAATGATCCTCGCAATTATTCTAAGCTTATCCCCTCAGGTTCCGAAGATTGTTAATGTTGATGGAGTCAAATTTGTCATTGATTTGAACCACCATGACGCCCATAATCAGGACGGCTGTTATCATGTCGATGAAGATACCCACGTCTACAATAAATGGCATGCCATGGGTCGAAAAAATGGCAGTGACAAAGATTCCGTTTTCCATGACTAGATATCCGATGATTTGACCGATGGCTTTCTTTCGGCTGATCATGAAGAAGAATCCGATTAATATAACTGAGAAAGCATTGACGACTTGGAGGTTCACATGACCCGCGTCCAGTCCACTAATGCCCGACAAGGTAAAATAGGAGAAGACCACCAAGACACAACTCATCAGGATTAAAATCGGGATGTTCAGGTAAAAGTCTTTTTCTACCACATCTTCCACATTGGCAAAGGTCTTGTGAAGCAACATGGGAATAATGACGACTTTGAGTGCAACGATAATGGCGCAAATAATCAAAATATCATAGGTTCCTTCATCCATCAGACTCTGGATGCCCATGTAACCTGCAATGATGGCAATCAAAATTGCCTGCAGTCGGAATGTGCGAATATAGGAGCGGATTCTTTTGTGCGATACCAACATGATGGAGGTAAGCAGCATCAGCACAGATAATAAGTCAAGGTAACGTTCCATTAGGACCTCCCTAAAACGAAAAATTGCATAAACCCTAAAAAAGCCAGAATAAAGGATAGGGCAGCCAGATTCGGAATGCTGAAAAACCGGACTTTCACTGTATTGACTTCAATGATGGCAATGATGACGGTCAGCAGCAACATCTTTCCAAGATAAATAATCAAGGAAAATACCACACCGGCAAAGCCTGTGATTGTTAAAAATGAATCGAGAGGTAAAAAAATGTTTACCATTAATGTCATCAACATCATTTGTTTGATGACGGCGCCGTATTCCATTAAGGCCAGATGCCGCCCGGAATATTCCAGAATCATGGCCTCATGAACCATGGTCAGCTCCAAGTGGGTGTCCGGATCATCAAAAGGAATCCTGGAGGTTTCCGCAATGAGTATTATCAACATGGAGAGGAAAAGCAGGATATAAACCGGCCCGATGAAACTTGCCCCGCTTTGGGCCATAGACTCCATAATAGCGAACACCGAGGTGGACTTACAGATTAATCCCAGGGTGAAAATAACCACGATGACGGAAGGCTCGATGAGAGATGAAATCATCACTTCCCGGCTGGAACCCATGCCGCCAAAGGCACTACCGGTATCCAAGGCTGCCAGACACATGAAAAACCTTCCCAATGCCAGAATATAAAACAGCATAATCATATCACCGGGAATCCCCTCCGGCAGAATCCTGACGGAAACAGGCACAAGCATGGCGGCAACAACAGCAGTACCAAACACGATATACGGGGTTGCCCGAAAAATCCAGGAGGAGACATCCGAAACTACGGATGCTTTGCGTATTAGCTTGTGTAAGTCATAATACATCTGAAACACCGGCGCACCGGTTCTTTTCTGGGTCAAGGCCTTGATTTTGCCAATGACACCATTCACCAAAGGAGCAAGCAGAATAACAATGACAAATTGCAAAATCAGATATGTAATTGTGGCCATTGGAATCCTCCTTTCAGTTCACCCGGGTATAAAGCATTAAAACCAGAACAGCAACAAATATGTAGAGCAAGTAAGCGTGAACACTTCCTGTTTGTATCATAAATTTTAGTTTTTCCGACAGTAGGGATGCACCCCGCACGAAAGGTAGGTACACATACTTTTCAAGAGTGGATTCGGTCTTCACATTGTATTCAATGGATTCCGGATGGTACAGGGCGTCACCGACCATCTTCAACTCCCGGGTTGATTTGATAAAGATCCGGAATACAATTTTCATGGGCTTGGAAAATGCCCGACCACTATATTGCATCCTGGGTGTCAGGGCTTTGAATCCGCAGTCCCAGGTGCCGTAGATTCGCTGTGTAAATCTGCCGCCAACTCCACGCAAGAGCAACAATACAAGCACAATCACGAAAACGCAAAGCCCAAGGGCCAGAGCTGGGGAGATGGCGTTTTCATTGATATCCATGGGGAAGGAAACTAAAAGCATATTACCGGTCATCTGGTCCGCCAGAGATACACCTTGAAGATCAATGACGATTTCATTGATAAGGTTCACTGCAACTCTTGGAAATAAACCAAACAGCATACTCAAAGAGACCAGAATACCAATGGCCACATTCATCACTTTGGGTACTTCCACCGCAGATTCAGCCTGAGCGGTTCTGGGCCTTCCCAGGAAGGAGATGCCATACAGTTTAATCATGCTGCCGGCGGAAAGCGCCGCAGCCATGGCCAGGGAAGCAGCGGTAATAATCAAAAGGATATTCAGCCCAGCTTGTCCCAGGACCAAACTAGAAAAGATGGATTGGTACATGAGCCATTCGCTGATAAAACCACTGAAAGGAACGATGGCCGCAATGGACAACGCCCCGCCCAGACATAGCACAGCAGTGATAGGCATTTTCTTAATCAATCCGCCCAACTCTTCCATGTTTTTGGTGTGGGTGGCAAAATGGATGGACCCGACACTAAGAAATAGACTTCCTTTATAGATGGCGTGGAAGAAGCAGTGGAGCAAAGTGGCCATCAACGCCAGGGCGGTCACCTCTTTGGCTTCAGATGCAGACGAAATCAGAATAACGCCAATCCCGATGAAGAGGATGCCCATATTTTCAACGCTGCTGTGAGCCAGCATCCGTTTGATATTTTTAGAAATAAATGCGTACAAAACACCCATGACCGCAGAGAAAATTCCGAATGCCAAAATGACATACCCCCACCAGGCGATTTCCGCGCCTAGGAAACCCAGAACAAAACGGAGCAAACCGTAGATGGCGGTTTTAATCATTATGCCGGACATCAAAGCAGAAATGGGGCCTGGTGCTGCCGGATGGGCCCGGGGTAGCCAGATATGAAGAGGTGCGATGCCTCCTTTGGTTCCAAATCCAATCAGAAATAAAACGAACATGATATTTTTAATGTGTGTCGGAATGCCCTCCGCACTTTGTGATAGGTTGAAACTGCCAGTATATTGGTACATCACCATCAATGCCACCAAAAGAAACGCAGCACTGACATTGGTCATCACGATATAAATCAGACCCGCTTTGCGGGTTTCTGCATTTTCTGACTCAAAGACCACAAGAAAATAGGAGACAACCGCCATGGCCTCCCAAGCCATAAAAAACAAGATTCCATTATCAGCCACAAAAACCAGCAGCATGGATAAAAGAAACAGTACGTATAACACTTGATATCCACCGATATTCCGCTTCCCTAGATAATGGGTTAGATACCCTATCGAATACAATGAGACACAGAATACTAAAATGGAAAGAATTAGCAAGAAGAAGGCCGACAACCCATCGCAAGCAATGTCTATGGACAAGAAAGGAATGGGAGAGGAGAAGAGCTCCAACCGGAACGACTTGCTTCCGGACAGCAAAAAAACAAGGGCCGACGCTGCCCCAGATGTTCCGGCAAGCATGCATAGCCCCTGTGTCAGCAGAATGCTCTTGCGTTGCTGACCGCTAAAAACCAAAGCTGCCACAGCAGCTGTCAAATATATGATAATCGTAATGCCGAGCAGTGAGTCTGACTCAAACATGCCCATAGATAGAACCTCCTTCGCTATTTGCATAAATAGCAATTTCAGACTATCATTCCAACGGGTTCATTGTCAAGGGAATCGCCGTTATAGTTTGACGACGGTTTTGCCGAATTCGTTGTTGATAATCTGTCCCAAACCACTGTACATTGCACTGAGTCCGCAAATCAGACCTTCAAATCCCGCAATCATCTTAATGGTGGCGTTGCCGGTGAAATCACCGAGAGCCAAGAGGAGAAACAAGATGGTCAAGGAACCGAATACCATTTTAGTTGCATTGTTGTGTTTCAAGGAACCGATAAACATACCAGCGGTAAAGATGCCCCAAATAAGCAAGTAATATCCCATGGATACTTCATCAGCAGGAATGGATGCCGGAAGTATCCAGATAATCACCAAAGACCACCAGAAGCAGCCATACGCAGTGAATGCCGTTCCACCAAAAGTGTTTCCACCCATGAATTCCAGGATGCCCGCTATAATCTGAGCAAGTCCGCCCATAGCAATGCCCATGGCTACGATTACAATAGAAAGTTCAATAATGCCGTCATTGTGTAAATTTAATAATACCGTGGTCATACCAAATCCCATTAGCCCAAGGGGCGCCGGATTGGCTTTTTTTGATAAATCGTTCATTAATAACATCCTCCAAATAATGCCTGTAAAGGCCACACGATGAACAGTTTACTCCAAAAAAACCGCAAACGCAAACAAAAAACCACAAAATTCTTGGATTCGGAATATACTGACGATTTCGGTAGCAAAACTAGGGTTATGTCATGTTTTCAAACTTGTTTTTTAGACCGGAAAGTTGTAGGATACTATTGTTAGAAATTAAAACCAAACCTAAAACCAAGAAACTCTCAATCATTATATGGGGAATTGGCGAAGTTGGGATCGCGCTGCGTTCGCAATGCAG
>JBHEKY010000001.1:0-32518 GCA_041859095.1 Anaerovoracaceae bacterium
ATATCTCCCTGGGGTGTTGTCATTCCCTGGTCCAAAGAAACAACGGAAATGGGCAAATCTTTTGCTTCGCCTTTAATCACGGGAAGAATTATCAATGAGACGGCAAATGTTATCAAAATGGCAATAATAGGTGCCATTACCTTAAAATTCACTTTCTCTTTCATCATACAATCTCCTTTCAGTAAAACAATCCGTTCTACATCTGAATTATATTCTCTTAAAATGGAGAGTGGAATCAACAAAAAGCCGCCATATGTCGATATTTTACATTGCATGATTTATGATTTATTCTTAATTTTTCCTTCATTCCGATTGACTATCATCATGATTGGCGTAAAATAAGTGCAACATGTTGTCGCAATAAATTCCGAGGTGGACTGATGAATCAAAATGCCATAGACACGAAGAACAATCTTTTGGAAGCATTTCTACGAATCTATGAAAACAAAAGTATTTCACAAGTAACCGTGAAAGAAATCTGCTCGGTTGCCGGGTACAACAGAAGCACATTTTATAATCATTTTAATGATGTGCCATCCATGCTCTACGAAATTGAAGACGATACACTTCTGACTATCGAGGGTGTTGTAAGGAAATTGACGGCAAAAGAGATTTTCCACACGGACGCTATCTTTGCGGCGCTCAAAGGAATCTACCATGGGAATCAGCAAAAGATGGCTATTTTAATGACCAAATCAGACTCTCATTTTCCACAGAAGCTTAAAAGCTTAATGGAAGAGATCATCACAGGTTTTTGTGACGACTTGTCCAATAGCGAAAACCAAAAGCTAAAGGTGGCAATATCTTATCATTTCTCGGCAATCATAGGTGTGATGGCACATTTGATGCAAAACCGTGAGACCTTAGATATGAACCAGATGATAGATTATGTAAAAGAGTTTTCTCTTGAGGGGGTTCTGACAGCCATTAAAAAAATGATTTAGATTTCCCCTTCTCGGTATTTCTTCAGATATGTCTTGCAATGCTTATCATGTCCAAACAGCGCTTCGCTGGCATAAACCATAGACATCAGGCGCTTGTCCAGTGGATCGATGATAGCCCCATCCATCCCTGCAGAAATCGCAGCCACCAAAAATGCCTGGTTCATCAGCTTCCTGGCTGGTAGGTGGAAGGAAATGTTGCTAAGTCCACATGCAATGTGAGTATTGGGAAATTCCATCCGCATTTGCCGGATCGTCTCCAATGCAATGTTGCCGTTTTCTGACCCGGTGCTGATTGGAAGCACCAAGGGATCCAAGTAAATATCTTTTTCAGCCATTCCCTCTTTGCAAAGATTGGATACCAATTCTTCCGCGATTTTCATTCTCTCGAAAACTGTTTGTGGAATCCCACCAGTCCCCATACAAAGTGCAATTACACTGGTCTTATATTCAAGAATTAGTGGCAAAATCTCATCAAACCGTTTGGACTCGGCAGTAATGGAATTGATTAGCACCTTGTGATTCTTGTTCACTTCCAGGGCTCGTTTAATAGCGATTGGATTGGGGGAATCGATGGAAAGTGGCGCATCCACCGATTCTTGAACCACTTCTGCCATCCATGCCAACCTTTCTGGTTCATCCTCTACAAACATCCCTGCATTGATATCAATAAAAGTGGCACCAGCCTTGTATTGCTTTTTTGCAAGATCTGCAATCATATCTTTGTCATAATTCTCAATGGCAGGACGGATTGCCGGTATCGTGCTATTTAGTTTTTCACCGATAATAATCATACATTGCCTCCTGTTTGATCCAGCATCCCATTTTGCTTCAGAGTTTGAAGAATGTCTAGCACCATTTTAGTTCTGGAAAATGGAATAATCATATAGAAACCGTCCACATTTGGTCGGATACGGCCAGCAATTTCCAAGGCAATACAGATTCCTTCCGCCTCGGCTTCTTCACGCGTCATACTGATGGAGAATCGATCTACAACATGTTCCGGTATCTGTATCCCCGGAACCTCATTATTGAGGAATACAGCGTTTTTATAACTAACAAGGGGCATGATACCGGCAATCACCTTGACGCCAAATCGCCTTCTCACATCTGCAAGTGCGGCAATGGCTGCTTCATCAAAAATCGGCTGGGTCAAAAACACCGCGGTTCCCTTCTCCACTTTTTTCATCATCCGTAAGTATTCTTTTTCAAGATCTGTTACGTTCAAGTTCAGGGCTGCGGCCACTGTCATGCTACGATCCGGACACATTTCCCGGTTCATTACTTGAATGACGTCAATGAGCCTGTATGCGTTCAAATTAAAGACACTTTTGGTGGTGACTTTGTCCGCCTCCAAAATGGGATCTCCCGTAACTGCCAAGATGTTTCGAATTCCTTCGATATGGCATGCCATGAGCCCGGAGCGGATGGCATTGATATTCTTGTCCCGACAGCATAAATGAGGCATGACCTCCATCCCCGTTTCCCGGCGTAGCAGCGCCGCTGTCATGAGGGAGTCCACACGGGCTATGCCTCTGGGAGAATCGGCGATTGTAATCAAGTCAACTCCCGCTGTTGCGCAGAGCTTGGCGTGTTCCATCATTTGATCGATTTGAATGTCGAAGGGCGGATCCATTTCAACAGCTGTGATGAAATCACCTCGGTCCAGCTTCGCCTGGAAAAGGCTGGTCTGCCGTTGGATTTTCTTTTTTGGGGTATCGTGGACGGGATGAACCGGTCCGGAAACCGCCTTTATATGGCCCAATCGTTCCGCCAGCGCTCGTATATGTTCCGGCGTGGTACCGCAACAACCACCAATAATTTGGGCACCCTGTTCCACCACATCTTCCATGACCTGTGCGAAATAAGGCGGGTTGTTCACATACACAGCTCGCTCATTGATTAATTCAGGAAAGCTGGCGTTTGGAAGCACCGAAATCGGCTTGTCTTTCAAGTCCAGCCGCCCCAGGAGTTTTCGCAACTGGGAAGGCCCGGAGCCGCAGTTAAAACCGTACGCATCAATGGTGGCACAAGATTCAATCTCTTTAAATATGGTTTGGATGCCAAACCCATCACGGGTCAGCCCATCAGATGAAAAGGCAAATTGAGTCAGAATAAATGCATCCGGCGCCCATCCTTTGATAGCCTCCGCTACCGTTGGTAACAATGACGCATCTGAAAAGGTCTCAAAGATGAAATTTTGTGCGCCGGCATCCACCAGTGTTTTGGCCATAAACAAAAACTCATCTAAAATCTCCTGGTCTTCCTCCTGCCCGGTTCTCCGAATCGGTCCGATGCTGGCAGCGACGAAAGCATTGGTTCCTTTTACGGCCTGAATGGCAATTTCCAGACCTTTGCTTAGAACTTTTGTCTGCTCGTCACGGGAAACCTCCAGCGCATATCGGTTGGCTGCAAAGGTATTGGTGCGAATCATTCCTGCTCCTGCCGCAAGATACTCTTGATGTATGCGGAGTATGATTTCAGGACTATTCACGTTGGCAAACTCGCAAAAACTCCGTACATCGCCGGTCAGTTCTGCATAATAAGTACCCATGGCGCCGTCCGTTAATAGGATGGGGCGACTCTGGTTTTCTTGTTTCCTTAGAAAATAATCTTGTACTCTCATTAAAGGTCCTCCCGTTTTATTACGTTAGATAATACCCTTAATGCCCATTCATTGCAAGCAAAATGTATAAATATACAGTTTCGTGATTCGCTTATGCCATTAGCTGCAAAATAAAAGGCTATTGAAATTTCAATAGCCTTTTTGATAATGTCTGCTTGTTAATCAGATTAGCTTGAGTAAATGAAGAACAATTTTGCCCGCCTTAACCTTGCCAGTTCCTTGTTCCGATAAATCAATTCCTTACTTCCGAAGTAGCCGTTGTATAAAGCCTCCCAGAAGAATACGTACCCACCAATGTATAACCCTTTTAATGGCACGTCATACCACAGTTCATTGGGGAGATCACTGGACAGTAGAGAGTAAAGGAAAATGAAAGCGATACCAACAAGCGCAAGCATTCCGGAACTTCTGAAGTTCCGATTTATTTTCTTTTTCTTCTGCTTAATAAAAAAACCATAATAGTTTTCGTAGCTCTGAAGGATTTGTTCCTCCATTTGTTTGTCCTGCTCCTCTTTGCTGATTTCAATCCGAATTTCTAGTTCCTTTTTCATTGGGATTTCTTCTGAACACAAATCAAGAAACCCTGTGAGTTCCGGATGCAAATCCCTGCGTTTGTAGGAAGCATTGTCCCATTCATGGAAAAATTCATTATAGTTGTTCAGCGCAAGCTCTATCACGCAACGCCCGGTTTCTTTGTTCACTTTGTATGCCGATTCGTACATAACCACTCCTTTGTTCATATCTGTTACATGAGTAAAGGGGCGGCATCGCCGTCCCCCGTTTCTCATTAGTTCTTAAACTTTTCAATCTCTTCTTCTACTTCTTCAGCACCTTCTGCATAAAACTTTTCTTCGTCTGGATCCAGTTCTTTGAGTAACCTTAGAAACTCACCGGCATGAACCCGCTCTTCATCTGCGATGTCCTTAAGCACTTCAATAGCTAGCTTGTTGTCTGTTGACTCTGCCAACTGCATATAAAGCTGTATGGCTTCGTACTCCGCAGAAATCATGAAGCGTATTGATCGAATCAACTCCTGATCGCTTAGCTTACGATCTTTTTTTAGTCCGGAAAACGGATGTCCAAATTCAGGCATTTCTATTTCCTCCATGTCATATATTACAAAAACTCATACGTATGGCTAATACTTAATAAACATGCTTCCCGGTACGCCACAGATGCTGCACTTTTCGGGAATCGACTTTTCAATATTTCCGCATACCGGACACAGATAGTAGAATACTTCTTCTTTCTGCCCAATGTTTTCTAGGGCTTCCTGGTATAGTCTTGCATGTACTTCTTCGGCCTTCATGGCGAATGTGAAAGACATCACCGCGGCTTGATTGCCTTCCGCTTCAGCTAACTTCACAAAGTCAGGATACATGTCTTTATATTCATGGGTTTCGCCTGCAACCGCGTCTTTTAAATTTTCGGTTGTCGACGCAATTTTACCGGCCACTTCAAAATGTTTCAAGGCATGCAAGGTTTCTGCATCGGAAGCGGCTTTGAATAATTTAGCAGCGTTTAGATTTCCATCTTTTTCCGCTTTCTTTGAATATGCCAGATACTTTCTGTTGGCCTGGGATTCCCCGGCAAAAGCTGCCATCAAATTTTCGATTGTTCTGTTTTGTTCCATTTTTTCATCCTCCGTTTTATAGTTGTTTTTTAACAATATTAATAACCTTTCCACTGCCTCTTTTGGGAAGTCTTCAGGTTGGTTCGCGTCTAACAATGATTGTAGAAAATCCTGAACCGTTTGGCTTTGTGGCAACATGAACCCCGATTCACGAATCAGGTCTTCAGCCATCAGTCTATTTGAAGTTCTTAACACAGTGGCCAGTTGCTTTTGGATGGGGTCTATCGAGTTTTTCTCAATATTGGCCGCAATCTGCTCTTGCATCACCTTGCTTTTTGCCAATAACCGCAAAGCTGTTATCACCGCCTCTGTTTTTTCCTGTTGTGCCGGTAACTCCTCAGGCATTAAAGAAATTGCATGAGAAGGGCAGGCATCCACACAAGCACGACATCCATCCAAACATTTGATTCGGTCGATTTGCCCTGTTTCTGTATCCGTTGCTCCCGTTGGGCAAACATAGAGGCAGAGACAATCTTTTGTGCATAAGTTGATATTTCGAACTGCATACATTTTACTACCCCCTCTTCACCTCTGTGATTTTGCTCTTTGGAACTTTGCAAACCGGGCAGATCTCCGGGAGCTGATCTCCGACATACACAAATCCGCAAATATCGCATACATAGACATGGGTGTTTTCAATGAAACTGTCGTGTTGTTTCTCATATCTGCTTAGTGTGCTATTTAGGATTCTTGTAACCTTTTCACCCCATACAAGTGCACGCAGCGCGCCTCGGTCTTCCGACTTGGTTGCAATTGCGTTTGCATCCGGAAATCCGGATGCAATATCCACATTGATTTGAGCTTGCAAATCCTCAAATTTTCCTTGCGTTTCTATCTCACTCTTCGACATGTAGTATGTTGCCAATTGGTCCAGAAGCTCAGATTCTTCCAGGCGATACTGTTTTGCAAAACCTTTTGAGAGGTTGGAAAACAAGGCGCTTATCTCACCTTCTGATTCGTCGCCACTACCCCTTAAGTCGCTTTGTTTCTGATTTTTGGGATTGCTTCGCTGAAACGGTGCTGATTTCTCTGCATTTTCTTCCACAAAGTCGCTTTGTTCAGCACCACATAATGGGCAATTCCATTGATCTGGGACAGAGGCCCAATTTGTGCCAGGTTGAATCCCTCTTTCAGGGTCTCCGAAGGCTTCATCGTATGCATATCCGCAAACGGAACACTTATATTTTTTCAAGTGGTTACCTCCTTATCTTTCATTTTCTTATACTCCTTCCTCCATCTCTTTTCTGCCCAGATGTCTCATTTCATTCATCTCCTTTGGGCTCAATGTTTTTAGCATAATTATATGTGTCGTCACCGCTAAACCTACTGCCAATAAAAATAGTTTTATGTGCCAGCCAGGGATGACAATCATGGAACCCCCCAATGTTGCCCAAAGAAATAGTAACGCTCCGTTTTTTGTCCTAGGCGAGATAGCGTGATATGTCATATAACAATAAATATAGGAGCCAAATACTTTATGCGTTATTAACCAGTTGTACATTCGTTTTGAGCTCTTCAAATAGAAAAAGGAAGCCATCAGCAAAAATGGGGTGGTAGGAAGCACAGGTATCACTACACCTATCATTCCGATTCCCAATGATAGGGTACCCAAAACAAGGAACGTATACTGTTTTAGTGTGTGTTCCTTCATTCAGCATCCTCGCATGACATCTCAAAACGATCTGCATTCATTACCTTGTTCCAGGCAGCCACAAAATCAGAGTTGAACTTGGTCTTAGCATCTTGACCGGCATAGACTTCCGAAATAGCCCGGAGCTGCGCGTTGGATCCAAAGATCAGATCCACTCTTGTACCCGTCCACCTCAGCTCACCGGTTTTTCTGTCACGCCCCTCGAAAACCTCTGGTTTGTCGTTGGCAGTTTTGTCTTCCGATTTACCCACCGGGTTCCAGGCAGTGTTCATGTCAAGCAAATTCACAAAGAAATCATTGGTCAGCGTTTCGGGATGCTTTGTAAAAACACCGTGGGGGGATTGGCCATAGTTGGTATTCAGCACTCGTAAACCACCCAGTAGAACCGTCATCTCAGGCGCTGTCAATGTCAATAATTGAGCACGGTCAATGAGCATTTCTTCTGCAGTGGCATCATATTTGGATTTCTGGTAATTTCGAAAGCCGTCTGCTTTTGGTTCCAGTACAGTAAACGAAACCGCATCCGTCATTTCCTGTGTTGCGTCGGTTCGTCCCGGCATAAAGGGTACGGTCAACTGTTCTCCGGCATTGGAAGCAGCCTTTTCGATTGCCCCACAGCCGCCCAGCACGATCAAATCTGCAAGGGATACTTTTTTATTCCCTGTTTGCTGATGATTGAATTCTTGCTGAACTTTTGTTAGTGTCTGCAAGACCTTCCCAAGGATTTCCGGTTGATTGACCTCCCAGCTTTTCTGTGGCTCCAGGCATATTCTAGCTCCATTTGCACCACCACGCTTGTCTGAACCACGGAAGGTGGATGCCGATGCCCAGGCAGTTCCAACCAGTTGTGAAATTGTCAAGCCAGAATCCAGGACTTTCGCTTTCAGTTCTTTGATATCATTTTCGTCAATCAAATCATAATCCAAAGCAGGCAACGGATCTTGCCAAATCAGATTTTCTGCTGGCACTTCCGGTCCTAGGTATCGAGCCTTGGGTCCCATGTCTCTATGAGTCAATTTAAACCAGGCACGTGCGAATGCATCGGCGAATTCTTCCGGATGATCCCGGTATCTCTTTGCGATGGGTCCATAAATCGGATCCATGCGGAGAGATAAATCAGCTGTAGTCATCATCGGAGCATGACGCTTGTTCGGATCATGGGCATCTTCGACGGTTGAAGCCGCAGCGGGATCCGTGGGAATCCACTGGAATGCTCCTGCCGGGCTTTTTACAAGGTCCCAGTCATATTGAAACAAAGTGTTCAAGTAACCCATGTCCCACTTGGTGGGTCGAGGTTTCCAGGCACCTTCAATGCCGCTGCTTATGGTGTCGCCCCCTTTTCCGGCGCCAAAACTGCTCTTCCATCCAAGCCCCTGCTCTTCCAGACCGGCTCCTTCCGGTTCAGGTCCCACATGGTCTGCCGGGCCTGCCCCATGGCACTTCCCGAAAGTATGTCCCCCTGCGACCAGGGCTACGGTTTCTTCATCATTCATAGCCATCCTAGCGAAGGTTTCTCGGACATCAAGACCGGAGCCCACCGCAGTTGGTTGACCGTTGGGTCCTTGCGGGTTCACATAAATCAATCCCATCTGTACTGCAGCCAGCGGATTTTCTAGCTTTCGGTCTTCCGAGTAGCGCTTGTCACCCAACCATTCACTTTCAGTTCCCCAATATACGTCTTCTTGTGGTTCCCAAACATCTTCTCGGCCACCGCCAAATCCAAAGGTCTTAAACCCCATGGACTCCAGCGCGCAATTCCCGGCCAAGATCATCAAGTCAGCCCATGAGATTTGTTTTCCGTACTTCTGCTTGATAGGCCACAGTAAACGACGTGCCTTGTCCAGGTTCACATTATCAGGCCAACTGTTCAAAGGCGCAAATCGTTGGGTTCCATCGCTGGCACCACCTCGGCCATCCCCCATCCGATAGGTTCCCGCACTATGCCAGGCCATTCGGATAAAAAGTGGTCCATAGTGCCCATAATCCGCAGGCCACCACTCCTGTGAATCCGTCATCAAAGCATACAAGTCAGTTTTGAGCGCATCATAATCCAACTTTGAAAACTCTTCAGCATAATTGAAATCCGGACCCATGGGGTTGCTCAACGGTGCATTTTGGTGAAGCATTTTTAGGTTTAGCTGATTGGGCCACCAGTCTTTGTTTGATGTGCCGCCACCTGCAACGGCTTTACTTGTGTGTCCAGTAACCGGACATTTTCTTTCTTCCATCTTCATATCCTCCTTTGCTTGGTTTATATTTCTGTTCCTCCTAAAGGCATTTAGGACAAATGCCTTTGAAATAGACGTTTTTATCACTGACCTTGAATTTTGCCAGTTCTTCGCTTGTCAATTTATCAAAATCAACTGAGAAATTATATATCGTACCACAGGATTCACATTTAAAATGCCCATGGTGATTCACTTCTATATCGTATCTGGTCTCATTGTCCTCTATGGTGAGTACCCGAACCAAGCCTGCTTCTTCCAAAATTCGCAGTGTGTTGTACACCGTAGTCTTAGATAGCGTGGGCATTTCTTTGTGAATCTCCTTGAATATCTGGTCCACTGTGGGATGCGTTCGATTCTGATTCAGGTATTCCAAAACCCTCAACCTTTGATGTGAAAGCTGAATATTTTTTCTCTTTAATGCTTCTTGAAATTCTAGAGTTGATGATTTCATGGGTTCACCCCCGTATCATGGTACAATTGTCAGAATTTGTAACCACATCAATTTTGTAATAATTACAATTATTTTACATCATTCGCATTCATAACTCAATGTTTTTTTTCGCATTCTCGTTCAGTGGTGATTGGAAAACCCGTGGTGCTCTTTACAATCTGATGCAGCCAACACTTCCGGATTAGCTGGCACGTTCCAAAACTTGTAACAAAAGAAAACCCCTTGAGATTTTCATCTCAGTGGGTTTTTTTACTGTGTTTTCATGAACTGGTATTACACACCTTTGCTCGTGGCTTGTTATTGTTTGACCCAATTACCATTGATATAGACATAGGTCCCTGCACCACCCGAAGCGTACGCCGACTTGAAACCTTCAGTATTGTTGGAAAAAACCTTTTCACCAATGCTTCCAACGTTGGCTCCAATGGTAACTCGAGTAATGTTGTTGCCGTCAAAGGCCTTTTGTTCAATGGTTGTCATGCTGGATGGTAAAGTGATTTCAGTTAAGTTATTATCTTTAAAGGCCCAAAGATCAATTCTCTGCAACCCTTCTGGTAAGACAATTGTTTTTAGCTCATTGTCCTGGAAAGCCCTGGCGTGAATTCGTACCAGCCCACTACCAGCATCAAAAATAACCTCTGACAGGCTTTTCCCTTTGAACACATCCTGATAGATTTCTTTGAGCGCAAATCCATTTAGGCTACTGGGGATTCTGATGTCTGTCTCTTTGCCGGTATAAGGGCCTTTCAGCCTTCCGTCAGCGGATAAAATGTATACACCGTCTTCTGTAGTGATTACGTATGAGCCGTCTTCTAACTGCTCCGTTCCAAGTATATTAGAAAACGCGTCATACTTGTCACTAAGTCCACCTGACAAAATCCCAAGAGAAGAAACTGAGACGATGGCTACCAAGCTGATAATCAATCCATATTCTACTAGACCCTGCCCCTCTTCTTTTGCGAAATATTTCTTCATTCTCCGACCCTCCACATATCCAGCGCTTTCTTTATTGTTTCTATATTAAATAAAAAAGCAGCTGTCCGTGTCCACAGTTGCCGTTTATTTTCCAGTCCATGCATGGTGGATTGGGCAACCGGCTGTCGTTCCCGAAGGATTAGACCCTGTGGCTTTGCGTCCATACTTTTCAGTATGTTTGCCAATGTATTTATATGCCAATATTTTGTCACAGTTTCCACAATTTGTCAATCACTTTTTTGGAAGCAATATTTGGATTTCACTTTCGAAACTCAGTGGCGTTTTTGTAGGCGCAAAACGTTTTATAACATTTCCATCAGCATCAATCAGGAATTTTGTGAAATTCCATTTGACTTTTTTGCCAAACATCGACTTAGTTTCTTCTGACAAAAACTCAAATAGTGGGTGTGCTCCGACCCCGTTGACCTGAATTTTTTGGAACATAGGAAAAGTGACTCCATAATTCAGTTGGCAGAATTCCACGATTTCTTCATTGCTGCCGGGATCCTGGTTCGCAAATTGATTGGAAGGAAATCCTAAAATAACAAGACCTTGATCCTTATATTTCTCATAAAGTGTTTCTAATTCCTTAAACTGGGGGGTGAACCCGCATTTGCTGGCGGTATTTACAACCAAAACCACCTTCCCTTTGAAGGTTTCCATTCCAATCTCTTGGCCAGCCATGGTGTTTGCTTTGAAATCATAAAAATTCATATAATCACCTTTTTCTTTTTTATAACCTTAGCCAATGAAGTGTCAAAAGCCTCAAGCTTTAATGACTATACCCCATTCAAAGGTCTTGAAGCATCCGCTTGACATTTGCAACGATTCCCCATAAAATCATCATATTGTATATATGTGATACATGCCATGTGGGTCATATTTGGCAGTCATGGTTTTTTAAAGGAGATACAAAGATGGAAAAAATACATCACAAACCCAATATGCCTATTTCTGTAGATTTGAAAAAGGGTGAAACCTATCATTGGTGCACCTGCGGAAAAACCGCAGATAAACCGTTTTGCGATCAGTCTCACGTTGGAACGGAGTTTGAGCCACTGGAGTTCACTGTTGAAAGAGACCGGACTGCCTTTCTTTGCTCATGCCGAAAAACCAAAAACCCACCATACTGTGACAGCTCACACGAAGGCGATCATGCCTATATCATGAGTGAGTTGGTGAAATAGAAACGTAATCTTCGGTTTTATATTCATAATAAAGAGCTTTCTTCCCTGTATTTTTTTTGGGTTGCAAGCTCTTTTTTATTAGAGAAATATTTTTCGGATCCGATCCATAGCCTCTATGGTCTGTTCCCTGTTTCCGAAAGCCGTGAGTCGAAAGAACCCCTCTCCATTGATGCCGAATCCAACACCCGGAGTTCCAACCAGCCAGGCTTTTTCCAATAGGAAGTCAAAGAATTCCCAAGATGTCATTTTTTCAGGTGTCTTCAGCCAAATGTAAGGCGAATTTTTTCCGCCGGTATACCATATCCCCAATTCATCCAGCCCTTTGGAAATAATAGCCGCATTCTCCCGGTAATATGCCAGGTTTTGTTGTATTTCAGCTTGCCCCTCTGCTGTGAAAATAGCTGCCCCCGCTCGTTGCGTGATATAAGGCGCACCATTGAATTTGGTGGACTGTCGACGCATCCAAAGCTTGTTCAGGCTGTATCCATTCCGAGTTAACTCTTGAGGAACGATGGTGTACCCCAGACGTGTTCCCGTAAATCCAGCTGTCTTGGAGAATGAGTTGAATTCAATGGCACAGTCTCTGGCGCCCGGGATTTCATAGATGCTTCGTGGCAAGTCCGAATCCGTGATAAAGGCCTCATAGGCGGCATCAAACAAGATTATCGCATCCAGTTCCAGCGCAAAATTTACCCATTTTGTCAGATCTGCTTTCGAGTACACCGCGCCAGTAGGATTATTAGGGGAGCATAGGTAAATAATATCCGCCCGTTGATCATCCTGTGGAAGAGGTAGAAATCTGTTATCCATATTTGCATCAATGTAGGCAGCTTCCCTACCCACCATGGTGTTAGTATCCAAATAAACAGGGTACACCGGATTTGGCAGTAGCACTTTATTCTCTAGTCCAAGAATATCTAGGATATTGGCAACATCGCACTTCGCACCATCGCTAACAAAGATTTCGGAAGGATCGATGAAAGTTCCGTGCTGCCCATAATATCCAGACACCGCAACTCTAAGAAAATCATATCCCTGCTCGGGTCCATATCCTCGGAAAGTATCTGCATGAGCCATTTCTTCCACTGCATCATGAAGGCTCTTGATTACCGATTTGGTTAGCGGCATTGTAACATCGCCGATACCCAATCTGATAACGGAAGCCTCCGGGTTAGCAGTCTTGAAATCAGTGACTTTTTTCGCAATGGTGGAAAACAAATAGTTTTCCTGTAAGTTTAAATAGTTTTCGTTAATTTTCATTGTAATTTCCTTCTACCTTTGTGAATTTGGTTTTTCTTAAACTTCGACATCCCCGGTAAACACTTCTACTGCCGCTCCCATCATATATACCGTTTCATTGGTGACGCAAATAGTCAATTCACCGCCAAGTAGGCGGACGGTCACATCGGTGTTTTCTGTACAATATCCATTCTGGATGGCTGCAACCACCGCGGCGCAAGCGCCCGTGCCACATGCTAGCGTTTCTCCGCTGCCCCGTTCCCAAACCCGCATCTCAAGAACTTCCGGACTGATTACCCGAACAAATTCTGTGTTGATTTGCTGGGGGAAAAATGGGTGCTTCTCAAAGCTAGGACCAATCTTTTGAAGGTCCAGATCAGCCACTTCCGAAAGAAAAACTACGCAGTGTGGATTGCCCATGGAGACGGTTGTGATTTCCCAGGGAATCCCCCCCACAAGCAGTGGGAAATGAACTAGAAAATTGCTCTGTCCTTCAGAGATGACTATTTCTTCAGAGGTAAGGCCAGTTGCCTTTCCCATGTCCACTTTGGCTTGAATAAGCTTCCCATCCTCGGCAAAAACTTGAATTTGCTTATTGCCACTTAGGGTTTCTACTCTAATCACTTCCTTCTTAACGATGCCTCGATCATAAACATATTTCGCGACGCAACGAATTGCGTTTCCACACATCTTTCCTTCCGAGCCGTCCGCATTAAACATCCGCATTTTGACATCCGCCACGAGGGATGGACATATCAACACAATGCCATCGCCACCGATTGAAACGTGTCGGTCGGATAGGCGGATACTAAGTTGTCCCGGATTCTCAATGCTTTCATCCAGACAATTGAAATAGATGTAGTCATTACCAGCGCCGTGCATTTTCGTAAATCTCATCAGGTCCTCCTTGCGATTTGTGGTATTTTACCTCATTACTGCGCTAAAATCAAGTTGTTTGTGGGATTACCAGGTGAATCATATGGTAATGTTCTATCCCTTTATAACAAAAGCCACAGAGATTTCTGTGGCTTTTTTGTTGATACAGTTTAAACGAAAGCGATTATCGGACATACTCCTTTTCCACACTTGGCGCATTGCATAAGTGCATGAGGGCTGTATAGTCTACTTCGAAGGCGATGATGTCACCAACGTTTATATGCGTCTGGACATCTTCCACGTCAACAATAGTATGATTGCTGGTTTGTCCCATGATTCGGATTCCTTTTTCTACCGGATGAATGTTTTCGAATGGCACCTCCTGGAGCCCGAATCCCAGCACAGCGGTTCGTCGAAGTCCCCGGTTTTCAAAACTTTTTTGCTTCATAAATGCATCTACCGAAAGGATCCCACAGGGAACCGTTGGCTTTATTCTTACCTCAATCACTTCTGCTTTGAATAGATAAGAGTCGGATGCAAGCAAAGCGATGTCTTTATTTGAATGAAAATAATCCTCTAGATATCTGCCTTCAACATACTCAATCCCGAAAATGTGCTGGCCGCCAATTCTTAAATGATTGATTTTCTTAGGCAGAAGGCCTTGGGCCGCCAAATAGTAGGTGGATCCGTTTCCTCCTGAAAGGTAGGGGAACTTCACCCCCAGTTTCGCTTCCATACCTGATGCAATTTCTACAAATTGTTCGGTGTTTTTTGAGGTTGCTAAAATCGTTCCATAGCAGCCAAAATTCGTACCGAGGCCATAAAGCTCGAGATTGGGCAAAGAAATGATTTTTTGAAGAGCTTCTTCAATTTCCTCCAGATTTTCGAACCAAATCCCCTCTCGTAAGTCTCCCATATCTATCATCAACATAATTTGATGATCACGGTCCTGTCTTACCGCTTCACGGGAAATTTCATCTAGTACCTCGATGCTACTTACCAGGGAGATGTCCGCATAACGAACCACGTCCCCTATTTCGCTGAAACCGGGGCTTCGAAGCATTGCCTTGCAGCATGGCAACTCTTCCAATTTTTTGAGATTGGAGACCATGCTCTCAGCAACGACATCCATACCGCCATCTATCATCGCTCTAGCTGTTTCAGGCGCTCCATGGAAGACTTTGTTAACAGCCATGACCGTAATTCCCATCTCGCCCAATTCAGCTACCAGCTTTCTGGAATTATGGGTAAGCCTTGTTATATTAAGCTCCAGACGGGGATAGCTCATTTTGTATCTTTCTCCCATTGATTGGTGGGTTTTGTAAATTTAATATATTGAGCAGGCTCTTCTATCCCGGCCTCCAGGCAAATTTTCACAAAGGCTTGATCCAATGCGGCCTCTCTTTCTGGGTCGATATAATGGCTATTGTCTTTTAGGATTGCCTCAACTTTGTCATGGGCCTTGGTCATCATGTCCGGTGCTCCTTGTTTCATCCATGCCGGCCGATCCTGAAAGTTCATTACGTCGCAGTCGTAGTTGTATTCCTGCCTGAAATGTTTCAGTGTATGGCGCTCTGAAAGGAAGCTGCCACCGGGGCCCACTTTGCAAATAATATCTTTCGCCAGGCTTTCGCTGCTCATGCTCATGCCTTTTTTGTAGTGCTTTATCAAGCCAATCATTTCCGCATCCATCACAAGCTTTTCAGGGCTCATTTCCGCGATGACATTCAATCCACCGGCACCGGACATGTTATCAAACCCGGCTTGTGTAGCCATAAGTGCGCTACGTCCACTTTCAAAACCTGCCTGGTAATCAATGGCCTTGGCGTCGGAAAGTGCTGCATATGTATGGGTCGGTAATCCGTAGTATTTGCCCATGACTCCATATCCTCCACGAATCATATCACCTTCCATTGAATTCATGGGGGTGTAAGTAGTTTTCATGTTAAAGGTGCATGGCGCACCGCCATAAACAACCGGTGTTCCGGGCTTCACGACCTGGCTTAGGACAACCCCAGCCAGTATTTCAACCGTATGCTGCAACAAAGCGCCTGCAAGACTGACCGGCGCAGTCGCCCCAGCGATGCTGGCGCAAATTAGTTCAATGGGAATATCCAGCTCCGCGCAGTCAATGATATTCGACGCACCAATATGGGAATAGCTGAGAGGCGAGACCGAACAAATATCAAAAATGGTGTATGGTTTATTCTGAACTTCTTGTTCGCTGCCTCTTACCGCTTTCAACAATTCAAAGGTTCGCTTCGGACCAGCTTCATCCACTGCACCACCAATAATCGGCTTGGTGGAATGCTTGATCTCCGTTAAATATATCAGTTGAGATCCCAATTGTAATGGGGCTTCCTCCGCTACCACTGACGAAGAGACAAAATCTATTTGGGGCATGGCTTGCGCTACCTTAGTAATCGCAATCAAGTCCATCGCTGTGGACGATCTAGAAGTTGTTCCATCCTTGTCCAAAACCAAAACGGAGCTGCTCCCAGGGTTGAATCTTGGTTGGCCGTCCCCAAACTCACAGTAGAAGTTCCCTTCTCTGTCGTATAAGGAAAAGGTTTCAGGTGCCGTTTTGACAGAATTCTCCACGATAGTTCTTGGAATCTTTACAGTCATAGTATCAAAATCTACTTGGCAACCAGCGCCACCAAGGATCTCCAATGCTTTTGGGTATTCAAAACGAACGCCTGAGGATTCTAGAATCTCCAAGGCATTTTCGTGTATCACTTTTATTTGATCGTGATTAATGATTTGAAGTTGTGGCAAGTTGTCAAAAGAAAATTTGCTCATGTGTACGCCTCCATAATGTTGAATTGTTTTCCAGTAAATCATACCATTTGAACTAATATTTGTCATGTGAAATTAACGGAAGTCATCCGTTGCTGCTTACAGCTTATGGATACCGAATTCGGCTTTACTGCCCAGATATTCTTCCAGTCTGAGCAATTGATTGTATTTGGCAACCCGATCGGTTCTTGACGGCGCCCCAGTCTTAATCTGCCCGGCATTTACGCCAACTGCCAGATCTGCAATGGTAACATCTTCCGTTTCCCCGGAACGATGAGATACAATGACCGCATATCCGGCTTTTTTGGCTAGTTCGATGGTATCTAGGGTTTCAGTCAACGTACCAATCTGATTAACTTTAATTAAAATCGAATTGGCAACTCCCAATTCAATACCCTTCGCCAGCCTCTTGGGATTGGTTGCAAAAAGATCATCTCCAACCAATTGTACGTTTCCACCTAACCGCTGGGTGAGTAGTCTCCATCCATCCCAGTCATCTTCTGACAAACCATCTTCAATAGAAAAAAAGGGATACTTTTCGACTAGCATCTGATAATAGTCAATCATTTGTGTCGTAGTTCTCTTCACCCCTTCGCCTCGGAAATCATAGGTCTTTGTATCTGGGTTATACAGCCCAGATGCGGCCACATCGATGGCCAGTACAATATCCTGTCCAGGTTGATATCCCGCCCGCTTGATCGCTTCAATCATCAGTTCAATGGCCTCTTCATTTGAAGCCAGATGAGGGGCAAATCCCCCTTCATCCCCCACCGCAGTACTCATTCCTTTTTCTCGAAGCACTGCATGAAGATTGTGGTAAGTTTCCGCCCCCATCCGCAAACATTCCTTGAAGTTTTTTGCCCCAATGGGCATAATCATGAATTCCTGAATATCCAGGTTATTGTCGGCATGCTGGCCGCCATTTAATATGTTCATCATCGGTACTGGAAGCAATGTTCCATTTTCCTTTCCAATATACTGGAATAATGGGATTCCAAGATGTTTTGATGCTCCGTGGGCAGTCGCAAGGGAAACTCCAAGCATTGCGTTAGCCCCTAGACTTGATTTGTTTTTTGTGCCATCAAGCGCACTCAAAACTCCGTCAAGTCCTGATTGATCTAGCGCGCTCCGCCCGACGATTGCATTGGCAATGGGTCCGTTCACATTGCCAACTGCTTTTGAAACCCCTTTCCCCAGATACCTCTTCAGGTCACCATCTCTCAATTCAATGGCTTCATGGATTCCGGTAGAGGCCCCGGAAGGAATGATTGCCCGCCCCATGCTACCATCTTCCAAAAATAAATCCACCTCCACGGTGGGGTTTCCTCTGGAATCTAAAACTTCGCGAGCAAGCACTTTTTCAATCTTTGACATCTGGTTTCTCCTTTATCCCAACGCTCTACTTTTTCGCTCAAATAATTTTGAGCAAATCTTGTATCTGTGCAAGTCTATATTTTGCCACTCCCAGATCTCCTGCTTCTCCGATGGCTGCGGCATCCATGCCAGCAGCCTTTGCCGCCATGATTCCGGAAGATGCATCCTCCACCACCAGGCATTCTTTGGGATCCACTTTCATTCTTTTTGCGGCAATCAAAAATACTTCTGGGTTGGGTTTCGAGTGGGTGACATCTGTACCGTCTGAAACGGCATCAAAAAATGTATCCAAACCCAAACGCTCAAGGATGAACTTTGTGTTCTTGCTGGAAGAACCGATGGCTACCTTCAACCCAGCCTTCCTGATTGCCTCTAGGGTTTCTTTCACTTCCGATTCAAGATCTTTTGGCGATAGTCTGGTCAAAAGATTCCGGTATATCATATTTTTCTTGTTGGCGTAATGCTCTTTCATTTCACGGGAAAAGTTCTTATCCCTCCCTTCCAGTAAAATCTCCAAGCTAGCCATTCGGTCCACTCCCCGCATCCTGTCATTGAGTCTGCGGTTGTAAGGAATCTTCAGTTCTCGGGCAATCTCTTTCCAGGCCGAATAATGATATTCATCGGTATGGCAAATAACGCCATCCAAATCAAAGATAACTGCTTGATATTTCATGCTTCGCCCTCTTCTTGGATCTGGCCGGTCTCTTCACCGTCAGATTGTCAACTAAGGTATACAGTTTGCCGTATACTTTTACCGTTTTACTTTTACCTTTTTCCAGCGTGAGTATGCATTCCAAATCCGTTACAGTTACATCGATTCTGGAGTTTTCATATAAAATCTTAAAACTGTACTTCTTCCACTTCCCCGGCAAAATGGGCCAGAACGAGATACCTTGCTCTTTTAGTCGGAATCCACCGAAGCCATAAACGATTGTAAGAAATGTTCCTGCCATGTTAGCCGTGTGAATGCCGTCCTTTCTGTTATGATGTAAATCCCACAAATCCATTTTAGCCGAATCTCCGAAATACTGATACGCCCGTTCCTCCAACCCGAGTCTCGCCGCGACGATACTATAAATTGGCGGTGAAAGGGAGGAGTCGTGGGTAGTGATTTTTTCGTAGTATCTGAAAGAACTCCGCATGGTCTCGATGCTCTGTGCATCTTCCAACATGAAATAAGCCAGAACGGTGTCTGCCTGTTTGCAGATTTGGTGTCGATAAAGATGGAGGGGATGATAGTGAAGGAGCAAAGGAAAATTTTCCTTTGGGATACTTGCCATATCCCAAGCCTTCTTCTGGAGAAAGGAATCGTCTTGCGGATTTATTTTTCGCTCTTTGTCATAGGGAAGATACATGGCTTCTGCGGCCTTAATAAATTGCCTGATTTC
Organism: Anaerovoracaceae bacterium; assembly: GCA_041859095.1. Lineage (GTDB taxonomy): Bacteria > Bacillota > Clostridia > Peptostreptococcales > Anaerovoracaceae > UBA1422. Next base: position 19,369 of record JBHEKY010000001.1, read on the forward strand.
CGTTATTTTCAGTTTGATTTTTTTTGCAACAGTATCCAACAACCCCGCTTCCTTGAGCATGGTATAAAATTTTACAGCCCATCTCAGATGATATTGGGCTAAGACATTTGTATAGTAATTGTTGTTCACAATGCAAGTATACTCGTCCGGACCGGTTACGTCGTTGATATGAAATTCGCCATGATAAAAATTGCCTGTGTCAATCCATAGCCGCGCGGTTTCGAAGAGGATTTCCGCCCCTTTTTCTGCAACAAAGTTAATGTCTTTTGTGGCGAGATAATAAGCGATGATGGAATAGGCTATGGCTCCATTGATGTGATACTGGGCAGATCCTGCCGGAAAGTAGCCAGAGCACTCCTGACCGGTTATTGTTCGCCACGGATACAACGCACCTTTTTTATGACCCATAATTGTTGCATTTATTTTGGCTTGCTCCAGTTGTAAATATCGGGAGTCAATCAACACTCTTGAGTCGGCGGGATTCGTGATAGTAAAAAAGGGCTGGATATATGTTTCTGAGTCCCAAAAATATTGACCCTCATAACCGTCCCCACTCAGACCTTTTGGGGCAATGTTTCCGAAGCTATCCTTACTCACAGACTGATTGAGCTGGTACATATTATACAGCACTGCCACCTCAAGTTCATCGTCCCCTTCAATGTTAATAAAACAGTTCTGCCAATAACTGTGCAGATGACCCTGTTGCTTGTGATGCAGCTTGTCAGTAGGTTCAGAAATTGCATGATTCATTTCTTCCAAGGCTTGTAATCTACAATCCGCATATCGTATTGAATCACAAAAAACAGCATATTTCGTTAGCTTGATTTCTCTGCCTTGTTCGGCGGTGGTCCTCATGACACAAACGGCTCTATTGTTTTCAACGATGAATTCACTTTGATTTTGTTGGGATAATACATTTTTAACACTGCTACAGACTTCCAGCCCAGAAAGCGAGGTTCGGGATGTAATGTAAGAAGCACCATCTTTTAACTCACAGCTGACCGGTGTTAAGTATTCTGCATCCGTGCATGGTGTGCGAGGGTCTTTCTTGTCGGAATAGTTGCTTACATTTCCATTATGAGCAGATTGTATGATGATTTCACCCGAAAAATTCAGGGGTTTCACTTGATACTCAATGAGAAAAAGAGGTAGTTGATGCAACGATGCCATCCGGGTTATTTTGATATGAGCCTCTTTCCCTTTGGGGGATCGCCATTTCACTTCCCTAATCGTGACCCCATAATCCATATCCAAGATAAGCTTATAGTCAAGCAATGTCCCACTGAACATGGAGAACTGCTCTCCTTCCAGAAAAAGTCTGATTTCCTGAGTATCAGCCACATTTAGCATGACTTGTTTGGTTTCCGGAAGACCATAAAGCTTTTCTGCCTGAGGCATATCCGCATAATCATAGAATCCATTGATATACTGGCTGCGGGTAATCAGATACCCATCCGGGTATCCCTCTTCAAAATCATAACGCACCCCAATATAACCATTGGCATTGTGAAAAATGGCTTCGTTTAAAACCACACGCTGATTATCCAAGGGGAAATCCTTTAGCTTGTATATTTTTCTGTCCTTCATCCTGAAGCCTCCCTGCCTGCTCTCATCTAATGCTATTCGATCTTTTCAGTTTCCACAAATCGTTTCAGCACTTTGCGCATTGTCTGCCATGATTTTGTTCGATATCTGGCAGCAGTTTTGCTCAGTCCAACTTTCACGGAAATGGCGTTTTGCGGGAGTGCGCGGAAGACGTCTTCGTCAGTCAGATCGTCGCCTGCGCCAAACAAGAAATCATATCCGTTATGATCAATCATCATCGTGGCAGCAATCCCTTTGTTAACCCTACTGTCTTTTAATTCCAAAACTTTGCTACCTTCCTGTATCAAAAGTGATGATGATTTTGTCATAGAAACCAGGGTCTGTTTTAGTTCATTTAATTTGGCCACCACCATATCAGGGTTGCATCTTCTGTAGTGCAGGGAGAGTGCAAATTCCTTTTCTTCTACAATGGCACCGGGCATTCGGTCCGCATAAAGTTCAAAGATCGGTCTGACAGATTCCTTCCATTCATTGTCCAGTGCTGCTGTCATGATCCACTTTTGTCCTGCATGTTTTAACCACAATCCATGGGAGGCAACCAAACTAAGCCCTTGGATATCGGCAAACCAGTTGTCAAGAATTTTCCTGTCCCGTCCTGATATTAGCACAACCGTGTTTTTTCCATCACTGATCAGCGAGCGTAGCAATTCTTTCAGTTCGGAATCCGGTGTGGCTTGTTCGGGAATGGCTTTAAATCCAACCAAGGTACCGTCATAATCCAAGAAGATAATTCTTTTTTTTGCATTCCGATACCCCTTTTCGATAGCATCTTTACTTGTTTCGATTTGTTTGGGCAATGCCACCACTTCGGCATCCTCGCAGGTACTCTTCAGTTGCTTGAGGAAATCTTCCGCCCACACTTCAACGGTATAACGTTGCAACCGCTGATGCATTATTTTGTTTCTTGCGATTTTTTCTTCGACCGGCATTTCCAAAGCAGTCATAATGCCTTTGGCTACTGAATCGGAATCATTGGCATTTACGATGACAGCCTCAGCCAGTTCGCTTGCCGCACCAGCCGTTTCACTAAGCACTAGCATTCCACCGTAGTCAGTCCGTGCAGCCACATATTCTTTGGCAATCAAATTCATCCCGTCTCGAAGCGGGGTTACTAAAAGAACATCCGAGTTTCGATAAAGCGCAATCAGTTCTTCCTGGGAAAAGGTTTTGAACAGGAACCATATGGGCATCCAGTTCATCGTACCAAAGGTGCCGTTTGTCTCACTAACCATTTCTCTAATCTCTTTTAAGAGCAGTTCATAATTTTCTATCTCAGTTCTGGAAGGTGCCACGATCAGGTTCAGTCTTACCTTGCCATTATATTGTGGATATTTGACCAGGAAGTTGTTATAGGATCGGATCCTTGCAGGAATACCTTTCGAGTAATCCAACCGATCGATGGATAATATGATTTTTTTTGATTCTTTTATTTTTTTAATCTCCTGGACTTCCGGAGAAAGGTTGGTTTCATCGTAAGCGCCGTTAAACCGCTTATAATCAATCCCCATGGGGAAAGAATCAACTTTCACATACCGGTCTTCATAATTGATAACGTTTAATACATCGTCCAACCCCAGTAATCTTCTCGTACAGCTAAGAAAATGCCGAACATAGTCGTAGGTATGGAATCCGATTAAATCCGCACCTAAGAGTCCTCTCAGAATCTCCTCACGCCACACCAGCAGTCGAAACAGTTCGGCTGATGGGAAAGGGATATGAAGAAAGAAGCCTACCTGGACAGCAGGGTTGTGTCGTTTGATGATTTCCGGCAAAAGCATCAGCTGATAATCATGGACCCAAATGGTGTCCTTCTTTCCAATGGAGCTTTTTACTCGATCATAAAACTTTTGGTTTACTTCACAATATGCTTCCCAGGTGTTGATGTTGTATTCGGTCTGAGAAGAAAAATAATGAAACAAAGGCCAAATGGTGTTGTTGCAAAAGCCAAAATAGTACTTGTTAATTTCATCCTGGCTAAGAAAGACTGGAAGGCAATTATATTTTTCCTTTAAGGTTTTTTCGATACTTCTCTTCTCTCTGCCGGTAAGCTCTTCGTCAGCAATTCCGGGCCAGCCCACCCAAACAGAATCTGCCTCTTCATGGTATTTTTTTAGGCCTGTGCTTAATCCACCGATACTGTCAATATACTCTAAACGCTTTCCGCTTTTTTTTACTGTTACCGGAAGCCTGTTGGAAATGATTATAATCCGACTCATGGAAATCCCTCCTTACAGCTTGCCTGGGATTCGTTTACGAATAAACAAAAACCGACCTTGTGGATCGGTTCGCGTGTCATTGTATTTATGGGCAACGTCTAAATGCGAACTCGCATCTCCGATCCCTTCGGTAAATACTTTTTATAAATTTAGTATATACTAATTAGCGTCCTGGCGCAATTGGATTCTACGCTTTCTTTGTTCGTATCCCCTCATTTTGTTACTCGAAGGATAGTTCACTTCCAACGCCAATCGTTCCCACCCGAAACCGACTGCGAAGGAATGCTCTGCTGGCCTCGTCGGTACAATGACAAGGGTAAATACTCCTCGGCTCGAAGGTCCTTATTTTGATTGCGGTGTCTTCCAGCCATGCCTGGTCTTTGGACTGCATATGAAATCCACCGATTACGGCTTCAAACGGTTTTCCGGGAAAGAGTTCTTTTGTGTAATCCATAATATTGATTAATCCACTGTGTGCGCAGCCATTGATAATGACTAAGCCATCCTTGCCATCATATACTAAGGCAGAATCATCAGGAACAAAGTCAGGAATCATCATGTTATCTTGATTAGAAACCATTCCAATTGGTTCATTGGCTTCAGGGTTTGTTCGAGGAATGACTCCCAAAAAATATAATGAGTCTCCGATTTTTGTCAGTCCAACTACAGGAGTAACATCATAGTATATTTGTAAAGTGTCCCGGTCCATGGGCATGCCAATTTCTTCCAGCTCACCAGCATCGTTTCGCCACCATTTTTTCTCTAGGCATTTGGGATGCAAAATAACCGGAACTCGCTTGCCCTCTTTTCGGAGCAGTTTCCCCAATGCCGGGAGTCCATTGGTATGGTCATTATGTCCATGGGAGATAACCACAGCATTGATGTCGGTCAAGTCAATGCCCATTTTCCTGGCGTTGGAAAGAAATATCGGGGAAAACCCCGTATCAAATACCACCTTGGTGTCACCCGTTTCAACCAAGAAGCTCAGTCCCGATTCCCCAAGATAGGCTGTATCCAAGTTTGTAGTATTGTCCATTAAAACGGTTACCCTTACCATATCATTCCTCCCAACCATTGTTTTTCCTACTGTTACAAACATATCATAATTTCAACACTGTGTCAGTTTATTTTATTGATTACCACCCAAACTAACAACAAAAAGATTATATAAAAAAGCAGGTCCCACGAGTAATTGATAGGGAACCTGCTTTCATGCCGAGCTTATTCTCTTTTTATGCCTAGTTTATCCATTCTGAACTTTAGGGTCTGCCGCGGCATATCTAGAATTTGGGCAGCCAACGTAATGTTGCCTTTGCAGTGTGTCAAAATTTTGGTGATATGCTCTTTTTCGGTACTCTCGAGTAGGTACTTCAGTGGAATTCTTGAAGTTTCAAAAAAATCCTTACCTGGTTCCTCCTCATCCTTTGAAATCATGGCATTCAGGTGTTCTACCAAATAGATCGGTAGATTTTTGTTGGTCAACTCATTTGTATCCGCCATGCTAACCATAGATTCCACCACATGCCTCAGTTCTCTGACATTGCCTGGCCACGAATATTTCATAAGTGTTTGCTGCAAATTTGGTGACAGTCCTTTAATGGTCTTACCAAATTTATGGTTAAATTGGTTTAGGAAATATTCAATATATACCGGGATGTCTTCTTTCCGCTCTCGGATGGGACTTAGATAGAGCATTCTGCCACTAAATCGGTAAAACAAATCTTCTCTTAATAGATTTTCTTGGATTAACTGCATTGGGTTTTTGTTAACAGCAACAATCACTTTTACATTTACATTTTTTTCGACCGAGCCACCCACGGGGCGAATTTTGCCATCTTGAATAACCCGCAACAACTTAGCCTGCATATATAGTGGCATTGAGTTTAATTCATCAAGAAATAGAAACCCATTGTCTGCCAACTCAAATAAACCGACTTTGTTTTCAGCACCGGTGAAGGCTCCCTTTGTAGTGCCGAACAGTATTGACTCAAACAAATTTTCTGGTATTGCGGCACAATTTTGTGTTATTAATTTGTGGCGGCGTTGTGGATTTGCCTGCACGATGGCTTCTGTAAATAACTCTTTCCCTGTCCCGGTTTCTCCATAAATCAGTACCGGGTCATCATTCAATGCAAAAACCTTAATTTTTTTAATGTTTTCGATCATTTCTCGGTTGATTGTAATGATAGAACTCGCCGAAGCCATGGTATTTGTCTGCAAGGCCATTTCACGTGGAAACTTGTATACATTAATGTTTTTCTCAATCATTTCTATATCACCAATAGATGTTATAGTATGCGACAATTCCAACGCTGCTTCGATTTCCCCAAACCGTATAATTGGAATTGTGACGCTTTTCGCATTATATACGTTGCCGCACACATCTATATGGGTCTGCCCTTCACATACGATTAGTTTGCCTGTCTTGAGGCATCGCATGATTGTGCTCTCTTGTGGACATAAATTCGGGTATACATCAAAGTATTTATGTCCAAGAAAACTTCCAACTACTTTGCCTGACCCATCGCTAAATTGTTGATTATGCCGATTGGTATATGTTATTACAAAATCTTTGTCTACTATCATCATTGCATCGACTAAACTTAGCATTTTCAAACTCCGTACGATGAATCAAAGTAATAACCCTCCCATATAACATGCATATGGCAATAAATATTATACAATATTCATGCAAAATAAATACAAAAATCATTACGATATGAAACATTATTTTGAATGATTTTATTCCATATCGCACAAATTCACAGCACGCCGGGAATAGTGGTTCATCAGGACTTTTTATGTATTTGAATCCAGATGGCTATCCCCAGTATGCTGCACAATTCAAGACTATAATATTATCTGCAATCCTAAGTTTTCCATTTCTTTATGGTACTTGGTGGGGAACCAAACACAAGTAAATAATTATACTTCGTTTCGGATTTCAGATAATAGGGCATAATCTTGATTTATCGAATCGCCTTGTGATCAATGCGTATCCCTATCATAACCGTTATACTCAGAAGCAATAGGAATAAGAAGAATGGAATGAGCATTCCGTTATCTCCTGTCTCCGGCGGTGTAACTCCAGCTGCCACTGTTCTTTGGTCGCTGGATACTTCAACACCATCGCTGAAGATGTCATACATTGTCGCGTTAACCTTATCTCCGCCTTTGAGTTGGTAGCCTTTCGGGAGGTGTACCGACCATTTTCTGTCTGCTGCCACATAGGTTTCTACTTTGGTACCATTGGGAAGGGTAACAATAACGGAAAAATTCGGTTGGCCTGTCCCACTGATGGTATCATCTGTTGAAATAATGCTGTTCATCATGACACGAAGATACCATTTTGCGTACATCGTCGAATCTTGAATAACCGGTGCATTCAAGGCAAAACGTTCACTAAAATTACTATTAGTAAACCATCCTGCCAATGTGTACCCCGGCCTAACCGTCGATATCGGCTGTGTAATCAGATTCCCGAATCTAACATTCTGGTTTGGTACTATGGAGCCACCGTTCTCTTCAATAGTAATATTGTATAAGGTCTCGCCATAATGAACCAAAAGTCCGTCATATCGACCGTTTGAGGTGCTCAGAATATCTCTACCGTTGGAAGAATCCGTCTTCCCCACCGCGACCAGATGGCCATTGGCATCTTTTGTAACTCGATAAAGATACTCGTCACCAGGTGCTCTGACATAAGTGACATCGGAGACACTTCCAGCTGCGGTTATTTTGGCTATTAGCGCTTGGTTACCTTCCGCCGCATCCGCGAATACGAAGGATGTACCTACTGCCACATACCCACCGTCCGAATCCACCATGATATCTTTCAGATATGGTACGTTACCTGCCGTAAAAGCCCTATTCCATTGGACTGCTCCGTTACCACCAAACTTGGCAATCAGTGCGGTGGCGTTTCCACTCACTTCTCCTGTAGTGATATCCCCACCCATGACTGATGTCCTACCAGCCACAACGAAACCGCCGTCCGCCGTGGCGGCGATGCCAAAAAAATCATCATATCCCGTAGAACCGAAGAGATTGTTCCAAACCGGACTACCAGAAGCATTAAATTTAACCAGTAAACCATCTTGTGCCATAACCCCTCCCGGGCTTGGATCTGTAATCTCGCCACCTGTATTTGTCCCTGACCCTAAATTGTTCGAGACTACCGAAGTTCCAGCGGCGACAAACCCACCATCGCTTGTTTGAATGACCCCATAAAACCTGTCGCTTTCATTAGAACCGAATAAATTGTCCCACTGTATGTTTATATTTCCGACTATGTCTCCGGTTCCGTCAAATTTGACGATATATCCATCTGGTTCATTTCCGCTTCCGTTGTTCGTGTCTTGAATTGCACCATTTGCGGAAGACGTGGAATTACCAACCGCCAGGAATCCACCGTCAGTTGTAAGAATCAGATCACTGTATGAATCATTGCCATTGCCACCCACTAGTTTATTCCAAATAATGTGCCCATCTGAACCTAGCTTCACAATCCATCCATCCGAACCTCCATAGGAAGTATCTGTCACATCACCGCTATTAGAGGAGTATGAGTAACCGACTGCCAGCAAAGAACCATCTGCAAGTTGCACCACGCCCGCCAGACTGTCGGTTGCAGTACCGCCTATTTGCTTTTTCCAGACCACAGTGCCCCTCTCATCCATTTTGACGATTATGGCATCATTGCCGATTACACCTACAGATACAGTTCCTCCATCATTGGTGGCAACGACATCGTTCAGTTGATCGTTTGATGCTCCCCCCACAAGCCGATCCCATCCCTTGTCAGGGAAGTAGCCTGTATCGGCAAAAGAGGTTGAAGCACCAGAAATGCAGACGACAAGGCATACCAAAACAGCCAGCAACATCCTAGACTTGTGTTTATTACGTTTCATTTTATTACCTCCATATACAATTGCGTTTATCGAGGCCTCCCCCTGGAGTTTTTAATCTCTAAAAAAGACTTGCCAGTGTGTTTTTTGATAACTCCTGGCCTATGACCGAGTTAATTCGGCTCATTTCATCACGAATCCCATATAAATCAAAGTACTCACTAAGACTCTCGCAGGGGATAGAATTGCTTAGGAAGTTGTTCACGTTCTTTTGACCATGTAGCGCTTTCACCAAATCATAAATCGTAGCCGTTTCAAGATCCATGATCAATGTATATCCCCCGCATACATCTCCCCGCCCTCGCGACGACTTAATATATCCCGCTCTTCTGAGCTGCCGTAGCACTTTGAGCAACATCGGCTGCGGAATATCGACCATCTTGACAATAGCTGATGAGTTAAGAAAGTGGCTTTCGTTATGATACATTGCCTGCAAGATCATTAAGCTATAGCCCGTAAGCTTGGAAAACTGAAACATTTCATTGACTCCTTTCTTCAATATTGTTTGACCAGTCAAGCGGAGAGTGGTTTTCCAAAGCTTAAGATAAAAGATTTGATTTCCATCCCCGTTGTTTAACATGGCTAATCAAGATTTATATAAAGCAATTATCGTGCCAACAGATTTCATGGAAAATATCTTTGAAATTTCAGTGTTTTTTTGTTTTGACATCAGAACCTGACTGCGATTATCGGCCGGGTTTATGCGAACCGACGATATGTTGTCGGCATATTTTCGAAAATGCCAATATCTTGTCGCTCTAAATTGCCTCACAACCACACTGGCTAATATTCGGTGGTTTCTTGTGATTTAATAAAATTTCCGGAAATAAAAAAGCACCTGCGGCTTTGATTAAAAATCATATTCCACAAGTACTTATCTATCCCTTACCGGCACTATTTACTTATATTCCAATACATTTAAATACATCCAAATATTTTACGGCACTCCGTCTGATATCTGTTCGAACCTCATAGGACTTGCCATTTTCTGTACTAAAGACAAGCACCTTGGGGCCGTGGATAGACATCCCATTTATTTCATGCCACGGAAATACGTGTTTCTCTCCGTTGGCTTCCACCAATTCAATTCGATCTCCAAAAACCTCCAGCACACCCTTCCCCATAAGCTTTTGATCCGCTGCCCGTTCCACCAAGTACATTTCCTGTGATGCATCCCGAAAAAAAGGTGCACTTTCCCCACTGGATATATATTCCTGCACTTTTGATTTCATACTAGTTCCCTGCCATTGAAACCATTCTAACACATTGGCATATGGCGGAAGAGATCCATCGTCCATTTCAAATGTTCCAAAAACAGTATAGCGTAGGTGCAGTCCGCAACAACATGAAAATGTATCTCCTTTGCTTGTCAATGTCCCAAGACCCCCACAATGAGGGCAAAGATAAAGTGCTAATTCTAAATCCTCAGCAAGATTCTTCCCTCGATATGCCACGGGATTATGCTTTTGATCTTCGTAGGCATTGACATACAAATCCTTTCTAATCGCCTCTCCCAGCTCGTCAGCACTCATCATCCCAATCTGTTCACTGCTATAGACAGCGACCACATTACTTTTCAGTTTTCCACGTCTGTAATATTTGGCCCAACGGGGTTTGGTCAAGTATCCTCCCTGAATATGATAGGTCACTAAGGTAACCCCAGTCTTCTTCACTAGTTTGCCCACGGAATCTGGAATGTCAACCGTTTCGCCACTCCAGGTACGATTCCCCTCTGGAAAAATACATACACTGTCTCCCCCACGCAGTTTTTGTAGTATTCGTTTGGTTGAGGCTACTTCGGTGGTCGACTTTAGACGGGGTATGGGATCAGCCAACGCAACAAGCAAACGACTTACAAACCCCTTGCGAAAAATATGGTCACTGGCAAGGTAATGAAGTAGCATCGGAAAGCTGGTACCAAGAATCATCGGATCATAATTGGTGGTATGGTTTGACAAAACCAGGCAAGGTGTTTTCAAGGGCTGAGCAGGCTGCGTTATCATGTTGAATTTCAATGGAAGAAATATCTTAAAAAACGTTATAAAAGTTAGAAATACCGGTCGACGATGTAAAAGTGCCCGCATGTCTAAACCCTTTCCTTTTTTACAAAAAGAAGCAAGCATAACCCTACCACGAGAAATAACATGACGGAACCGATGGCCCATAAAAGCCCTAACTGTTCTGCTTCAAGACTATCAAACCCATGATTCACATACCAGTTATGTGCGCGGAAAGATATGGTGCCAAACACAAGGGGACCGACGAAGGTAGATGTCCGGCCAGCGACGGAAAGGAAGCCATAAAACTCCGCCGTCTTGCCGGCTGGCGCCAGTTGGCTAACCATAGCGCGACTAATCGCCTGTGCTCCAGTAAGGAAAAAGCCTACGGCAATTCCTACCACATAAAACTGTACAATGCCATCGATGAAATACAAGCATGACACTGCAGTAATGAGTAATAGGAGGGAACTGGCGATTGCGTCCCTACTGTTTTTTCGGTCAGAATACAAACCAAAAAGCAACGCCCCAAACGTGCCTGATATGTGAATGATAATAACAAATACAATCAACTCTACCTGCCCCATTCCATAAAGAGTAGCGCCGATGATTGCAGCGAAATCCATCAACATCATGATGCCATCGTTATATACCAAATATGCAATCATATATTTTATGAATTCTTTGTACTTTTTTACAGCTCGGAAGGTGCCAAGAAGGTTTCGAAATGCCAGTCGAATTAAGCTCGTGCCGGGGTCAATTGCAGCTTCATGTCTATGCTCCACCGTCCAAAGGTATGCAGGGATCGATGCAAGGAGGTAAACGCCTGCAGTCATCAAGAAAGCATAAGGAACCACCTGATTGCCTATCAACTGAATCGGCACAAGCACAAGAACCAGCGCAACGACACCCCCAATCATACCAAACGCCCAGCCTTTTCCTGAGACTGACCCAATGGTTTTGGGGGTTGATACATCCACCAATAGCGCGTCATAGAAAACCTGTGCCCCCCGATAACCGATTTCTGCAAGGATAAAAAATAGCATTCCCTGGAACACATCTCCTTCTCCCACAAAAAACAATGCCGCAGTGAAGACGATGGCCAATAGACTGAACCCAGTCAGAAATTTCTTTTTTGATTGTGTGAAGTCCGCTACAGTTCCCAGAACGGGTGAGATTACCGCTACAATGATGGCTGCAATTGCAATAGAGATACCCCAGAGCCTTGTTCCCTCTGCACCACCTACCACGACATTCTTAAAAAAAGCGGAGTAAACGGCAAGGAGAACCACCGATGCGTAGGCGGAATTGCCGAAATCATAGGCATACCAGGACCATCTGGATTTTCTGGAAACCGCACTGCCTGTTGCCGCCTCCGAATGCAATTGTGTTTTCATATTTTCCTCAACAAAATAACAGCAATGTTGATAACGACGGATATAATAACGAAGTAGCAGCAATATAATACGCTACAGCAATTATTTTATTCTATCCGTAAGGTATTTTCAAGATGTATTCCAGCTGTGGCATTGCCCTTTGCATCACTTTTTAACTTGTATCGGTGGACTAATCCTATTGAAGTCCTTTCTATTTTTCTAGATACGTTCTGGTTGGTTTGACATGCAGCTTTACTGCTCCTCCAGGTTTTTAAACACTTTGTCCACAAAAACCCGAACGATTTCGGGGTCGAATTGCGTGCCAGCACATCTTTTGATTTCTTCGATGGCAAGTTGCGGCGTGATTTTGCTATGATAGGATCTATCTGCTGTCATGGCATCATAAGCGTCAGCAATAGCAATCATTCTAGCTTGTATGGGGATTTCTTCCCCCTTCAAAGACTGCGGATAACCACTCCCATCCCAGCGTTCTTGGTGTGTCAAAACGTATTCGGCGATTTCAGAAAATTCATTGACTGCGCTTAGAATACGGTGTCCGGCTTCTGAGTGTTTTTGTATTTCGATATATTCTTCTTTCGTTAACGGTCCTGCCTTGTCCAAAATGGAATTCCCAATTCCTATTTTTCCAATATCATGCACCAAACCTGCCAATTTTATTTGCTTCACTTCTGCTTGAGAAAAATACATGTGCGCGGCAATCGATTCGCAAATATCTGCAACGCGTTTGGAATGACGCATTTCTCTGTTGTTTTTTTCATACAACGAGTTCATGATTAAATCGATAGATTTGCTTCGCATGCTTAATCTTTCGGCTAGTTTGTGTCGATACATATCATCTTCGGCACATTTAAAAATATCCTGCATACGCTCTTGCGCGTTGGTTTTGACTGCATATCCTAAAGAAACCGACATGATGCTGTTCTTCTCGCGGCGTTTCTCAACAGCAGAGTGGATGCGTTCTATCAGTATTGTTGCTTCTTCCTCATTGGTTCTTGGCAACAAAATGATAAACTCATCCCCACCGATTC
>JBHEKY010000026.1:0-44495 GCA_041859095.1 Anaerovoracaceae bacterium
AAGCCTACTATGGGTGACACGAATAGCGGAATGACAACTTTTTCAAGAACCCCCTCCACTTTTATGCTTCCTACAGACGAAGTATATACAAGGGTCGCACCAATCAAGGATCCAATCAACGCATGAGACGAACTGCTGGGAATTCCTCGCCACCAGGTCAACAGATTCCATATGATTGCGCCAATTAATGCGGCTAAAATAACATACTGTGCGAGCTGCACCGATACTAGGTTTTTGGAAATTGTACTGGCGACCCGTTCACTGACCAAGGCACCAAGAAAATTCATAACTGCGGCCAGCAAAATCGCCCGGCCAGGGGTCAGCGCCTTTGTGTAGACTGATGTCGCAATGGCATTGGCGGTATCATGAAAACCATTGATAAACTCAAACAGAAAGGCAAAGACGATGACGAAGATTAGTATTATATCAAGCATATTTCATTATCACTCCCTCGATGATGTTTGCGACATTCTCGCAGGAATCAATGCCATCCTCCAGCATTTCGAAAATTTGTTTCCATTTGATGATTTCAACAGGGTCCTTCTCTTGTCTGAATAAGGTAGCCATCGCCTTTCGGAAGACCAAATCCCATTCATTTTCGAGTCTGTTGACTTCTATAATTTGTTCTCTTACAATGGTTGTTTTGTTGATTTCATGGAGGTGTTTAAATACCATCTGAAGCTCCCGAATAGATTGCATCATGATATCCGCTAGCTGAACCGCTTCCGGTCTCATTCCCTTCACATCAAAGAGTAACATACGGTTTCCGATTTCTTCCATACTATCAACAATTTCATCCATATCTCTGGTGATTTCATAGATGTCTTCGCGGTCAAAAGGTGTGATGAAAGAGCCATGCAGGCTTTTGAGAATTTTGTGAGTTTCCATGTCACATTCAGTCTCCAGCACTTTTAGGTTGGCAACTTTGTCTTCCACCTTTTCATAATTGTGAACCAAATCAACAAATGCCTCGCCTGATAGAACAATTTTTTCCATGAATGCGATGAACATATCATAAAACATATCTTCTCGCTTTTTAAATCCTTTTCCAATTTTCAACATCTTTTACCTCTTTTCTTTCGTTCCAGTATGACCGAAGCCCCCTTCGGACCGTTCAGTTTCATCGAGTTTTGTGGAAGTTTCCCATAATATCCGTTCGTATCTGGCAATCACCATTTGTGCCAGCCGATCTCCGTTTTCAATAAGAATATTTTCATTGCCCAGATTGATCAAAGGCAACATGATTTCGCCTCTGTAGTCACTATCGATGGTACCCACTCCATTAACCATGGAAAGTCCGTGTCGGATTGACAATCCACTTCTGGCGCGAATCTGTGCTTCCAATCCCATTGGTAGCTCGATACGAATTCCGGTGGGAATCAGTACCCGCTCCCCTGGTTTCAGTTGAATGGGTTCCTTGATAAACGCCCTGACATCCATTCCTGCGGAACCAATGGTTTCATAGGTAGGTAAAATGCCGCTTTCGGAAATAATTTTGACTTGAATACGTTGCTGAATCATTTTATCCTTGTACCATCCTTTTGAGTGAAAGTTTTTTGGCCGATATGGCAGCAGCACTATACGTACCCGGATTACTGATGATGCTTGATACCTCTTCCACTGCATTCGCAGTGACCGCATCAATATTGGAAAGTATTTCTTCCGGAGAAAGCACTTTGCCTAATATAATAGCATTTTTTCCAATAGAAAACATCCTTCCGTTGACATTCTCCAAACCAAAAATGTAATTGCTCTTCAATTGTTCCTTTGCTTTATTAAGTTCTTCTTTGGTGATGCCATGATTCTGCAGTCCAGTTAATTCGTCTCGGATTGCACTCATGGTTTCTTCTACTTTATCGTGCCCAATTCCTGCATAAATGTTAAAATATCCACTGTCATGGAAAGAACTGTTCATGGAAAATACCGTATAGGCCAGCCCTCTTTCTTCCCGGATGTTCTGAAAAAGTCTTGAGCTCATACTGGATCCCATTATGTTATTCAAACAGGAAAATGCATAGTATCGTCTGTCTCCCAATGGCATGCTCCGCGTGCCCATGCATAGATGGGTTTGCTCAATATCTTTGACTTTTACAGAAAATTTTGGTTTATATTCGGCATCCTTGACTTCCTTTTGTTCTTTTCTGGCTTCCAACACCATGAGGCGCTCTTCAAAGAGACCGCATATCACATCCTTATTGAAATTTCCGGCGATTGCTATCACAATATTATCCCGGGTGTATTCCTCTTTGATGTACTTTAGCAAGGAATTGCGAGTCATGGCTTTGAGCGAAGACCGGGTACCTGTGATGGAATTACCCAACGGGTGATCTTGAAAGACCATTTCACAAATCATGTCATGGACTTCTTCATCAGGTGTGTCTTTGATCATCTTGATTTCCTCATAGATAACGTTTTTTTCTTTTTCCAATTCGATCCGATCAAAGATTGAGTTGAGAAACATGTCCAGCAGGATTTCCGTTGCTGCCACGGCGTTTGTGGCCAGTGCTTTAATATAGTAGCATGTAGCCTCTTTCCCGGTAAAAGCATTGATTTGTGCGCCTATATTATCCACGTCTTCCGCTAGTTTTTTTGCACTCCGGGTATCAGTACCTTTGAACAGCATATGTTCGATAAAATGAGAAATACCAGCGTTACGCGAATCCTCGTCAACTGCACCAGCGCGAACCCAGATTCCAATCGCAACAGAGTTCACATATGGAATTTCTTCCATCACCACCCGTGTCCCACAATTCATTTTTTTTATTTCTATCATTATTTACTTCCTTCTTTTGTTTATTCTTCTGCTGACATATCAGCATTTTTTTGCTGCTTTAATCGTGTTTTTTGCGTTGAGCAAGAATGCTTCAATCGGTTGTTCCTGTGCTCGCTCTGCCGCCCAATATTTGTCTGTAAACCTTTGAACCATCTCGTTCTCCGAGAGATTTTGATCGTACATGCTTTGTATGAAAGCCTGTTCCTCGTCTAGCTCTTGTTGGAAAATACGCCAGTATTCTTGTGTATAATACATAGGTACCATGCCATAGTGCGGCGAGATTAATCTAGTGGCCCCATAAGCTTTACATTTTTCAAGCGAAGCTCTTGCATCGTCATAGCTTTTTAACACAGCACTATGAATGCTTCCCTCCCCCTCCAGTACGCCGGTACTCTCACTGGGAAACATAATGCCCGCTGGCTCAAGTACATAGGTAGTTGAGCAATTGGTATGCCCCGGAGTTTCTAATACATGAATTGATTCGTTGCCAAGAGACAAGATTTCACCATCTGTAAGAACTCTATTAACAGTCAGTCCATTGACTGTAATCTTAGCCAAATCTCCGGAGCCAAAATTTTTTTCTGCTTCTTCACCAAGTCTTTGTATGACTTTTAGGGCGCTGGTTCTGTGTAGCACATGCTCCGCATAAGCACTGGCACAAATTACTGCATCAGGCCAATGCTTTTTGAGATATGGAACACCGCCCACATGATCATAGTGAGTATGGCTCAACAGGATATAGTCTAAGGTACGTTGGGCGCCCAGAGCGTTGGTTTTGCCCTCTAGCACGCGTTTGATGTTATTTGCGGTCAACTCACCGCAATACGCCATACCACAGTCTAAAATGGCTGTTTTTTCTGAGCCAAGGATCAGGGTCGCTTCACCTCCGAAACCACCAGTGACACGTAGGATTCCCGGTGGATAATCAAAACGGTCGAACCCTTCGAAATCTGTGAACAAACTGCGATGCTTCTTGGTTTCCTTTTGCCGAATCAAACGTATAAAGTTTACTATCAGCAAAATGATAATCAGTATCCCTGCAAATCCTTCGAGGGGAAACATGTACGCGATAACATTTTTGAAGCCTACCAAACCAAATCCAAAACCCAGTAACGCAATCAGAACTACTTTGAGATTCTTGTTGGGGGAAGGTTTGAGTTTGGTTGTAAATCCATAATAATTCCCTGTCGCGGATGCGTAAATAGCAAAAAGCAGCACTCCTGTATATATGATGTTGACTACACCTGAAAATTTTGATGAAAAAGCCAGCATCGGCATTTCCATTGTATTGGAAAAGACCGGATCTGTACGCATCACCAGCAGAATAGCCCATGCAAGCAATGCGAGGAATAAACCACCCAGCGCTGCACCCCAGATGGCATGCTTTGTGCTCCTGGCATTTATGGCCGCTGTGGCCACAATGGGGATTACCGCTAAAATGTTATAGGAAATATATAGCATCGCCGCCAACCACCAGGTGGGCGCCAGCGGGCTAGGTTCAAATACAACATCACTAGTATTTTTCATTTCCCCTACAAAGAGCACCGATACACAAAGAAGTAGGATGATACCAATCAAAAATGGCATCATGAATCGAAATGCCTGAGATACTCTGTCAAAGCCTCCGATGACAGTCAGCACCACCATGATAATAATCACACCACCGCCCAACGCACGGGGTAGCCCCAGTTGCTGATTAAACATAGCACCGCCGGCAGCAGACATAGTAATAAGTACAGAAAACAGCATTAGTGCCATGAAGTATCCAACGAATTGAACCAATACTTTATTGTGTCCCGGAACGATGACACGGCCCATGTCATTCGTACCAAGTTTGATTGCAATCACAGCTGTAACAATTCCAAGAAGGATAAAGAGTCCTCCCACCATGGCCACACCAATGAAACCTAGGTTTCCGAAGACACCAAAAAATTGCCAAATTTCTCTTCCCGATGCGAAACCTGCGCCTAGAATAGCTCCGGTATAAACCAGCGCTACCCCTAACATATTCAATCTATGTTTCAGCATCATACGCGCAACCCCCTACTTTTGTGATAGCCTCGTATCTCTCCATAGGTAAAGATGACAAGCCCAAACCAAATAAGCACAAATGCAAGAAATTGAACTAAATCAAACGCTTCTTTGAATATATAAATACCGATGAACAACGTAATGGACGGAGAAATATACTCAATGAGACCCATAGTCACCAATGTCACTTTATTTACTGCCATTGCAAAAAGTCCCAGTGGAATCGCTGTAAATAATCCAGAGCAAAGTAACAAACCATATTGTACCGGTGTGCCAACACCCAGAGCACCCTGTCCCGTCCATTCCAGGTAAATAATCACCGCTAATGCGATGGGTACTAGAAACATAGTTTCATACAATAGCGAAAGCAACGGCTCAATCTGAAAGCTTTTTTTCATGGCCGCATAGATGGAAAATGTCAAGGCCAGACTCAATGCAACCAACGGTAATCGATGGAAGTAGATGAGTATCACCAGCACTCCAAGAAATGCCATAATCAAAGCGGTTGTCTTATACTTCGTCAGTTTCTCCCTAAAGAAAAAAACACCAAATAAACTAACCATTAATGGTTCAATGTAGTAACCTATACAAGTTTGTATTACCATAT
This sequence comes from Anaerovoracaceae bacterium, assembly GCA_041859095.1. GTDB lineage: Bacteria > Bacillota > Clostridia > Peptostreptococcales > Anaerovoracaceae > UBA1422. Next base: position 5,412 of record JBHEKY010000026.1, read on the forward strand.
CCGCATTGACCGCCCAGATATAGATACTCCAGCAAAGCGTAATCATCAAACCGGCGAGAAAATACTTGCCTTTGGCTCCTTTGACGGAAAGGGGCGCTTTGATTCGCTTCCAACCATAAATAACCAATGCGGCGACAAAACAAACAACCCCCACAAGTGCGATTCTGTAAAAGATGATTACAGAAGATTCGATGGGTCGTAGGGCTTGCCAGTATATGGGCAATACTCCCCATAGAATCGAACATGTTAGGGCTGCTACCATTCCGATTTTGTATTCTTTGTTTGATTGACGGTTCAAGTGTGTTCTGTATCCTTTCTTAGTCCCTCATTTCGTCGTCATACACATAACCACTGTCAAAAAGGTCTTTTTTCTCTTCTTCATCGTCCTCTTCTTCGATGGCAAGGTCTGCAAAGCTCATGATATACTCGTCAATTTCGTATTTAAGACAATCCTCAAAGTCATACTGATATTCGTCTTCTTCCATTTTTTCAAGTCTTGACAGTACCAAAGCATCCCGTAGGGATAACGTTTTTTCTTCTCCGTCTGACAGACTTTTGCACCCCACTTCTGATTCAAAACAAAACCAGGTTTTAAATCGAAACAATTCTTCAACAAAGTGTCGAAGCAGACTTTCCTCTTCAGACGTCTGCAACAATCCAATTAAGGAACGTTTGATATTCTCAAGCAACGTAAACATTTCTGTTGAAGATTCTGGCATAGCTTCCAACAAGTCATCAAAGTAATTATGGATTAACTCCGCAACGGTTTTGGGTTCAGTTTGTGAGAATAACTGAAACAAGGTTTCTTCAGGAATGGTTTCGTCAGACTCCAGCAAGTCAGCTAAGTTCTCAAAGTACTCAAACTCGCTGGGTTCATCAATTTCGAGCATTTCCATCAATTCACTTAAATCCATAGGGCACCTCCTTTTCTGCTACACTTCTTCAATGTCAAAATTCTTGAACTCCACTTTTGTGTCCGAGTTCTGGAAAATACGGTCAATCATACGAACAAAATTTTCGGACAAGTCACTGGCATAAAAAATATTTTTTACGGATGAGTTAGCAGCCAGCATGTCCTTTTCTTTAAGAATTTCATAGATGCTATCTACAATTTCCTCTGAAGGATTGATAATCGTCAAGTCCGGATAAATTCTCTCAAGGTTGCCACGAATCAATGGATAATGGGTGCAACCAAGTACCATGGTATTAATCCTGTTTTCGAGTATAAAGTCATCCATGTAGTGATGAATTGTCAAATCCATAATGTCATTTTCGATAATGCCCTCTTCAATCAAGGGAACAAAGGCAGGGCAAGGGGTTTCAAAAATATCTAAATGCCGGTTCAGAGAGCCGATTAGTTCCTTGTATGTATGGCTTGCAATGGTAACTTTGGTACCTATGACACCTATCCGATCGGAGGAGGCGCATTTTTCTGCCACTGCGACCGCAGCCGGTTGAATGATGCCCAGAATCGGCATATGCGGATATCGGTTCCTTAGGTGTGTCAAGCTAGTGGCGCTCACTGTGTTGCAGGCGATAACAATCATCTTTACATCGTGATGAACCAGAAAGTCAGCAATTTGAGTGCTAAAAGTCTTAATGGTTGAAACAGCTTTTGACCCATATGGCGTTCGAGCAGTGTCTCCAAAGTAAATGATCCGTTCTTCGGGAAGTTTCTTCATGAGGGGGGTAATACAGGTCAATCCTCCTAGACCGGAATCAAAAAAGCCGATGGGTCTATTGTCCATAGTTTCATATCCTTTCGATTTGAGGTATAATACATTTTACAACAAGAACTAGTCAATGTAAACAATACGGAGGTCTACAATGGATAAAAAACTCAAGACAAGATCTGAAATAAATCAAGCCGATAAATGGGCCATCGAAGACATGTATCCCGACGAGCACCAATGGGATACCGATATCCAATCTGGTTTAGCGAAAGCTGATACATTTGCCGGCTTTGCAGGCTCCATAACCAAAGACGGCCAAAAATTGTTAGAAGTTCTCAAGCTTCGAGATGATATCTGGCAAACCCTTGAAAAAGCATTTGTCTATGCAAGGATGCGACGTGACGAAGACAATACCTCAGAAAAATACCAAGCAATGATGGATCGAATCAACTCAGACCTGGCAAAAGTCAGTTCAACCATGTCTTTTTTTACTCCTGAGCTACTGGAAACTCCTGAGGAAACCATTACCGGATATCTGAATGAAAACGAAGACCTTGCTATTTACAAGCATGCATTGGAAAGCTTATTTCGTGAGAAGACCCATGTACTTACGAAGTCCGAAGAAAACTTGTTGGCCCAAATGAGCGAAATCACAGGGGCCACTTCGGATATATTCACCATGCTGAACAATGCAGATCTTAAGTTTGGCAACATCACAGATGAGAACGGCCAGCAGGCAGAACTGACCCACGGAAATTATATTACTTTCATGGAAAGCCATAATCGAAAGGTACGCAAAGAGGCCTTCGATAAAATGTATCAGTCCTATGAAGCATTGATTAATACCTTGGCGACCACTTACAGTTTCAACACCAAAACCGATGTGGTATCGGCAAGAATACGGAAGTACTCCTCCTCTCGGGCTGCCGCCCTTTCCGGTGATAATATCCCAGAAACGGTGTATGACAATTTGGTTGCAGCGGTCAATAAAAATCTGCCCGCATTACACAAATATATGTCACTTCGAAAGAAAATACTTGGCCTAGATACGCTTCAAATGCATGATGTGTATGTCCCTTTGGTAACATTGCCTAAACGGGAGATTCCCTTCCAGGAGGCGATCAATATCATGATGGAAAGCCTGGCTCCACTGGGAGAAACCTATCTTGAAGGAATGAAAAAAGGTATCTCGCAAGGGTGGATTGATGTCTATGAAAATCAAGGGAAAACCAGCGGTGCCTATAGTTTTGGGAGTTATGATAGCAAACCGTATATCCTGTTGAATTACACTGACACGTTGAAGGATGTTTTTACGTTGGTGCATGAAATGGGTCATTCTATGCATTCATACTTCACCCGCGCAGCTCAGCCTTTTGTTTATGGTGGTCATTCCATTTTCACTGCGGAAGTAGCCTCAACGGTCAACGAGAATCTGTTAATGAAAGATCTGCTCCAAAAAGAAACAGATCCGACCATGCGAAAGTATCTAATCAATATGCATATTGAGAGCTTCCGCACCACCCTGTTTCGGCAAACCATGTTTGCTGAATTTGAAGCGCTCACTCATAAAACCGTAGAAGAAGGCGGTTCGTTAACGGCACAATGGTTGTCCCAAGAATACAGTAAACTCAACAAAAAATATTTTGGTGATGCCTTGGCAGAAGACGATTATATTCAATTTGAATGGGCTCGTATTCCCCACTTTTACCGAGCGTTTTATGTTTACAAATATGCAACCGGATACGCTGCCGCAGCTGCCCTTTCTGATGCCATCCTGAAAGAAGGTAACCCTGCAAAAGAACGCTATCTGTCATTTCTAAAAACCGGTGAAAGCAACGATCCCATTGACCTTCTTAAGATTGCTGGCGTAGATATGAGTAGCACAAAACCAGTGGAAAGCGCCATGGAGGTGTTTAAAAACCTGGTTGATGAATTCGAAAGACTAGTGTAAGATGGTATCATGGAAAAACGAATTATAAGCATCTATACAAACGGCACACAGGTGTCCAAAGAAACCAGGTCTTTACTAAAAAAGAAGCTGGAAGCCAGCGGTTTTTTTGTACCCAAAGAGTTTTCTCCGGATTCCGAGTTGCTGGTTTGCATCGGTGGCGATGGAACCACTTTGGAGAGCATTCACAAATATGGCTTCCCGAAAGTGCCCATCATTGGAATCAACACTGGGCATTTAGGATTTTTTCAGGAAATACATCCCAATCAACTGGATGAATTTATCTTTAACTACAAAGAAGGCAAATATCGGTTGCAGCCATTGGCAACTGTCAAGGCACATGTTCATGAAGGGGGTCAGGTGCATTTGCACCGTGGTCTAAACGAAATCGTAGTCAAAGGTAGCAATGCCTTCTCCGCCCATCTGAATATTTCCATCGGTGGCAGTTTTATCGAACGGTTTTCCGGCGATGGCGTGCTGGTGGCAACACCGGCTGGCAGTACTGCCTACAACTACTCTCTAGGTGGATCTATCGTAGACCCAAGACTTAAGTTGCTTCAGGTGACACCAATCGCACCCATGAACACGACAGCATATCGTTCCTTCACTTCAAGTATCCTTCTTCCCTGCGATATGTCCTTAGAAATCGTACCCGAGTATACGAAGGATGACAGCACATGCATTATTACAGACGGTATCATAACCCACTACGAGAACGTGGATTTAATTAAAATCGAGTTTTCAGAAACCTCAGTAAATCTTCTGCGATTTGAAACCTATGATTTTTGGAATAAGGTCAAAACCAAGTTTTTATAGTTTTAACTGTATGAAAGAGCACTGCAAATACATGAAAGATAAATATACTTACACGGTAACAATCGATGATGAAAAAAAGGAGCTCCAAATCAAGGAGCTCCTTCGATATAAGTTCAACTTTTCATCCAGATTGCGAACCAAAATCAAAAAGCACCACGGAGTCTCCTTAAATGGAGCCTCTGTAGATCCCTGGGTGGTGCCAAAAGCCGGCGATAGGCTTGCAATCTCTGTTCCCGATGAGGTCAGTTACTTCCCCCCCGAACCCATTCCCATCCAACCGATCTATGAAGATGACGATTTGCTGATTATTAATAAGCAGCCTGGGGTAGTCGTTCATCCCACTAATGGTCATCCAGATCATACCATCGCCAACGGTGTCACTCAATATATGCTGGATACAAATCAATCCTTTAAAATCCGCTTTATCAACCGTCTGGATAGAGATACCTCCGGTCTATTGGCTCTAGGAAAGAACTCTCACGCCCAGGATGGATTTGTAAAACAAATGAAAGCAGGTCTTGTGGAAAAGAAATACCTGGCCATTGTCAAAGGGATTTTTCCGGAAGACAAAGGGACAATCGATGAGCCACTGGGTCGTCCGAATCCGGATCAGGTTCACCGCGGCGTTGTAGCAGGTGGACACCCTTCTGTTACTCATTTCCAGGTTGTTCAACGGTTCGATTCCGGTTTTACGCTATTGGAACTTATTTTGGAAACCGGTCGTACTCACCAAATTCGGGTTCACTTATCCCATCTGGGATTTCCGGTTGTGGGCGACACCCTCTACGGCTGTGAGGATAGCACGCTCATAAAAAGACAGGCTCTCCATGCGGTAAGCCTGTCATTCCTTCATCCTGTTACCGGGTTGCCGCTCAATCTGAAGGCCCCATTGCCTGAGGATATGGTCGATTTATTAAACCGGATAGACGGAGTCTTCCTTTTGTAGTAGGTTTAAATCTAATTTTTCTTGTTTTTCTAGCCTTCTTTTAAAGAAGGTTTCAGCGGGTTTCGGGAAAAAGGCTTGGGTAAGCACGTCTTCTTCCTGTTGCATATATTCTGCCGCATCTTTTCGTGCCTGGGCCAGTTCCGGCGGCAATAAGTCTGCAGGACGGCATGTAACCTGCTTTTCATCACCCAGAATTTTTTTGATAATTTCTTCTTTGATGGGTACAGTGGTTTTGCCATACATACCCTTCACCAGTTGTCTTGCCTCATTGGGAACCATCTTATACCGCTCTCCTAAAACCACATTCAGCACTGCCTGGGTTCCGACAATCTGGCTGGATGGCGTAACAAGAGGTGGATATCCGAAGTCTTCACGGACACGTGGGACTTCTTTTAAAACTTCCTCGAATTTGTCCATGGCGTTAGATTCTTTCAGCTGTGAAACCAGATTTGACAACATACCGCCCGGCACCTGGTAAAGAAGCGTGTTAATATCTACGCCCATTAATTTTGGATCCAACAATCCACTGGCAATATATTTTTCACGGATTGGACGGAAATGCTCAGTGATTTTGTCCAATTTGGCAAGATCCAAACCCGTATCCCATTCGGTGCCTTTGAATGCAGCTACCATAGGTTCTGTAGGCGGTTGTGAGGTTCCTTCTGCAAACGGAGAAATAGCAGTGTCAATGATATCGACGCCGGCTTCCGCTGCCTTCATGTAAGTCATACTCCCCAAACCGCTGGTGGCGTGGGTATGGAGTTCCACTGGAATCTTGAGTTTTGCTTTGAGTTCCTTGACCATTTCATAGGTACCATAAGGATCTAATAAACCAGCCATGTCTTTGATGCAAAAAGAGTCCGCACCCATTTGTTCGATTTCTTTGCCTAATTGGACGAACATATCATTGGTATGGACAGGGCTGATGGTGTAAGATACGCAGCCTTGCGCATGAGCACCATATTTTTTGGTAGCTTTGATGGCGGATTCCAGGTTTCTGGTATCATTCAATGCGTCAAAAATTCGGATAATGTCAATGCCATTCCCAACTGCCTTGTTTACAAATTCGTCCACCACGTCATCTGCGTAATGTTTGTATCCAAGAAGATTTTGTCCTCGAAGCAACATCTGAAGATTGGTCTTCTTCACCAGTTTACGAATGGTTCTCAGACGATCCCAGGGGTCTTCTTCGAGGAAGCGGATACAGGCGTCATAGGTTGCCCCACCCCACATTTCGAGGGCATGGTATCCCACGTCATCCATGGCTTCCAAAATCGGTAGCATCTCTGCTGTGGTCATTCTTGTGGCGATGAGGGATTGATGGCCATCTCGCAAGACCGTTTCGGTAATTTTTAATTTCTTGGTCATTTTGTCCTCCATTAGTTTTACATTTATATCACTAATATGAATCATTACTCATATCGTTTTATATTTCTTTAACGTCTCGACGATCACTTCACCATCAGAAACGGTTTTAACATACTCATTGCCAATACGATGTCTGGTTTCCCAACCTTTTGCCGCGACCACCACAATGGTTTTTTCATCTGCTTCATAGATTGCCTGCTCGATTGCCAGCACACGGTCAAGTATTATTTCGTAATTCGCCCCGACGGCTTTGGCGTACTTGGCAATTTCATTACAAATATCTTCGGCTGATTCTTCCCCTGGATCCTCCATGGTTATAAACATTTTGTCCACATAAGGCGCTGCGGCCTCAGGCAAATCCTTACGGCGGCTTTCTGCCTTGTTTCCGGGACATCCAAAGACGATAAATATTTTTTTGTCTGGGTGCTCAATTCGGGTGGATTGAAGCATATTGATATAGCTGTCTGCCGTATGCGCATAATCCATTAGTACCGTTTTTGAATGTGATTCATTAAAAAACAATTCCATGCGTCCGCTGACACGACTGCGGTAAAGTCCCGATTTGATAAACTCCATCGGAATTCCAAGATAATAACAGATTGAAATAGCGGCCAGCGCGTTGGCTACATTGAAAAGCCCAGTGAGGCCTATGGCAAATTCATCGTCAAAATCCGGTCCTGTTGCTCTGAATGTAATCCCGTTCAGGGATGTCTTAACATCGTATCCTTGGATATCGTTTCCTGGCGTCATTCCAAAGGTAATAATTTTCTCAACAGATTCGCTTTTCTTTGCTATATTTAGGAACCTCTCCGAATATGGGGTATCCATATGGATACAAGCAGCCCTGCATTGATTGAATAATAATTCTTTCGAAGAAATATAATCTTCTAAATCGGTGTGTTCGGCAGGACTGATATGATCTCGCCCGATATTCATAAAAACACCAACATCATACATTACACCAAGGGTGCGGTGATATTTGAGCCCCTGACTTGATACTTCTGTAACCATATATTTTGTGCCACTTTCAGAAGCATTAAAATAGTGCTGATGTAGCGGAAAAGCTTCTTTAGTGGTGTTCAAGGATTCATCCTCTTTGACCAATCCGTCAAAATTCTCAATGCTGGACAGAATGGCACAAGGAGGATATTTCTGATCCATCAGATAATCGTCCAGAATATCTCTGGTAAAGAAAGCCGTTGTGGATTTTCCTTTGGATCCGGTAATGCCAATCAAGGTGAAGTTCTTCCACGCCTGATTAAAATACAAGTTCGCTGCGATGGCCATTGCTTTGCGGATATCAGATACAATAATGCAAGGGATTTGGTCCATCACATCGGGTAATTCCATTTTTTCGCTGACATAGGCAATCGCACCTTTTGAAAGGGATTCTTCCAGGTATTTCACATCAAAATGGACACCTTTACAAAAATAAAGAGTCCCGTGTCCTGCTTTTCTTGAGTCATAGGTGACCAGCTCAACATCTTTGGTAAGAATCGCGGATAATCCATGTTCTTCGACAAGCAGTTCTGCCTGTGCTAAGGCCTCTAAATACTCCTCTATCCGATGGGATATCATTTGCATATTGAAATCGCCTTTCTTGCCAATATTTCCATGGCATCCACATAAATGTCCGTCAATGGATTCTCCATCGCATAACAAGACAACTCTGTACAAGCCAATATTATTTTTTTGCATCCGGCTTCCCTAAATTGGTTTTCCACTTGCGTAAAATCTTCTGGGTTCACCGGCAAGCCTGCTTTCACCCCGTCATAGATGATGTGCATCAATTTCTTTTGGTTACAATCTGTCGGAATAACTGGAATCATGCCATTTTTGGCTATTTCTCTTTGAAATATCTCGGCTTTGATCGTGCCATCAGTAGCCATAATACCCACTTTTTGGTCTTGGCAATCACATTCATTCAGCAAATAATCAACCGTTTCGCGAACCATGTTAATGATGGGAATTGTGACTACCTTTTGGATATCATCCATAACAACGTGTGAGGTGTTGCATGGAATTGCAATACAAGATGCTCCACTTTGCTCAAGGAAAACAGCATCTTCCCGCAATTTGTTTAGCAATTCAGAAAGATTGCCGGATTCAATGGCTTTTGTTCGGTCCGGCATGGTAGCGTGGCTCAGAAGAATCGTATTGATGTGTTCCTGATCTTTCTGTGCCGGCGTCATATCAATCAGCATCTTATAAAAGACATTGGTTGCCAGAGGTCCCATGCCCCCGATGATACCTAATATTTTTCCTTCTTGTTTGTTCATTGTTTCCCCAGATATTTCTTGTATTTTGCATAATGGCTCATAATCGACTTAAATGTTCTCAAACTATGAAATAGACCTTTGTCAGGTTTATAAATCAGTGGGTTGACTACTTTGCCTGCTGCAATCAGCTCTTTCATTTTTTGTTTATATTGTGGAGGGCCTACGTAGTTGAATGCAACCCTTCTTGGAATTACCATCCATAAATTCTCGCTATCCACAGACTGATAGTCCATCGGCTCATTATCAATGACATCTTTTACTACCAAAGCGGCAATATTGCATCCAGAACCAGTAACATAGAAGTTGCTCCGTCCTTGTCTGGGATTAATTTCGAAAACCTTGTATTTCCCGTCCCGTTGATCATATTTAATGTCTAGGTTAGAGAATCCCACATAGTGGATTTCTTCCAGCAAACGTTTGATTTGATCCATAAAAGACACGTCTGATTCAGTAATGATAACCGCATGGTTTCCGATTCCATGTGGCGTGTGCTCTTCCAGTAACACATGACCGAGGCACATCATCTGGACCTTCCCGTGTTGATCTGAATAATTGGTTAATACACGCATAAACGTGTCATCGCCCGGGATAAAGTCCTGAATAATCATGGTATCCGAATACCCCGAATCATAAATATCTCGGAGGATTTGTTGCATTTCTTCCACAGTGTTTGCTTTAAACGCCTTGTTTTGACCAGGGAAAGGATGTTGCCAGTACTCTACCCCATTGGAGGGTTTCAGAATATATGGCGCTCCGAACGGCGGAATTGAGTCAAATGGCATTTCTTTGCGGAAAATATACGTGGCAGGATAGTCTACCCCGTGCTTTTCGCACAGCTGATAAAACTGCTCTTTATGAATCAAAGTATGCAAGAAATCGATATCGATATACGGTGCGATGACATGCTCCGGATAGTGGGGTTTGTTTTCGCTAATCAACTCCAGGTAATTGTCTCCACATCCCAGAAGAAGGATTTTTTTGTCCGGGTATTGTCCGGCAAAATCCAATACCTTTTTTAGGAAAACTGGTTGGGTATCGGCCTGTTGATCGTAGGAGTAGTTAATAATTTTGCTTCCGATACAAGGTCCGGAATCCGCTTTACCAAAGGCATCCACAACCATGCCATAAGCTTCGTGAAATGCTCTGGCAACACTGTATACATTAATATCACTGGCAAAAAGCAAGACCTTAAAGTCATTCCTGCATTCGCTTTGCATTGTATCCTCCGATTATGTCTTTTCTGATGTCGTACTGTTCGATTGATTCGTTCGTTTGTTTGTTCTTAATACTGTTCCGGAATAAATACCTGACCGGAGATGTTTCCCTTCAGCAGTTCATAGAAGGCAACCGTTGTTGTATAGAAGTAAGCGCCAACCCAAAGGTATCCAGCACCAAGCACAAATATCATTAAGTTCTCAAACAAACTTGGAATTTCGTTTAGGTCAACAAATATCCCTGAATAGATTGCACCGGGTAATACCGCCAGAATTGCCCAACCGATGAAGGATAGTGCCAGTATGAAGAGTTTGGCCTTATTGCCTGCCATAATCCGCTTGCTTTCTCTGAGGCAGTCCATGGCAGACAGCTCCGGATTGTCATGCATGATATAAAATGACTGACTATAGCGGAAGGCTGCAATAATACCGGGGATAATAAATAGTAATGTCCATAAAACGATAAAAATACCCATCAACAGACTTAGTACAAAAGCTTTTCCAAACCGATTAAATCCATCGAATATACGGTTCACCTGGGTTTCTTGATTTCGAAACAAGCCCACGAAGAAGGCTACCAAACCCAGAGAAAACGGTCCTGATACCAATAATAAATACAACCAGGATGGTGAGTTCGTCACGGTAACACCACCGGGTGCGATATAGCTCCATCCCAGTAGGCTGTCTATCAAACTTGGAATCAAACTGATAAACACAAAATATAGCAACATCGCTAATATAGCCTGCTGCCAATTGCCATTCAAAGCGGCTCTTCCCCGTGCCCGGATGTTCGCTGCGGGCTCTAAAACAATTAAATTTTGATTCATGATTTCCTCCTATATACCTTCAATTATGCTCGAAACATGCATGACCAAATTTGTCATACAATATACCCCATATCATACAATAAATAATTGCCCCGTGCAACACACGGGGCAACCTTTTTCAATGTATACAGAATTTTTTCATCTCGCATTGAGTTGTTTTTTTGCAGAAATAAACGGTCTGATTTAGAACAAGTTGACAAAGATTTGTCTGAGTTCCGCATCTGACAAAGCAACGTAGTTGTTGCCCAACAATCTCTGTTGATTATCCACAGTGGATTTTGTGAATTCATCAATCTGGGCTTCCACCATTCCGTATTCGCTTAGTTTTTTCTTCATCAAGATATTGTTCAGGAATTTTTCTAGTTCATCGTAAACAACGGATACGTCACATCCCAAAATATCTGCGAAAATTTTGTTTGCAGCTGCAATCTTGCCTGTTGGCTTCTTTGCGTTATACATCTTAAATACTTCTGTGAAGAAAGCATAGTTTGCTTCTCCATGAGGTACGTGGAATGCACCACCAATGGAATAGGATAGCGCATGTACTGCTGCACATCCTGCATTGCCAAAGGCAATGCCGGCATAGCAGGAAGCCAGAATGAAATCATTCAGGTATGGTGCACGTGCTGCTGCATCACATTTGCCGGTTGCAATAATCTTTTTGTAGCCGTCCATAATCATTTCAATGGCTTTTAAGGAATACATTTCTGTAAACGGGGAAGCCTTGGGGGACAAGAAAGATTCTATTGCATGGATCAATGCATCGATAGAGCTGGTTGCAAATACAAAATCAGGAAGACCCTTCAGGGGTTCCGGAATCAGAACAGCATAGTCCGCATAAGTCTGATCCACTGCAATTCCTTTTTTGACATGCAATGTTTTGAGTTCTGCGATGGCAACATTGGTTACTTCAGAGCCGGTTCCGCAAGTGGTTGGTACTACAATCAGTTGCTTTACTTTGACAGGAGGTACTTCACCGGTAAACAGTTTTACGGATTGCTCCGGCACATCCAGTGCCAGGATTTTGCAAATGTCTACGATGGTGCCGCCGCCGAAAGCGATGATTCTGTCATAGCTGTATTTGTCCATTTCCTTCTTCATGGCGTCGATCATTTCATCGGAAGGTTCGCCCTTGCCGAAGAGTTCTTGGAAAACCACGTTGGTTTCGATGCCCAGGGGTTTTACATAGGGGTCATACATCCACTGGTTTGTTACCAGGATGTCATTTTTGCCGATTTTGAATTCATCATTGAATTCTTTGAAAGTATCAAAGGTTAAAATCTTTGGTACAATTCTTAATGCTTGCATAGCGTTCCTCCTTTGCAATCAGCTTTCGCTGCCTAAAACTTATCGTTAAATCTCTTTTCAAACTCGATTTTTAGTTCTTCTCTGAAATCAGGGTGAGCAACTCGAATCAGGTTGCGTGCCCTATGCTTGAGGGATACCCCTTTCATTGGTGCGATTCCGTATTCGGTAACAATGTAATCCACGTCATTTCTAGATGTGGTAACAGCAGCACCGTGGGTAATATAGGGAACGACCTTAGAAACACGGGTACCATCTTTCATTACAGTTGAAGATGGCATTGCAATGATAGCTTTGCCCTTTCCGTCATGACTCATAGAAGCACCCCTGACAAAGTCAACCTGACCACCAACACCTGAAAATTGTCTGGTTCCGATGGAATCGGAAACCACTTGACCCATGAAGTCCACTTCGATGCAAGCATTGATGCAGACCAGGTTGTTGTTTTGGGCGACTATGGCAGGATGATTGACATAATCCACCGGCTTCATCAGGATGTTGGGATTGTTATTGGCAAAATCATAGAGTCTTTTGGTTCCCATGAGGAATGTTACAACCATTAATCCGGGATGAAGGGTTTTTTTGCTGTTGTTTACAACACCGGCTTCATACAAGTCAACCACACCATCAGAAATCATTTCCGAGTGGATACCCAGATCTTTTTTCTCTTTGAGTTGTGAAAGGACTGCGTCTGGAATCGCGCCGATACCCAGCTGCAAAGTGGATCCGTCTTCAATCAAGGATGCGCAGTTTTTGCCGATGCATTCTTCCACTTCAGTAATCTTGGGTAGTGGAATGGTTGCAAGGGGATGATTATCCAGGACGAAATGGTCGATATCATTGACATGAACCAACACATCTCCATTGGTGACAGGTACTTGGTCATTGACTTCAGCCAGAACAATTTTTGCGGACTTCATTGCCTGCATGGTGTAGTCGCTGGAAACACCGGTACAGCAAAATCCGTTTTCATCGGGAGGTGAAACCATAACACATGCCACATCTACAGGGAAAATCCCTTTGCGCATGTTAATCGGCACTTCGTGGAAGAATACGGGAACAAATTCACCGTGTCCTTGTTCAATGCTCTTTCTGGTAGGCGGTCCACTGAACCAGCCTTCAAACGTGAAATGCTCTTTATTCTCCGGCCAGGTGTATTCCCCTTTTCCGAGAGAAACCATGTGGGAGATCGTTACATTTCGAAACTGTTCTTTCTTTTCTACCAAAGCATCAACAATGGCCTTGGGTTCACCCACACAGTGGGCAAAGACGACTCTGTCGCCGGATTGTATGCAATCTACCGCTTCAGCAGCTGTGCATATTTTTTCTTCGTAAACTTTTTTCCAGTCCAACTTATGACATCCTCCATTTCAAATTATTCAGGATTGGCAATCCTTTTTCGGGCGATTTCGATTTCTTCAAGCAATTCTGGGATATGATCTTCACTCCATATCTTTTCGACTCCGGTATGGGAGTGGAAGTGGTCAAAGGTGGCGCAACAATTGGTGCAACCGCCGATGACCAGAAGCATATCATACTCTTCCCCTTCAACGGCATGAAGAAATTCATCGTTTGGCATGCTCTTCCTGATTGTTTCAAGGGCTTGGCCCCTGTCAAATCTCGGATTACAACCTCCGCAAAATCTCACACCGATTTTCATGATTATTTGATACCGGCAATGGCTTTGGCCAGTTCTTTTTTGGCTTCAATGTTTCCTTGTCTTGCAATCATGATTCTCTGCGCCTGAGGAGAACCTGCACCATGCATGGATTCAGTTCTATAACCAACAGCGGATGCGCCTAAACACATGTTTTCGAGGAATCTCAGGATACGCATTCTTTCTTCTGTGGTACATGTCGGGGCAGCAGCAAAGTACTTGGTACAGATTTCTCCAAGTGTCTCGCCGTTACTTCCAACTTCCAAATCAGATCTGAAGTCAGCAGCAGATGGCATAGTAACCATGAGTCCACCGGCAATGTCTTCGGCTAATCTGACGATTTCATATGGGAAACGGGTTACATTCTGTTTGCAAACATTAGCTAAGAGCAGGTCAATCTGAAAGTTTCCGGCAAGTGTCGGATATCCTTCTGCCGAGCAAGCAATGCCACAGCAGTATAGGGTTTCGTTCAGATGGGTCATTTCAATCAGCTTATCCTTGACATGGGATGCTTTGTTGGCACCGTTATAATCTGCTGCCAAGGCTGCTGCGCCTATCAGCACATCGCCCACACCAACTTTGCACCCGCCATAGGATTGTCTGTGGTATCCGGCAAATCGTTCCACCATCATGCCTGCAAATTCAAATTCGCCGCATAGGAAGATTTTGTCGTTGGGAATAAATACGTTGTCAAATACAACCAGTGCTTCCTGTCCGCCGAATTCCTTGTTTCCTAAGTCAATGTCAGCATTCTCTTCCAGTTTTCTGGTATCGCAGGATTGTCGGCCATAAATCATGTATAGACCTTCTGCGTCCGAAGGACAAGCGAAAGATACTGCAAAGTCTTTGTCTTCTTCACCCATGGCGATGGTGGGCATAATGATGTGATCGTGAGAGTTGATGGAACCGGTCTGGTGGGCTTTTGCTCCTCGGACGACGATACCGTCAGGTCTTCTTTCGACAATGTGAAGGAACAGATCTGCATCCTTTTGTTTGGAAGGAGCCAGGGCTCTGTCGCCCTTGGGGTCTGTCATAGCGCCGTCTACAATGATGTCATTGGCTTGAACGTGCTTCAAATAATTGACGAAGTTTTGGTGATAGCTGGTTCCGTACTTCTTGTCGATTTCGAATGTGGTGGAAAAGACTGCATTAAATGCATCCATACCAACACACCGTTGGAAACAGCTGGCTGTTTTTTGTCCCAGTAGACGTTGCATCTTGACTTTCTTGCGAAGGTCGTCTGTGCTTTGGTGCAGATGGGCGAAACGGTTGATGGTTTCACCGGTCAGACTGGATTTAGTGGTCATCAGATCAGCATATTGGGGATCCTGCGCCAGGTCGTATGTCATTCTGACACAATTGATGGAAGGACGGATAATGGGATGGTCTACCCAATTGTCAATCTTTTCTCCAAACATGTATACTCTGGTTTTAAGTTTTCTTAAACTGTCGATGTACTGTTGCCCTGTCATAAGCATAATGATTTTCTCCTTTTTCTTTATTATTTATATTTTATGTTTAATGTTATAACTTACTGTATTAAATAACAAGCAAATTTTGTACCAAAAAGACACAATTTGCTAAATTTCCTTATTTAATATTTTTTTTGCCATATCTATCAGGTCTTCACTGACGGAAGTGTCTAATATTACGTCATTTAGCTCCGGTATCTGAGGCAATAAAATATCTTTGACGACACTTTCGATGGTGTCCTGCGCCGATGGACAGGACGCGCAAGCCCCTGTTAGTCTCACCCTTGCGACTCCATTCTCAATCCCTGTCAGAACCGCGCCTCCGTAGTGTTGTTCCAGAACCGGATCTACCTGAGATTTCAGAATATTCCTTACATTTTCAACGATTTTTTGATCCATTCAACTCTCCTTTTCGTGTTATTTCACGTGATATTATTATACCCTTGTCAAAGAGGTTTTTAAAGATATATAATAATGTCATGAAAAGATGCATCATAATCCCCTCTTTTGTGGAGGGTCAAATCACAAAATTGATAACACCGCTGGACACAGATTTAATCCTATGCGCCGACAGTGGTTTGCTGCAGGCTTTCGATGCTGGTCTAGTTCCTCATGCCGTCATCGGCGACATGGACTCGCTGGATGAAGCAGGATTTGAACGAACAAGTTTGCCGGAGGGTATCCTTTGGATAAAAGCCCCACGTGAAAAGGATGAAACAGATACCGCACTTTGCATGGAATACGCATTAACACAGGGGTGTGATGAGATTGTCATCGTCGGAGGTTTGGGTGGTCGTCTGGATCACACCTTGGCAAACCTTCAAAATATGGTGGGTTTCAGCCATAAGGGAGTACTAGTTCGATTACTAGATCAAAACAATAGCGTCCATATCATAACCGACAACACATTACACCTCCCCCCCCTACCCGGTTATGCCGTTTCCGTTTTATCCTGGACACCTGTATCCACTGGTGTCACCTTGACAGGCATGGCCTTTCCGCTTACGGACGCCACGCTAACCCATACTTTCCCTTTGGGTGTTAGCAATGAAATAATCGGGTCCGCTGCCACGATTCAAGTGGGTCACGGCACCCTATTGGTTATTTGCTCCAGGAAAGAGGTTGGGCTTGACAATCAATAGTCTGTTGGATAAGATAAGGTCAATCGTTGATACGACAACTCGAAAAGATAAACTGAATAATTCATGCTAGGGGAGCTTTTGCTGAGATTGGCCGGATTACCGGCAGTACCCTCACAACCTGATCCGTTTAAAGACGGCGTAGGGAAGCGTAAACGGACTGATGTTCCGTCCCCTCCTATTTCGTAAGGAGGTTTTTTTATGTCTACTCAAACCGGGAAAATGATTCCCGCCACCAAAATTCTTGCCATTTCAGCCATTTTAATGGC
Source organism: Anaerovoracaceae bacterium (assembly GCA_041859095.1). Taxonomy (GTDB): domain Bacteria; phylum Bacillota; class Clostridia; order Peptostreptococcales; family Anaerovoracaceae; genus UBA1422. Next base: position 22,325 of record JBHEKY010000026.1, read on the forward strand.
CTTATCGGTCGCACTCGGCGCGTTGACACTTTTTCGTATGCCCCAGGGCGGATCCGTCACCCCCTTCTCCATGCTGCCTATTTTTATTGCCGCATATTATTTCGGCATCTCAAAAGGCATGCTGGTCGGGGCTGGCGTTGGAATTTTAAACTTGCTACTGAGTCCGTTTATTATTCATCCTGTTCAGGTACTTCTGGATTATCCTATGGCGTTTGGTGCGCTGGCAATAGGTGGCTTGCTCCGACATCGAAAAAAAATTGGCATGATTGCCGGATATCTTTTGGGTGTTTTCTGCCGCTATCTTGTCGCTGTCTTGTCCGGAGTCGTTTTTTTTAGCGCCTATGCACCTGAAAATTTCAACGGACTTACTTGGTCATTATGGTACAATTTAACCTATCTTGGGGTTGAAGCTGTTATGACAGTGGCCGTTCTGCTTGTACCTGCCGTGCGCAACACCCTTGAAAAACTAAGACTTCAGGCAGAGTCTCCGTCAAGAAGTTAACATCAAGTTGAACATTTCCGGTATTCATGCTACCATATAGTCCATAGAAAAAGAAAGGAATCTGCCATGTTTAATAATGTGAAACTCGAAATCAATCAAGGAATTGCAACCATTACCGTCAACCGACCGGATGCAATGAATTCTTTGAATAACGATGTACTAAATGATCTCCATGATGCCTTTACTCAGGTAGCTAAGGATGAATCCGTCCTGGCAATTATTGTAACGGGGGAAGGCAAAGCTTTTGTGGCCGGCGCGGATATCGCAGCCATGCAAGATATGAATCCTGTCCTAGCCCGCGAATTAAGTTCCAACGGACATCGGGTGATGAATTTGATTGAATCAACACCGAAACCCATCATTGCTGCAGTCAATGGTTTTGCCCTGGGTGGCGGTTGTGAACTGGCAATGGCCTGTGATATTCGGATTGCATCAGAGAGGGCGAAATTTGGACAGCCTGAGGTAAATTTAGGCATCATTCCTGGATTTGGCGGAACGATACGGTTACCGCTTCTGGTTGGAAAAGGCATGGCGAAGCTATTGATTATGACCGGGGATATTATAGATGCCCAGGAAGCCAATCGAATCGGGCTAGTAGAGAAAGTTGTCGCTCCCGAGCATTTAATGGATGCTGCTACTTCTCTTGCCGTTCGGATTATATCAAAAGCTCCCTTAGCGGTTGCTTCTGCAAAAACCACCATTGATGAAGGGTACCATATGAACCTTCCAGAAGCCTCCGACCTAGAAATTGAACGCTTTTCCGTTCTCTTTGGTACACAGGACAAAAAGGAAGGCATTGGCGCTTTCCTTGAAAAAAGACCCGCAAAATTCATAAAAAAATAAGAACTCGTGCCATGACAAAAGTTCTTATTCCATCTGCTAGAATAGCTTAAGCCGGGGATCAGTCTCCGGCTTTTCCTGTTAAATGATCGATATCAATTACAACCACATGGAATCCGGACCAATCCGATTCAATATAGGCTTTTGCTTCTTTGTCATAATCCGGTGCATAACGCTTCGCGATGGCTTCAATGTATTCCCTTTTTTCTTCCCCCGCTAAGATACGCGCCTGTCCAAAAGCAATGGTGCTACGATAAAGCGTGTTGAACTCCTCTGGAATAATCAAATCCTGTTCCACGACGCAAAAAGACACCTTGGGGTTTCTCTGGATGGAATCAAGTTTATGTCCTTCCGTTGCGCAATGGAAAATAATCTGGTTATTACGGTATGCGAAGCTAACAGGGACACCATAAGGATATCCATCGTCTCCGGATACTGACAGTACACCATTGGTAGCCTTCTGAAGCATTTCAATGGCTTCTTCCTTTGGCAATGCATTGCCAATTCTTCTCATTTCTCGAAACATTAAACTCTCCTTTTCTGTAATCTTATATTTCTGCAATCATCATTTCCAGCGCCATTTCAGACTCTAGCACACCGGTTTTGATTTGATTATCAACCCGATAAATATTCATCAGAATTCCCTTTAACTCGCTAATACTGAATTTTTCAGAGAAAGCCAGTGCTTTTTTGATTCGAAGTTCGTGTACATTTAATTCACTTTTGATTTCAATAGGGCTTCGTCCTTCCTGACGCAACTCCTTAACACAAAGCATTAACTCCATCTGGGATGCAATGGTGGAAAGCAGTCGGTACACATTTTCGCCGCTGCGAAACATATCATGAAGCAGACGGAATGCCTCGTCTTTCCGGTTCTTTCCAATGGCATCCAGCATCGCAAACGTGTTGGTTTCTATGGTTTCCGACAAGCATGCTTTCACATCTTCTATGGTAAGTTCATCGCCGGTTCGATGGGCAATCATTTTGGTCAAGTCATTTTCTAGTTGAAATAAGGTATAGGTACTGTCACGTTCCCCATATCCACTGGAGGTTACCAGGTACGCTAACACAGAGGGTTTCACCAATACTCCGGCAGATTTCAAGCGTTTCTGAATAAAGGCTTTTAGCTGGGATTCTTCCAATGAATCAAATTCATAAATTTTACCTGATGCCGTAATCAACGAGGCCAGCCCCGTTTTTTTAACCCGGTCACATGCACCGTTTTGTAAAAATACTAGCAAAGTATGTTCCGGTAAATGCAGAAAATCTTCGAGCAATTCTTTGGGCTGCGCCGGTGAAAAATCCGAAACCGCCACCACACGTTTTGACGACATCATGGGCAATGTTTCACACTGGTTTTGAATGTCGTTCCATGTAATTTCTTTGCCATCCAACATCGAATAATCTATGGTCTGCGCCGATGGTTCTATCATTTTAGATACCAAAAGATCCAACGCCCATTTTATCAAATAAGATTCTTCCCCACAAAGAAGAAGAAGGTTTGGGAAACCGCCTTCTTTTATATCTCTGCCTATGGTGACAAAGGCATGCTCACTTTTTCCGGCGCTCTGATAAGCCATACTAGGTTCCCTTCTTGATGGTGACAAAATATGGATTCCGAGCCTTATACAATCCAAATAATCCAATGGCACCATTTGTGTCTGTTCTGTATATCATTATACCTTTTTCCCGACACTTTTCAAGAATACTAATGTCCGGATGGCCATAATTGTTTTTACCGGTCAAAAATACTGCAATCTTCGGATTGACAGACTTTAAAAAATCATCCGAAGTACTGTATTTGCTACCATGATGCCCAATCTTCAGGATATCCGCATCAATATTTGCTCTGCTATAACCCGATAATATCTCTTCTTCAATCTTCGAATCGATATCCCCTGTCATGAGTATCCGATAGTCACCAAGGTGTACCCGGATAACCAAACTCCTCGGGTTTTCTTCTTTCGCCAGAAGTTCAGCGTCATAAACCTGACGGGATTTTTGTTCCGGATACAATATCTCAAGCCACACGTATTGATCCACCTGAATCCGGTCTCCTTGATGTAGATAAAGCAATTGGGTTTGCGCCAGTCCTGTGTCTTTCATAATCTCTTTTTCAATCAGTTTGTTTCCTGCATACAACCCCATATTTTTTACAAGTCCATCCGCTGCCAGACTTCGTATGCCACCATAGTGGTCGATATCCAAATGGGTAATCACGGCAAGGTCAATCTTTCTGACACCATTTTTTAGTAAATATGGTTTCAGTACTTTTTTCCCAACATCAAAGGACTCTTTTCCCCCTCCATCTATCAACACATTCTTACCGGAAGGCGTACGGATATGAAGGCAGTCTCCCTGCCCTACATCGACAAAAACCGCATCCGCTTTATCAAATCCATCTTCCGTTTTCCAATCCAATACACCCGCTGTGCAAATAATAAAAATCATTGTCCAAATGATAAATTTAAATTTTTTCCGAACCCATACAACCTGTCCAGTTTCTGATAAACAGAAAAAAAACAAACCATATGCTGCAAACAAAACGAGTACAGGAGGGCTGCAGACATCCATACAGGTTTTCCCGGTGGCATACGTTATTTCGTTACACCATGTAACACATCGAATGCATATTTCCATAAAGATTGCCAGGAACTCAAAAAATGGTTCCGGTAATTGGGTTGCCAGCATCGCTAGTAAACCTGCCGGAATCAGAATTCCTGAAAAGAATACAACACCAAAATTCGCCACGAATGCTCCAAAGGAAACATAGTTGAAAAGAAATGCCGTATAAGGAGCCATGGCAGCCTGAAGAAGCGGAATGGGAACTAGTAGCGAAAGGACATGTCCTTTTGAAATCGTTCTTCCGACTACGGGGTTAATCCACCCCATCAAAATCACCGCAAAAAAAGACAATTGAAATCCCACATGAAACAAAGTGAATGGATTTTGGATTAAAAGTATCATCGCTGAAATTCCTGCAGAAGACAGTAAGTCATATGCCCGGCAAAGGATTTTTGAGAGAATATGGATTCCGATCATAAGTAGCGCACGAGTTACCGATGGGCAAAATCCTGAAAGCATGCCATATCCCACAAGAATCAAAAGGATCACCAGGTTGGATATCGGTTTCCGTTTTCCAACCAAGAGGAAAGCCAGAAGACTGTATAAGAATCCCACATGCAAACCACTGACCGATAGAATGTGAGCAGTGCCATTACGTTGAAAACTTTCATAAGTTTCATCCTCTAGTCCGGATTTATCTCCAAACAGCATCGCGATGGCAAGTCCAGTTTGTTGTTTTCCGATTTGTTTAGAGAGTTTTTCTTCAAATACTTGACGGAAGACCGCAAGCTCGTGGGTAAATTGATTTGCTGCTTTTTCTGAAAAATGAACTTGTTCGGGTTGAACTTGCATAATGGAATGAATTCCAACACTTCGCAGATACATCTTATAGTCAAAACCACTGGGATTCCCGGCTGTTTGCGGAAGTTCAAGAAGACCGGAGATCCAAATCCGCTTTCCCACTGCATGTATGAACTCTGGCTTTTTTTGATAAATATTAACTAAAACACGTTCGTATCTCGTTGACTGAACAATAAGACTGGCATAATCCTCTTTTTGTGAAACGGATACCACTTCTCCCTGAAGTTCTATCTCCTCATTGTCGAGCAGCAACAGGGCTTCTGATTGTTTATTGGCGACATGGAAGGAACAGCCTCCTGCGATAAAACAACACAGCAGCACAATGTTAATATTCCGTCCTTGGTCTATCAAGAAAGCGCAAAGAAAAAAACAAATTAGGATGAACACCCAAGAGATCCATTCCTTTTGAAATAAAAAAGCCGCATAAATTCCGGCACTGTAGCATATTGACATGTGAAAAGCCGGTCTTCTCATCTTTGAACACTTTCCGCTGCTTGACCACTCCAAAAGCATCATATCATAATTTCCATATATTTACAATTTCAATTTCGATGACCTTAAAAAAACCTTTATCTATCTATACCATTATGCTATAATTCTAGGGTAGTGGAGGAAAATAACCATATGAGTAGAGTAGAAAGAAAACAATCTGTCAGCCGCAAAAAAAATGGCAAACAACGTAAATATCGTTGGAATTTCAAGAAACTTGGTAAGTTAGTCCTGACAGTCGGTGTGGCTTTTGGATTCTTTCTTGCCTTGTTTACAGTAACCGTCATTGCGAATTCACCAAAAATAGATTCAACAAACATTTATTCATATTTGTCGGAGGCTTCGGTGTTATATGATCAGGACGGAAATGCCATTGACAATATTTTTATTGACGACGGCAATCGAGTTAACGTTAAATATGAAGACCTACCCGAAGACTTGGTCAATGCAGTAGTTGCCATCGAAGACAAAACCTTTTGGAAACACAATGGATTCAATGTCGTTCGAATTTTTGGTGCGATATGGGACAGTGTAAAATCCGGCGAAGGAATTGGTGGTACCAGTACCATCACGCAGCAATTGGCTAGGAATGTCTACTTGGCGGACAGAAAAAACGTCCGAACCTTGAACCGTAAAATTTCGGAGGCATATTATACCGTACTTTTAGAATCATCCCTGACCAAAAAACAAATTTTGGAAGCTTACCTAAATACGATTTTTCTGGGATACAACTGCTATGGTGTACAGAGCGCATCTCAGGCTTACTTTTCAAAAGATGTAAGCGAGCTAACTTTGCTTGAATGTGCTGCTATTGCTTCCATCCCAAAATCTCCAGATTCTTATGCCTTGATGAAAAGAATCGAAAAAAATCAAACAGGAGATGCGGCAATCATTGACAGTAACATGATTCTCTCGGAAACATCCGATTATATGATGGTATATAATGGAGATCTCTCCAAACACAGACGTGAGACAACACTGAACTTCATGGAAGCACAGGGATACATCACCAAAGAAACCCTGGATGCAACTCTGGCTATGGACCTAAAGGCTGCTATGAATCCTCCGTTAGACTCCCTGACCGGTTTGTCGGCTTATTTTTGCGACTATGTGATTTCTGAAGTCATTGATGATTTGATGGAAGAATACGGCTATGATGAGTCAGAAGCAAAAGATATGTTATACAATGGAGGCCTCAAAATCTATACCACCATGGACTCCAATGCGCAGCAAGCAATAGAAACAGCTTTTGCAAACAGTGCAAACTTTCCTGCTGTCGCGAACCTAAGTAAGGATTCAGCTGGCAACTTGCTAAGTGCAAACGGCAAAACATTATTATATAACTATGCCAACTATTTCCAGGATGATGTGTTCACCTTTACCCCTGATGACTACAGCATGGATGCTGATGGGAATATGACCATTTTCAAGGGCAAACGACTAAACATCTACAAAACAACTGTAAATGGAGCGACTGATTATAGCATTGAATTCAAATCCATGTATCTTCAGGAAGACGGTTTGTTTTATTCCATCGAAAATGGTGCTTTCTTGATTCCACAGCAATACAAAAAATTGGACGATCAAGGAAATGTTGTTGTAGATGCTTCTTTCTTTGAAGAAGATGCCTATCCCAATTTTTTCACAAAAGATGGATCCAATTACACAGTCAAACGCGGAAATTATACGCTGAAGCAACAGGTACGACAACCGCAGGCGGCCATGGTCATCACCGATTATCACACCGGACAAATCAAAGCCATGGCAGGCGGACGCAATACCACTGGACGTCAATTGTACAACCGTGCCTTGTCACCAAGACAACCGGGATCTGCAATCAAACCACTTAGTGTCTACTCTACCGCGCTTCAGTTGGGTATGGACGCCGCTGCAACCGGCAAACCCATGAGCTATGGCGAATATGATGTTAACCAAAAGACTGCACTTTATGGTTCCTATCTGACTGCAGCCAGTATTATCAACGATGCCCCTTTGACTGTTCAAGGCAAAATTTGGCCTAAAAACTGGTACGATGGAAATCGTGGATTAATGACTCTTCGAAAATCAGTAGAACAATCAGTCAACGTCAATGCCGTTCGGGTATTCCAACAAGTAGGTGTTAGTAATGCTGTTGCGAATCTCCTGAAGTTCGGTATTACCTCTGTAGTAACAGATGAGTCGAATAGCGTCAACGACATGAACGCTGCGGCTCTCGCACTGGGAGGCATGTCCAAGGGAATTTCACCTCTGGAGATGTCGTCCGCATTTGGTACGTTCCCAAATCAGGGAAAGTATATGGAACCGATTGCCTACACAAAAATTACAAACAAAAATGATGAAGTATTGATTAATAAAACCAACAAAAGTGAACAGGCGCTTGACAAAGGTGTTGCGTTTATCATGACCGATATCCTTCGTACCACCGTGTCCCAGGGTATTGCAAGCGGAGCAGCCACAGGCAACCAACCAGTCGGTGGTAAAACCGGTACAACCAGTGACAACTATGATGCATGGTTCTGTGGATTTACCCCCCAATACTCCGCCGCCTTATGGATTGGAAATGATGTGAATATTGAACTAAACCAGGGCAGCCCAGCTGCGGCAAAACTCTGGTCTAAAATCATGAAGGAGGTTTGTGCTGGCATGACAGGAAGTTTTGCAGGTGCACCGAGCAATGTTATTCAATCAAATGTCAGTGGATCCAATGAATACTATATCAGCGGCACCCAAGAAGGCGTCGCACTCATGCCCCAACCGGTTACCATTGAGGTCTGCGTGGAGTCAGGATACAAGGCTACTCCTTGGTGCACGAACATTCAAACGATTACTACAACAAGCGACGATGTACATGCCATGTATTACTGCCACCTGCATAATATCGATCCTGTTACCTATCCTATCGACCCTACACAAAAATTAAATACTGATTTTGTGTGGATTGATCCAGAAGATCCAGAAGATCCGGAAAATCCCTAAAAAGTAAATGAATCCTGAGAATTCTGTTCGAAAAGGAACCAACGTATGCAAAACTCAAACCATAAGGATGCCGTCCGTTACATTTTAGGATCTGCATCTCCAAGAAGAATTGATATGTTTCGTGACCACGGGTATAATCCCGTGGTCATTCCTTCAATGGGCGATGAATCCGTACCAATGCCATTGAATCCCATAGAAACCACACTATTTCTGGCCCTCAAAAAAGCGTTATCCGTCAAGCAGCAAGTGAAGAATCCTGAAGAGAAGGCTATTATCATCACAGCAGATACCATCGTTTATCAGGACGAAATCCTGGGGAAGCCCGAAGATCGTGCTGATGCGCATCGGATTTTATCAAAACTAAATAACAGCAGCCACAGTGTCATCACCGGAGTGGCACTGATGCGTACAGATGTCCCGTATTGCAGGCTTTTTGTGGAAGAAAGCATCGTAACCTTTCATCCATACGAAATGACAGAATTGGAAGAATACCTAGACACCCCGGAGGCGTATGACAAAGCCGGTGCCTACGCAATTCAAGGCACATTTGGAAAGTATGTCAAAGCTTATACTGGCGACATCACAAATATTATGGGACTTCCATGGGATGCTTTGATGCGCGAACTACAAAAAGAGGAACGAATTTAGTGCTATGCGAAACCGTTCCTCTTTTTATTTCATATTCTTTTCATTTTCTTTTCATTTTTATATTCTAACTTATAATTCCAGTTCATACATGCACATTGCCAAAGCAGCCAGTCCTGCTGTTTCGGTTCTCAATATGGTTTTGCCAAGTGTGACACCAGAAATCCCGTGTTCCTTTAATAATTCTGCTTCTGCCCCATCAAAGCCTCCCTCCGGACCCACGATTATGGCAAGTTGCTTTGGGCTGGAAGGGAGTTCACGCAGTATTTCTTTTATTGTGGTATTTTTTTCGTTTTCATATAAAAATAATACAGTCGAATCCTTATCCAGCGATCCAAGGATTTTGCTGAAAGGAATGGCCTGTCTGATATAAGGTATCATCCCCCTGCCACATTGGGCTGCGGCTTCTTCTGCGATCATTTCATAGCGAACTAATTTTTTACCAAAATTACCTTTATCCGCTACCACCGTTCTGGCCATAAAAACAGGAACCACCTCTGATACACCGAGTTCTACTGCTTTTTGTATGATGAAGTCCATTTTGCTCAGTTTTGGAATCCCCTGGAACAATGTAATATGGACTTTGGGTTCCCGGGCGAAGGCTTGACGATTGACTATTTCTACTTTCAGACCATCCGAATCAGTTTGTCCCAGAATTCCTTCGTATTCCCACTGCACCCCATCAGAAACCTCAATTCGATCTCCCCCTCGAAGTCTTAACACGTTTTTGATATGATGAAGATCTTCTTTTCTTACAATACGAATTATCTGATCTTCAATCTGGTTTTGATTTACAAAAAAACGATTCATTTTGCTGCAATGGCGCACCAATCCCCTTTCTCCAGAATTTCCAAGATTTCAAAGCCTTGCTGTTTCAGTGCGCTGACCACAGCAGCTTGCTTTTCGATTAATATGCCGGAAGAAATAAAAATTCCACCAACTGCCAGACACGGTTTTACGGAAGATGACAGACCAATAATGACCTCTGCCACCAGGTTTGCCACAACGATTTGTGCCTTCAAGTCCAGTCCTTTGGTCAGATCACCTTCTACAATTGTGACCCAGGCTGAGCATTGATTCCGTCGTACGTTTTCATGTGCCGTTTCTACGGCAATGGGATCAATATCCACGCCTATGACTTTATGGCTCCCTAATCGGGCCGCTGCAATAGAAAGAATCCCGGAACCACAGCCGATATCAAGGACAATTTTGCCTCTGCATTGGTATTTTTCCATCATAACTGCACAAAGTGCGGTAGTTTCATGGGTACCGGTGCCAAATGCCATCCCGGGATCAAGTACAATCGTGTGTTGGTCAGGCGTTGCCTCTGGATATGCAAGCGTAGACTTGACTTCCAGCAAATCGGTTAGCTGAACCTGCTTAAAATGCTCACTCCAATTTTCTTTCCAGCTCTCATCATCCACCATTTTTTCTTCCAAATAGAGTCGTCCAAATTGAATCTCCTGGGTATGAACTTTGTAAAGCTCATCGCTTTTCAATTTCATCAAATCCAACTTGATTTCTTTGAGTAAATTTTTTGAGGCGCTTGAATCCGCCAGATAAAATTTGATTCTGGACTCTTCTTCACGCTGATCTAATAATTGATCATCAATGTAGTCCCAGTCATAGGGATTCTTTTTTTCGAGAATTTCATCCATCACTGCAGCGCTTTCAATCCAAGTCTCATCGATTCCTCTCTTTTCAAGGAATGCAGTCAACATCTCCAGACCACTGTCCAAGGTATGAAGCGTTATCTCAATGTATTTCATATCTGGTCTCCTTCGAGCATTTCATTGGCTTTCTATTTTGTTTAGTTTACCTTTTTTGACGATAAAAGTCCACAGACCAATCCCATCAAAAAAGCAGAGTAGGACTCATCTCTCGGAATCCTGCCCTGCCTTTGAGCGCTTATTATTTTTGCTGTTACTATTTTGTGTTATTTGGTGGATGCGTCGTAAAGCTCTTCTGCCCGATCCCACTCCTCAATGATTTGGGGGATGACTTTGTACAAATCCCCGACGATTCCGAAGTCAGCGACCTCGAAGATTGGTGCATCGGGATCTTTGTTGATGGCCACGATGATGTCGGAGGTTTGCATGCCGGCCAAATGCTGGATTGCGCCAGAGATGCCGCAGGCAAAGTAAATCTTAGGCTTGACAGTGGTTCCTGTTTGTCCAACTTGATGGGAATGCTCAATCCAACCTGCATCAACAGCAGCTCTGGAAGAACCAACCACCCCTCCTACTTTGTCGGCAAATTTCTTGATTAGTTCAAATCCGGAAGGTTCGCCCAATCCTCTTCCGCCTGAGCAGATAATCTCTGCATCGGTGAGGGAAACCCGTTCTTTGGTGGATTTTACGATTTCAATCAGCTTGGTTCGAATATCAGCTTCTGAAATAACCGGTTTATAGATCTCCAGTACGCCTTTGGCACCTTCCACTTTTTCTCTCTTTTGCATAACACCGGGACGTACGGTAGACATCTGGGGACGGGTTTTGGGGCAGATGATGGTTGCCATCAGGTTGCCGCCGAAAGCCGGTCTGGTTTGCTTGATGCCGGTGTCTTCGTCATTGGGGTCAAGGGTGGAAGTATCAAGGGTTGTGTTTTCTTTGGCGTATTTAATATAACTGGAAACTTTTACATCCAGTCTGGTACAGTCCGCTGTCAGTCCGGTGTTTAGTCTGGCAGCCACTCTTGGTGCCAAGTCACGACCGATGTGGGTTGCGCCATAAAGTACAATTTCCGGTTTCTTTTCTTTGACTGCATCAACCAAGACTTTGGTATAAGAATCTGTGATGTAGTTCTTCAACAGCGGATCCTGAATCAGGATTACTTTTTCTGCACCGTAGGCATAGCATTCATCAACAAGATGATCAATTTGATCACCGATGAGCACTGCACAGACCAAGGTATCCTTGCTGATTTCTTTTGCAAGACGATATCCTTCGCCGATGAGTTCCAATGCGACGTTCAACAATTTGCCTTGTCTTTGTTCGGCAAAAACCCAAACATTTTTGTAGGCAGAAAGGTCTACGACCTCATTGTCTTCGGTCTTGATGATGGCATCAAACGGGCAAGCCGGAATACACTGATTACAGGCAGTACATTTTTCGTTGATGACGGCAAGTTTGCCTTCCATTGTGATTGCTTCAAAGGGGCAAGACTTAATACATAGCTTGCATCCTCTGCATTTATCATTGATTACTTGAATAGCCATTTTAATGTGTCCTCCTTCTTAAACGACATGTTTGCCCTTGAGGCCAATGAGTAGCTTCTGAACGACTTCCTGTTGGGAATCGCCTTCAATCATCATTCCTTTGCCTTTTGGCGCAGGTGTGAATGAACGGAACACGTTGGTTGGAGAAGCCTCTAGCCCAACGATCTCCAAATCCACTTCGATGTCTTTGGCACTCCAGACGTGAAGGGGTTTGTCTTTTGAACTGAAAATTCCGCTGATGAACATGTATCTCGGCGTGTTCAGCTCTTTGATGGCTGTAAGAACACAAGGTGTCTGGATTCCAATTAATTCATAACCGTCCTCCATGGCACGCTTCACTGTGATGTCTTTCATGTTGTCGTCAATCTTGAACTCTTCCACATAGGTTACCTGCGGAATATCCAATTTTTCTGCCAGCTGAGGTCCGACCTGTGCGGTGTCTCCATCGATGGCCTGGCGACCGGCAAAGATTAAATCATACTTGCCAACCTTATGGATGGCAGCGGCCAATACATTTGAGGTGGCCCAGGTATCGGATCCGCCTACTGCACGGTCACTGACCAAAATTCCTTCGTCGGCTCCCATAGCAAGACATTCTATGAGAAGATCTTTGGCTTGGGGAGGTCCCATGGTGATGACGGTAATGGTAGTATCCGGATGCTGATCCTTCACCTTCAACGCTTCTTCAAGGGCATTGGCATCATCATGATTCAAGATGCTGGGTACCCCTTCTCGCATGAGGGTTCCGGTTTTAGGGTTGATTTTAATTACGTTGGTATCTGGTACTTGTTTTGCACAAACAATGATTTTAAATGTCATTTTCGTCTCCTCCTTCTGCCTTATTTCCCGAACACGTTGGCTGCAATAACGATTTTCTGAACTTCGGATGTACCTTCATAGATTTCGGTGATCTTTGCGTCTCTCATCATTCGTTCCACCGGATAATCTTTGGTATATCCATAGCCACCGTGAAGTTGTACACACTTGGTAGTTACATACATAGCGGTTTCGGCAGCAAAGAGTTTCGCCATTGCGGACTTGGGTCCGTAATTTAAATGCTTTTCTTTCATGTCTGCTGCTTGGTAAATCAACAGTCTGGCGGCTTCAATCTGAGTTGCCATATTTGCAACTTCAAACTGAAGGGCTTCCATCTGGGACAATTTCTTGCCAAATTGTTTTCTGGACTTCATATAGTCAACGGTTACGTCGAATGCACCCTGTGCAATTCCCAATGCTTGGGAAGCGATACCGATTCTGCCACCATCAAGGGTAGACATTGCAACTTTGAATCCTTCACCAACTGCACCCAAAATACGATCTTTTGGTATTTTGCAGTTCTGGAAAATCAATTCTGTTGTGGAGGATGCACAGATTCCCATTTTGTCTTCGGTCTTACCGATGGAGAATCCTTCATCCGACTTTTCGACGATAAATGCAGAGACGCCGCCTCTTGTTCCCTTCTTCTTGTCGGTCATGGCCATAACCACAAATATTTCTGCATATCCACCATTGGTGATAAACACTTTTGCACCATTCAGCAACCAATGATCGCCGTTATCAGTGGCTCTGGTCTGTTGTCCGCCGGCATCGGTTCCGGCATTGGGCTCAGTTAGTCCGAAAGCGCCCAGATGCTTTCCCGATAACAGGTTGGGAAGGTATTTTGCCTTTTGCTCGTCGGTTCCCCATGCAAAAATGGGCCAGCAGCAAAGTGAGGTATGTGCCGAGCAAATTACTCCGGTTGAAGCACAAACACGGGAGAGTTCTTCTACGGTAATGGCATACGACATTTGATCTCCGCCTGCTCCACCGTACTCTGTGGGGAATGGGACGCCCAGTAAGCCGTATTTTGCCATTTTTTCGATGGTTTCCTCCGGGAAACGATGCTCTTTATCGATGTCGGCAGCAATAGGTTCTACTTCGTTCTTGGCGAACTCTCTCACCATTTTTCTTACAAATTCTTGCTCTTTCGTCAATTGAAAGTTCATGTGTTAGCCTCCTTCATATACATGGTTTGGTCGTCATTGGTAAGTTTAATCCGTTTGCACGGTGTTAGTACTTTGTTTGATTGTTATTTTTATAACAATTTACGCATGTTATTAGTAAACCACTTTTTATCTTCTTTTGCAATAGATTGAAAAAAATCACAAATTTCAGTTAATTCAAGCAGGATAGATGTCTTTTACTGCGTCTGAATCCACTGCCGCGGCCACCAGCGCAGCCACATCCAAAGCCTCTTCGGAGGCCAAAATCCGTTCAAGCCGCGGTTTCGTAATAGGATGTTTTGGCAGGAACACGGTACAACAATCTTCGAAGGGCTGTATGGATATTTCGAAGGTGCCGATTTCTTTTGCGATAGCCATAATATCCACTTTGTCCATGGCGATTAGTGGTCGCATCACCGGCATGGTGACAGACGCATCGGTAACCACAATAGATTCAGCGGTCTGGCTTGCCACCTGCCCCAGACTTTCACCGGTAATCAGCATGCTACAGTCGTTTTTGCGCGCGACTTCTTCTGCAATCCGCATCATGAAACGCCGTAGCAAGATGGTCATCTCTTCCTCCGGACAATTCATAGCAATTTGTTCCTGGATTGGCAATAGATTAATGGTATGTATTTTGAATCGACTGCAATAGATGGCAAGCACGCCAGCCAGCTCCTCCACTTTCTCTTGTGCCCGTTCGCTCGTATAGGGGTAGGAATGGAAATGGATGGCTTCAATGGTCATCCCCCGCTTTGCCATCATCCAGGCTGCCACAGGGCTGTCAATTCCACCAGATAACAAAATCATGCCTTTTCCATTGGTCCCAAGCGGCAATCCACCATGTCCTGATATTTTTTGTTGATAAATATATGTGATATCACTTCGTACGTCAATGAACAGACTAACATCCGGGTGATGCACATCTACAGTAAGAACCTTGCATCCTTTTAGGATGACCCCACCAATGATTCGTGCGATCTCCGGTGATTGAACGGGAAAATTCTTATCTGCGCGCTTTGCTTCGACCTTGAAGGTTTTGACTCCCTGTTCTTGTATCAATTCATTCATATATGCAACCGCTTGTTTGCCGATTTCATCCAAGTCACAAGCCACCTCCACAGCCGGGCTGATAGAGGCAATTCCGAATACTTTGGACAATTCCTTCAGAATATCCGCCTTGAGAATTTCTTTGTTGGTTCGGACAAATATTAAGCCACCCATACGCCGGACTTCAACTCCGTCAAATTTACGCAGTAATTTGCGGATTCGCTCCGCTAACATTTTTTCAAAATATGGTTTGTTATGGCCCTTCAAGCATGCTTCGCCGCTTCTGACTATGAAAATATTTCGTTCGTTCAATGTGTTTCCGCCTATCTGAAGCTTCCCAGCTTCCTGAATTGTGTTACCGCTGTTTTGAGTCGGTCAAGCACCTCTTCCATTTCGTCCATTGTATTGAACTCGCTGAAGCTAAAACGAAGTGCGCCGTCGATTTCTTGTTCAGTCCGACCCATGGCTTGTAGGACATGGCTCTTCCCTTTTTTGTTAGAAGAACAAGCCGCACCGGTGGATACATAGATTTCGTTTTGTTCCAACTGGTGCAATAATACCTCACCTCTGGTTCCTAGGAAAGAAATATTGAGAATGTAAGGGCTCCCTTTTTCGGGAGATTCAGGTGAATTGAACAGGATGTCAGAAATCTGATCCCGAATGCCACCTTCCAAATGCATCTTTAGTCGACTGACATGGTTCTTGCGTTCTACCAGCGTAGCCAATGCGATTTCGGTTGCTTGGCCAAATCCAGCAATTCCGGGTACATTTTCGGTGCCGGATCGTAATCCGTATTCCTGTCCGCCTCCCACTATTTGAGTAAGAACTCTTGCATTTTGGCTGACATACAGTGCTCCGATTCCTTTTGGTCCATGGATTTTATGACTGCTGATTGAAAGTAGATCAGCCCAATTAGCCGACAAAGGTATCTTCCCAAAAGACTGAACACAATCAATGTGTAGCAAAGCCTTTCCTTTCATAGCGGCGATTTCTTGCACCGGTTGGATGGACCCAACTTCATTGTTAACATGCATCATGGAAATTAGAATCGTTTGGTCAGTGATTGCATTTCTAAAATCCTGTGGATTAACCACCCCGTATTGGTCCACTGGGATATAATCCACAGTAAAACCTTGTTTCTCTAATTTTTTGCAGGCTTCCAATACAGCCGGATGTTCCATCGCAGTTGTAAGAATATGGTTGCCTGAACGATGATACGCCATGGCGGAGCCGAAGATGGCAAGGTTATCGGATTCAGTCCCACCGGAAGTGAAGATGACATGTTTATCTAATCCATTCAACCCCTGAGCAATTTGACGACGTGCTTTTTTGACCGCCTTTTCGCTGTTTAAGCCCATTCTATGCAAAGAGGAAGGATTTCCATACTCTTCTTCCATATAATGGCCTACGGTGCGTATTACCGCATCATATGGCCTTGTGGTGGCACTATTGTCCAGGTAAATCATGGTTTGTCTCCCAATTGGCTTTTTGAAGTAAAAAAGGGCAGTGGAACTGCCCTTTGATGGATGGTTTGATTATTTTGCGTAATCCACGACCCGGGTTTCACGGATGATGTTCACCTTGATTTGTCCCGGATAATCCAGTTCGTCTTCAATCTTTTTGGAGATTTCTCTGGCCAGGAATGGCATTTCGTCTTCTTTGATTCGATCCGGTCTTGCGATGATTCGAATCTCACGACCTGCCTGGATGGCGAATGATTTTTCGACACCGTCCATGTTGTTAGCGATTTCCTCCAAGGCCTGCAACCGCTTGATATATGTTTCAAGGGTTTCTCTTCTTGCTCCCGGTCTGGCTGCAGAAAGAGCGTCGGCTGCTGTAATCAACACCGCTTCCAGGGTCTTGGGTTCGTAATCGCCATGGTGAGCGGACATGGCATCAATCACGGTTTGTGGCTCCTTGTATTTCTTGAGAACTTCCATTCCCAGATCTACATGGGTTCCTTCTTTTTCGTGATCGATGGCTTTTCCAATATCATGGAGCAACCCTGCGCGTTTAGCAAGTTTGACATCCATTCCCAACTCTGCTGCCATCAATCCGGACAAATGTGCCACTTCTTCAGAATGCTTCAATACGTTCTGTCCATATGATGTACGGTATTTCAATCTTCCTAAGAGCTTGATCAGTTCGGGATGCAAATTATGAATCCCAACCGAGAAAGTGGATTGTTCGCCGGCATCCTTGATGATAGCGGCTACTTCTTTTTCGGCTTTGTTGACCATTTCTTCAATTCGAGCAGGATGGATTCTTCCATCCACAATCAGCTTCTCAAGGGCAATTCTAGCAATTTCCCTACGTACCGGATCAAACCCGGATAAGATGACTGCTTCCGGCGTGTCATCGATGATTAACTCGATGCCGGTCATTGTTTCGAGGGCACGGATATTTCTTCCTTCACGGCCGATGATTCGACCCTTCATTTCATCATTGGGTAGTGCAACAACAGATACCGTGGACTCTGCCACATGGTCTGCCGCGCAGCGTTGGATGGCGCCGGTGATGATTTCCTTTGCCTTCTTGTCGCCTTCTTCCCTGGCTTTCATTTCAATGTCTTTGATTAGTATGGAACCTTCTACTCTAATATCCTTTTCGAGGTTTTGCAGTAGTATGGATTTCGCCTCTTCGGCGGTCAATCCTGAAATCTTCTCCAACTCCTCATTTCCTTTACGGATTTGGTCTTCCAGTTCAGTCTGTTTGCTGATTATATTTTGTTCCCGGGATGTAATGCTCTCCTCTTTTCGTTCAATGTTTTCTAATTTTTTGTCGATGGTTTCTTCTTTTTGAATCAACCTCTTTTCTTGCTTGGAAATTTCATTTCTTCGTTCTCGGATGTCCCTCTCTGCTTCACTCCTGACTCTATGTGCTTCCTCTTTGGCTTCGAGGGCGATTTCTTTTCTGATGGTTTCGGATTTATTTTCTGCATCGAGAATCAAATTTCTGGCTACCTGCTCCGCGCTACCTATGGCTTTTTCTCCAACGGTTTTTCGGAAAACGTATCCTGCCAGAAAGGCGATGACCGCTGCTACAATTACCGCAATAATTGGGATAATGTAATCGGGCATAAACTATGCACCTCCTTTCGTTTTATTCTGTTTTATATAAGTTTCATGATTTCGTTTTGGTATATTTAATACGCATTACAGTAATTAAATCTTGATATAATCATACTAGAATATTATAATGTTACAGTATCGTTATGTCAAGGTGAATAGGCGGGGAATGCATGAACAAGTTAAGGCACTTTATCAATTTATTCAGGAACATCAGCAAACCGCTGTTGTTGATTCCTGTCTTCTTTTTCTTCGTCAGTATTCTTATGATGTTTAGCACCTCTTATGATAACGGAATTGTCATTTCCCGGACTGTAATAGTTCAGACAGTAGCATACTTTCTGGGGTTTGCCCTTGTTGTATTTTTAGCGAATATGGATTATACCGTACTTCAAGAGTTTGAAAAGCCACTGTATATTGGTTCCGTGCTCTTTCTGTTAACTCCTTATCTGCCTTTTCTTGGAGTAGAATTACACGGTGCTCGGTCTTGGATCAATCTAGGATTCACTACCTTCCAACCCTCAGAAATTGTGAAAATCACCTTTGTGCTGCTTGTTGCCAACTATTTACAACGCAATCGAGATAAATTATTTACATTCCGCAGTGTCATGATGGCGGCTCTTTACAGTGCACCGTTCATTCTTATCGTGTTGAAAGACGATTTTGGCAGTGCTGTAGTTTTCATCATAATGTGGATTGTCATGTTGTTTTTTGCGGGGATCGACGGCAAGTTGTTTGCTAAATGCGCTGGGGCTACAGCTTTGTGCATGCCAATTGCATATCGCTTTCTGGATTCTTACCAGCAGGAACGAATCACTGCTTTCCTCCATCCCGAAAATTTTTCTCTCCAGGGAAATTATCAAATTTGGATGTCAAAAGTGGCCATTGGATCCGGTGGTTTTTTTGGCAAGGGGTTGTTTCAGGGCACACAAAAAGACCTGAATTTTCTCCCGGTCCGAAATTCCGACTTTGTTTTTGCCGTGATTGTTGAAGAGTTGGGTTTTATCGGTGGCGCAACGCTTGTGGCTGCTTACTCCTGGTTTATCTATTCAATAGCCAAAGTCGCATATATGGCAAAAGACTTATACGGGACTTTGATTGTGATTGGTTTCCTGGGAATGTTCATCTTTCAGATCTTCGAAAACATCGCCATGTGTATGGGAATGATGCCTGCAACAGGCATTACACTTCCTTTTATCAGTTACGGTGGTTCTTCTGTTTTGTCTTCTATGATAGCACTTGGGCTCATTATTAATGTGGCCATCCGAAATCGTGGTGTTACGTTCTAGATGCTTTGCATCTGTTTGACCTCTCACACGGCCTTAAACGCCAAGTACCCGTTCTACAATCTTATTCATATTCTCCGCAATATAAGAATCTTGCTTAACTACAATGGGAATGCCTCGGTTGTTCGCAATGATGATGTTGGTATCATATTGAATGATACCGGCGATTTCCACGCGGAGTTCTTTTGCGACGGACAAAACACCAGGCACAGCACCCATCGCCATCAACTCTGCGTTTACCTTGTTAAGAACGCAAAATCGCTTTTCAACCCCAATGTCAGTCAGTAGTTTATCCAGGATATCAGCATCCCGTACAGAAGCATTGTCCGGTTCGGTGATAATCACTGCGGTATCAGCTGCAGTGGCTGATATTTCCAGTCCCTCCCCTATGCCCGCGGGTGCATCGATGACAACAAAGTCAAAGTCATCCATCAGCTTTTCACAAAGGACCTGCATATGTAAAGGGGTGATATCCCTAACATCTCTCATCGGCGAAGCTGCTATGAGATATAATTCATCGAATCGCTTGTCTCGAACCAACGCTTGCTTAATTTTGCAAACGCCCGAAATAACATCCATTACATTGTAAACGACTCTGTTTTCCAGACCTAGATATAAATCAAGATTTCTAAGTCCCATATCCATGTCTATGAGGACCACCTTTTGGCCTTTCATAGCAAGCAAAGCCCCTAAGTTGGATGCGAAGAAAGTCTTGCCGGTTCCACCCTTTCCGGATGCGATCAATATGACGTGGCTCATGTGTTTCCTCCTACTGTTGTTTTGAATTCAGGTCAATGATTTTATAATCACTATTAACCTGCAGATATTCCCCTATTACTTCACGGGCGATTGCTCCTGCGTTAGGACCTGTTCCTCCCTGAACAATCATCACTGCAACGGCGATTTTCGGATTTTCTGCCGGTGCCATCGCCAAAACCCATGCAAAGTTATCATATTCGCTTTTATATCGGTTCAAATCAGTGGAAGTCAATGCTCCCTCGCTTAGATTTATGACCGCTCTTCTGACCGCGGTATCTTCTGACAAATAAATGGTCGGATAGGTCTTCATCAGTCGTTGCATTTCTGTATTGACCTGTGCCCAGGTCAGTGAGCTATTTAGTTGTGATAAATGCTGTTGGATGTATTCCACTTCCGACGGTGGATTGATGGTCCCTGCACGTTCAGCAGTACCTGTTTTAGCCGCAACAGTTACGGGAAAGTTCGCAAAATATCGGGATAGACTGCCTTCACTGCCAGTAGCCGCCAAAATCATGCCCTCAATGATCTGATCAAAGTATACATCATCGCTGACTTCGACTTTTGTCGGATCCGCTTTAGCGAACTCGCCTTGATTTTCGATACTCTTTATCAAGCTAACTTGGTTTCGGACTCCATTGTTTCCGAGGGTCGCAATGTAGTTGGCCATCTGTAATGGCGTATAGGCGTTTTCACCTTGTCCAATGGCAATATTCATAGCATCAGCCGTTGACCAATCCATCTGATTAAAGTAAGTGTAAAGACACAAGTCCGCCAACGGTTCCACTTGGTCATCTTTAATGCCGAGATTGACCAAACGCTCATTAATCATTTCGTTACGTGAAATATCTTCGCCCATCCATCCTACAATTTTTTCGATGGTTTCTTCCAACAAGTCCGGATTTCCAACGACTCTCTTTTCAAAATAAATCTCCGAAGAAGCATATAATATATTTCGGAGGCTGCTTTGCAATCCAGCCAATTTCCTAGCTTTTGAAGGAACCGGTAACACGGTTTCCGGAATTTCGATTCCTGTGCTCAATCCCAGGCCATATTGATTTGCATAGTCTGTAATATCATCAATCGTAATGGGTTTTTTGTAACCCAGACTTTTTCCAGTAAACCAATCTTTGCCTGTGGCAACATCATAAAAATAATAGTTGCATGAGACTTCTAGCGCTCTTGCCATATCTAAATAACCATGATCTCGACGATACAAATTCCATAGTACACAACCAAAGGACTTAGTGCCCAGCATAATATGGCCGCCATCCCTTAGTTTTTTGTAGGGATCTAGACCAGCTTCCAGACCGGCAGTGGCTGTTACCATCTTAAATGTGGAACCAGGTTGTACCGCGCTTCTAGTCGCAACGTTATATAGTGGTGCTGGAGATAGCGGATCCCTTGCATTCTTGGTTTGCAACGCGCTCCAGTCGGCATTGGAAATGCCGTCGGCAAAAAGATTTGGGTCATAGTCTGGAAAACTTGCCATAGCAAGTACATCGCCTGTTTCAACTTCAATGGCCACAACCGCTCCCACCTCAGCATTGGGTGCTTCTTTGTTTACAGCCACATCACCAAACTTGCTGGTAAAGGTGCCCCCCGTACGAATCGCCTCAAGACCACGTTCTAGTGCTGATTCAGCAGCTATTTGAAGATTCAGATCAATGGTAAGATAAATATCTTTGCCTTTTATGGGATCAGACTGGCTGATGAGTTTTGTACTCTCGCCCATGGCATTTACCTGGACTTTGTAGTACCCATTAACACCATGAAGCAGGGACTCAAAGGTCGCCTCTATCCCGGATAATCCAATGATTGCATTGGCTTCATAGCCTTTTTCGATATACTCTTCTTTTTTATCATCAGAGATTTTTCCCATGTATCCCAGGATATGCGCGGCAGTGCTACCGTTGGGCTAGTACCTTCTGGTT
>JBHEKY010000012.1:0-51297 GCA_041859095.1 Anaerovoracaceae bacterium
TGCTTTTTTGAAAGATAAAAAATAGCGCCGAAGCGCTAGTTTCTGTTTCTTTGTGGGAGTTTTGCTGATATAATTCCCATAGCTTAATTGGTAATGCGAGAAGGAGGCAATATGTATCTTAATATTTTGTCCGATATTCTATTTGATCATTGGGTTGAGGCCATCATGGTAGCAACTGTGGGAATGGTCGCTATCCTTATGGGACGAATGCTGTCAGGAAAATCAATCCGCAAGCTAAGCTGGTCTCAGTATCTTTTTGGTTTCGTTATGCTAAGCTATCTATATCTGCTTGGCGTTGCAACAGGCCTCTTTGTTAAATTTGACATTTCTCTGGAACTGTTTCGATTGCGATCGCTTAATTTGATACCCTTCTCAGGGTTCACCGTTGAGCAATGTCTTATGAATATACTACTCTTTTTACCACTTGGGTTGCTCGCACCTTTGATATTTCGTACGCTGGGGAAACGGCACTGGGTAAAGATTCTCATATTATCGCTGAGTACCAGCCTAACGGTCGAGGTCTTGCAGCTTTTCCATGAAACTCGTGCCTTTGATATTAACGATCTGATATTCAACACCATAGGAGGACTTTTAGGGTATGGGGTGTATTTGGTGATAGCACGCTTATTCAGACGATGAAGCAGCTACTAATAAAGTTTTGAGAAATAAAGAGGATGTGCAACATATTGATAAAATCTTTGTAATTATCTACTAGAAGAGGGAACTATAAAGTGGATGAATATACTCTCGAAAGTTCATTCCTATCATTGATAGGTCGCTAATTAGAATTAGCCCTCAACCACTGCGTCACCATCAATAAGTGAACTATTATACGCATCTATGATTGATGAAATGGTATTTATTACTAATGCTGTTTTCGGATTTTCCGAAGTTGGCGTTTCAAAGAGAATTATGCTCTTGCTAGGTATAAGCATTGCAAGCTCTCGAACAAACTCAGTAAAATCGACATCACTTGTCAAGGAAATGTTCAAAGTTTTATCGAGTACACTTACCTCAACTTTTTCGTTGTCAACAACCATTAATCCCAATGTTATGTTCTGGGCCATATTAATCCTCCTTATATAGCAACTTGGAAATATTATATTTTTGGGATCTATTGTGGAATATGTATTTTCCTCCGTCTAGTATCCCACATATATCTTTCTGTGCATCCTCGGTTTCAAGTTTAATTTGTTTGTATGTAATTGTATTTGCAATGTTTTCAGCTAAAACAATGCATTCCGCATCACCATAAACGACAATTGCAGGGTTATGGGTGACCAAGAAGAACTGCTTACTAAATTTGTGCTCCCGGATTAGATCGACAAGTTTATCAGAAATAAACTGGTTACCCAAGTTGTCCTCCGGCTGATCAATAATAACAAGTTTAGCGTTCGGGTTATTTAAAATCACTTGCAAATATTTTTCAGAATTAAAACCCGGACTATTGTTTTTTGATGTTGTGCCGTCAGAATATACAAGGTAATCAAGAGGTTGATCAAAACAATTATATAACGCCCCAAGTTGAGTGTTTATTTTTCTTTTAAGCGCTTCCGGCAAATTTGTACCAATATTTTTTATCGTTATTTCTTCACAAAGTAACTTCATCATGCATGTATATAAATTATCCGTTCCTGGCGATTTAATCGAGTCAATGATATTAAGAGAAACTTTATCTTCTGAATAAACTTCCATACATAATGTAGAGTCATCATCAAGCTTTATTTTCTCTATATATTCAATATTTATGTCATTCACTGTTTCGGTAGCTTTATTTAGATTTACAAGTTTTGTGAAAATCGAAGATATTGTATCGATTACACTACTTATATTCGCTCTGGCTTCAACTTTGTTCCTTGCATCTAAACTCAATTCACCATTAGCATCTGAAATTTTTGCACTTGCGCTATCATAAAAGTGTTTTATGCGTGATTGGTTTTCACGAATTGCTTCGATTTCCTTTTCTTTTTCGGAAATCATCTGTAAAAATGATAGAATTTGAGCAGTCTCGCTTTCAGTAAATACCAGTAGTTCGCTTTTTTGTAAGCGTACTAGATTTTCCGTAATTCCATTTATCAGTCCATATACTTCTTCAATACTATCACCATTCAATAAAGTTTTATCAAGTTCTTTGGTGTCACATTTCAACACATATTCTTCGCTACAGACCCTTTCTATTGTTATTTGGTGCAATATGATTGGTTGGTTTATGTTTACATTGAACGCGTCCTGATATCCTTTGCTGAAAGCATCAATGTCGCTAACTATTTGCCTTTTTCGCTCCAATAGTAGCGTTCTGGCTTTCTCATATTCTGATTGCCTTTCAGATTTCTTTGCCAATTCATCCAAACTATTGTGTTCAAAGTAGTTTACTATGTCGCCTTGATTAATCTGAATAATTGTTGTATCAAAGTGCGATGTCTCTTTGAACTCAGCATCTAAGTGGGTTTTTATTTTTATTGATGCGTTATCAATTATTTTATTATAATTCCCATTGCTTTTTAGTGTGTCGACTTTTCGATTTATTATATCCAGCATCAGACTTTTCCCACTGGAGCGCCCCCCCGATAACCACATTAAGATGTGGGCTAAAACACATCTCGGATCCTTTTATGTTTGTGTTTCCACTAATGGAAATCTTCTCAATATAATTAAAGATTGGTTTTATAGAATTATATTCAGCACTCGATTTTATTCTTGACTTCGGGTCGATAAAAGCCAATCTTAATGTCTCATAATTCTTGCTACCCTTAATATAATAGAATTCGTGTTCGCCTCTACCCCCCTTATGCTTGCATGGGTACAAGGCAATATTGTGATTATCCGAGAATTCAATATATGCAAAATCATTTTTATTTCTAAACGCTTCAATGAGGTCTTTGTCAAATCCCTCGTTATATATTGCCCTTCGCTTTTCGCGAACCTTTTCAAGTGGACTTTGAAGAAGAATTAGCATTTTCTGAGCAGCCTCAATATCACCTTTATAGGCATCGATAATACTCGCAGTATTTCCTGCATGCGGTATAAAGAAAAAATCATCTTTGGGAAATATTTTTATAATATCATCAAAATTGATTTTTCTTTCATAATCGCCTATCCTCTTGTCGCTATAATATTTCTCAATTCTTTCATGAATTGATTTAGCTTTTTCAAAAGTACTATAGTTAAACACTAATAAAGAATGATAGGTTTTGTCATTGTTTTCAATATCTAGTTCGACCCCAACCAAAAGCAATGGGTCTTCTTCACTTGAATGCCTGCTATAGTATTTTTCATAGGCATCAATGTTTACAACATTGTGATCGGTCATTGAAAATATCTCGACTTTATTAGTTGTTAGTTTTTGATATAAAGTATCGATATCAAATGACCCCTCATAGTCGTTTTGCTTCGTCTTGCGGCTTTCATCTGTATGAATATGTAAGTCAATTCTTTGCCAGTCAGAGTATTGTTTTGGCATATTCCCCTCCTTTTATCCTATAACCCTATACATGTTCGAATGGCGCTTCTCAGAAATTAAAATCTTAAGTGAATGCAACTTAAAAGTAGTGTATAAAATGCATTCATAGCCCTGATAAAACATTTGTATTATTGCTATTTCATTTTAAACTATCTCCACCCTGCTCCCGCCCGCTCTTTTCCTTCGTCACGACAATCTGTTTGTCGATACGGTTTTTGAGTTTGTAGATATGTGAGATGATAGCCACAATTTTACTGACTTCGGAAAGTTGCCCCAAGACTTTGATTCCCTGATTCTCAATCCTCAAGGGAATCCGACTTCTCCAGCTCTTCAAACTTCGCTGCCATTGTCGGGTTGCCGCGGGTCAGTTTCTTGATGGTCACTTCCTGTGCCTTGTCGTTGGCTAGGCGGAGGTTCCGGTCCGTGCTCAGCAATGCCTCCTTCGTTTTCTGCAGGTGGTCTATAGACTTATCTATTTCGTCAATTGCATCTTTAAACTTCCTGGAAGCCAGATCATAGTTCTTGCCAAAGGCATCTTTGAACTTATCAAGTTCGCCTTCAAAATTAGCGATGTCAATGTTCTGTGCTTTCACAAGGGCAAGCTCCGTCTTGTATTTCAGCGAATTTTGAGCCGCATTCCGGAGTAAGGTAATCATCGGGATAAAAAACTGGGGTCGGATGACATACATTTTGGGGTAGCGATGAGAAACATCAACAATGCCGCTATTGTACAGTTCATTGTTTGGCTCTAACAAAGAAACCAAAATCGCGTACTCGCAGCCTTTTTCATTCCGGTCTTTGTCAAGTTCTTTGAAGAAATCTTCATTCCTTTTCTTGGTTGATGTCTCGTCATTTTCATTCTTCATTTCGAACATAATCGAGATGAACTCCGTACCCGCATTGTCAGCTTCGCGGAAAATGTAGTCGCCCTTGCTACCGGTCTTGGCATCGTTATCTTTCTCAAAATATGCCATGGGAAATGCCGCGGATCGGATTTTGGAGAATTCAATTTCGCAATGCTGTTCAAGGGTTTCGCCAACCATTTTTGTTGATAGCTTGGCTTTCATATCCTTTAAACGCTCGATTGCCTCGTCACGATCTTTTAGCTGGGTTTCGTACTTGTCCTTTAATGATGCTTCTCTTAACTTCAGCTCTACATCTTTTGCCTCTAGGTCACGTTTCAGGTCATCCCGTTCCTTCTCAACCGAACCCAGAGCCTCCTTGAGGGCCAACTGCTTGACCACATCGGTAGACTTCAACTCTTGATTCAAGCGAGCTATTTCTTGATCCTTCAGCGCGGCTTGTCTTTCCATTTCACTGGCAACCTTTGTAGTTGCAAGCTCAATGGCGGTCTTTTTGTCCTGCGCCGCCAGCTCTAAACGCTCATGTAGATCTTTTTCAAAAGCATCAGTGCGGACTTGACTTAGAATATCCGCATAACCGGCATCATCAAGATTGAATGTTTTGCCACAATGGGGACACTTAATTTCGTGCATGTCTAACCCTCCCAATTTACTTCTTTACTTTCAATGATTTTATGATATCTAGTTTTTTTGTGATCCTCCGTAAGGAATTTTAAAAACATTGCCCGGCAACCCAGATCGATGTCTTCAAATGTCGCATCATAGTCGCCTGTGTACCAAGGATCTGCAATATCTCGCGCCCAATAAGTATAGTTCATCAACATTGTATATCTTTGTATGGTTCGAGAACCCATAATTTTCATCGCATTTTTAATGTTTTGCGAATCCATATAAATTATGTAATCGTAATAACTATTGTCTTCCCTTGTAAATTGTACCGCTTTGCGTGGTCTATATGGGATTCCCATTTCGTCCAATTTCTTCATAGCATTGGGATGCATATCGTTTCCTAATTCCTCGGTGCTGATCCCGGCGGATGCAATTTCATACATATGAGCAAGACCTCGCCTGGCCACCATGTCTTTCATGACGAACTCGGCCATGGGGCTACGGCAGATATTGCCGTGACATACAAATAGGATTTTGCGTATTTTTGGAATTTCGTAATTTCTCTCAGGGTTAATTCTTCTCACGATGGCGCCTCTTGTCTTTCTTGAATTATGCGGCTATCGCTCTATGCAAAAAGAGCACATTAAATGCACTCTTTGGCCTTCTCATTCCTATCTCTTTTAAGCTCTTTTGCATTGTTGTCCCCCAATTCGAATATCAATATCAGTGTAATAGGGATGGGGGAATTGTGCAAGAAATATTTGGGGATTTGGATGGATGCAATAGAAGGATTGACATCACAAGTAGAGTGACTATTTTGTGAGCTTATGATATACCATACCTCAAGGCATTCATATGGCAACCTCTACCTGGGCGCTCTGCCTTGTCCTTTGGTTGTCGTAGTCCACTTTCATGATGTTGGGGTAAATGGCCCGCAGCTTGCCGATGACGTCGGGAATGTCCTCTTCATCGGTGAGGGTGATTTGCAGGTAGTCCCCCACATTTTGGTCTTTGTAGTTTTCCCGCAAGGTCAGCGCCAGATAGCTGCCTTTGATTTCCCGCATGTCCCGCTTGGGGGTCAGGGCCACGGTGCGGATTTGGGTGTTGCCCTTTTCATAAAGTTCCACAACGGTGACGGATTTGCTATGGCCTGCCTCCGAAAACGAATACTTCAGGGGGGTGCCTGCGTAACGGATGGTGGGCCGGGTGATCTGCTGGGGGCCGTGAAGGTGCCCAAGGGCCACGTAGTCAAAGGGAGAAAACACTTCCGCGTCTACGTTGTCTGATCCGCCGATGCTGATTTCTTCCGACTCGCAGGGGGTCTTTTCTCCCTTGAGTTCGGACACCATGGTGCGAAATCCGCAGTCCACCACGCCGTCATGAATCCGGACAGCGATGTTGGTGGTAAAGGTTCGTCCCGGTGCCGGTTTTCTATTGTTCCCTGTGTCCTCAGGCCGTGGTCCCAAATCGGGTTCCCGTAGCTCTAATGCCCAAGCCCGATCTTCCAAACGAAAACCCACCTCCACGATATACCCTGGGTCTACCTTGAAAGGTTTCAGCTCAGATAGTTGGAAATTCTGGTAGTCCGCCGGTTCGGGCAGTTGAATTTGCTGTGGTATGTCAAGATCGCGAAACCGTTCCCGTAGCCAGGCCATGACTTCAAGAATGACAATCTTCATGGCGTCATCGGGAGGGGTTTCGTTGTTAGCCACCTCAGCGTGAAGTTGGTAAGTGGCGAAGATGACATTGGGCATCAGTTTCAGCGGTTTGTATTCTCTATTCATGCACAAATTCCCCTTTGATTATTGCTTATGTGAAAAGAAAAAAAGAATGCACCTTAAAAAAAGGTACACTTTGCGATGTTCCAATTGAAGAAACCATTCCCTCGATTGTTTTACTATTTTTCATATGCCCCCCAAGGCGAATACGAACCTGCAAGGGAATGTAATCCCGACCCCCGCATCCTATAATATCAGTTTACAGTAATCCAATTGGCTGTGCAAGAATTATTATTCTAAAGGGAATTCGGGCTGTGGGTTTCCCGCTGAAACCCACATGCCCGCTTTTGTTTCTCTATGTCTACCCCTATACTAAATTTATTTGATGGATTCTACGTCCAACCAATATCCCAGAACTTCTCCCACATCACTGATGGTGCCTACGACGGTGACCGACTGGCCATCCGTAAACTCCATCACGCGGTCAAGATGCTCTTCCTCGATGTCGCACTGGACACCGATGAAAGCCCAGTCATCATTGGCCGGCAGAAGTGAAAAATAGTCTCCGGATGCATCGATGCTGCTCAGTTCTCCCGTCAGTTCCACGTACATACCACTGTATTTCTCGGATGCCTTCAAGGCGTTTTCTTCCAACGCATCCATCAATTCGTCGACTGTTACGGATGTCGGCGTCTTGGCTGTCTCGTCTGCAGGTTCTTCTGTGGTGTTATTGTTATCCCCGCTGGGCGTTTTGTCATCGCCACCACCCATGGCCCCACCTGCTCCAATTACGATAATTAGTACAATTCCCACGATGAACCACCATCGCTTGTAGATCGGTTTTTTGATTTTTTCGTCCATGATTCCCTCCTAATAAAAATACTGTGTTGGAAAAATGCTTGGCTTTCCGGTTGGAAACCCATAAGATGATACATTTTTCTGTTCCTCAATTTTAATTTTATAGGAACCACGTGTCGAAATAACGTACAGTAAATCAAAAAGCGGCCGAAAATTCGACCGCCTAAGTGCAGATACTTTGTTTCGAGATACTGTTGTCTCACGCGTAAATTCATGTTATTCCCCAAAGGTATCGGCTAAATCCTTTGCGGCGGTAAACAGATTTGACGAAACTACATCCGCCAGTTCATCGCTGATCGTACTAACATACCAAATGTCATCCACGTTGATACATTCGATCTCGAATGTCTTCTCTGCAAAAGTCTCTGTTGTGGAATCAAGGTTTTCGTTCAGCAAATCTATGCCAATTTGAGTCATTTGTTCTTCAGTAAGCTCCTGTCCTGAGAATGCGGCTGTCATGAGTTTTGTGAACAGTTCTTGTATAATTTTGCCGAAGATCTGGCTTCCATCAACATATTTGCATTTTACTGTGACAGTTGCCTTATCACCGTCTACGTCGGTCTCCATTATATCATAGGTAATCTTAGCTGCATTGCTTTTCAGATAATCGATAAAAGGTGCAGCAACCGGATCGGTGGATTCTCTTAGATACTCTGAGGCCAACCCTAAGTTATCTGTTGCTGTAGGGGTCATTGCTTTCGAGACGGCTTCGCTATCATAGGTTTTAACAGCACTAAAAAAATTACTAACTGCTGTTTCAGGGGCGTTTTTCCCGCAACCCGACAAAGTAAGGGTAAGGGTGAGTATCATTACAATAGCCAATGTTTTTTTCATCTGGTTTTCCTCCGTAAATATGTTTGCGATTTTGGGTTTTGAACTTACCTTGAAAACGCCTGCTTGTCATCGATGAGCCCCAGGTCGTAGACTTCCTTCACCAGGAGGTCATCCCCCCGCCGTGAAAAGAACAAGGCGCAATAATTCCGCTGAAGTTGAGTCCCATGGAAAAAGTAATTTTTCATCACAGCAAGTCCTTCCTCGGACCCGACTTGACCCAAGGCAAAGTCGATGAACTTGGATTCAGCGAGGGTCATGTTCCGATTCAATTGGCGCATGATAAGCTCCACAGAAGCCTTGGTGCCTTGCTGGGCATGCTCCATATAATAGGTAAGGGGATGCCGTGTTTCAAACTCTGGCAGTCTTTTCATGTTTTCCTCTTCAGTGATTTATTGTGTATTTATACAGTTCAAAATTCAGCATTGTCTACCCCTATTATGCACTTTTTGTGACGCGATAGATAGTACAGTAACTAAAATAATGGCCGATTGCCAGCGAACATTTCTTCTGAGTGAAATAGCTTTTCTGCTAGGTTAGCACCCTCCCAACCTCTTGGTTGACGAACCCGGGGATTCTTGGTATAATTGTATCAATATTAGTACAAGATTTCCGGTTGGGCAGGAGACTGCTTCAAGTTTTAGCTTTAGGGTGGAGAGCTTAATCTTTTGATTAGGCTCTCTTTTTGTTTCCCATTCTTTTTTCGCAATCGGAACTTGCTATATTTGCTATGAAAGGAGGAACAAGTATGAGTGTTGGAGAAAGCGTCACAGTCGCATTATTTTGTATCATGGTTGTGTTTGCTGTATTGATTAGTTTGTATGTTGTCATCAAGCTGTTTTCGTATTTGGTGCAAGCCATTGAAAAAGTTAACAAAAAACCGGTCGTTTAACCGGCTTTCGAAATAGGAGGACCCTCACATGTTCAAAGAAGCTCTATATGGTCTTTTCAGTGACTCAGGATTTGCGGCCTTTACCTGGCAGCATCTGATTATGATTGTCGTCGCCTGTATCCTGATTACCCTGGCCATTGTAAAAAAGTTCGAACCCCTGCTGCTACTTCCCATCGCCTTTGGAGTGCTTTTGGCCAATCTGCCCCTTTCCGGGTTGATGGAGCCATCCGTGGATGGTGCCCCCGGCGGATTATTGTACTACCTTTATCAAGGAGTCAAGCTAGGTATCTATCCGTCCCTGATCTTTTTAGGTGTTGGTGCCATGACGGATTTTGGTCCACTGATTGCACGACCCATCAGCTTGCTTCTGGGTGCGGCGGCACAAATCGGCATCGGCGTCGCCTTTGTCATGGCTATTTTTCTGGGCTTTGCCCCGGCAGAAGCGGCCTCCATTGGCATCATCGGTGGTGCTGACGGCCCAACGGCAATCTTTTTGACAGCCAAGCTTGCACCTCACTTACTGCCCTCGATCGCCATTGCAGCCTATTCGTATATGGCGCTCATTCCAGTCATTCAGCCTCCTCTTATGCGTCTTTTGACGACCAAGAAAGAGCGGGAGATTGAGATGGCTCAACTTCGCCAGGTTTCCAAACTCGAAAAAGTTTGTTTCCCCATTCTGGTAGCGGTTCTTTGCATCCTCCTGCTTCCGGCGGTTGCGCCGCTGATCGGTATGTTGATGCTTGGTAATCTATTCCGAGAATCCGGCGTTGTGGAACGGTTGTCTTCCACCGCTCAAAACGCGCTGATCAACATCGTTACCATTTTCTTGGGCCTTACGGTTGGTGCCACAGCCAATGCCGAAACCTTTCTTCGCCCGGAAACCCTAAAAGTCATTGCTTTGGGCTTAATCGCTTTTGCTTTCGCAACGGTGGGCGGTCTGGTTTTTGGAAAGCTGCTTTGCCTGCTTTCAGGCGGAAAAATCAATCCGCTGATTGGTTCAGCCGGTGTTTCTGCTGTACCGATGGCTGCCCGGGTTTCTCAGGTGGAAGGGCAACGCGCCCGTCCATCCAACTTCCTTTTGATGCATGCCATGGGTCCCAATGTGGCCGGAGTCATTGGTTCAGCCGTCGCAGCTGGGATTTTGCTGTCACTATTTGGGTAAGTCTCCAACCGGGCTCAGGTGAAAACTTTTGAGACCGGCCCAAATCAGCTCGGCCAGGAAGAATCCCACGCCGAATTGAATGATATTCATGGGAATGCTCAAGGCGGAAACCGCAAAGTTTCCATACATAATGCCGCCTGCCACAAAGTACCCGAATACCATCCAGAAGCCTGCAAGGGTAATGGCCAAAAGGTGGTAGGTGGGCAGTATCACCTTGTCTTTTTTGCGGATCAGCAGGGTAACCGCCACAAGTAGGATGGGGATAATCAGAGAGACCACCATCATCTGGGTTTCCATCTTACTGACCAGCGCGGTGACCTGGCTGACGGACATCCCATCGGAGGCCAGGTTGGCCGGATTGGTCAAGGCTTCATTTTTGACAATCAGCATGGTGGCTAAGTTGAACAAAACCCAGCTGCCGGCAACCACCGCGGAAAGTATGGCGGTGTTTCGTTTGCTTTTCATGGCTTTTTCAATGGCTAGCCCCATAAGGACCGCCATCATGGTTTTAATAATCAGTGTGGATGGTGCCCACAGCATGTACCCGGAAAGTACATCGGCCAGGGCGGAACCTACGCCAGCTGCAAAGGCACCGTACCGCCAGCCCAGGACCAGCACGGAGAGAAACACCATGCTGTCGCCGGCGTGGATGTACCCGCCTGTATTGGGAACCGGAATCATAATCGCCATGGTGGCCACTGTCACGGCCGCGGTCATCAAACCGGTTAAGGTTAGTTTGTATGTGTTTGTCATGATAAATTCCTTTCATTATGCCAATCTCTAACTTGAATTGTTTGTCGACATGTCATATAGTATACGAGAAGTGTATATATTTAAATATACACTTCTTATTATTTTTACCAGTACAGATTTGGCGGTGTAGGATGAAATCTTTCTTGTTTGCCCTGGACCAGGCTTCCCGGGAACCCATGTATCAGCAAATCTATCAATTCATTCGACATGGAATCATGGCCGAAGAGATACCCCAAGGAGAAAAACTGCCCTCGTTGCGGGAAGCCGCCCGGGCATTGGGCGTCAGCTTGACCACCGTGACCCAGGCCTACAGCCAGCTTTCCATGGAAGGGTATGTGCAGAATCATCCCAAATCCGGATTCTATGTCAGTGCACTGGGACCTGCGAAAAACTTGCCCAGCCAAGGGTTGGATGGACTGGATCCGTTTCTGTCTTATTCGGAACCCAAAGGTCTGGCCGATGGGCTTTATATTGATCCGAGTTGTTTTGACTTTTTGAAATGGAAAAAATGCCTGAATCAGATTTTTACCGACTTTCCCCACCTGCTTCTCAGCGAAGGGGATCCCCAGGGAGAGTGGGTGCTGCGAAACGAAATTTCCAGATATGCCTACCAGCACCGGGGGGTAAAATGCAACCGGGAGCAGATCATCATCGGGGCAGGCATCTCGCCCATCATTGATTTTCTCAGCGTCATCTTGAAGAAAGAGAAAATCCGCCATCTTGCCATCGAAAACCCCGGCTTCCCCGCGGTGGAACGGATTTTTGCCGATCGGGATTTTGCGGTGCTTCCCATCCCTGTGGATTCGGACGGGATGCGAATCTCGGTGCTCCCGAATTCCCCTAAGTCGATTGTTTATGTAAGTCCTTCCAATCAGTTCCCGCTGGGCTCGGTCATGCCGGTGGGCAAGCGTTATGCTCTGCTTGAGTGGGCACACCAAAGCGGCAACTATATTTTGGAAGACGATTATGACAGCGAATTGCGGTATTATGGAAAACCCATTCCCGCCCTTCAAGGGTTGGATCAGGAGGGCCGGGTGGTGTACCTGGGGTCCTTTTCCGCCACCTTGTTTCCTTCCATCAAAATCAGTTATATGATCTTGCCGGATTCGTTGCTGGCGTTAGCCCGGTCTTCCATGTCTGGATACCGACAAACCTGCTCCAAGTCCGAGCAATTGACCCTGGCTTTGTATATGAACAACGGGCTTTACCAAACCCACATCAAAAAACTTCGCCGCCTCTACGCTCAGAAAATGCAAAAGGCCACAGAGGCAATCCGTCGCTATTTGGGAAACCTCGTGGGAATTATCCAGAGCACCTCAGGCGTTCACATGCTTCTGTCCATTACAAGCAGCCTCCCCATTTCGGAGCTTTGCCAAAAGGCTCAGGCGGAACGGATTTTAATCACGCCGGTTACATATTTTGCCGGCGCACGAGATTCGGGAGATGCTAACATCCTGATGTTTTACTATTCCCGCATTCCCATGGAAGAAATCGAACCCGCCATTCAGCGGCTGGCGCTGGCCTGGAATGCTTAATTTGCGCTGCTTTGGCAAACATAGCCAGCAGCATTTTCGACAAAAAAATAAAGCCAGGCAAATTTGCCTGGCTTTTCTCTTTGTTTAGTTCCCTTCCGGGCCTTTGCTTCTGACCAACTCCACCAAATAGTTCCGTCTTTCAACGTACTTTTTGGCACGGTTTTTGTCCGCCTCCGTTGGTGAATCATACCGCGTCAGGTCAGTGTTGTGCTCCAAGTCTGCCATCTTCACGATGGTTGCCAAAGGATTCTCCGCAATTCGTTTTAGGTAATCTTCATACTGTTCCCCACGGCGTTTGGTCAACGCGGCGACGGCCTCAACGATATTTGGCGGAAAGAAAACAGCCAGCTGTTCCTTGGTATAGTCGGTATCCTCAAGAACGTCATGAAGCCATGCCACGGTTTTTTGTTCCATGTTATGTACTTTGGATGCAACTGCTTCAAGGTGTTTGATATAAGGCTTCCCTGCCTTATCAGTCTGATCCTTGTGCGCAATGGTTGCGATTTCTTTTGCAATTTTAATCATAGATGAACCCCCAATATAATAGTGTGGTTATTATATCACACTGTTGCCCCGTGCACAATTAGTTCAACTATTTTATGCCTTATTTTTTTTAAATGCATCCAGAATTGTGTTTCCCAACATAACCAATCCACCAAGCGCTATGAGCACGGCTCCTAGTCCAACAGCCCCGGCGGTGGTAGCCGATCGGCCTGTTCCGCCAACCTTACGGGGCGGATCAATCGTAAAAATCTTTTTCATACTCGTTCTCCTTTTGCATATGGTTCATGTTGCTCATCGCAGATGATTCAATGCAACTGAACAACTATTATTTTATGCCCAACGAGAGAAATAATCAAGTGATAGCGCGATTCATGAACGGAGCTGACTGCGTATCCTACGACTGAATCTCTATTGCTATTCCTTTTCTCTTTTCAGAAAATCCTCGTCGATTTTTGCTTTCCAGTCGCCGCGCATTTTTTTGTCTATGCGCAAATCGCTGACGCTTTGGCACAAAACTTCAAAGTTCATTGCCATTCCTGCGGAATCTGCGTGATAACATGCTGATCGGTTTCGGTCAATCCCAAACCGCTCACCTTCGGCGGCGGCATCGATGTTAGCTCCAAGGAAAATGAATTCCCAGCCATGCTTGGTCTTTTGCTTTTCAATCATTTTCTTGATTTCGTCATGCCGGAAATGGCGGCTGGCGTTTTCCATGCCGTCAGTGGTAATGACAAACAGGGTGTTCTCCGGCCGATCTTCTTCTCTGCAATATTTGTGGACATTTCCAATGTGGTTGATGGCGAATCCTACTGCATCCAATAGCGCAGTGCTACCACGGACATAGTATTCCTTATCGGTCAGCGGCTGCATCGCCTTGATGTCCCTTCGGTCGTGAATGACATCTGACATGTCATCGAAGAGCACTGTGGAAACCAGGGCGTCTCCGGCTACTTTCTTTTGTTTTTCCAGCATGGCGTTGAATCCGCCGATGGTGTCGCTTTCCAGGCCACTCATGGATCCGCTTCTGTCAAGAATAAATACCAGTTCTGTTAAATCCTTCTTCATACTATTTCCCTCCTTCAAATCTTAGGTTCATATGATGGTTTCATTCTAGCAAAAGGAAAGGGGGAAAAGGTCACTTGCGAAGCGACATTTTTGAGGTCGGGATTCGGGCTGGCAACTTGCCTTGCGCATTGCCAGTTTCAGTCTTTAGAAGGTCATATCCAGACCAAATAAGGTGATTTTGATTTGAAACAAATCATAAAATCCGTTTTCAATAAAGAAGCGGATTGCCAAATCCATCTTGATTCCGTCGCTCAGGGTGTAGCCTGCTGATTTGAGCAAGTCCATGGTTTGATCCAGATTCAACTCCAGGGCAATGGCGAAAGACAGCACCGTATTTTTGCTGGGCTGGTAATTTCTTTGGGTTCTGATTCTACTGAACAGCTGACGACTCTGGCCGGCCTTTTGATAGACTTCTGCGTCCCTCTTGCCTGACTTGTCGATCAAGCGAAACAGCATCTGGGAGAACGTCTCTGCTCCCGGAGTCCGGCCATTCACGATGGCTTCGAGCTCCGTCTTGGATTTGGAAGGCAAGACCGAAGCAGCAGGCTTAACTTTTGCGGCTCCGCCAAATCCTGTGGCTGGATGGCGATATTCCATGGCATTGATGGCCTCATCGTCAACCGACTCCGACGTGATGTTGTCGGATGCGGAACGGTTGGACCAGTGCTCCATTTTTCGAATGTCTTCATCTTCCAGCAAATCGATGCCGGCATCTTTCGGCGTGGACTCCACGTAATGCTCATCCACATAGGCTTTGACGTCGTCAAATAACTTGGTGGAAAGCACGTAAGACTCGGTATCGTATACCACCAGGGTCACTTCCATATCATTTTGCATGAGAAACTCGCTGATGGCGGAAACCGCAATCTGCATGGATATTTCTCTCGGGCATTCATACACCCCGGTGGAAATCATCGGAAAAGCAATGGACTCGCAATAAAGTTGCTTGGCCAGCTGCAAACACTTGGTGTAGCAGGATTTCAGTTTCTCTTCCTGATTTGGTTCCTCACGGCGGAAGTCCGGTCCCACGGTATGAAACACATATTTAGCCAATAGGTCGAAGGCCCGAGAATATCGGACATCCCCAACAGCGATGTCGCCTATTTTTTTTCTGGCTTCAAAGAGTCTGGGGCCGGCGGCTACATGAATAGCAGCATCCACCCCGTCTCCGATCAGGGCATGCGGGTTTGCGGAGTTCACAATGACGTCCGCGCTGATATGTGTAATGTCGTCTCTTATGATCTTTAATGGCATAGTGTCTCCTTTATCGTCCTCTGATTGAATCAAATAGTTCAAAGCGATCATAGCGTTCATAGCATTTCAAGCGTTCACAGCGTTTCAAGCGTTCACAGCTCCCCAAGCGTTCACAGCGTTTCAAGCGTTTCAACAAAAACCAGCTGCCCTTTTTAAGGAACAGCCAGTTCTCTATCCCCGCGAGTTCAGTTTATATGAATTAAACTTTTGGTGCAAGAAGTATTATTCTAAGTATCAGCAATTTCGGGCTTCCTGTCCGGTTTATGCTCAGCGATTTTTATTGTGCTTTGGTTTGGACGCCTCCAAAACCAACAAAGTAATAAAGATCAAGATGCCGACGGCAGCCAAAAACAAATACCACAGTAGCTTCATGAGGCCGCTTACAATGATGACAGCAGTTTGCATCTTAGGGTTATCTTCCATTGAATCCTCCAATTCGGGTTCTTCTTGTCGGGTTCTTCTTGCCCCTCAAGACAGAGCCCGATTTTTTTGGTTCCCTCGAATTCATTTGTTTTAGGCTTCTTCGAATTCATATGCTTTAGGATACTTTGAATTCATATGTTTTAGGCTTCTTCGAATTCCTCGTCAAACGGTGCGTCGGCAATCTCCAGCGCTTTCATCACCAGGTACAGCGTACAGAACAATATCACAAATACTATTATTTTCATAAGAAATCGCCTCCTTGCGCATTATTATCTTCATAATCGCTTCTTCTATCCTTATACTAGCAAATTTGGTGTTCGATTACTCGTACAGTAAACGGCATTCTGGACGGATTTGAATGATTATGCAATGAATCCGGCCGATATGCATGTTTCATGCATGCGAGCAGGGTTGATCCAGGATGAAAATATGTCAAAAACGCTTTTTCTTCGAAAAAAACATATTTTCAGTGCATAATCAGCGATAGTTTACATAATGTCCCCACCCGAATCGCCACAAGCGACTACGATTCGGCACCTCTATTGCATAAATATGTCAAATCAAAAAATAGCCCCAAATATACATAGTATTCGGGGCTTTTCTGGAAAAAAATATGTAAGACGGCTTAATTTTTGGGATTCGACATATTTTGTCTGGCCGTCGCTGGTTTCAAAAAGATTATGGGAAATATCAAGAGAGATTATGGGAAATTTCAAGAGAGATTATGGGAAATATCAAGAGAGATTATAGGAAATCCCACCGCATCATGGCGGTGGGATAATTGGTTGTTTCCCTAAAAGAAAACGATGATTTTGATGATGCCGCCGACGACGATAACGCCTAGCAGCACCCATAGCCACACCTTTGGCTGTTTGATTTTTGCACCGCAACTAGGGCAAATGGGGATTCCTTTTTCAACTTGTTTGCCGCAATCCGGGCAGGTTAGTAATTTGCTCATGTTGATTCCTCCGTTGATTCTTCCGTTGACTAAGACGTTGATTCTTCCGTTGGATAAGCCGTTGATTTCATATGTAATCTTTGGTTCTGACATTATGTTACTCCGCTGGGCTTACCCTGTCAATACGCGGGAGTTATGGGAGTACGGAATGCTAGTTTGAATTGAGGTGCTAGTGGGAAGATGGAAGGTCAGTTGGAAAGTCGCATTTCATCAAAGGGCGAGTCCCAGCCAAAGTATTTCTTAAGGTCGGCTTTGATGCCCTCGGCTTTTTGGTCATCGGCGTCGTGGAGAATCAGCTCCAGTGCTGAAACGGGCATCATCGATGCCTCGCCTCGTATGGACATGGTATGATGGTAGATTTCATACATTAGCCCGGTATTCCTCATATAGTTATCGACAATTTTGTAGGCTGCCACCGAATCCATCTGTGTCAGGCCGTTGCTGTCATCCAATGAAATATTCAAAATCGTTCTGTTTTCTTTATGCAAAAACATAGCTCCTCCTATCGTTTTCAGCTTCATCTTTGTCCCGCGATGATATATAAATTTTACCATATGGCCTATGCGATATGAGGCACAGTAATTGGCCGGAAACAAAAGTTCATCGTTTTTTTGTTGTCAGCATTCTTGACTTCCAACCTCTTGTCTAATATATTGTAGGGAAGACATCGCTACAACCCGACTACAAAGGAGGACATTATTATGTTCAAAAATGTTATTGTAAGAAGGCCCTGCAAGGCACTTGTAGACGGCATTACATCGGCACCGGAGCTAGGCAAACCGGATTATGAGCTGGCACTCAAACAGCATGACAACTACATCGAAGCCCTCAGAGGCTGTGGCGTTGCGGTAAAGATTTTACCGGCGGATGAAGATTATCCGGATTCTTGTTTCGTGGAAGACACCGCCGTACTTACTAGAAAATGCGCCATCATCTCCAACCCCGGCGCTGCAACCAGAAATCTCGAAGCGCAAAAAATGATTCCCACCATCAAAGAGTTTTTCCCGGAAGACAAAATTGAGTACATCAAGTACCCGGGTACCATGGAAGGCGGCGACGTCATGATGGTCGGCGATCATTTTTACATCGGCCTTTCTGCCAGAACAAACCAGGAAGGGATTCGACAGTTTATTGAAATTCTTGAGAAACACGGCCTGACCGGTTCAGCAGTCCCTTTAACCGAAGTTCTCCACCTGAAAACTGGCATCAACTATATCGAAAACAATAACATGCTGGCCAGCGGAGAATTCATCGATAAGCCCGTCTTCGCCGAATTTAATAAAATCATTGTGCCTGAGGAGGAAGCTTATGCTGCCAACTGTATCTGGATGAACGGCAAAGTGATTGTGCCCGAAGGGTACCCCACAGTAGAAAAGGCTGTGCGGGATGCCGGCTACGAAGTAATCCTGGTGGATACCTCAGAATACAAAAAACTAGATGGCGGTTTGAGTTGCTTGTCGCTTAGGTTCTAAGCCCATTCAAAATTTGAATGATAGCAGTAGGCAATATAAAAAGTATTATAAAGTAGTAGGAAGTATAAAAAGTAGTAGGAAGAATTAAAAAGTAGTAAAACCCATGGTTGTAAACAAGCCATGGGTTTTTTGATCGCTGGTAAAGTGTGAGAGCATCGATTGTGCATCACTCTTTTTAATCGAGAAAAATTTTATGCGGCAGGTCCGTCTAAAGATTCTTGCTCTTCGGCCATGTTTAATACATAGCCCTTCATAACTCCGATCATCTTTATTAGGATTTCTAACTCCGGCTGTTTTAATTTCATGTCATAAAACACAGGTGGAACAACGACCCACAGGAACGCTCCGGCGTAGGGTGAAATTCGGATCTCCAACTGGTTGATTTTTTTGATGTACTCAATCTTGACATAGGCCATTTCAACCTGCTTCGCTAATTTCCATATTTTCTCTAGCAAGGCTCTATCGTTGAAAAAGTCTTCATATCCGCCTTTTGTGTCTTTGCCTCTTTCCGCTACAAATCTGGCACCATTGATTTCTTTTAGCCCCTGGAACCGTAGCTTTATCTGAAAGCTATCTTCAAATTCGATGTTCTTGATGACTTGCTTGATTTCCAAATTAAAGGTGCGGCTCAACAATTTTTTAGTTTTATTGTAGCCAACCCGGAGATAATCTTCGCAGTCGGTGTCATAGCTATAAAAGCATTCTCCATCCCGCTGAAAATCATTCCCCTGCTTGTTGAGTAGTTCGACGTGATAGTTCATCAACCGGTCTGCTCTTCTTGTTATGTTCTTTACATCAAATATACCCATTTTTGCTCCTTTTTTGTAGTGATGATTTTGTAGTGATGATATTGCCGGGTTCAGGTGCCCTATAGGGGTAGGGCACCTGACACAGCAACAAAAATTATTGGTGATAAGCTTTTAGGAAAATATCTAGGAAATCCTTTTCGGTGGCTGCTCTGGGGTTGCTGTCAACAGAGACATTCACGGCAGAGCGTTTTGCCAGCTCCGGCAGGTCATCGAATTGGACGCCGATTTCCTTTAATGTTGGAATTTTTAAATCTCGGTTCAGTTTTTCTACGGCCGAAATCGCTGCGTAGGCCGCTTCTTTTTCTGACAAGCCGATGATGTTTTCACCCATGGCCTTGGCCATTTCTCCGAATTTTTTATAATCGGAAACGTAGTTGTAATCCATCACATAGGGAAGTAGGATGGCCATGGCGACACCATGAGGCGTATCGTATAGTCCGCCTAACGCCTCTCCCATACAGTGCACACCAGCGATGTCCGAGTTTCCAAAGCAGATGCCTGCTATCAGACTCCCCATTAGGAGATGGGCCTTGGCTTCTTTATCGTTTTCCGAAACCGCTTTGCGGATGTTTTCCGCAATGAGTCGGATAGCGTAGATGCCGCAGGCGTCTGTAATGGGTTCGGCCAGGGTACAGGTGTATCCTTCCACCGCATGTGTCAATGCATCCATACCTGTGGAAGCCACAATGGCAGGAGGCAAGCTTTCGACCAAGTCCGGA
Source organism: Anaerovoracaceae bacterium (assembly GCA_041859095.1). GTDB lineage: Bacteria > Bacillota > Clostridia > Peptostreptococcales > Anaerovoracaceae > UBA1422. The sequence continues at coordinate 19,886 of JBHEKY010000012.1, forward strand.
TCCACCAACGCGATCTTGGGTGCAATCAGTGGACTACCAACGCTCATTTTAAAATGTCTTTTGGTGTCCGTAATTACAGACCAGAATGTGACTTCACTGCCGGTCCCCACGGTTGTGGGAATGGCAATTAAATCGCATATGGGTTTGGTGACTTGCCCCAATCCTTCGTAGTCCTGGATGATTCCTCCGTGAGACATCAGCACACCGATGCCCTTCGCTGTATCCATGGAACTTCCGCCACCAATGGCCACAAGGGAGTCTGTCTCTAAAGCTTTGGCCAGTTCATAACCCCGCTGAACCGTCAGGTCCCTAGGATTGGGTTCGATTTCGTCGAAGATGTCATAGCTCATACCTGCTTCATCTAACCCCTGGAGCACTTTGCCTACGACGCCCGCGTTAATCAGTCCTTTGTCCGTCACGATCAGGGGTTTTTTCTTGCCCATTGCTGTCAGTTCCTGAGCCAGCGTCTTGCTTACACCGGATCCATATACGATTCGTGTGGGCAATACGAATTCAAAGTTTGCTATCATAGCCTATTCCACCTTTCTGCAATATCAGCTTCTTTGTCAAATTATTCGTCAAATTTGACAGTGATGCCGATTAGCTCATCAAATGGAACGGGTTCGAAGCACTTCTTTTTCATGACAAACTTAACCCAAATCAATGCATAAGCAGCAAAGCCAATGAGGTACGGAAGGGTGCTCAGCATCAGCTCAGTTCCCATGATATAAATGGTGTAAGCGCTGGTGGCAATACCGATGATTTGAGGAAGGGGATATGCCGGGCTTCTGAACGGCCGGTGCATTTTGGGGAATTTTTGTCGTAGGATAATCAAGTCCACTTGAACGATGATGTATGAAATCAACCATGCGGTACAAGCAGTGTAGATTAAGGTCATGATGGAGTTGATATCCAGTCCGATAAAGAACGGAATGGACATGCATGCAAATACTGCAAAGATGGCTGCCCATGGAGTTCTGAAGCGGGGATGGATGTAAGCGAAAAATTTCGGTAACATGCCATCTCTGGCAAGGCCATAAATCATTCGGGGCACGGCTGCCATATGAGAGTCCGCCGAGCTACCACCGGCAAAGATGGTACCAATCGCCAAAGCGACCATACCAACGCCACCATACATTGCTTCTGCGCCGGCCAGTTGTGGGACGACGGATGTTGTCAAGGTTTCAAACGGTGTGTACATCAAGATCGCCTGTCCAAACAGCATATCAGCTATGAAAATAACCACAACGCCGCTGATCATGGCTCTTGGCACATTCTTCTCTGGTTTGACGATTTCTTCTGCCATGGGGCAAACATACTCAATACCAATATAGAGCCAGATAGCACCACCCATGGAAGCCGCAACAGCAGACCAACCAAACGGGTTGAATTCAACAGGTACCGGTTCAGTGACAGTGCCGATACCCAACAGACCACCTATGCCAAAGACCACTAGAATACCTATCATGCCGAAGGTCATAATGACTTGTGATCGGCCAAGGAATTCAACGCCCAAGCAATTGATAACTAAGAAAAATGTGAGTAAAATTCCGGCAAAGACCTTATAGTTGATGCCCCAGATTGCCTCAGCAGCCTGACCTGCAACAAAGCACTCTGTTGCACCGCCTGCGGTGATGAGTACGATGTATCCGGTGAGCATACCAAAGATGGCCATACTTCTGCCCATGGCGGGAAGGGTATAGTCAACAATCATGCCTGCGCCTGGAATCGCTGCTGCCAGTTCCGCATAGGATGTGGCTATCAGAATACACGCAACACCGGCGATGGCGGCTGTTATTATAAACGCCGGGCCGGTTGCACCAAATGTAAAGGCTAAGGAAACCATGGTGGTTCCTGCCACTACCAGACCTACTGCGATTCCGAATGACTGCCAGAATCCCAGCACCCTTTTCAGGGTAACTTCATTTTTTTGAGCCATTGTCTTTCCTCCTTAAAAATAATTAGAGAAATGAAATACTTACTCAATATAATAAAGCAATTCCTGTGCCACAATGGTGTTGTGAAAACCCAATATTTATTGCTACCCTTTGGGTTACTTTTTGTGTTCTCCGCACAGTCTTTGGAAAAAATCGGGACTTGAGCCCATATTTTTTGTAGTGAAATGTTAAAAAATGTATCGAATCGATACATTTTTTACACTATATGGGTACTTCTTGGAGTGCCGAACGTGCTACTGTTTTATTTTGGAACAGTTAATTGCATTTTGTAGCGTTATGATACACATTAGTTTGTTAAAAAGTTATTTTGCAACAGGATTTTTGCTGTTTTCATGAAGTAGCATATGTCCGGGATTGCATTCCTCCAAGATTTGTCCTTCGTTCAACACCAGTTGTCCGTTGACCAATACCTGGTGAATTCCCACAGGCCATGCGTTGGGATCTCCGATGTTGACATAGTCGGACAGGTCCAGGATTTTTCGAATGTCAACCACCACCAAGTCCGCATCCTTACCCATCGCAACTTCCCCTTTGTTTGCAATCCCAAATCTTCTGGCTGGGAGTAGGGTAATCTTTTGCACTGCCGTGGTCATATCTAGCAAAGCCTTTTCACGCACATATTTCCCAAGAAGCCGTGGAAAGGTACCACAAGTTTCCGGGTGACCAATGTGCTGGTAATGAGGTCCGTCCGCTGCGTTAGTGGAAACATAAACATAGGGTTTCACCAGCGCTTTGGCGATTTCTTTTTCGTCAAAAACAAACGCCGTAATCAAAGTGTTGGGATATTTTTCTCGCAACATGGCAAAGGTTTCTTCGTCACAAGGTTCACCTGCCCGGATTCCGGAAGAGATGACAATATTTCGAACTGATTTATTTTTTCCGTATTTATCACTCAAGTTCCCGTCAAGTATGGGGGCACCGATACAGGCAGGATACGCATCATAAAGCCCCGTATCTGCGGTGATGTCCAGACCGAAAGCAATTGCTTCGTCGATGGCCGCCAGGGCCTGATCCATAAGTCCTTCAATTCCTACCATATATGAAAGATGAAGGATGTGGGCAGCTACGCCGGTTTCCAGAACGACGTCAAAAATTTCCGCCAAGGTATCCAAGGCTTCCGGCCCATCCTTTCTCAGATGAACCACAATTTTTCGATCGTGGGCTTTGGCTACTTCCGCTAATGCGACTATTTCTCTGGTGGTGGTGCCTGGTGCAAATTCCAGTCCAAAATGAATGCCAAAGGCCCCACTCTCTAGGAATTCCGCAGCTAGTTGAACCATTGAATCAATTTCTCCCTGGGCTGCCTCCTGATACGGGTTCTCGATCCCAGCGGCTTTTCGCAAGGTGAAAGAGTGGGAAATATAAAAGCCGTGATTGATTAGAAAACCGTCCTCGGCAATTTTTCGTATAACGGAGCCGTCAAAGTTTCTTTCCCCGCCGATGGTAGTGGTGGCTCCCTGACGCAGAAGACATTCCGCACTAAACCGCTTTCCATCCACATGGGAATGAAAATCTATAAATCCGGGCATCACCATTTTGCCGGCTGCATCGATGGTTTCTATCCCACGTATCGGCTGGGTGGTGATTTCAGCAATGATGCCATCTCTGATCCCGATATGATGATTCCGCAGAATCAAATCCGGCTCGAAAACCAAAATGTCCGCATTTAGGATGACTAAGTCATAATCTCTGGTTATCATCGAATCTCCTCTGTTGTGGTTTTCATGTGGTCTTTCATCGAACCGCCTCTATTCTTCCTTGCCTTCTGCGATGCGGTAAATGGTTGACCGGGAAACGTCCAGCACCTTTGCGGCCTTGCTGATGTTGCCGTTGTTGTCTTCTAGCACTCGGTCTAAATATTTTTTCATGGCCTCTTTCATGCTTAGCCCGTTAAACTCACTGTTGTACATCATGTTATGGGTTTCCTGGATTTCCAGCGGCAAGTCTTTTGGAGAAATAATGTTGCCGGAGCACATAATCAATGCCCGCTCGATGACGTTATTTAGTTCCCGGATGTTGCCTGGCCAGTCATATTGTTTCAAGGCTTCCATGGCGTTGTCGTCTACCCAGACGTTTCTTCGCCCAGGCAGATATTTGTTGATGAAATGGCGAGTCAGCAGCGGAATATCATCAATCCGTTCCCGAAGCGCCGGCATCATAATATGAAAAACGTTGAGTCGGTAAAATAGGTCTTTTCGGAAGTCTCCACTGTCCACGGCTTTCTGAAGGTCCATGTTGGTGGCAGCAATGACCCGGATATCCACGTCAATTTTTTCTGTGCTGCCGATTCGGCTAATGGTACCTTCTTGCAGAACCCGGAGCAGTTTCTTTTGCATCTCCATGGGCATATTACCGATTTCGTCCAGGAACAAGGTGCCTTTATCGGCAAGTTCCAGCAGTCCCAGCTTGCCCCCTGGTTTGGCACCAGTGAAGGCACCACTTTCATAGCCAAACAGCTCTGATTCGAAAAGCTCTTTCGGGATCGCGCCACAGTCCACCGCCACGAAAGAGTTGTATTTTCTTCCGCTGAAGTTGTGGATGGCCTGAGCAAGGATTTCTTTTCCGGTTCCGCTTTCCCCTTCCAGCAAAACCCTGGAGTTGAACATGCCAGCCTTTTGAGCCATTTCCACGGTTGCACGCAAGGCTGTGGAATTGCCGATGATGTCGGCAAAGGTATAGTGGGCGGAGTGGACGATTTGTTTTGCCATCATCTGAACTTCTTCAACTCTGGTAAAAATCAGGATTTCCCCAATGTTGTCTTCCCCTTTGTCATAGGTGTTTTTGACATCGATGAGGCACTTGGCAATTCTGCCATCGCCTTCCAGGACGATTTCACGTATTTTGTGATCCAACCGAGCGCTGTTGAGAATTCTGGCAAGGCTGGGGTTGGTGTGAATCGACTCGGTCACCATGGTGCCAATCAGATCTGCCGATTTAACCCCCAGGTACGAGCACATTTCTTCGTTGACTTCAATGACCTTTCCCGCCACCACATAGACAATCCCGTCGGATACGCCGGCAAAAATTGTTTGAAGCTGGCTGTTGCTGATTTGAAGTTTGTCGTTGACTTCTTGGACTTCCAGAGCGTTTTCGATGGCCTTAGCTACCGCCGTAACCAATGCTAGCGTGTGTTTATGTGCTTGCTCGTAATGGCCTGCCATGCTGACCACGCCAAGGATTTCTCCTTCTGGGCTCAGCACCGGCGCAGCCGAACAGGACCAACGATGCATCTGTTGGATATAGTGTTCCGCTCCGGAAATCTGAATGGGATTCTTTGTGATGATGGAAAGGCCAATGGCGTTGGTGCCCGCTACCGCTTCACTTCGGTTGGCACCTTCAAAAGAGTTGGTATGGACGTTTTGCTTGTCCAGATAATCGTTACTCAGGCTTTTGAGAATGTATCCCTCCCGATCTATGAAATCAACGCGGAAACCGGATTCTTCCACAGTCCCGAATAACGTGGCCAAAAACGGGGAGACCAAGGCTAGCAAATTTTTGTTGGCTTCCACTCTGCTAAGCAATTCTTCCTTGGGGAGCAGTGGGAGCTTCTCTTCGGAAAGGGCATCAATGCCCAAGTCTTTGCTCCGTTGCCACGACGCTTTTACCTCATCCCGCAAAACCTTATTATCTGGCAATAGACCCTCTTTGAGAAATCGCACCCAGGCATTTTCATAGGCCAGATGCTCCGCATTGTGGGCGTAGAAATAGGGGTTCAGGGTACTCATGATTTACCTGCTTCCTTTTCCATAAGATTCAGAATCACATCCAGCAGCAAGTTTGCGCCGGCAATCAGGTCGGATTCCTTGGTGTCCTCTTCTTTCACATGGCTTCTGCCGCCAATGCTGGGCACGAAAATCATTCCCGTGTCGACAAACTGGGCCATCATGGAGGCGTCGTGTACAGCACCGCTACCCATGACCTGAAAATCCAGTCCTCGCAGGTCTGCCAGCTCTGTCATCCGTTTGACCATGGCATCCGGCAATAGAATCGCTTTGTTCTTAGCCACTTCCCGGACGGACATGCTCACCTGCCGGCGTTCACACTCCTCAAGAATGGCTTCGATGATTTCTTCCATTAGCTTTTCGATGATTTTGTCGTCCTTATCCCGAACCTCGACGGAAAAAACCACTTTTTCCGGTATGACGTTGGTGCAATTGGGAAACACTTGCAGCTTCCCTGCGGTGGCCACCGCCCCACTGCCCACGCCACTGCCAGACCCCCGGTGGCCCGATGCCCGGCCGGCGATTTTTTCGACAATCAGGATGCAGGCAGCCGCAGCCGTTAGGGCATCCCGTCGCCCCTCCATGGGCGACGCGCCGGCGTGGTTGCCCAAACCAGTCAACTCAAACTCCACCAGTCTCATCCCAAAGATGGAATCCACAATTCCAATCCCGATGCCTTCCGTCTCCAGTACCGGACCCTGCTCAATGTGCATCTCCACCATGGCTTCAATGTCGCTGAAGTCCCAGGGCAATCCAGGCAGGCTTGGCACGGGGCTTGCGGCGTTGGTTGGGCTTGCGGCGTTGGTTGGGCTTGCGGCGTTGGTTGGGCTTGCGGCGTCGGTTGGGCTTGCGGCGTCGGTTTGGCTTGCGGCGTTGGTTGGGCTTGCGGCGTTGTTTGGGCTTGCGCCGTTGTTTGGGCTTGCGGCGTCGGTTGGGCTTGCGGCGTTGGTTGGGTTTGCGGCGTTGGTTGGGCTTGCGGCGTCGCTGGTCGCAAGGATTGTGCCATCGGCTGCGGCTTGGCCGGCTACGTATGATTGATCCGATCCACTTCCCATGCCGGCTTCTTGCAGCATCTGGCTAAGGGACACGCCGTCCCTGTTTTTAAGAAGCGTAAGTTGCTCGGGTCCGTAAAGTCCGGCGATGAATTTGCTGCCGGTGAGGGTAGAGTCAAAATTGGAGCCTTCCTCTTCCGCAAAGATTGCCACTTCAAAATTTTTGTTGAACTTTCGGCCGGATTCCTTCAACGTGCGGAGGACTTCCAGGGCCGAAAGGGACCCATAGACGCCGTCCAGCCAGCCACCGTTTCGGACGGTGTCTATGTGAGAGCCGGCCAGAATGATTTTTTGGTGAGGCCGGTTCCCGGGCAGGCCGATGCGGATGTTTGAAACGCCGTCCTGGTGCCAGGTGGCGCCGAAGGCGTCGGCGATGTCACGGAGATAGGAGCGGGCCTGCCGGTCCATGGCACCATAAGAAAACCGGGTCACTCCCATCTCGGGAGTATCGGTCAAAGTGCGTAAGTATTGTAAGTCGCTAATCAGCCGTTGGCCATTGATTTTCATGTTCATTGTCCTCGCTTTGGCATGGTCTTTGCTTTTTTGATGCAACTATTTTATGCAGCTTTTTTAATGCAGCTATTTTATGCAGCTATTTTATGCAGCTTTTTTGATGCAGCTATTTTATGCAGCTTTTTGATTCTGCTTCTTTCAGGGTGAACCGCACCTTACTTATAGGCATCGCCGAAGGGTTTGCCGGAGATGAATTGGCCCTGACCCTTATGGCCGATGTATTTACCATTTTCGACGATGATGTTGCCACGGAGCAGCACAGTTTCTGCGCGACCCTTTTGTTTAAATCCTTCAAACGGACAATAGTCCACGCCTTCCAAATTGTTTTTCACTGAAATTTTGCCGGTGTATTTGGGATCGAAAATAACCACATCGCCGTCGAAGCCCACCTCCAGTTGCCCCTTCTTTTCCATTCCGTTGATCTTGGCAGGCATGGTGGCAAAGAGATCTACCAGCTTGCTCCTTGTGATTTTGCCTTTTTCGACGCCGTAGGTCCAAAGAATGTTCAAACGGTTTTGCATACTGGGTGCTCCGTTTGGTATGTCGGCAAAGGATTTGCCTTCGCCAAAGCCCATATGCTTTTGATGCTCCCAGTCAAATCCGCAATGGTCTGAGCTCACTGCATTGAGCCACTTATTATCAATGGACTGCCATAAAGCGGCGCGATGTTCTTCCGTTCGAAGCGCCGGAGAGCAGACAAATTTGGCACCATGGAATCCGGGCATGGCCAGGTTTTCCATATCCAATACCAGGTAATGGGTGCAGGTTTCTCCGTAGATTTTTTGGCCCCTGCCATAGGCTTGTTTGATTTCTTCGATGGCTTCTTTGGCAGAGACGTGAACCACGTAAAGCGGAGCGTCTGCCAATTCCGCCAAGTAAATGGCTCTTCTGGTGGCTTCGGCTTCTACCACCGGTGGTCTTGAAACGGCATGATAGTAGGGCTCTGTTTTGCCCTCTGCGATTAAGCGCTTTGTGAGCACGTCAATCATCTCTGCGTTTTCGGCATGGACCATTACCGTTACCCCGGCTTCTTTCCCTTTGATCAGGGCCTTGAGGATGGCGTCGTCGTCCGCATGGAAAAACATTCCTTTGTAAGCCATAAACAGTTTCATGGTGGGGTATCCCTTGACGGCCAGATCGGGAATCTCTTCAATGACTTCATCCCGGGGATCGGTCATAACAATGTGGAATCCGTAGTCCACCATGGCCAGGCCGTCTACATCGGTTTTGCGATAGTCTTCGATGGACTGTACCAGACCTTTGCCGGCTTCTTGATTGACGAATTCAATCAGCGTTGTGGTGCCCCCCACTGCTGCTGCGTTGGAGGTTTCAAACCCCCGAACTTTGCTGCCTTTGTAGTTGAAGGAAAAGTGAACGTGCTGGTCCACACCGCCGGGCAAGATGTATTTTCCGGTGGCATCAATGACCGAATCTGCAGGCATGTTCAACTCCCTGCCGATGGCTTTGATGGTTTCTCCTTCAATAAAAAGGTCCGCCAAAAATTCCGTCTCTGCGGTGACGATGGTGCCGTTCTTGATTAATGTTGTCATTGTATTTCCTCCTTGGTATCGTGTGTGACTCGTACAGTATTATCATACTTCTTTTTACTGAATTTGGGCAAAAAAAACAAGCCCAACTTATTATTTTTTTCATTGTTTTAACAAGTTGGGCTTTATTTTTTGTTTCCCTTATTAATTTCTCTACAATTTTAACAAGTTAGGTCTTTTTTCTTACTCGGCGGTGTAAATTGCATTGCCGTGGAAGATGGTGCTCAGTACAAGTGTCTTGTCGATATCAAGCGGATTGATTTCGAACAGGTTCTGATCTAGCACAGCGAAGTCTGCATATTTGCCTACTTCGATGGAACCGGAGATGTCATCCCTGAAGTTCTGATATGCTCCATTGATGGTGAAAGCTTTTATCATATTTTCGAGGGAAACTCTTTCGGTTTTGTCCAACAACCAGGTGGGATCATCCATGTCGGTGATATCGTCTACGCCATAATATTCCGCATTGTTCAGGTTTCTTGTGACGCCGACTTCAATGGCCCAGAACGGATTGTTGATTGGAGTAACCGGATGGTCGGAAGAAGCTACCAAGATTGCGCCTGCATCAATGAAGGACTGCATCGGATATTCGCTTTCTGCACGTTCTTTTCCCAATAAGGGTAGGTCTACCACTTCCCACCAATAAGGCTCTTTGAATGCCCAGTAAGGTTGCAGAGAAGCGATGATGTTCAGTTCGCCAAATCTTATAATGTCTTCATCCGCAACTAACTGGTTGTGAGTGATGACATTTCTGAAATCTTTTCCTTCGTTTTCAGCCTGAGCAAATTCAAAGGAATCCAAGGTTTGTCTTGTCGCTGCATCGCCTATGGAATGAACGTGAATCTGGAAGTCGTTTTTTAGTCCATACGCAAAGGCTGCCTTCATGTTTTCAGGGGTCCAAAGAGAGGCGCTGACAAAATCTGTTTTGCCGGATTCTGCTGTGTAGGGCTCTAGTAAGTATCCGGTAACGCCTTCAATAACACCGTCAGCAAAGAATTTTAAGCTGGTGTATTTGAAGGTTTCGGTTCCGTAGTTTGCCCGCTTCTCGGCTGCCGCATCAATCTGCGGTTTGAAGTCTTTGTTGGGATCCATTACGGTATTGGAAACAACATACATCTCTAGTTCACCAGCTGCATCCATTTCCTGAAGCACGTCTTTGTTGGTGGTTGCGGTAATGCCGGTGGTCATGTCGGTAAGTCCCACATAACCCAAAGCTACCTGCGCTTCAATAAATGCTTTGTACCCTTCTACGAACTGTTCGTCAGTGAATTCATGGGCAGGAATTAATTCCTGGGCCAATTCTTTCATGGTTCCCCAAAGCTCGCCGGTGGCTGTCTTTTCAATGGTTCCACCTGCAGGTGAAACGGTGTCTTTTGTTACTTCACATAATTCAAATCCAGCACTGTTCAACCAAGCGGTATGTCCATCATAAGACATGATAATCACAGGTTTGTCCGTGATAGCATCTAGTCTTTCTTTGGTTGGGCCTTTGGCTATTTCTTCGCCGGAAAATGCTCCGATGGAAAAGCCGGAGCCGTAATAGACATCCATATCAGGGTTGGCTTCAACATAATCTTTGATGGTTTGCATGGTATCCGCTTCGGAAAGAATGCCATTCAGGTCAATCTCAAACAAAGCCGTCATCATGGTTCCCGGTGCATGCAGATGTGAGTCGGTCATGCCTGGCATCATGAATTTTCCGTCCAGATCATTGACAACAGTTTTGCTGCCAACATAGGCTTCAACATCCACTGCACTTCCCGTGAAAATGATTTTTCCGTCTTTCACGGCGACTGCTTCCACAAAGGGGTCGTTTTCATCGGCGGTATAAATCGCGCCGTTTGTCCAGACCGTATCAGCTTTGTCCGTGCCGCATCCGGTCAGGGTTCCCATAGCAAAGATTAGTACCAGTGCCATGGTTAATAGTACACGCTTTTTCATTTTTCCCTCCCTAACAATACAAATGATTGAATATTTTTACAATTCAAATATACCGTGATTCAACTTCGTGGTCAAGAAAAACCTCCTCCGGATTTATACCTGAGAAGGTTATGTTTCATACTCGGCAAATTAGTTCTATTTTGTCAGCAAAAATGTTACAGCGCTTGTTCTGCAGCGAGCACTGCTGCCTGCTGAGCCAGCGCATTGACCTCGGCCAATTTGCAATCTACCAAGCCCATGGATTCCCATTCGCTTGAGATTTCTCCCTCGTTTGGGTACGTTTCGCAGGCTTTTTTGAACCGCTCCAGCGCCACCGCAGCCTTGCCTTCATCATGGTGATATAACAAAGCCATGGCGTAATGAAGCCGTTGGCGGTGGGGGTAGGAATCGGTCGCTTTGATGTACCGCTCCAGATCTGGTGTATAGAGACGTTCCACCCTGTCCAGACGCCCTTCGCCAATCAGTTCCAAAAATATACTTGCGCATATTAATTCGTACCGATAGATCTGAAGCACTTTTCCACTTTGATGGAGAATCTCCGTCGCCAGTTCCAAGGCTTCCTGCAATCGTCCGGTATCTTCAAGATAGTTGAAACGATATACCCCAAGGGCGGCTTGAAACGTGTTGCTGTAGTCAGGCCTGGGATCTAATTGAAACCATTCTTCCGGCATTTCGCGGAACTGACCGCCCCGATTGATGATGGCCATCACGTCCAAAAGCAGCCAAAGGATTCGTCGGGACGCCGGGTCTTTGCCTAGATGCGTCAGGTTCCAACCGTCATTAGCAACGCCGCCGATGACCATGGGAACCAGGTTTGTGACACCGCAGTAAATGCCGGCGACAATCAAGGGATTTAGAATCAGAAGCGGCCAGACATACTCAGGGCTGCCTAGTTGGCCCGCGCCGTCCAGTCCTGGGCCTCCGATTACTATTGGAATGACCAGTGCGATACAGATTCCTGCAATAATCAGGTTGGTCAGGCCTCCGGCCAGATTATATAAACGGTAAGGATAGTCTGGACGGAAAGGTTGGGGCGGCGCCATAAGACACTGTCCTCCAGTGCCCACCATATGGAATTTCTTCCGTAGGTATTTTCCGTCCCTCTTCACAATCATAATATTAAAGACGCGAAAGGAAGCAAGCTCATAGCCACTTATCAACCCACCGAGAAAGTGTCCTCCCTCGTGGGCGATGATATGGAATAGGAAGGCAATGGCAATCATGATAATATAGATAGCTACATAAGCGATCATTCCCAAAACGGATGGATTCGCTAACTCAAATATTACGATTAAGCCAACTGCCGACAAACCGGCCGCCATCGCCGTTGTCCAAATTTTGTTAAACCGATCCATTCATCATCCTTTCGTCTCAACTCAACGCCGTCTCAAGTTCAGTTTCTATCAAACCGGAATGATCTTAGTTCCATTCCATGGTTTTGTAATATTTTTTCATCATGCCGGCAAGGGGCACGTCTTCCAGGATAGTGGCCGGCAAGGTATCCTGCGCGGAAACCAGTCCTTGGCGGATATTGATTCGACGTTCCAGATCATAACTGTTTTTGCCTGCGGTCAGAAACCCGCCCAGGGTCATGGGCATACCGGTAACCAGCTTTAGACCTTTGGAATACGGCACGATACTGGTGTTGATGCCAAGGATTGAAGGATGTTTTACCGCTAGCCCTACAATGGGTCCACTCATGGAAAGCACCGCCGATGCGATTTTGTTCAGCACCGTATATTTCAAAATAGCGGATGGGAAAACAGCATAGGATGTGAACAGGCAGATGCCCGCACTGGAAACCGCTTCCATCAGTAACTGGAACATGACTCCCAGTTGGGCTTTGGATGCTGTGGATTTTCCGCGGGTGGAAAGCCCCAGGCCTTCCAGGAGTACCAGATATCCACCGTTTAGATGGCAGGCTCCCCGATTGGAGGTGGCGTAACTGAGCCCTTGCCCCACCGCATTCCTTGGGTTATAGGCCGCCAATTCCATCCCTTTCACGTGAATGGCATGTTCCCCTTGACCGTATTTTTCAGCCATTTTTCGGCTACCTTCTGCAAGGATATCCCCGACCCCTTCCCTGTATGCGATCATTCGAATGATTTCCGCCAGATTGTCGGTTTCTCCAAAAATAGGTCCCAAATCCACCACACCGGCATCTGCCAAATGCATGGCAAAGGCCAGGGTGCCGCCGGTGGACATGGTGTCCATGCCGTACTGATCTAGCAAATAATTCAGACGAATGATGGTGTCTAGGCTGCCGTTCATCAGATTTGGGCCAAGAAGACCAATGGTTTCCAGTTCCGGCCCTTTTATTTGTTTGCCATCCAATTCAACTATGCGGGCGCAGTGAATGGGGCATGCGGTGCATCCCCCATTTTTGACCAGTCGGGTATCCCGCATGGTTTCTCCGCTGAAGTTGTCGTAGCCATCAAACTGGCCTACCCGAAAATTCTTGGTGGCCAGGATTTTGCGTTTTTGCATAGGTCGCACCAGCATGGCCGTGCCCAGTTCCGGGCATTTGCCTCCGGTGAAATAATGCTTTCGGATTTTTTTGATCCACTTCATATTATAAGCTTTCCAGGCTTCCGGTTCAGCAGCTTCCAATCTTGTAGCCGTAGCACCCTTGCCATTGGCTGAAATGGCTTTTACTTTTTTGTCGCCAAACACAGCGCCAACACCGCCGCGTCCGCATGCCCGTTCGCCGCTCATGACCGCCGCGTAGCGGACCTTGTTTTCTCCTGCCGGACCGATGGCAATATTGGGTTTGTCCAAAATGTCGCAAACCTCGGTGGTGAGTTTTCCCATCAGGGGGGTCGCATCCAGGAATGCTATGGCGCCGTCCGGGGAAATGTCCAGGGTTATGGGTGTCGGACTTTTATGGCGAAGAATCATGCCGTCGTAACCGCAGCGCTTCATATTCAGACCAAAGTCCCCGCCGGAGTTGGTGCTGACACACAGGCCGGTCAGGGGAGAAATGGTAGTAATGTTGAATCGAGCGGAACTGGGTGCCCCTGTGCCATTCATGGGGCCGGTGGTGATGACCAAAATGTTTTCATGGGAGTAGGCATCCGTGTTGGGCAACACATTATCGAATAGGATTTTTGCAGCTAGCCCTTTTCCGCCCAGGTATGTACGTCGGTCTTCATCACGAACCTGATAGTTTGTAATGGTCTTCGTGGCAAGATCAATGTCGGCGATTTTGCCGGTGTATCCGTGGTAGTTGGAGCCGGGGTTGGCGGAACCGTCAGGGTCGGTGGGAATAGTGGAACCGTCAGGGTCGGCGGGGCTGGTTGGGGCCATGAGACTTCGCATGATATCCGCCAATACAGCTTTGTCCATGAGCTTGGGCACCGGATACAGCGGATTTGATTCTTTATCTGCATAGGTAGACATGCTTTCAATGTCTTCCTCTTTGATTTGAGAAAAGGTGGTGGGGATTTCCATCCGGCGGTTCATGGCTTTGATGGCTTCGGTAAACAGCACGGCTTTTTCCATGAGCGTGTCGCCTTTGATTCCGACGATGTCCGCCAGGGAGGCCAGGGGCTTGTAGACACTAGCACCATACCGCTCCAGCATCTGTGGCAGGATAATGGCATTGGCCAAGCCATGGGGCACGCCATAAAATCCGCCCAAGGTATGCGCCACAGCGTGGATATATCCCACATAGGCACGGGTAAATGCGGCGCCTCCCAGATAGGAGGCTTTGAGCATATTTGCCCGGGCTGTCAGGTTGCTTGGATTGTTATAGCATTCTTCCAAGTTTTCGAAAACCAAACGAGTCGCTTCTTCTGCCCAGCGACGGGTTCGTGAAGTGTTGCTTCGTCCGATGTAAGCTTCCACGGCGTGAGTCAGCACATCCAATCCGGTTGTTGCGGTGATGTGCTTGGGTAATCCCGCTGTCAGGGTGGGATCCAGCACGGCCCATCTTGGGATCAGAGAAATGTCGTTGATTGGATATTTGTGGTGGGTTTTGCTGTCGGTGATGACTGCCGCGACAGTGGTTTCAGATCCGGTTCCCGCCGTTGTAGGAACCGCAAAAAATGGAGGCAATTTATGAAGCACTTTGAAAAGTCCCCGCATCTTAGAAACGCTTTTGTTGGGTTTGACCACCCTAGCGCCACAAGCTTTGGCACAGTCCATGGAAGACCCGCCTCCGAAAGCCAGTAGGCTGTCGCAGTTGTTTTTATGATAAAGCGCCACGGCTTCTTCTACATTATCGATGGTGGGGTTAGGCTGTACATTGCTAAAAACCGTGAAGTGAATCTGCTGCGCGTCCAAACCGGCAAGCAGAGGATTGAGTAACCCCAGAGAAAGAAGTTGGGCATCGGTGACCACCAAAAGGGACTTGCACTTTTGAGTGGCGACCAGCTCGGGAAGCTTTTGAATGGCGTTTTCTCCCTCCAGCAACGCCGGTTGGCGCCAGGGTAAGACGAAGGACCCTGCGTACATGACAAATTGAAAGGTCCTGCAATACATTTTGCGAAGTGTTTTCATGATAACCCTCCCTATCTTGGCCTTTCGGCTCTTGGAATATATTGTTCTTTAGACAGTATTTAGAGCCACTTTTTCTTTTTGAAATAGACGACTCCTCCCACAAAAACCAGCACACTGGCTACTGCCACAATGGGGTAGGCGATTGCCGATTGATACTCCGGCATTTTTAGGTTCATCCCATACCAGCCAACCAATAGGGTCAGTGGCATGAAAATGGTTGCTACGATGGTGAATACTTTCATCAAGTTGTTTTGTTCAATATCTATTTGCGCCTGATAGGCTTCCCGCAACTGGGAAACATATTCATGCAAGTTGTGCACCTCTGCCAGCAGACGGTCCATCTTCTTGTTCAAAATTCGGAAATGGGACTGCATCTCATCGGTCATCAGCTTATTTTCGTTTTCATAGAGTCCTTGTAAAATACGGTCCAAGGCCTCCACGTATTTTTTGAGACGCCGTAGTTCTATGCGAAACTCAATGATTTTGGTTCTGGCATTTTCGTCACCAGTCATAATCAAATCGTTTTCGGTTTCTGTAATTCTATCTTCCAGTTTTTCAAGAGACTCAAAATCTCTCCGAATCATCTCGGAAAAAAACAGTTGCAAGACTTTGTCCGGATTGGCGATGGCGGCGTCCGCCGGGGCAGGTCCCAGTCCTTCTTCTGTCATGAGAATTAGCGCTTCTCTGGTTTTGGCATTGCGACATAGAAACACAATGTTGTTATCTCGCAGGGAGACGACAATCCGCTCTGAAGCTTTGGAGGAATCTACGCCATGAAGGTATTGAAAAGAAAAAATCGTTTCATCCTGCAAGCTCTCGAATTCAGGCACCCGATTGTCTGCGAGCTGCTTGATTAAGTACTCGCTCACCAGGCTTTCCACTGCTGTTGGTAGGATGTGATTATGCTCCAGTTGAATGACATAAATCATGATACGAAACCTCCTTTACCCTTTCACTCTTCCTTTTTATTATACATGAGCAGATGGAAGAATGCAAAAATCGGAAATGTTTTTACTTGTATCCCGCAGATGACGGCAAAATAAAAAGGGCATGAAAATGCCCTTCCTAAAACGCTTCCTCGATTCTATTTTGCTGCAACGACTTCTACTTCCACCAGCACATTCTTGGGCAGGGTTTTCACCGCCACGGTGGAACGGGCAGGATTGGAAACGAAGTATTTGGCGTAGATTTGATTGAAGGTGGCAAAATCCGCCATGTCCGTCAGAAAACAAGTGGTTTTGACCACGTCCTCGAAGGTCATGCCCGCAGCTGCCAGTACAGCTTTGATGTTGGAACACACTTTCTCGGTCTGACCCTCCACATCCTTTCCCTGGATTTCGCCGGTGATGACATCCAATGGAATTTGTCCGGAACAGTACAGCCTGTTGTCAACCTGGATCGCCTGAGAATAGGGCCCGATAGGGGCCGGCGCATTTTCAGTAAAAATTACTTTTTTCATAGTTAGTCCTTTCCGATCACGGTTTGTGAATCAGTTTATAGCCGGCTTTGTTGAAAGCCTTCTCAATTTCTTTCAGGTGGGCACGGTCCCTGGTCTCCATGGAAACGTGGAGAGAACATCCATTGATGTCCATATTTTCTCCGCCTACTTTGTGGCTGACTTTGGTGACGTTTGCTCCGGTATTGGCAATAATGGCTGCCACATCACGCAATTGTCCGGGTTTGTCCAGTAGCTCAATGGTGACTTCGGAAAGTCGTCCGGAGGTCTGCAACCCCCTGTTGATGACCCTCGAAAGGATGTTCACGTCGATGTTGCCACCGGAAACGATGGCGCAGACCCGCTTGCCTTCCAGCGGCAGTTTGTTGAACATGACAGCTGCGACTGCAACAGCGCCTGCTCCCTCGGAAACCAGCTTTTGTTGTTCCATCAAGGTCAAAATTGCTGTAGCAATTTCGTCATCGTTGACGGTGATTACCTGATCCACGTACTTTTGACACATGTCAAAGGTCAGTTCCCCCGGGCACTTGACGGCAATACCGTCAGCAAAGGTGGAAACCGTAGAAAGAGTGCAACGTTGATTTTTTTCCATGGCGTTGGACATGCTGCAGGCCCCTTGGGCTTGCACGCCATAGACCTTGCAATCCGGTTTGAGTTTCTTAATCACATAGGCTATGCCGGAAATCAATCCGCCACCGCCTACGGGTACAATGACTGCATCCATGTGGGGAAGTTGCTTGAGTATTTCAAGTCCGACAGTTCCCTGCCCTGCAATCACGTCCTCGTCGTTGAAAGGATGCACGAAGGCAGCCCCGGTTTGTTGCTGATAAGCCACAGCCTCGTTGTAAGCGTCGTCATACACCCCATCCACCAACTTGATGTCCGCTCCGTACTGACGGGTGGCTTCCACCTTGGAAATCGGTGCTGTGCTGGGGAGAAAAATGGTCGCTTTAATGCCCAGGGCTCTGGCGGCGAAGCCGACACCCTGCGCGTGGTTTCCTGCGGAACAGGCTACCACTCCTTTTTCCCGCTCTTCCTGGCTCATCTGGCTCATCTCAAAGTATGCGCCCCGGAGTTTGAAAGAACCGGTGTTTTGCAAGTTTTCGGTTTTTAGGAAAAGGTCGCAGTTGGTTTTGATATTGGTGGCGGGAATCATGTCTGTTTCCCGAATCACATCCTTCAGCAGGTGTGCCGCCTGATATACGCGTTCCAATGATAGCATTGATTTTTTCCTTTACTCCATGACCGCTCCCCGGTTGGCACCAGTGACGTTCCTCATATAGCGAACCAACCAGCCGGAAGTGACTTTTGGTTCTGGTTTTTGGGTTGTTTCTTGTCTAAGGGCGAACTCTTCATCGGTGACCTTTGCTTGGATGCTGTAGGCAGGAATGTCGATTTCGATCATGTCGCCTTCTTTTAATAATCCAATTTTGCCGCCTGCCGCCGCTTCGGGACATACATGTCCGATGGAAGCGCCACGACTTGCGCCGCTGAACCGGCCGTCTGTAATCAAGGCCACGGATTTGTCCAATCCCATGCCTGCCAGGGCACTGGTTGGATTGAGCATTTCTCTCATGCCGGGACCGCCTTTGGGGCCTTCATAGCGGATGACCACCACGTCTCCCTCTTTAATTAGGCCTGCGTAAATGGCTTCGATGGATTCTTCTTCGCTTTCAAAGACTCGGGCCGGACCACTGTGCTGCAGCATTTCAGGTGCTACGGCGCTTCGTTTGACCACGCAACCTTCTTCAGCGATATTTCCCCACAGGATGGCGATGCCACCGGTGGGGCTATAAGGATCGGTGATGGGTCGAATGACCTTTTCGTCCCGCGCCTGGGCTTTTTTGAGATTGTCACGAAGGGATTTTCCGGTCACCGTCATGACGTTTAGGTTCACCAGTTTCTTTTTGGCAAGCTCACTGAGGACGGCCTGTACCCCTCCGGCATAGTCTAAGTCCTGGATGTGGGTATCGCCCATCGGAGCCAGGTGGCAAAGGTTGGGGACTTTGTCGCTGAACTGATTGAACAGATTCAGGTCCACTTCCACACCCGCTTCGTTGGCAATGGCCATCAAGTGCAGTACGCTGTTGCTGGAACAGCCCAGCGCCATGTCGCAAGCAATGGCATTTTCAACGGATTCCCGGTTAATGATGTCTCTGGCGGTAATGCCGATTTCGACCATTTCCATGATCTGGATCCCAGCTTGTTTGGCCAGGCGAATTCGCGCGCTGGTAATAGCTGGTATGGTGCCATTGCCGGGTAGGGCAATGCCGATGGCTTCGGAAAGGCAGTTCATGCTGTTGGCTGTGTACATGCCTGCGCAGGATCCGCACCCGGGGCAAACGTTTTGTTCGTATTCGGTCAGCTTTTCGTCATCAATCAAGTTGGCTTTGCGAGCGCCTACGGCTTCAAAAATCTTGGAAAGGCTGACTTCTTCTTTGTCAACCCGGCCGGCCATCATGGGTCCGCCGGAGCAAACAACGGTTGGAATGTCGATTCGGACTGCACCCATAATCATCCCGGGGACGATTTTGTCACAGTTTGGAATCAAGAGCAGTCCGTCCAGGCAATGAGCCATGGCCATGGTTTCGATGCTGTCAGCAATCAATTCCCTGCTGGCCAGGCTATATTTCATCCCGGCGTGACCCATGGCGATGCCATCGCATACGCCGATGGAAGGAATCAGAATCGGCGTACCGCCGGCCATCCGCACACCGGCCTTGGCGGCCTCTGCAATTTTGTCCAGATGGATATGACCGGGGACGATTTCGCTAAAAGCGGAAACCACGCCAATCAGCGGTCTCTTTAATTCTTCTTCCGTGAATCCCATGGCATAGAACAAGCTACGCATCGGCGCTCGTTCAAGACCCTTGGTGACTTTATCACTTCTTCGTTTCATTGTTTTCTCCTTTGCCTGCGATCTCTGGCTTCGAATTAGTATTCAGCCGTTGCGACAAGACTATTTCTTTAACCAGGACATCATTTTTCGGAGTTCTTGTCCGACTACGCAAAGCAGATGCTCAGATTCTCGTCTTCTGGTGGTCAGGAACTTGGCCTGACGTCCTGCAGACATTTCTCTAACGAACTCGCTGGCGAAGGCGCCGGACTGAATGTCTTCCAGCACTTCTTTCATAGCGGCTCTGGTATCCTTGGTGATTATTTTTTTGCCAACGTGATAGTCGCCGAATTCAGCGGTGTTGGAAACAGAGTAACGCATCATTTCAAATCCGCCGCTGTTGATCAGGTCAACGATTAGCTTCATTTCATGAACGCACTCGAAGTATGCCATTTCTGGTTCGTAACCGGCTTCTACTAGGGTATCGAATCCGGCCTTCATCAATTCTGTGACGCCGCCGCAAAGAACTGCCTGCTCGCCGAACAAATCGGTTTCGGTTTCTTCTCTGAAGTTGGTCTCCAGAATTCCAGCACGACCAGCGCCAATGCCTGATGCATAAGCCAGCGCATAGTCTTTGGCTTTGCCTGATTTATCCTGATGGACAGCAATCAGACTAGGCACGCCTTTGCCTTCCTGGTATTGGGTTCTGACGGTATGTCCGGGGCCTTTGGGGGCGACCATGATAACGTCAACAAATTCTGCTGGTTTGATCAGATTGAAGTGGATGTTGAATCCATGGGCAAACATCAAGACGTTGCCTTCTTCCAGATTAGGGGCCACTTCGTTGGCGTAGATGTCAGCTGCCTTTTCGTCAGGCACCAGCATCATAATAAAATCCGCCTTCTTGGCTGCTGCCGGCACGTCCATCACAGGAATACCTGCTGCTTCTACCGCCTTTACACTTTTGGAATCTGACCGAAGCCCGACAATTACATTGGCTCCGCTGTCTTTCAGGTTCTGCGCGTGGGCATGTCCCTGGCTTCCAAAACCGATAATTGCGATGGTCTTGCCATCCAAAAGCCCCAAATTACAATCCTGGTCATAGTATTTCTTGATCATTTCTTCTCCGTTCCCGATGCTTGGCATCGCTCAAATATTATATTTCTGTTCCAATTATATGCTTTATTTCGGCGGTTCCTTGTTCCAACCCCGCAATATTCCGGTGACGCCGGTACGGCACACTTCCAGAATTTCATAACCCTCCAGCATTTTCATGAGCCCGTCGATTTTTTCGGGAGCCCCGGTACTTTCGATAATCATGCTTTCCTTTGACAAGTCTACGATACGACCCCTGTAAATGTCAACGATTTCCCGAATTGCACTCCGGTTTTCTTCATTGGCTTTGACTTTCATCAGGAGCAACTCTCGAAACAAGCTCTCTTCTCGGTCCAGTGGGTAAATACCGCGGACCACTTCCAGTTTTTCGGTGTGGGCAAGAATTTGAGCAAGACCCACTTCATCCCCTTCAAAAACGATGGTGATTCGAGATATTTCCGGATTGTTGGTGGCTGAAACCGTCAGGGAGTCGATGTTGAATCCCCGTCGACCAAAGAGGCCGGCAACCCGGGTCAGGACGTTTGCCTGGTTATCAACAAAAATGCTGATGACTTCTTTTTTTACTGTCATTTGGGTCGCCTCCTATCCGATAATCATATCTTCGATGGTGCCGCCGGCCGGAATCATGGGCAACACTTTTTCGTTTTTGCTGAGCATGCACTCTATCCAGATGGGTCCGCTTTCTTTCATGGCGGTTAGGAAGGCTACTTTGAATTCTTCTGGCGTTGTGACCCGATATCCCTTGGCTCCGAAGGCGTCAGCCAGCTTGACAAAGTCGGTCTTGCGACCGGGGTCGGTCTGAGAATGCCGGTCCTGATAGAAAGTACTCTGCCATTGGTACACCATGCCCAGCACCTGGTTGTTCATGATGACCGTGATAATGGGTAAATTCTGGCTCACCGCGGTGCATGCTTCGTTCAAGTTCATATGGAAAGAACCGTCTCCGGTAATATGGATGACCCGTTTTTCGGGGCTACCCACCTGCGCGCCGATGGCAGCGCCATATCCGAATCCCATAGTTCCAAGTCCACCACTGGTGATGAACTTGCTGGTATGGTTGTGCTTAAGGTATTGGGCCGTCCACATTTGGTGTTGTCCTACGTCGGTGACATAAATGGTTTCTTTGTCAGTATTGTCGCACAGGATACCGATGATTTCGCTGGGATGCAGGTTGGCGTCGCCCACCTTGCTGTCACCGGAAAATTTCTTCAGTTCGGCGATTTCTTCCATCCATTCAGCCCGTTGCTTCTCTTGAATCAGAGGCATCAGTTGATGGAGAAATTCCTTGATGTCACTGATGATGCTGAAGTCCACAAGCACGTTCTTGTTGATTTCGCTTTTGTCGATATCCACCTGAATACGAACTGCCCTTTTGGCGAACTTGCTTGGGTTTAGCGCAACCCGGTCACTGAACCTAGTGCCCAGTGCCAACAGCATATCGCTGCGATCAATAGCTTTGTTGGCGGCGATGGTGCCGTGCATGCCAATCATACCAAGGCTTTTGGGGTTGTCTGCACCGATGACGCCGGCTGCCATCAAGGTAAAACCGGCAGGCATTTTTGCCTTATCCATAAATTCGTTCAGTTCTTTTTCGGCTTTGGAGGCACACACGCCACCGCCTACGTAAAGCACCGGCCGTTTGGCCCCGTTGATCAAGTCGGCAATCTTTTTGAGTTGCTTCCTGTCAAGGGTGGGGGGCAATGGCTTTTCTTCCGAAATGTATTCGGGTCTATAGTCCATGGTTGCGCCAGTCACATCTTTGGTGATATCCACCAAAACAGGACCTTTGCGTCCGTCGTTGGCAATGCGAAATGCACCGTGAAGCGCCTTGGGCAGGTCCTCAATTTTGTTGACAAAATAGTTGTGCTTGGTGATGGGCATGGTGACGCCGGTGATGCAAATCTCCTGGAACGCATCCCGTCCGATTAAATGCTCCGGCACATTGGCGGTAATGGCCACCAATGGAATGCTGTCCATGAAAGCGGTGGCAATGCCGGTGACCAGGTTGGTGGCACCGGGGCCGCTGGTGGCAAATACAACACCGGTCCTTCCGGTGGCTCTGGCGTATCCGTCGGCCGCATGAGCCGCCCCTTGTTCGTGGGCGGACAATATATGACGGATCCGATCTTTGTATTCATATAAGGTATCGTACAGATTCAGAGCCGCCCCTCCGGGATATCCGAAGATGGTGTCTACCCCCTGTTCCAATAGGATTTCTGCAACGATTTGTGATCCGGTTAACTTCATAAATTCTCTTTCCCTTCCTATTTCAATACGATTTGTCACCATGAAACGGCATAGTAGTATCAGTATAATCGTTTTTTTGGGAAAGTCAACAATTTCGGTGCATTTTTTGTATGATAACATAGTTTTTACGTTGTATTTTTGTTTGTACGGCACAAACCAAGGGCCATATTTAGGTTTTTTGACATTTTGGTCCACTTTTAACGGTTTGTTAAATGAAAAACCGGCTAGTTGAATTTTTGTTCAACCGGCCGGTTTTTTGAGAAGGTGTTTTATGATGAGTTATTCTGGTAGTCTTGCTGCTTGTCCCTTTAATTTTTTCAGTTCCGGGAGGACAAAGGCAAGTGCAATCACAAATGCCAAAACGTCGGACAATGGTTGTGCGACCCAGACGCCGTTTATTCCCATGAAACGCGGCAGGATTAGTAACAGCGGAATTACGATTAAGAAATTCCTTGTTAGGCCATTGATCAGGGCTTTGCCACTGGACTCAACGGATTGGAAATACCCGGAGATAATCATACAAATTCCACCAAGTGGATATAGAATTAAGAATATTTTCATGGCCTCGCTTGAGACTGCCATCAGCGTTGGATCTCCACCGGTAAAAAACATTAATATCTGATCTTTGAAAACGTAGATTAAAGCTGTCAGTGCATACAGCACCACGAAGGATATTTTCAGGCAGAAGGTCAATGCTTCCCGTACTCTCCCATACGCTTTCGCGCCGAAATTATAGCTTGTAATGGGCAATATGCCATACATGAAAGTTGCAGCTATTGAGGATAAAACGTATACGATATAGGCATTGATTATTCCATATGCTGCGATTTCGGCAGAACCACCCAGATTGGCCAGTGTGTTGTTGATGATAATCGCCATGGCAGTTGCACTGATTTGGATAGCAAAGGCAGCAAACCCGATTTTGTTCATTTCATGAATGAGTCTGAAGTCCAGCTTTGCGTCCGACCATTTAATCTTCAATTTGGATTTACCGAATACAAAGTTGAAGCCAAGGAGTGCAAAAGCACCAACACATACGCCCCAAGCGCCAATGGCGGATCCGGCAATGCCACTGTCGAATTTGAAAATCATCAAGTACTCCGTAATGATTGCGATAATCGCCGGAACAACCTGAATGAAAGTTCCGATGTACGGCTTCTCATCAACACGGATGAAGAAGAAAAAGACGAATCCACAGACGTACAGCGGGAAGGCTGGCATGAATGCAGTCATGTAATCCATTGCAACTGGAACGATGTCATCGGTTGCCCCAAGAAAGCGAACGACCGCTTCCAGGTTTGCCAGAACAGCAAAAGTGATAATTAACGATAGGAATAACCCATACCAGAAGCTTTGCCCGGATGCCTTTCTAGCAGCAGCCACATCCCCTTCGCCTAATTTGATTGCAGCGATGGATGATGCGCCAACACCAATCAGGTTTCCGATGGAGATTGCAATGATCCAAAATGGGAACACGATGCTAATTGCACCTAACCCAAGAGCTCCAATGCCGTTTCCAACAAAGAACCCATCCAGGATTCCGCAAGCCATCTGGGCTATCATACCCAGCAGAGATGCAATCCAATACTTAATATATAATTTTCGAGTAGGCATCGTCCCAAGTTCGCTCACAGCATCATCTGGTGGAGCCAAGTTTACTTTTTCAACGTTTTCCATGATATTTCCTCCTTTTAATATGACTGCCCTTTATTTGCAGTTCGATAAAAACTCATCTAAATTTGTAGCATACTTTTCAAATGTTGAAGCAAGATCTTCTTCTGGTTGCTCAATAAGCGATTTGCCGATTCCCAGTTCAAGACATTTCTTGTCGTGATCATGAACGTTCTGCGGCGCTGGGCTTAGGTTTTGGAATACCGGTGCATCAGCAATCCGCCCGGCAAAGGGGGAAGGATAGTTGTTTTCCCGTAGATGCTTTAAATAGTGATCCATGAATAGTGTGCCATACTCTCTGGACTTTCTAACCAAGTCCAAATCCAGGGTCTGAGTATAGATCGCCTCCTCTTTACCGGCTTCCCAAAGAATCCGACCTTCCGGATTGACAAACATTGAGTTTCCATATAGTGAAAAGTTGCCGAATTGACCACAAGTATTAATAGAAATGAAGTATGCTTGATTTTCCAGTGCCCGTGTCAGGTTGACCGATTTATTAAGGCTGTAGAGTTCTTCAGGATCCTGGGTCACCTTCACAATGATTTCAGCACCCATTAAGGTCAAATTTCTTGCGATTTCAGGGAAGTTGCTGTCATAACAAATCATCACGCCAACTTTTGTTTCTTTTTCCGGCATATCAAAGACAACATATTCATGACCCGGATGTGTATACGCCTCGGTCGGTTTCCATGGCGACATTTTTCGATATACAGCAATGATTTCGCCTTGTGGATTAATCACTGGAACCGAGTTGTAATAAGTGCCCTCCGGGCAATCCGGATGTTCTTCATACATGGAGCCGGGAATAAAATATATGCCGTACTTCTTTGCAATCTTGCATAAAAAATCAGTGATGTCCCCCGGAATCGCCTGCGGTGTGTAATATCCGATGCCGCCTTCAACACCAATGATCATTTCGGGTTTATGGCAGCCACTCATCAGCGCATCAACCTTGTCGGAAATGTATTGAAGATTTTCCGCTGTATCATATGCGATTTTTTGTTGAATGATGCCTACGTTTAAATATCTGCTCATGGGGATTCTCCTCCTTATTCTTTCTTGCTTATATCAATAGCAATATCGATGCCACTTTTAATTTTTACAAAAACGTTGAAAAATGAAGGTTTCTAATTGCAGTTATGCCAAGCAAAAAGACCAACCGTCAAATATTTTTACAGTTGGTCTAGTGATGTTTGAAAAAGCCCTGCTTTGGGGCGCTTAAGTGCCCTTGCAAGTGGATGTCAGATAATATTACAGTGTAAAATTATCTGACACCTTCTTTTTCAATTTTGTGCTTCTCTATTTTATAATAAAGTGCAGGCCTAGATATTTTTAGAAGCTTCGCGGACTGGGTGATGTTCCAGCTTGTAGCATCCAGCACTCTGCGGATTGCTTCCGCTTCTGCGATGTCCTTAATATATTCCAGTGGGTTATCCAGATTGCTGATTCCATCCGTTGATGGATGGTCCATTTGAAAAAGCAGCGTATCAAAGTGCTCTACCATAAGCAGATCCTGCCGACATTTATTCATGGCCCGTTCCACCATGTTCATCAGTTCCCTGACATTTCCCGGCCAATCATAGTTGCATAGCAAGCGCAATGCTGCCGAATCAATCCCCTGGATGTTTTTTCCGAGGAATTTATTAATCCGCTGAATGCAGTCATCCACCAGCATTGGAATGTCTTCTTTGTGTGTGCGCAACGGTGGCACTTTCATCTCAATAACGTTTAGCCTATAATACAAATCTTCTCGGAATTTTCCTTCAGTGACCAGCTCTTTTAAGTTTTTGTTGGTTGCCACGATTAACCGTACATCCACTGGGATGCTTTCCGAACCACCGATTCTATCAACTTCTCTTTCCTGCAGAAATCGCAACAGTTTTGGTTGCAGATGATAAGCCAAATGATCCACCTCATCGAGAAAGACCGTCCCGCCATTGGCGTATTCCAGCTTGCCAATCTTTCCACCCTTTTGCGCACCGGTAAAAGCGCCATCTTCATAACCAAAAAGCTCTGATTCCAACAAGTTCTCTGGTATGGCTGCACAATTAATTTTAACGATTCGGTTCCTTGCGCGACGGCTGATGGTATGGATGGATTGAGCAATCAGCTCTTTTCCACTTCCAGTTTCCCCACTGATTAAGACCGTGGAATCGGATTCCGCCAGGTCATAGATTTCCTGCCTCAGTTGTTGTATGGGGAGGCTTTCTCCGATGATGCTGCCCACATGGTATTTAAATCCTTTGCTTAGTTCTTCATAGCCAAGAAAAAGGCCTTTGAGTTCTTTTGAAAAACTGATAAATCCATTGGTCGTCATTTCAGCGACTTCATCAAAAAAGCGTCGAAAGTCCTTCTCAGTTCGAAAAATATCATAGTCCATTGCGCCCCAAACTTGATTCCCCAAAATGACCGGCTTTATTCTTGCCACATTTATCTCACCACCAGAAAAATAAAAACACTCTTCGATGGCTTCTTTGGATTCTAACACGTGGGTGATTTTGCTTAAAGGATGTATTTCTTCAATGGGTTTGCCTGCCACTGCGCCGAAGGTCTTATGGCTGAGGACCTCCAAAAGCTCAAGCAAATCACTGCTGATATATCGAATTTTGTGTTCGTTATCCACAATCACAAGCCGGTCAAAATGGTCAAAGACCAGCTTGCATTCCTCCGCAGTCATATTAAAATTATTCGCTGTGCCCAAGATGTTCTCCGCCTCCCTTCTTTTGTTCCGTTAACGTTGTCAACAAAAAGAATAGTTGCAACCTGCTTGTTACGCCTGATTTTCGGTACACATTCAATAAATGTTTTTTGACGGTATGCAAGCTAATATTCAATTGCTTGGATACATCTTCGTTGCTGAACCCCTGAAATAGTAGTCCAATCAATTCAACCTCACGGTCTGTTAGTTTATATTCGGATTTTAAGATTATCGGGTCAATGATGGCCTTGGGCTGTTGACGCATTAAATTCTCTGCGGATGCAATCATGTACAGGTGATATGCCAGATGATCTTTGAGGATATCCAGTGCAAAGATTTCTTTATCAGAAAAGTCCGCATCTTCCTTGGACCGATAAAGGGATACGACTCCAACGAAACTTTGGTTATGTACCAGTGAAATCTGTGCTGAGTAGTGCATATTAAATGGTTTGTACATTTCTTTATAATAGGGCAACTCCTCCCTAACGTTATCTGGATACAAATCCGTTTCCCTGTACACCATATTCTTGTTTTGCATGAACATCCATCTTGTGTAATCTATATTTGCACCAATTTCTTCATACATGGACACAGCTTCTTCCGGGCAGTCCACTGTAATTGGATCCCGCAGCATGGAAGGAGTATCTACTCCGGCAAGATAAAATGAGGCCGCATCAAACGGAACAAGCAATCGAAGCGCATTTATAAACAGTCTACGCATTTCTATATCATCGTCTGTCGTGTGGATTTTTAGGATCATGTCATTCAATAGAATCCATTCATTTGTTTCCAGGTTTCTCATACAAACCACCTTTTCATTATGTTCTGTTGAGGTAGCGTTTCGTTTTATTAATTTGCTTTATTATATGCTTCCGATTCTGCTTACGCAATACACAATCACTTGGGTTGAATCACAAATAGTCTTCCATTGAAATCTAAGGTCAAAAGAAGACTACTTGCTATCATTTATATTTATCATATTTCATTTTTAATGAATGGCGCTATTCATTTTTGATAAACGATTTTGCCATCGCAAATTGTCATAATGACTTCTGCATCCCGGATTTCTTCTGCCGGTATCTCTATAAGGTTGCGATCTATCACAGTAATGTCCGCAAGTTTGCCTTCTTCTAGGGTGCCGGTTTTTTCATCCATGAAATCGTGGTAGGCAGAACCCAAGGTATAGATTTGTAGGATTTGGTTGATTGGCAATCGCTGTTCCGGTAGCCATCCGTCAACTGGAAGCCCGTCATCAAACCGTCTTGTCATCGCCCTGTAAACTCCTAACATTGGGTTTGGGGGGACAATCGGCACATCTGAACCCATTGCCATCGATGCACCTTGGTCTAACAGGGACTTATAGTTAAAGCAATACTTTTGCCGCTCTCCTAGTTTCACCAGGTAGCCGTTGTCTTCGTATTTTTCGCTGGCAAGCGGCACATGGGCCGGGTGTACATCCGCAATGACTCCCAATGCAGCAAATCGTTTCACATCATCCGGGTGGAGCACCTCAACATGTGCAATCGAATGTCTCGAATCCCGCTTTCCATTGATCTTTTGACACGCCTCATAAATGTTTAATGCATCCCGAACGGCTTTATCGCCGATGCAATGTATTCTCACCCGATAGCCCTTTGCATCCCACGCCAGAACTTCTTGCTCGAAAGTGTTGTAATCCATTGGCAGTAGGTTCGTTGTCTCCGGATAGTCCGAATAAGGTTCAAGCAAATCTGCCGTGTATCCAAGCACAGTGCCGTCGTATAAGAATTTTACACCCTGGAATTTTAGCATGTCTGATTGATTTTTTATAAATTTTGGGATTTCCTCCTGGTTTTCCGGCGTTGGGAAAATCGCGAAATTGAACCGGATATCCATTTCTCCGCTGCTTTCAAGGCTTTCCAATGCTTCAATAACAGGGCTATAGCTCCAATACAAATCACTGATTGCCGTGACTCCCAATGATGCCAAGCCTTGAAAAGATCTTTTTAGTTTCTCTTGGGCAATCTGAGTGGTTGGAAAGAGAAACATGGATGCGATTTCATATAATTTTAAAACGGCTTTTTCATCAATATATCCAGTTGGTTCTCCCGTTTCATCTTTTTGTATTTCGCCACCCTCCATATCAGCAGTGTCCCGGGTGATATTGAAAAGCTCAAGCGCTTTGCTGTTCAGCCAGGCTCCATGGCCTTCCAACTTAGCCAGCAATACGGGTCGATCGGGGATTAACCGGTCAAGCGACTCTTTCGAAGGATATTGGTTGGGCCAAATGGATGAATTCCAGTCATAACCCACAACCAGGGAATCGTCATCAGGTCTTTCCTTGATGTGTTGCACCACCAATTGGACTGCTTCCTCTTCTGATACAGCATAATATAGATTCACCGCATCATCAAAGATCATCGACATGAGCAAATGGGTATGGGAATCATGGAATCCCGGCATGATTAGTTGGTCAGCACAGTTGAAGACCTTGGTTTCCGATGAAACGTATGCCTCCATCTCATCCGCGCTATTGACAGCAATAATTTTATTGTCTTTTATGGCGACGAACCCATCGATTAGCGCATCATTACATCCTGTAAAAATGTTTTTTCCGCGTAGAATTAGGTCGGCTGTCTTTCCTGTCATCATTTTATCTCCTTTCATTTCTGAGAACTAAGTCAATATTAAGTAGTCGCTTCAACTCAAGCCATTTTCTTTAGTTTCTTGCTTTCGAAAACAATCAGGGTTAATGCCAAGATAAACGCACATAAGTCTGCCACTGGCTGTGCCATCCAGATCCCCTTGATTCCGAAGAATGTGGGCAACAGAAACAATAATGGTACCGCAAATATAACGATTCGTGATATTCCATTAAGAATTGCAAATCCATTTCGTTCAGCTGCCATATAATAACCTGCAGCATATTGGGACAGATTTCCTAATGGGAAGAGAAGTAAAAATACCATCATGACGGATGTTGTTGCGTCAATCAATTCCGGGATTGGACCGGTGAAGAATCCAACCAAAGGTTTTGCAGCCACAATCACGATGATCAAAGCGACTGATAGCAGAATCGTACTATTTATTGCACCTGTTTTCAAGACGCCTGAGACCCTGCCGTAAAGTTTTGCTCCAAGGTTGAAGCTTACAATCGGTTGGATCCCCATGATAAATGCGGTTGAAATCATCATCAAGATATAGGCAATATAAGCATTTACAATGCCAAAGGCAGCGATTTCCAATTCTCCACCACCGTAGGTTGAAATTTGATTATTAATGACAATCGTTGATATGGTAGTACAAATCTGAATTGCAAAATACGCAAATCCGATTTTCATGGTTTCCCATACGATACGTAGGTCAACTTTATAAAGATCACTCCATCTCAATTTAAAAGTTGATTTTGACCATTGGAAGTATGGTATCAGCAATATCGACATGCCGACACAGACAACCCATGTAATGGAAGAACCTTCCATGCCAAACCCCATTTTGAAAATAAGGATATATTCAAGTACAATAGCAATCGCAGCAGGTCCCATATATGCAATGGCTGATGCAAGGGGTCTTTCATCAACTCTGCCAAAATAGTATGCAATACTTCCTACTACACAGATTGGCGCGCCGAATAGGAATGGTATCGCATAATCTTTTGCAGTTTCAAGAATCGCATCGGTAGCTCCAAATGCTGTCAAGACTGCATCGACATTTATAATTGCAATTGTAGCGACTGCTACGGAGAAATAAAAAGCAAATATAATTACGCTTCCATACACTTTACGTGCACCTTCTTTGTCGCCGGTGCCGAGTCTCATTGCAGCAATCGTTGACGCTCCAATGCCAAACAAACCCAATACGGCAACTGTTATAACCCATAATGGGACAATCACACCAATTGTTGCAAGTCCATCAGCGCCAATCCCGTTGCCGACAATAAAGCCATCTGCGACAACGGATAGTGCTTGTAACAGCAACCCTGCAAGGGCAAACAGCGAGTACTTCCAAAAAAGCGGGGTTATTTTCTTGTCTCTAAATTCACTTTTTTCTACATTCATTTTTCTTCCTCCTAACAATCCAACAACGATTATATGACATTATAGCTTTCAGAATTTTCTTAATCTATTCATCAATAGAGTAATTTTTCGCTTCCAACGATACCTACTTATAGTAATC
>JBHEKY010000009.1:0-3175 GCA_041859095.1 Anaerovoracaceae bacterium
CTAGTAAAGCACCTACCGAAGTATACCATATTGGTCCACATAGTTGCAAGTTGGGGCTTGGTTTCGGCAAGATTTGAGGAAACACATCTTGCTCTTTGTTGAAGTCTCTGGCATTTTTTCGCTTAATATCTAAATGGAATACATGCCCCATGGTTCTCACGCCCTGCCCATATTCTATGTAAATCTAGCGCACACCCCGATCCTCCATGTGATTGATGAATTCTGGTTTCTTTCCCAAAGCGCATCGCCGTACTTGAATGACATTTGAATCAATTTAGATGTAATAGACATAGGACACCTCTAAATGTTGTGACAAAACTGCTGGAGTACTTGACTTTCTGCATAGAATTCGGTAATATATCCCTTGTGCACTCATTAGTGAGTTGTAAAATGTCATGAATGACAGCCCAACCCAAGCAACTTATTAAGAACCAGACAATTTGACATGCGCCTGTGGTGGAATTGGCAGACACGCTAGATTTAGGTTCTAGTTGGAGACAGTGGGGGTTCAAGTCCCTCCAGGCGCACCAACAAAAGAAGACACGCAAGTGTCTTTTTTTTTCGCATTAAATTAAATCTGTTTCTTATTAAAGATTAGAACTGTTGCTGCAGTCAGAAGAAGGATTGCCCCACCACCTAGGATAAATGCGGGGAGAAGGTCTTCTAGGCCCTTCTGTGCGGTTATCAGTGCCATGCCATCTGATGTCAATGAGGCGGGATTATATTTGTGAAACGAGGGTACCAAATTAAGCAAGGAAAGCGCAACCACAACGCCACCAGTGAGTAATAGGCTGCCGTAAACATTCTTGAACAACGTCCCGCCAAGTATGACCAAAACCAGCAGGAATACCCCATACAGCCATAAGGCGAAGAAGGCTGCAAACAAGTGTTGATATCCTTCTATCTCAAAATAAAATTCGGTATATCCATAAGTAATCCCCAGACAAAGCAGATAGGCTACAGTCCAACATAATACAGATGAAACCCATTTTGATAAGATGACAGTTGGTCTTTTTAGACCCTTTGTCAGCATATTAATCAGTGTACCTTTTGAAAACTCATTCGCCATAATTCCGCTAAAAATGATGACAACAACAAGCAGTCCCATTTGACCCACATTCTTAAAGAACTGGGCAAAACTATCGGCAGCGGTTGGATCTCCCATGCCCATGGCGGCAGGATCCAACCCAGCCATTTCAATAATCTGAGGCAAATACTTTGCAGTAATTGGACTCAAAAATCCAAAAATCATAAACACAATCAACAGAATAAATAGCTTGTAGGTTCGGATGTATTCCGTGAATTCTTTTCCGGTAAAGGCTAAAAATGCTTTCATGATACCACCCCCAAAAACAAGCTTTCAATGGAAGGTTCTAATGTCTCTATACGAATGGGCAGGATGCCTTCCCGAACGAGCAATTCCATGACTTGGGTTTGCATCTTTGGGAGATTATTCGTATGAATGATTGCTTCATTCCCATTCACCTCACATTGCAGATCGGCTATCTGTTTTATCAGCAGACCTACAAACTGATTGCAATCTACCTGGTTATGGAATTCCAGCGCAAGGATTTCAGCCTTATGCTGCGCTTTCAATTCCTGCAAGGTTCCACACAGTTGAATCTTGCCATCATGCAGCACGGCAACTCGATCGCAAATCCGCTCCACATCCGACAGGATGTGGGTGGAAAAAAGTACAGTGGTCTGCCCTTTAACAGCAAGCAAAATATCCAGAATTTCCTTTCGGCCAACCGGATCCAATGCAGATGTTGGTTCATCGCATATGAGCAATTTAGGTTGATTCAAAAGCGCTTGGGCAATGCCAAGACGTTGCTTCATTCCTCTTGAATAACCTCCTATTTTTTTCTTTGAAATCTCAAGACCCACCAATCCCAGCAACTCAATGCTCCTGGATTTTGTCTTTTCGGCAGACATCCCTGTAACTTGACCACATAGTTTTAGATACTCCATGGCTGTCATATATGGGTAAAACTCCGGGACATCCGGCAAATAGCCGATCACCTCATTGGTTTTGGTTTCGCCAAATTGTACGATTTCGCCACAAACAGTAATTGCTCCGGCGTCTGCTGGCAGAAGACCCAAGACCATCTTCATGGTAGTTGTCTTTCCAGCCCCATTTTGACCGATGAATCCAAAAATCTCCCCTTCAGGTACCTGAAGAGAAAGGCCTTTGATGACCTGATTTTTGCCAAAACTTTTCTCTAATTGCTCAATTCGAAGAATCTCCATTATTCGTCATTCCGTCCAAAAATAAAGTAAATAATGGGTCCGACGATTTCAATTAAACTAACCAATACCCACAGCAGTCGATTTCCCGTCTTATATGTGTTGTGAGTGAAAATGTGAATCAAGGCCGCACCGGTCAAGATAAATTCTAAAAGGGCTAATATAATGATTGGGATTAATAAACCAGAATCCATAACAACTCTCCTTTGCTTTAGGCTAAAGCCTACCTTCTATTTATATCAAATAATCTAATTTCATGCAATAAAAAACCTGAAACCAATGATTTCAGGTGCTTTTGTTTTGTTTGGTGACCCCACCGGGAATCGAACCCGGGTTACCGCCGTGAAAGGGCGGTGTCTTGACCGCTTGACCATGGGGCCAAAAAATCCGGCAACGTCCTACTTTCCCAGGCAGTCGCCCACCAAGTATCATTGGCGCAAAGGAGCTTAACTACTGTGTTCGGTATGGGAACAGGTGTGACCTCCTTGCTATAGTCACCGGATAGTTGAAGGTTGGTACCTTCAAAACCAAATAGTAAAATATGTGATGTGGCAAATATTACTTTGTCCTTACTTGAAACCATTGGTCAAGCGTTCGACCTATTAGTATCAGTCAGCTCAATACATTACTGCACTTACACCTCTGACCTATCAACGTGATAGTCTCTCACGGGTCTTACCCAATTAAGGGAGGAAATCTCTTCTTGTGGGGGGCTTCGCACTTAGATGCTTTCAGCGCTTATCCCGTCCGTACGTAGCTACCCGGCTATGCCCTTGGCAGAACAACCGGTACACCAGCGGTACGTCCATTCCGGTCCTCTCGTACTAGGAACAGCTCCACTCAAATTTCCAACGCCCACAGCGGATAGGGACCGAACTGTCTCACGACGTTCTGAACCCAGCTCGCGTACCTCTTTAATGGGCGAACA
>JBHEKY010000025.1:0-5986 GCA_041859095.1 Anaerovoracaceae bacterium
ATGTCATACTTGGTCAGGTACGTCTGGTTGTGGCAGGCCACAAAGTCGGCGCGGCTGACATAGTAGGTGGAGCTGATGGGATGCCTGCCGAAGCGCAGGTGGCTCTTGGTGATGCCGAAGGACTTCTTGGTGTCATATTCAAAATATGCCTGGGTGTACATATCTGTAGATTCGCTGATGATTTTGATGGAGTTCTTGTTGGCCCCAACGGTGCCGTCGGAACCCAGACCCCAGAATTTGCAGCTGATGGTCTTGGGATCTCCCGCATAAAAGTTTTCGCCCATGATCAATGAGTGGCCGGTGACGTCATCGTCGATGCCCACGGTAAATTGATCCTTGGGACGGAGGGCCTTGAGGTTGTCAAAGACGGCCTTAATTTGGGCCGGGTTGGTGTCCTTGGAGGAAAGTCCGTAGCGGCCACCGTAAATCTTGGGGACGTTGTCCCGATTGGTGAAGGCTGCGCAGATGTCCTTGTAAAGAGGTTCTCCGTCGGCGCCGGCATCTTTCATCCGGTCCAACACCGCAATTTTGGTCACGGACTTTGGCAACGCTTTCAGCAGGTGCTTGGTAGAAAATGGCCGATACAAATGAACCTGAATGAAGCCGACTTTCTCGCCCTTGCTGTTCAGGTAGTCCACGGTTTCCTGGATGGTGCCGGAAACGGAGCCCATGGCCACGATGACCCGGTCCGCATCCTTAGCGCCGTAGTATTGGAACAGCTTATATTTGCGCCCGGTAATCCGGGTGATGTCGTCAAAGTAACTTTGGACCAGGTCAGGAAGCGCTTCGTAATCTTCGTTGTTGGATTCGCGAACCTGAAAATAGATGTCCGGATTTTGGACGGTGCTTCGCAGGATCGGATGATCCGGATTTAGGGAATTTCGACGCCAGGCGGCCAGGGCGTTTTCGTCCATCAGCTCTGCCAGGTCTTCGTAATCCATGCACTCGATTTTTTGAATTTCATGGGAAGTCCTAAATCCGTCGAAGAAGTGCATAAACGGAATTCGTGATTCGATGGCGGCCAAGTGGGCTACGCCTGCCAGGTCCATGACTTCCTGGACGCTGCTGGTGCTGATCATGGCGAAGCCGGTGCTCCGGCAATTCATCACGTCTGAGTGATCTCCAAAAATGGAAAAAGCATGGGTGCCCACAGTACGGGCCGCCACATGCAAAACTCCCGGATGTCGTTGTCCGGATATTCTATGCATGGTGGGTATCATCAGCATCAGTCCCTGAGATGAGGTGTAGGAAGTAGCCAGGGTGCCAGCTTCCAGTGCGCCGTGGACAACGCCGGCGGCGCCGGCCTCCGACTGCATTTCGACTAAATGCACCGGCTGGCCAAAGATATTCTTCTTGCCTGCCGCCGCCCATTCATCGGTTTTTTCTGCCATGGGGGATGACGGGGTAATGGGGTAGATACCCGCCACTTCAGTAAAAGCATAGGCTACATAGGCTGCAGCTTCATTTCCGTCCATGGTCTTGATGGTCTTGCTCATGATGTTCCTCCAGAATTCGTTTGAAAATGCAACAAAATTGCATTTTGATGCAACTTATATTCTATGGTTTTTGTTGGGTAAAGTCAACAATTATCGTATTAATTTTTTGTGGTTTTCGTACAATTTAAGCGGCGGTTTTTTGTGAGAGGCATCAAAGATGGTACATAGAGCTTCTGATTGTCAAGAAATGAAAAAACCAGGCATGCCTGGCTTTTCATTATGTGGGGGTATTTGGTTATTTGCGGTGGCGGATTTTTTTGTCAATGATTAATGTGCCTATAGCAGCGAAAGCTGCAGCTATTAAGATTCTCAAGAAGATATTGTTCAAATAGCCAACACCTGTCTTAGAGTTTTTGAACGAAATGATCCCATTGTTTTGTTGCAACAACACCCAATGCTTCAGATCCCGGGCTGCGAACTTGTTATTCTGAGCTGCCGTGTAGTCCCTTGTTTCTGAAATCCAGTATCGATCAAACCCTGGCATACGAACGAGCGCGTACATTTTGCCAACTCCTAATTCATCTGCACCAAAGCATCACAGGCAGGCTGGCAATAAGGAATAGGGCAAAAAATACAAGCCAATACGTTTTAGTGTTCATGCGCTGCCTCCCTTGGTGATACGTTACCTATATGCCAACATTGTATCACTGTGCAATTTGCATTTCAAGTATAATTTTTGAAAATAAAAAAAACCGGGCGATGTGAGCCCAGTTTTTGCAGCATTTTCGTTTAAATTTTTTAATCTAAGATATCTTTGAGGAAGACTCGATCGTAATAGCCCCCCAACTCTTCGAAACGCTGCACGCGCACTTTCTGGAATTCTTCTACCGGGATCCCTTTGAAAGCCAAAATGGCATGCATAACTTCGCCGATGTCAGCCAGGCACTCAACGTCCCGTACATCCAATTTGTCCTGCTCTACATAACGCTTAACCTCTTCAAGGAAAAGGGCGTTGAGTAGTTGCATATACTTTTCATCATCAAGGTGAGCAGTACGACAAGTCTTCCCTTCCTGGGACATGATTGCAGGTACGTTGTCGCGGATAAGAGTGTTTTTCTTTGTTTTCATAGTTTTCTCCTTTTATAGCTGTGCTACATTTTCTATGGCCCACAGGGGCAAATTTAATAATCCGTCTTCTACCTTGTAGTCTGCCATGGATGTTCGGATTGATTGTTTTGGTTGATATTTGTCTCGGTAGCTTCTCAGACTTTTTGATTTTAAGTTGGTTTCCGATTTGACTTCCAATGGGATAATTGCCACGCCGTTGCTTATGACAAAATCGATTTCTGCAATGGCACGCTCTGCCGTCCAATAATATGTTCCAAGATTTTCTATTGTTTTGAGTTGCTGCAAAACAAATTGCTCTGTCAATGCACCTTTGAATTCTTTAAGTAGCTTGTTTCCTTCCAGCAATGCTTTTTCATTCAAGCCTGCCATACAAGCAAGCAGCCCCACATCCAATTGGAAGAGTTTGAATGCCTTCAAGTCCTCATATGCGGAAAGAGGCATTTGCGGGGCTGAAACACGGTTCACCCTATGTACAAGTCCGCAGTCAATCAGCCATAGCAATGCTAGCTCATAATCCTTTGCCCTTGCGCCTTCTTTCAACAAACCATATATGAACTTCTTATTTTCTTTTGCAAGTTGCGCGGGGATACTGTTCCATAGCAAGCGAATGCGCGGAACAATATCATTGGGGGCATGTTTAGAAAAATCCTGTTCGTAGGCCTGAAGGATTCGATGTTGGATTTCTCTGACTTCTGCAAAGTTTCTGTTTTGAGAAAATCGAGCTACGGCTTCCGGCATTCCTCCGACAAAATAGTAATCCCTTAGCTGTGCCTCATACTCCTGACGAAAAGCGTTTGCCATTTCGTAGTCGTTCTTTTGTAATATCCCGACATATCTTTCTTTCCCCATGGCATCCATGAACTCAGAGAAAGAAATCGGATATAAATCCAGAAACTCAACCTTACCCACAGGGAAAGACGTGCCTTGATGAAGGGCAACGCCAAGAAGCGACCCGGCGCAAACAATCTCATACTGTGGGGCGTTTTCATTAAAGTATTTGAGGGAGGTCAGCGCTCTGGGCACTTCCTGGATTTCATCAAAAATTAGTAGGGTGTGGGATGGGTTGATCTTGTGCCCAATATAAATTTCAATTCCACCGATGATTCGGTCCACGTCAAGATCGCTTTCAAACAAAGCCCGCATTTGGCTGTTGCTGTCGAAATTGATATAGACAGTTTCTTCGTAGAAGGTCTTTCCAAATTCTTTCATCAGCCATGTTTTGCCAACTTGTCTGGCTCCACGGATAATTAGAGGCTTCTTGTCTCTGTTATTTCTCCATTTTTCAAGCTTCTTCATTGCAGTTCGATTCATTTCCCACCTCCTTTTCTTGTTT
This sequence comes from Anaerovoracaceae bacterium, assembly GCA_041859095.1. Lineage (GTDB taxonomy): Bacteria > Bacillota > Clostridia > Peptostreptococcales > Anaerovoracaceae > UBA1422. Next base: position 3,898 of record JBHEKY010000025.1, read on the forward strand.
TGTTATTCTTACTATAACACGAAAAGGCAAAAATTCAAATGATTTTTTGCCTTTTTTACATTTTTACAAACGTATTTTTGCGGTGATGTTACACTTTTACAAACGTATTTTTGTAGTTTAACAGCACTTTTACAAACGAATATGAGAGCCAGAGTTAATTTTGGAAGTATTTTTCGTAAATTTTCTCGATACTATCCGAATCCGGAATGCCCACAATACCGGGAGGCAGAGAATAAGCATGCTGGGTTTGCTCCCCTTCCAGGTGGTAGATGACGGTGGGAGATATCAGGAACACTTTATTGTTGGTGTATCCCTTGAACTTGGCACTTAGTTCCAGGTGCTGCTCTGTTCTCAGCAAAATTTCCTTTCCGTTTTCGACTTTCTTCCCATCAACAAGAATCTCAACTCCACTCAGATAAGGGGATAGGATATCGAAATCGATGTCGTTGATGATGCAAGCTTTCGTGCTTTTATTTTTTATAACGAAGTTGTATGGAGATTGCAAGTCACTTCCCCCAGTGTGACGTCTTAAATCGATGGCCTCTCCTTCGTTTGGTTCGCTGGTGTCGATGACGATATGGCCAATGTCAAAATACATCTCTTCTCCCTTTTCGTTCAGTAAGATGACTTGCCATATTATTTGATTGCCTGGCTCATTCGCTGAAACTTCAAGACAAATTGAAAATAATGACATTCCCTTGTATTCCTTACCGGAGTCAATGGTGGATTCAACAACATTCAGATTTTCGTTATCTATGCGAACAGCGGCCGTTTGGTTCTGCTCCCCAAAAATAGGGCTATCATTGTCAGCAGCACCAAAAATCATCACAGCCACTTCTTGACCGGGGGCAGTGTGAATCAGACCTTGTGTCGGAAGAAAATATATTATCGGTTCTGTGGCGTCGTCGCCTTCAAACGCTTTTTCTAATTGAATGTTCTCAATCAAGTTGTTTATCATAAGCAAGATTGAAATAAGCAATGTGATGCCTAAGCACGTGAAAAATCTTTGTCCTGCTGTCATTGGTGCCTCTTTATTTTACGGACTACCATTCCAATCAGGATACCAAAAATCAATATGATTCCAGCACTCACTATTATACCTGTAAACTCAAACGATACTAATGTCTCCATTTTTGCTCCTTTCTAGAGAAAATAGTTATATTGGGTCAAATACATCCTTTTGTTCGCTTTGTCCCATTTTTCGATTTTTACTACAGACCGCATATCTCGTTGGAATGGTCCCAACAAATAATCAAAGCCAATCATATTAGCAACTGTTGACTCGTTCCATTGCACAGTTGCTTTGTAGTGGATATCATGACCAACCGCTGTGGCATATTTGTCTTCAGCGGTATGCCAGGTTTCGACATTTCTTATAAATCCGTTGTATCCTGTTCTGTGTATGCCTTTTCTCAATGTTAATCCAGTTTTGCTAATTGTATAATGATTTTCAAAGCTCCAGCTTATTTCGCCTTGCCCATATATTTTCATCGTAGCAGTGAAGTATCTATCCCCATAATCTTTCCACATTGAAGAGCCGGATGAGGGGATTAAACTGACTGCATAGACTTCATCAATCAAAAGATTGCTAGCTTTTTTGAATAGTCCTTGCAACAAGGGTTTCTCCTCTTTATCTTCGAGTTTTATTTGCACCTCAGCCCCGCAATCCAAAATAAATGAATCGCTAAAATAGTTTTTACCCGCTGGCAAGGCGAATTTTTCGTTTTCCAATAGTTCTTCGACTTCCGTCTGCACTACTTCATTATACTCAATAATCGCATCTGGGGTTGCACTATTGATGATCTCTTTTCTTTCTTTGTTCGAGATAGCGCCTTCTTGTCCTATCTCTTCATTTAGCACGTCTATTATTTTCTCCGCGCTACTAATATCATTAGTAATGGTGGCTTCGGTTGTGGCAAATGCTATTGGGGTTGCACAGACGACTACTGCTATAATACTTATAAATCCTATCAACATCCTTTTCTTCATCATCTACCTCCTTTGATGATACACTACCTATTTTCGACATTGTATCATTGTGCAATATGTATTTCAAGTTCAATATAATATATTTTTTTTGAAAGATAAA
>JBHEKY010000005.1:0-27894 GCA_041859095.1 Anaerovoracaceae bacterium
CAAACATTAGTGCCGTAATCTATTGCGAAAAGAAAAGCCACAAAGGAATGATTATCGGCAAAGAGGGAAGAAAACTCAAGGGCGTGGGAAAAAGCGCGCGGGAAGACATGGAGGCCCTCCTTGGCACAAAAGTCTTTCTCCAATTATGGGTAAAAGTAAAGGAGAACTGGCGGGACAGTGATACTGCCTTGTCCGGATTCGGATATAAGGAATAACTCATGTACACAGAAACAGAAGGAATCATCTTGAGACAAACCAAAACGGTCAACGGGAGAAGGATGATTCTTTTATTTTCCAAAAAATTCGGTAAAATCAGTGCCGGTACGAGCATTACAGAAAAGGGGAGAAGTAAAGCCGCCTTGGCTATGCGACCTTTCGCCTATGGGCGTTATGAAATGTTCAAAAACCAAGATCATTTCAATATCCAAAGTGCAGAAATGATGAAAAGTTATTTTAAAATAGGGGAAGATGTCGATAAATTTATGGGCTCTTCTTTTATACTGGAGTTGTCTGACAAACTCTTGCAAGAGGGTGTGGCTAATCCGAGATATTTCCAGTTGATGTTAGACTTTTTTGAAGTAATGGAAAAAAGGGAAAGCGACGTTAACACGCTAATTTTAGCCTTTGAGGTCAAAGCTCTTCAAATCTTTGGAGTAGAACCGCAGCTGAATACCTGTGTACTCTGCAATAAGCACGAAACAGTCTATCAATTTGGGATTGAACAAGGTGGAATTATTTGTGAAAATTGTATGAAGAATATGCCCTTAAAAACCAATGATTCATTGATTTATGAACTCAGTTTTGATATAGTTGATATACTAAAATATTTCTTAAGCAATCCGTTGCAGACTTTCCAAAAGTTGGCACTGGCAGAAGAAAAACAAGTTGTCGTAAAATCCCTGTTGAGAGAATATCTAGCCTATCATCTGGATTTGGGGATATTAAAAAGTGAAAGCTATATATAACACCAAAGGAGGTCGTATCATGGAAATCACATTAGAAAAAATCGAACTGGTAAAAGACAGAACCGGTGTAACGTACAAGGAAGCCAAAGAAGCACTTGAAGCTGCTGAAGGCAGTGTGGTGGATGCTATCATTAATATTGAAGAAACCATGGAAACTTGTGACAGCAAAACCATGGGAAGCAAAGGCGCTGCCATTGTTGACTCCATTAAAGAGCTCGTCAAAAAAGGAAATGTTAGCAAAATCATCGTCAAAAAAGCGGATGGGGACGCAGTGGTCAATATTCCGGTAAACGCTGGTCTGGTAGGCCTTTTAATCGCTCCCTGGGGCATGTTGGCCGGTGCCATTGCTGCATTTGGTTTTAAATGTATCATCGAAGTAGTCAAAACCGATGGCACAATCATTGATGTCAGTGACAGAGCAACGGAAGCAGTCCAGAAAGCCAAAGAAAAGGGCTCTGAATTTGCTGACGTGGCAAAAGAAAAAAGTGCAGATGTTTATGAAAAAGTGAAAAGCAGCGAAATGTACGAAAAGGTAGCCAACAGCGAATCCGTTGAAAAAGTAATGGATGCCGCCGAGAATGCTATTCATAAAACTTCCGATGCATTCACAAAAACCACCGAAGCGCTCAAAAAGAAAAAGCAGGACGCGGTAGAGGAGTTTGCAGATAATTTTGCAGACTTAGGCGAAAAAGCAGAAGAAGTCGTTGATGATATCAAGGACAAAGTAGAGGATGTTGCAGAAAAAATCGAAAAAGCAGTGAAGGAAGGCAAAAAATAAGCATGAATAGAGTCATCACGATGGAGAAGATTACTTCTCTTGCCAAAGGAAGAGGGTTTGTATACCCGGGTTCGGAGATTTATGGAGGGCTGGCCAATACCTGGGATTACGGCCCTCTTGGAGTAGAATTTAAAAATAACATCAAAAAAGCCTGGTGGAAAAAATTTGTTCAGGAATCAAAATATAATGTTGGACTAGATGCTGCCATTCTGATGAATCCACGAACATGGGAAGCATCCGGGCATGTGGGTGGATTTTCCGACCCCTTAATTGATTGCAAAGAGTGCAAAGCGCGTTTTCGAGCAGACAAATTGGTCGAAGAACAAATGTCCAAAGAAGGTATCTCAGGCATCCCGGTAGATGGGTGGCCAAAAGAGAAATTGGAAGAGTATTTGATCTCCCATAATGTTGCTTGCCCGGATTGCGGAAAAAACAATTTCACAGGCATTCGTCAGTTTAATCTGATGTTCAAAACCTATCAGGGAGTCACAGATGACACCAAGTCCGAAATTTTCTTGCGTCCGGAAACGGCTCAGGGAATATTCGTGAATTTCAAAAACGTCCAACGTACCTCCCGCAAAAAGATTCCATTTGGCATTGCACAAATAGGGAAATCCTTCCGGAATGAAATCACCCCCGGTAATTTCACTTTCCGAACAAGAGAATTTGAGCAGATGGAACTTGAATTCTTCTGCAAACCAGGAACCGATTTGGAATGGTTTCATTACTGGAAAGACTTTTGCAAAAATTTTCTTATTTCTCTTGGGATGGCTGAAGAAAACATCAAAATGCGGGATCATGACCAGGAAGAGTTGTCCCATTACAGCAATGCTACTACAGACATCGAATATTTGTTCCCATTTGGATGGGGTGAATTATGGGGTATTGCAGATCGAACCGACTTTGACCTAAAGCAACATATTGAATTTTCCGGACAGGAAATGAATTACATCGATCCTGAAACCAACGAACGATATGTTCCTTACTGCATAGAACCTTCATTAGGCGCTGATCGTGTCGCGTTAGCTTTTTTGATTGATGCGTATGATGAAGAAATACTGACCGATGAAACCGGAAAAGAAGATACACGTGTTGTGCTTCGATTCCATCCGGCCATTGCACCGTTCAAAGCAGCGATTCTGCCGCTGGCAAAGAAGTTGTCGCACATTGCCGAACCTATTCATGAAGAGTTGGCAAAACACTTTATGGTGGATTATGATGCAACCGGATCCATTGGCAAGCGATACAGACGCGAAGATGAAATTGGCACGCCCTTTAGTATCTGTGTTGACTTTGACACAGAAATTGACGGTTGTGTTACCATTCGGGACAGGGATACCATGGAGCAAATCCGTATTCCGGTTGCTGAAGTAAAAACATACATTGAATCAAAATTAACATTTTAGATAAGGAGATTGATACACATGGAAAAATTCGTTTATTCCTTCGATGAAGGTTCAAAGGAAATGAAAAACCTCTTAGGAGGAAAAGGTGCTAACCTGGCAGAAATGACAAAGATTGGACTTCCTGTTCCTTTTGGCTTTACTGTTACAACCGGCGCTTGCACAAGATATTATGAGGAAGGCAAAAAAATCGGAGAAGATATCATATCGGATATCTATGCAAAGATGACGGAACTGGAAGCTAGAACTGGAAAAACCTTCGGCTCTGTCGAAAACCCACTGTTGGTTTCTGTCCGTTCCGGCGCAGTATTTTCTATGCCTGGTATGATGGATACCATTTTGAACCTCGGACTGAACGACCAGACGGTGGTCGGTCTGGCTACCCTTACAGAGAATCCAAGATTCGCATACGACAGCTATCGACGCTTCATCCAAATGTTTGGAGATGTCGTGCTTGAAGTTCATAAAGCAAAGTTTGATGCCATTTTTGAGGCGAAGAAGCATGAAAAGGGTGTGGCTTTTGACGTAGAACTCAAAACCGAAGATTTGCAGGAAATCATTGTTGCCTACAAAAAATTGGTGAAAGATGAAATGGGAAAAGATTTCCCGCAAGACCCCAAAGATCAACTGATGGAATCCATAAAAGCGGTATTCCGCTCCTGGAACAATGACCGGGCTGTTTTATACAGAAAGCTCAATGGGATTCCTTCGAATCTTGGAACCGCAGTAAACGTTCAATCTATGGTTTTTGGTAACATGGGGGATACGTCAGGCACTGGCGTTGCCTTCACCAGAAGCCCTGTTAATGGCGAAAAGAAAATTTTCGGAGAATTTCTTGTCAATGCCCAGGGAGAAGACGTAGTAGCAGGCATTCGTACCCCACAACCGATTGAGGAGATGGCGATTGCATTCCCTGAAGTGTATAAGGAGTTCATCAGAATTGCTGAACTGCTTGAAAAACACTATACCGATCTGCAGGACATGGAATTCACCGTTGAAAGAAACAAACTATTTATGCTACAGACCAGAAACGGAAAACGTACTGCTGGCGCTGCTGTGAAATTGGCTGTTGAAATGGAAAAAGAAGGTCTCATTGACAAGATGACCGCAGTTACCCGCCTTGAGCCTGCACAGATTGATCAGTTACTCCATCCAAAATTCGACGAAGCCGAACTCAAAAAAGCCACCGTTTTAGCCAAAGGCCTTCCTGCATCTCCGGGAGCCGCTTCAGGTAAAATATACTTCACTGCTGCAGAAGCAGTAGCTGCTGTAGCTATGGGTGAAAAGGTGATTTTGGTTCGTAAAGAAACTTCACCGGAAGATTTAGCCGGCATGGTTGTAGCGGAAGGCATCCTGACCGCTAGAGGTGGAATGACATCACACGCTGCCGTCGTTGCCAGAGGCATGGGCAAATGCTGTGTATCCGGTTGCTCTGAAATCAGTGTAAACGAGCAGGCACAGACCATGATTGTCGGGGACAAGACATTCACTGAAGGAGATTTCCTTTCATTGGATGGAACCGTTGGTGTGGTTTATGAAGGCTTAATCGACACAGTACCTCCTGCATTATCCGGTGATTTTGAAACCATTATGGTTTGGGCGGATGAAATTAGAACCCTCAAAATCCGGACCAATGCAGACAATCCCAAAGATGCACAGCAAGCCGTTGAGTTTGGTGCAGAAGGGATTGGTCTTTGCAGAACGGAGCATATGTTCTTCGAAGAAGAAAGAATTCCAAATGTTCGAAGAATGATTGTTGCAGATACGGAAGAGGAACGAAGAGAAGCCCTGGCAGTGTTGCTGCCCTATCAAAAAGAAGACTTCAAGGGGATCTTTGAAGCCATGGGTGCCCGGCCTGTTACTATTCGTTTGCTAGATCCACCGCTTCATGAGTTCTTGCCCCATACTGAGGAAGAAATCAAAGAACTGGCAGAAACCATCAACATTCCTTACGATAAACTATCCAGACGGGTTTCCGAGCTTCATGAATTCAATCCTATGCTGGGACATCGTGGCTGCCGACTTGCCATTACCTATCCTGAAATTGCTGAAATGCAGGCAGAAGCCATCATTATGGCAGCGATTGAACTCAAAAGAGAAAAGAATATGGATGTCGTGCCTGAAATCATGATACCACTGGTTGGGCTAGCCAAAGAGCTGAGCTTTGTGAAGAAAACCGTTCTTGATACCATTCAACGTGTGTTCGAAAGAGAAGGCACTACCGTCACTTACATGATTGGTACCATGATTGAAATACCAAGAGCCTGCGTGACTGCAGATGAAATTGCCAAAGACGCGGAATTTTTCTCCTTTGGCACCAATGATTTAACCCAGATGGCCTTTGGATTCTCCAGAGATGACACGGGTAACATCATTCGGGAATATAGAGACTTGCTGATCTTTGAAGAAGATCCGTTCCAAACACTAGATCAAGTCGGTGTGGGTCAGCTGATGAAAATGGCCGTTGAAAAGGGTCGAAGCACACGTCCAAACATTAAATTGGGCATCTGCGGAGAACATGGCGGAGACCCTAGGACCATTGAGTTCTGCCATAATATTGGTTTGAACTATGTTTCTTGCTCACCGTTCCGAGTTCCCATCGCTAGACTTGCCGCTGCTCAGGCAGTAGCAAAGGCAGCAAAGAAATAGCTTTAATAACATCAAAAAGCAAAAAGTGGAGGCAGTGCCTCCACTTTTTTAATTAAAAAGTTCATTATTGTTGGGTTATTTCAGTAGTTCTTCGGCAATTTGGATCGCATTGGTTGCTGCACCTTTTCTGATGTTATCTGCAACGACCCACAAATTTAACCCGTTTTGGACGGATTCATCTCTGCGAATACGTCCCACATAGACTGCGTCGGTGCCGGCGGCTTCTGATGCCAATGGGTATACATTGTTTGCGGGGTCGTCACGTAATATAATTCCAGGCGATTTCGCCAGCAAGGTTTTCACATCGTCTACATGAAACGGTTTTTCGAATTCAAGATTGATGGACTCACTGTGTGCATCAAATACAGGAACTCGAACCGTGGTAGCCGTAATGGCGATTGACTGATCCCCCAAAATCTTTCGGGTTTCGTGAATCATTTTCATTTCTTCTTTGGTATATCCGTTTTCAAGGAATACATCTATGTGTGGGATGCAGTTCCCGACAATCGGATGGGGATAAGCAACGGTCGTACCATTCTTGAGATCATTAATACCTTTGATTCCAGATCCGGATACCGACTGATAGGTAGAATATACAATTCGCTTAATTTTATATTTGTCATGAAGGGGTTTCAATGCAACCACAGCCTGAATCGTGGAGCAGTTGGGGTTTGCAATGATTCCGTGATTCCATTTAATATCTTCGGGGTTCACTTCGGGTACCACAAGAGGCACCTTCGGATCCATCCGCCAGGCACTGCTGTTATCAATGACAATCACACCATGGGCGGCGGCAATTGGAGCATATTTTTCACTGGTTGATCCACCGGCTGAAAAAAGTGCAATATCAATGCCTTCGTCAAAAGAATGCTCATCCAAAGCCACAACAGGATGTGAAACACCTTGAAAGGTCACGAATTTGCCTACCGAACGGGCGGAGGCCAACATGACGATATTGTTGTAGGGGAAATTTCGTTCTTCCAGTACTTTTAAGAAAGTAGTTCCGACGACGCCAGTTGCGCCGACGATTGCGATGTTTGGTCGTTTATTCATAATTTTGCTCCCTTATATGTTTGGTGGGTATTATATCATTCCTTGCCGAAAATGAAAAGTGCAAGATGTAATCAATCAAAAACCATGCAGCAAATGTGTTAATGTGCTATAATATAAATTGATTTTTTATGGACTTAAAGGAGGTATTTCCCTTGGCAACACTAACTTATTTGCAGGCAATCATATTAGGTATTGTACAAGGATTGGGTGAGTTCTTACCAATCAGTAGCTCAGGCCACTTAGCCTTGCTACAACATTTCTTTGGAATAGATGGAGAAAGCGTCCTACTTTTCGCAGTGATGTTGCATGTCGGAACCTTGGGATCAGTATTCGTCGTCTATTGGAAAGACATTGTGCTATTATGCAAGGAATTGGGTCTTACGATTGCCGATTTAGTCATGGGGAAAGGTCCGAGAATCAATTCCTCTCCGGAAAGACGATTGGGATTTCTCATAATAGTGGCAACCATCCCAACGGGTTTGATGGGGGTATTCCTCAAAGATATGTTCGCCGGTTTTTATGAGTCGCTTATCGCCATCGGGATTGGGTTTTTAATCACCGGAACAATATTATGGATTGCAGAACGTAGCGGAAGAGGACGGACTCAGGTTGAAGGTATGAAATTTCGACACGCCCTATTTATCGGTGCGATGCAAGGAATAGCCATCACGCCGGGTATTTCCCGTTCCGGTTCCACTATTTTTGGTGGATTATTTATGGGTTTGGACAGAAATTTTGCACTGCGATTCGCTTTTCTAGTTTCCATTCCAGCCATATTGGGCTCGGTGGTTATGGAATTGCCTCCAGCACTTGAAAGTGGAATTCAAACTGATTTAATTGGTCCGATCTTGGTTGGAGTTCTTGTATCAGCGGTGATGGGGTTTGTCGCAATTAAAACGATGCTCCGTGTGGTAGCAAATTTAAAACTAAGTATTTTTTCGATTTATACATGGGTTTTGGGAATTGCCGTGTTAATTTATGCGATTTTGATCTAACAAAGGAGTATTCAATATGGCTGAACAGAAAAAACGGGGACCGGGAAGGCCACCCGGCTCAAAAAACAAAAATTCTACAAAAGCTTCTAACAGACCCAAGACCGCCACTACGACCGCAGAGGAAGCATCAAAAAAAATATTTACCACAGAACCAAGGGTACGTGATGAAATTGGAGCGATTATTTTAATTGCCTTTGGTGTTTTTTTAATTATCGCACTACAGACTGATTTAGTAGGGGTTGTGGGCAAAGCCATTTCAGATTTCCTAAAAGGTTCCTTTGGATTTGGCGCTTATTTTCTGCCATATTTCCTAATCATTTATGCTTTACTAATTTTCGTGGGTCTTGTGGTTCCTTTTTCTTTGAGGACCGGTGTTATTCTCACATTGTTGTATTTAACATTAGATTTGATAAATTCGGCACGTTATGCAGCGGGTATGGAATATGGTATTTTAGGAATTCGGGAGGTTTATACCGAAGGCATCGCCCTCATTAACGGTGGCGTTTTTGGGATGTATGCGGGCAGCACAATCTATGATCTGATTGGAATTGTTGGCCTTTACCTACTATGTGGGGTGTTGGTATTGGTTTTTGTTATGCTATTAATCAATACGCCAATCTCTAGATTTCTCGAACATGCCAAAGAGCGTAAAATTATGAGAGATCAAGACCGGAAAGTAGCGCTTACCGAAGAAGAAGTTAGAAAATCAGATCGAGAACGCCGATGGGCGGAGGCAGCCTTAGAAAAAAGTAGAAAACTGGATCAGGATACTGATTGTCCACCTTTTGAGATCGACACATCAAGCAAACAGACTCCTCAAATGCCTAAATACCAAGAAGAAACTATGACCCCATTTTTTGACGACGACTTGTCCGATGGCCAGCGAAAAATTTTGGATATGGTGCAAGACGATAGTCTTTTTGAAAAAGATCATCCCACAAAAACCACGGGGCTAAGATCATCCTTTGGTCTTTCTGGTGAAAAATCTGTTGATGCTACTGCGTCGGGTTTAGCTGACAAAGCTTCTGATGCCATTCCGGTGGTTTATCCAAAGACACCGGGCCGGTACGTTTTGCCATCATTGGATTTATTAAAGAAAGTAACAAAAAATACAGCACAGAAAGGTCTGAATCAAGGGCTGAATGAACGTGCTGCCTTGCTGGAACATACTTTGCGCAGTTTCAATGTGGAAGCAAAGGTTACGAATGTGATTGAAGGCCCTTCTGTAACCAGATTCGAAATACAGCCTGCCGTTGGTGTCAAAGTATCGAGTATCGTTCGCCTTGCAGATGACATTGCGCTTAACCTTCGTGCAAAAAGCATCAGATTGGAAGCCCCGATTCCAGGCAAAGCTGCTGTAGGAATTGAAGTTGAAAACGAACAGCGTGAGATGGTCTCGATACGGGAAATCATTGAGTCCAAAGAATTTCAGAGTCACAAATCAAAACTTGCTTTTGCAGTAGGAAAAGACATTGGCGGGAATGCGATTGTTGCCGATCTGTCAAAAATGCCCCATTTATTAATTGCCGGTGCAACAGGTTCCGGGAAGAGCGTTTGCATCAATGCGATTATTTCCAGTTTGCTGTGCAAGGCTCGTCCGGAGGAAGTTAAACTTGTCTTGATAGACCCAAAAATGGTGGAATTAGGAAATTATAACGGGATTCCACATTTATTGATTCCGGTTGTTACAGACTCCACCAAGGCGGCAGCTGCATTGAACTGGGCAGTAGGTGAGATGACAGGTCGATATAAGAAATTTGCTGCGGTAGGAGCAAGGGATATTGCCACTTATAATAATCTGATGAAAGATAGCAGACAGAAAGAAGAATTGCTTCCGCAGATTGTAGTCATCATTGATGAGCTGGCGGATTTGATGATGGTTGCAAGCAGCCAGGTGGAAGATGCCATCTGTAGGTTAGCACAACTGGCTAGAGGAGCAGGTATGCATTTAATCGTTGCGACGCAACGACCGTCAGTCGACGTCATAACAGGTTTAATTAAAGCAAATATCCCATCGAGAATTGCATTTATGGTTTCCTCGCAAATAGACTCGAGGACCATCATTGATATGCCTGGGGCCGAGAAATTGGTAGGCAACGGCGACATGTTGTTTAAACCTCAGGACTTAAATAAACCAAAGAGAATTCAAGCCCCATATATTTCCGACCACGAGGTCAATAACATCATCGATCATGTAAAAAGCCAAATGGAAGGTTCTGTTGAGTATTCCGGAGAAGTGATGGAACACATCGAACGTGGCAATAATTACAGCAGTGCTGATGAGAAGGACGATTTGCTGCCTGATTGCATCGAAATGGTGGTTAGAGCGGGACAAGCATCGGTTTCCATGCTTCAGCGAAGATTCAGACTCGGATATAACAGAGCTGCTAGAATCATGGATATGATGGAAGCCCGTGGCATAGTCGGACCAGCGGATGGATCAAAACCAAGGATAATTTTAATGACAGAAGCAGAACTTGAAAAAATGAAAGAAGAAAATGGAGATTATTCGTGAGAATATATATCGAGACTCTTGGTTGCCCCAAAAATGAGAACGATTCTGATTTAATTGGCGGACGTTTGGAGCAGGCAGGCCATAAAATTGTCAACGATTCCCCTAAAGCAGATGTGATTATTGTAAATACTTGCGGGTTTATCAATGATGCAAAAAAAGAATCCATTGATACAATTTTAGAAATGGCCAGAACAAAAAAGTCGGATGCGATTTTAGTGGTATCCGGTTGTCTAACACAACGGTATGGAGAAGAATTATACAGAGAGATTCCGGAAGCTGATATTATTCTTGGGGTCAACGATTATGAAAAATTACCTGAGATTTTGTCTGCATATCAAGCAGGAAAGCGCCAAAAATACCTGAGCCTTACACCAAATCCAGACGATTGGCATTTGCGTCGCCTACCGGGTCAACTGCACAAAGCCACCCTCAAAATTGCCGAGGGTTGTGATAATTGTTGCACCTACTGTGTCATACCACAAATCAGAGGCTCGTATCGCAGCAGACCCATGGAGGAATTAATGGCCGAGGCTGGCTGGCTAGCCCAAAATGGCTGCAAAGAACTGATTCTGATAGCGCAGGACGTCACAGCCTATGGGATTGATCTTTACAAAAAATTAGCATTACCGGAACTTTTATCTTCCCTCTGCACCATCGAAGGCCTTCGATGGATTCGTCTGATGTATTGTTATGAAGATCGGATAACAGACGAACTCATTAATATGATGGCACAAGAACCGAAAATTTGTCATTACATTGATATCCCCCTGCAACACTATAGTCTGTCGATTCTTCAGTCCATGAAACGACGGTCAACGCCGGATAGCATAATAAGCACAATCCAACGATTGCGACAGGCGATGCCTGATATCCACATTCGAACAACCTTTATTACTGGTTTTCCGGGCGAAACGTTTGAAGATTACGACAAACTTCATAATCTGATAACTGAAATACGATTTGAGCGACTTGGCGTATTTGCCTATTCTCGGGAAGAAGGCACTCCGGCGGGCGAAATGAAAGGTCAGATTTCTGAAAAAGTAAAAACAGACAGACGGGATGGAATCATGATGCGCCAAATGGAAATCTCCCGAGAACTGAATCATAATAAAATTGGTCAAACCATGGAGGTCATCATTGATGAGTTAGATAGCCAAACGACGGATTCGGAATTAGGCACTCGCCAATTTCATTATATTGGCAGAACGAAATATGACGCACCAGAGATCGATCACTCTGTATTGATTCAAACTAATATAGCCCATGAACCAGGGGATTTGATACAGGTTCTCATTACGGATGGATTCGATTATGATATTGTAGGCTTGGAGGTTTAGTATGAATTTACCCAATCAATTGACGCTAGGAAGATTCGTCGCGGTTCCATTTTTTATCGCATTGTATCTGATGGGATGGGATATCTTTGCAGCAGTGTTGTTTATCCTGGCCTCTGCAACGGATGCGTTAGACGGCTATTTGGCTAGAAAAAACAATTTGGTTACAAATTTTGGAAAAATTATGGACCCATTGGCGGATAAAGTTCTCGTAGTATCGGCATTGGTGTTATTGGTTGAATCAGGAGAAGTGGCTGGGTGGATGCTTGTAGTAATTTTAACAAGGGAATTTGCTGTTGCCGGACTTCGCACGGTCGCTGCAGCTGACGGAAAAGTCATTGCTGCCGGTGTTACTGGAAAAATCAAAACAGTTCTTCAGATGTTGGCTGTCCCTTTACTCTTACTCAACAATTGGCCATTTAACTATATCAATTTCCCTATGGATCAGGTGCTTCTTTGGGCTTGTGTAATCATGACCGTCGTTTCGGGAACGGAATACATTGCAAAGAATCTCTCCGTTTTCAAAGGGTAGAAAAGAGGAATAGATGCAGGCATCCATATTAAGCGTTGGAACAGAGCTTTTGTTCGGCCAGACCATCAATACAAACGCAGCCTTTTTATCCGAACGGCTTAATCGAATGGGCATTGACGTGATGTATCATTTTACGGTTGGGGACAATCCGAATCGACTTGAAGAAATCCTGGAAGAAGCGTTGACCAAAACGGATTTGGTTATCACCACAGGCGGATTGGGACCTACACAGGATGACCTGACCAAAGAAATCGTTAGCAAAGTCATGAAGGATGAAATGGTTCTGAATGAGCCGGCATTACTAGCCATTCAACAGTTTTTTCTTAAAGTGAACCGTCCGATGACCGATAACAATTTAAAACAAGCCTATGTACCCAAAAGTGCATTGGTGCTTCAAAATGAAATGGGAACCGCGCCCGGATTTGTTCTGACACTTCAAAACAAAACCGTTGCATGCCTACCGGGACCACCAAGAGAAATGTCAACAATGTTTGATTCCTCTCTGGCACCTTATCTTGATAAAATGACGGGTTTTAGCATTTTTTATCGGTTGATAAGGACCTATGGCATTGGAGAATCGGCATTGGAGACTACTTTGATGGATTTGATTGATCTGCAGACGGATCCCACAATCGCCACTTATGCTATGGAAGGAGAGTGCTATCTCCGTGTAACATCAAAGCAAAGCACCATGGAAGAAGCGGTCACAAGGGTAGATGATATGACTCGTCGAATCGAATCAAGAATCGGACAATATATTTATAGCTTAGAGAATCAAAATCTTGTTGATGTTGTGGCATCTATACTAATAGCAAAAAAACTCACTATTTCATGTGCAGAATCCTGCACTGGCGGACTGTTTGCAGCAACATTGACTCGCGTGCCGGGCATTTCCGCAGTGTTTGACAGAAGCTTTGTTACCTACAGTAATCAAGCGAAAATGGATGAATTGGGCGTAAAATCTGAAACGTTGCAGAAATTTGGATCGGTGAGCCGAGAAACCGCCGCTGAAATGGCAAATGGTGTATTTCAAAAAACCGCAAGCAACATCTGTATCGCGGTTACTGGCATTGCAGGACCCGATGGAGGGACGCCTGAAAAGCCCATTGGCCTTGTGCTTATTTCTTTGATCTATACCGACAAAGAAGGAATTCAGCAAATCTATGAAGAAGAGAAATACATTCAACGAAATCATCGAGAAAAGAATCGAGAAATCACCGTACTTGCAATGTTGCATAAAATATATGAGTGCTTGTTGTAAATTAAATTACAATATGTGAATAATAGTAAATAATTACATATATTTACAATTGCCCACTTTTATGCTAATATAAATTATTACTTGACCTTTTTCCTTTGATAAGCTATCATAAAAACAAGAACAAATGTTCGCTATTGAATGGAGGTATTGCATTGAGCATCAACAAAGACGACAAAGAAAGGGCACTTGAGGCTGCCCTGAACCAGATAGAGAAGCAATTCGGCAAAGGATCCATCATGAGGCTGGGTGATGATTCACTCCATATGAATATTGATACTATATCTACCGGTTCCATTAGTTTGGACATCGCCACAGGAGTAGGGGGCATACCCAAAGGAAGAATAATTGAGGTTTTTGGACCGGAATCATCCGGTAAGACGACGCTGGCACTACATATGATCGCAGAAACCCAAAAGGTTGGGGGCAAGGCAGCATTTATTGATGCCGAGCATGCACTTGATCCTGAATATGCCCGTAAATTGGGTGTTGTCATTGATGATTTGCTGGTTTCTCAACCAGATACAGGAGAACAAGCCCTCGAAATTTGCGAAATGTTGGTGAGAAGTGGCGCTTTGGATATTGTTGTCATAGATTCCGTTGCAGCATTGGTCCCCAAAAACGAAATCGCTGGCGAAATGGGAGACAGTCATATGGGGTTGCAGGCAAGACTCATGTCTCAAGCACTTCGAAAGTTGGCCGGTGTTATCAACAAAACTAATTCCTCCGTTATTTTTATCAACCAATTAAGAGAAAAAGTAGGAGTCATGTTTGGTAGCCCGGAAGTAACAACCGGAGGTAGAGCTTTAAAATTCTACGCTACGATGCGTTTCGATGTTCGAAGAATTGAAACCATCAAAGTCGGAGACAGCATGGTGGGGAACAGAACGCGAGTAAAAATAGTAAAAAACAAAGTCGCTCCGCCATTCAAACAAGCGGAATTTGACATCATGTATGGGTTTGGCATTTCTAGAGAAGGGGATGTTTTGGATTGCGCAGTTGAAGAAAAAGTGATCGAAAAGGCTGGCTCCTGGTTCAGCTTTGATGGTGTACGGATTGGTCAAGGCAGGGAAAATGTTAAGACATACTTGAAGGACAACCCTGACATCATGAACAAAATCGAAAAAATACTGCTCGAAAAAATCAAAAAACCCGAAGAAATCGGGGTTGCACTTCATGATCAACCCTTGATTCCCATGGTTGATGAAGATGGCGTCATTCTTGACTAAATCACACTATTAATTGTTTAAAACCGCCATCTACCCGTTGGCGGTTTTTCTGTACAGGTGAAGTAGTGGTTGAGAAATGGTTCATTTCGGGGTATTATATGATTGTTGTTGAATCAAAACACAGAAAGGTAATAAAATGACATCTCAAAATTTTGATAGTATCTCATATATCAATGAATATATTCTTCGCGGCCGACAGGCACAACAGATTCTTGAAACAAAAACCCAACAAGAAGTTGACGAAGCGGTCAAAGCCATCGCAAAAGTGATATATGATAACGCAGAAATGCTGGCGGAAATGGCAGTAGAAGAAACCGGAATGGGGAATATCCCCGATAAAATTATAAAAAATAAAGCAAAAGCGGGAATGATTTGGAATCATCTTCGAGGAAAGAAGTCACGAGGCATCATCAATCGCAACGAACAAACCGGAATCACTGAATTTGCCAAACCGATGGGCATTGTTGCGGCCATTACGCCATGCACCAACCCAATTGTAACGCCCATGAGCAATGCCATGTTTGCCCTAAAGGCAGGGAATGCTATTATTGTGACTCCACACCACAAATCAATCAAATCAAGTACAGTCACTGTAGAGTTAATGAATCAAGCACTCAAAGAATTAAAAATGCCAGAAAACTTGATACAGATTCTTGATGTCCAGTCCAGAGAAAACACAAAAAATTTGATTTCATCTGCTGATGTGGTTGTTGCAACCGGTGGTTCAGGCATGGTGCAGGCAGCCTATAGCTCAGGCAGACCGGCCCTTGGTGTAGGAGCGGGAAATGTACAGTGCATATTGGACAGCGGAATTGATTTGCAGGACGCGGTGCAGAAGGTAATCACAGGACGTGCATTTGACAATGGCATTATCTGTTCCGGAGAGCAGTCGGTGATTTGTCCAAAATCAGAATTCGAAGAGATTATAAAAGTTTTTGAAGCCAATGGCGCATATATTGTCAGAGATGCTGACGAAAAGCAGAAGCTTCGAAGCGCTCTGTTTGAGGACGGAAAACCAAATCGACACTCGATTGGTCAGTCCCCACAAAAAATCGCTGATTTGGCCGGTATTAGCCTTCCTGAGGGCACTCGTGTCATTGTTGTTGAAGGGGAAGGAACTGCAGAAGTGGATGTGCTCGGTAAAGAAAAAATGGCACCCGTTCTTTCTGCATATACCTATGAGGATTTCCGGGAAGCCGTTGAAATTGCAAGACGAAACCTAGAAATAGAAGGAAAGGGGCATAGTGTCTCAATCCATTCTAATAATAAACGGAACATTGAATATGCAGGTGAAGAACTTTGCGTTTCAAGAATCGTGATTAATCAAACATGCGCCACAAGTGCGGGTGGTAGCTATTTCAATGGACTAACTCCGACAAATACCTTGGGATGCGGGTCCTGGGGGCACAACAGTATTTCGGAAAATCTTGATTTTAAGCATTTGATGAATGTATCGAGAGTGGCATATTTTATGACCGAAAACCATAAGCCTTCAGAAGAAGAATTGTGGCAATAATCGATTCTATATGACTACAGTAAGACACCGATGTAAGGCTCGAAAAAACGAAACAAATGTTTGACATTGCCCATTCTCTATGTTAAGATATCATACTGTAAGCCGCTCAGAAAGGGTACCAAACGCTGCTGCATTTGCGGAGCTACCTATAATGGCGAGACTGGATAGAGGAGGTACATAAAACATGTATGCAATTATTGAAACCGGCGGAAAACAATACCGAGTGACCGAAGGTGATGTGCTTAACATCGAGAAACTTTTGGTTTGGCCGGGGGACGAAATCGTCTTTGACAAAGTCCTGGTTTTGGGAGATGGTGATGCCATCCAGATCGGAACTCCGTATGTGGAGGCTGCACAGGTATTTGGAAAAGTTGTCGAAAACGGCAAAGGACAGAAGGTTATCATCTTCAAGTATAAGTCCAAAAAAGACTACAGAAAGAAACAGGGACACAGACAGCCGTATACAATGGTAGAAATCACTGGTATGGGAACAGACAAACCCAAAGCAACAAAAGCTGTTGTCAAGGAAGCAAAGCCTGTTGAAGCTGCTGTAGTAGTAGAAGCAAAAGCTGTCGACGAAGCACCTTCCTTAAAGAGCATGAAAAAAGATGAATTGATTGCTTTTGCAAAAGAAAAGGGCATCGAAGTGGATGGCAAGGCAACCAAACCTGTTATCATTGAAGCGATTGAAGCACAATTAAAATAATTACCGCAAGGACTCAAATATAAGGAGGTGAGATCATGGCAAGTAAAAAAGGTGTAGGTAGTTCTAAGAATGGACGAGATAGTGCATCGAAACGACTGGGTGTCAAAAGAGGCGATGGTCAAGTAGTAAGCGCAGGAAGCATTTTGGTTCGTCAAAGAGGAACTAAAATTCATCCAGGCAACAATGTAGGAATCGGCGGAGACGACACATTATTTGCTAAGATTGATGGAGCAGTCAAGTTCGAAAGAAAAGACAAAACCAGAAAGCAAGTAAGCGTCTATTCAAACGAAGCGTAAAGTTCTGAGTAGGGTAGTCTCGGCATTGAGGTTACCCTATTTTTATTTAAGGAGAAAAAATGTTTATTGATCAGGCGAAAATTGTGATTAAGTCCGGTAAGGGCGGTAATGGTTCCGTCTCTTTCCGCAGAGAACCATTCGTACCTGAAGGCGGACCTGATGGTGGTGACGGCGGTAGAGGTGGTAGTGTAATTTTTGTCGCTGATGAAAACTTACGAACCCTTATGGACTTTAAATACAAAAAAAAGTATGAGGCAGAAAACGGCCAAGATGGCATGAAAAGGAATAAATTCGGCAAAAGTGGTGAGGATATGATCATCAAAGTCCCCCCGGGAACCGTTGTAACCGATGATGCCACCGGGTTAGTGATGAAGGATTTAAAAACACCTGGTGATTCTTTTATCGCCGCAAAAGGAGGAAAGGGTGGCAAAGGAAATGTTCATTTCAAAAACTCTGTCCGTCAAGCCCCAAATTTTGCGGAAGCAGGTGGATTCGCAAAAGAACGCACAGTATCACTCAATCTGAAATTAATTGCAGACGTTGGGTTGGTAGGATTTCCTAATGTTGGAAAATCTACTTTGCTAAGCGTGTGCACCAATGCACAACCCAAAATCGCAGATTATCACTTCACAACCATTGCACCAAATCTGGGAGTTGCTGAAGTGTTCAATACTAGCTTTGTCATGGCGGATATCGCCGGAATCATCGAAGGTGCCCATATGGGCATTGGCATGGGATTTCAATTCTTAAAACACGTGGAACGAACCAAAGTGTTGATTCATGTCGTGGATGTATCCGGAAGCGAAGGGAGAGATCCTATAGAAGATTATGACAAAATTAACGAAGAGTTATCGAAATATAGTCAGAAGCTGGCGCAAAAACCACAGGTGGTTTGTGCCAATAAAATCGACTTAATAGATGTTGAAAGCGAAGAATATCTTGCCTTCAAAGAACATGTTGAAGCAAAAGGAATCAAAGTTTTTCCCGTATCCGCGCCACTTAGACAGGGCATTACAGATCTAATGGCGGAAACGGTTAAAATGCTTGCACAAGCAGAAGCCGAACAAGTGGAAGAAGCTGTTGAAACATTCGATTTTGAGCTAGATGACTTGGATCCAACCTACAGAAATGTAACCGTACAGAAAAATGGCAGCACCTATATTCTGGAAGGGAAACAACTACAAAAGATTTTCAATTCTACAAATTTCAACGACATGGGTTCTTTGCGATATCTGTATAAATACATTGAACGTAGTGGCGCAGTTGAAACGATGAAGGGACTGGGATTGGAAGAAGGAGACAGTATAAGGATTCAAGATTTTGAATTCGAATATTATGATGAGTACTAAATTATTGACAAAATCGATGTGCCTGGACTTTCTCAGGGATTTTGGAACGCCGGATCATGTGGTGGCCCACTGTATTGCTGTGTCCGATGTGGCTAAGAGACTTGGAGATGCACTAAACAAAACCGGCTTTACACTTGATTTGCGCTTAATTGAATCTGCTGGTCTTTTACATGACATGGCCAGAACAGATGACAAACATTGGGATGTATCAGCAGATTTTTTGCAACAACTTGGTTTCGATGAAGAAGCCAGCATTATCCGTGTCCATATGCATCACCATTTTCCCAAAGATCCATGTTTGTCCAATGAAACGGATATGGTTTGTCTAGCAGATCGTTTGGTACTTGAAGACCATTATGTAGGTCTTCATATCAGAATGGATTACATCATAAAAAAAGCAGGAGCCCAACCGGAGATTATCCAGCGTATACAGGCCAATAAAGTTCTTGTTGGGGAATATATCGCTAAACTAGAGAAAATTTTAGGCACCACTATTGATACCATCATACAGGAGCAGAATCAAAATGAATCAATATAATACCATTTTAAAAAAGGTCGAAAAACCCGCCCGTTATACGGGAGGAGAACTAAATGCTGTGATGAAGAATCCGGAAAAAACCAAAGTACACTTTGCCTTTGCTTTTCCGGATTTGTATGAAATCGGCATGTCATTTACTGGTATGCAAATTATCTACAATATTGTGAATCAACACGAGGATTTTTATTGCGAAAGGGCGTTTGCCCCTGCAAAAGACATGGAAAAGATCATGCGTGAGAAGGGGGTGCCACTTTTCAGCATAGAAACAAACACCCCGTTGAAAGAATTCGACATGATTGGCTTTACCCTTCAATATGAGCTTTCCTACACCAATATACTAAATATGATTGATTTGTCAGGTCTTCCGGTACGCTCAAAAGACCGAACAGCCGAAATGCCTGTCATCATTGCAGGTGGCCCCTGCGCATTCAACCCAGAACCTTTGGCTCCATTCATCGACTTATTTCTGGTAGGTGATGGAGAAGAGTCGGTTGTATTACTGTGTGAACTCTATGAAAAAGCTGATGGAAAAGTAGATTTCCTAGAAAAGGCTGCCAAATTAGAGGGGGTTTATGTACCTTCTGTATATGATGGAACACCCTACCAAATCACCAAAAGTCTAATTCGCAATCTTGACAAACAACCTTATCCTGAAAAACCGATAGTCCCATATATTGAAACCGTGCATGATCGTGCAGTCATCGAGACGTTTCGGGGTTGCACTCGTGGATGCCGTTTCTGCCAGGCAGGAATGATCTATCGTCCAGTTCGAGAAAGAAGACCTCAAACAATCAAAAAACTGGCTGTTTCACAACTGAAAAGCACGGGTCATGAGGAATTATCGTTGTTGTCTCTTTCCACCTCGGATTACTCTAAATTTGAGCCTCTGGTGACTGATTTAATGGCAATCTGCGGGGAAGAACATGTTTCGTTATCGCTACCTTCGCTTCGTCTGGATTCTTTTAGTTTTAAGGTACTACAGGAAATACAAAAGGTGCGAAAATCTGGGCTTACTTTTGCGCCAGAGGCAGGGACGCAACGACTACGGGATGTGTTGAATAAGTCCATCACCGACGAGGATATATATAGTGCGGTAAGACAGGCAATTTCCCTGGGATGGAATCAAATAAAATTGTATTTCATGATTGGATTACCCACAGAAACAGAAGAGGATTTGGATGGAATTGCCCAAATTGCCAAAAATATTTTAGCTATCAATGAAGAAATATACGGCCGTAAAAATAGCCGTTTCAATGTGACCATCAGTGTTTCCAATTTTGTACCAAAACCCCATACACCATTTCAATGGGTAGCCCAAAATACAGCAGAAGATTTTAACACAAAGCACAATTACATAAGCAATATTTTGCCAAAGCGAAATGTGAAGTATCAATATCATGATTCGTTTGAGAGTGTCTTGGAAGGAATCTTTGCCCGTGGTGACCGTCGCGTTGCAGATTTGCTGGAAACAGCGTGGCGAAAAGGCTGTCTATTTGATGGATGGAGTGAACATTTGAACAAGTCTGCCTGGCGAGAATCGATGGAAGAAACAGGAATTACTGCCTCAGAGTATTGTCATAGAGTACGAGATTATACCGAAGAATTACCCTGGGATATGATTGATTCAAGGATTTCCAAAAAATTCTTAATCAGCGAATCCCAAAAAGCCCTTGAGGGCCAACCGACAGCGGATTGTAGAAGGGGGTGCACCGGATGCGGTATATGCTAAAGTTTACCAAAGATGAAGTTATCAAATATACATCCCATTTAGACATGGTTCGTATGTTCAAACGTGCTTTTCAGCGAAGTGGAATCAGGCTGGTTTTTTCTGCCGGTTTTAATCCCCATCCCAAAATGACACTGGCCCAGCCACTTTCCTTGGGTTACACCTCCGTTGGGGAGTGGATTGAATTTGAAACTGTCAATGAGCTCACACCGGAGGAAGTAAAATCAACCTTGTCGAACGTACTTCCCCCTGGCATAAAAATACTGGAAATAGCCGTTATGAAGATGGAAGAAAAGTCCTTGGCTAGTCGTTGCAATGCTGCTGAATACACCATTGCAATGTGTCTTGACCATGCTGTGATGAAACAAGAAAATCTGAAGGAAAGAATAGAAAGTAATTTGCATGCCGAAGAATTTTTGGCACAGACGAACATTGTTGTGCAGAAAAAAAGTATGAAGCACAAAAATTATGTTGAAGTCGATATCAAGCCCATGATTCATTATATTAATATTTGCATAGTTGACAATAATATGTTTATATCAACTGAATTGTCTGCTGGTAGTACGATGAACCTAAGCCCTGAATTATTAATAGATGCATTCATGGCCTTTTATGAAATTAAGATACCTAGGGAAACTATAGAGGTATTAAGGACAGAAATAATACTGTAAAATATTTACAAATTTTGATTGACAAATATCTTCCTCATATGTAAAATAATGGTATTCATATGAAGGGGGTATTTTTATGAAGACTTTTTTCAAGTACAAATTTTTATTGGAAAACAAGCAAAAAATTCTAAGAGTAGCGATTATCACCACGTTGATTTTGGCTGCTCTTTTTCTGTTTTTATTCCGAACAGGGGATCCGGACGGAAAGGAAATCATGAAGCAAAACAATTCCGATACTCAAACAACCGTACAAACGGAGATCTCAGACGAAGTGATTATTGTGGATGTTGCCGGAGAAGTACAAAATCCAGCTGTGATTGAGCTACCTGTTGAAAGTAGAATTAATGATGCGATTGAAGCAGCTGGAGGTCTGACGAATCAATCTGACATTTCACAAATCAATAGGGCGGCTATTTTGGCAGACGGCGACAAAATATATATACCTGCCAAGCCCATCATTTTAACCGAGGATTCTCAAACAATCGGTAATAACAGTATCCCAAATAGCGCTACAGAAACAGATAGCTCACACCAACAGCTGATTAATATCAATTATGCAACCGCCTCAGAATTAGAAAAAGTACCAGGAATTGGTCCGGCTACTTCAGCCAAAATCATTCAATATCGACAGGTTCATGGTTTATTCCGCAAACTTGAAGACATTAAGAAAGTAAGTGGAATTGGCGAAAAAACTTATGAAAAAATGAAGGCCTTTATTAGCATATGAGAGGAGATTACCACATGAAACGAACTTTAGTAGCTGTCATACTTATTTCTATTATGCTAACTACCATTGCATTATTAACCTTGTTCACGTTTGCTGTGCCACAAAACGGTGACCAATGTACGACAGACTATGTGGATGCACTGATTGGTAGCGATGGAGCTTACTTTTACCGAAATGGTGTACAGTCTTCAATTAAATATTACCCAGATGGAAGCACGGGTGTCTTTTCTCATCGGAATTATGACGGCCCCAGACAACACTATTTAATTATGCCTGACGGTGATGACTCCTATTATGGATATTGTATCGAACAGGGTGAATCATTTCCCGATGCCCAAAGGTATAGTGGGGAGGGGTGGCGAAATGATTCCTATTTTTCAAAATTACCATCACCAATCCAAACCGGAATTATGTTGGCAACGATTTTTGGGTGGCAGCCCGGAAAAAATGTCCCAGTTGCCGGATGTAATCAAGACGATTGGTATTGGGCAACCCAAGTGATCATCTGGGAATACCAGCAAAGGCTACGGTCTTCCCCAACAATGATTCAGGGTAATGGATATGTTTCTTCAAATTATTTTCAGAGCACTTTGGCGGGAAGACCTGCAGAACGATGCTATTATTACATACTTGAATCAATGGCTAAATATCAAGCAATCCCATCGTTTGCTGCAATGGATTCTATCAACGCACCATTGAGTATCCTAAAATGGGATAGTTCAAAACAAAGGTGGTGCATAACGGTAAATGACACCAATCAAATCGAGTATCCGCTAATTTCAGAGGAATCAAAATTAGTGATTGAACGCCATGGCAATCAATATACCTTTTGCAGCACCGAAAGATTGAATCTGGAAACAGTAAAACTCAAAAAAGATGTTCCACTACCTTCTCATGAGATGCTTATTTGGGGAGGTGCCAACACAACTCAGGCTATTTCAACCGGTGCAGCAGACCCAGTCTATTTTTTTGCACAATTTCGCACCGAAGAGCCAGGTGTAATAGAAATCGTAAAAACCTCAGAAGATGATGAAAAAACGGGGATTCAATTTTCAATACTGGATCAAAATGGACAGTCAACTCATTTGCAAACGAACAAAGATGGGGTAGTTAGTGCGCAACTGTATCCAGGCCAATATTCTGTCACTGAAGAACCAACAATACAGTATCGGACATTGGAAACCGTATCAGTTGAGGTGAAAGAAAACCAAACAACTCATCTTGAAATCAAAAACATCCTAAAAAAGGGGCAAATAAGAATTCAGAAAAATGTTGTCGATTCAATTGCAGATCGGATAATTGCGGAAAAAGGAGCGGTTTTTCAAGTCTATTCAGCTGATTTTTCGTCATTTGATGGCACTCCACAAAATCAAAGAGATGTGTTAGAAACAGACGACCTGGGGATTGCAATCTCCAAGGAATTACCCTTGGGAGACTATATTGTTCATCAAAAAGCAGCAGGCAAAAATATTGCATTTTCCAGCGACAGATTCATTGCAATAGAAAGTGATTTGCAACTTGTACAATTAGCCGTTGAAAATCACTTTCAGAAGGGTAAGATACGAATAAGAAAGAATGACAACACAAAGCTGCCTTTGGCGGGTGCGGTATTTACAATCAAGGCAGCCGAAGACATTCAACAATCAGACGGTACAACAAAATATCCAAAAGGTAGCTTGCTGAACACATTGGTTACTGATGATGAAGGCATAGCCAATAGTGACTGGCTTTACCCGGGGATGTATGACCTTGAAGAAATTGAAGCACCAACGGGGTACGTGATTTCGGCAAATCCAGTTAAAACCGTAATGTTGACTTCTGAAAACTGGAATGAGACAACTTTTATGAAGAGCGTTGTAATTGAAAATAATCAACTTGAAGAATATCCAAATACAGGGGACAAAATAAGAAGAACTAGCACTCGGACAACTGTAATCCTAATGATTATATCGCTAATCGGAATTGGTGTATTGAGTTATATGATGCAAGTACAAAATAAAACCCCGCATTTGCCCTTTAAAAAACCTAAAAGGAGTTGAAAAAATCCCCTTTTCCGATATAATATACAGCGGAGAAGGGGAAATTAATATGATAACAAAAGAAAAAATCAACCGGATTAACGAATTGGCAAAAAAATCAAAAGCTGATGGATTGACGGAACAAGAACAACTGGAGCAGAAATGTCTCCGGGAAGAATATATTTCAACAATGAGAGAGCGAACCAAAGAACAATTGGATCGCATTATTATTGTGAAAGAAGAGAAGGACAACCTTATTAACTAAGATACTGATAAAAAAGTCTCAAAGCCTGTTTAAATTCTTGCAATCATTGGTATAAAAGCAAAGAATCGATAAAGGTTGACATACAAAGGAGATACTAAGCATGAAGGAAGTTTATCTGGATTATTCGGCAACCACTCCGGTAAAAAAAGAAGTTCTAGACGAAATGATCCCATATTTTACGAAATATTACGGGAATCCATCCAGTCTTTACAGCATATCAGAATACACAAAAGATGCATTGTCGAAAGCAAGAGAGCAAGTTGCATCTTTGATTGGCTCATCCCCGGATGAAGTATACTTTACCGGTAGTGGCACAGAATCAGACAACTGGGCAATATTTGGTGTTGCTGACTCACTTAAGAATAAAGGAAACCATATTATCTCAACAGCGATTGAGCATCATGCCGTGATTCATTCAACTCAATATCTTTCGCAGAATGGATACGAAATTACTTATTTAAATGTTCAGCCCGACGGTAGGGTAGATCCCAAAGATCTCGAATCCGCCATTACTGACAAAACAATATTGATTTCTGTCATGATGGTTAACAATGAAGTTGGAACCATTGAACCAATTAAAGAATTAGCCGAAATCGCCAGAAAACATCAAGTGCTGTTTCATACCGATGCAGTACAAGCTTTGGGAAATGTCCCCATTGATGTTAAGAAATTGGGAATCGATTTGCTTTCCCTCTCGTCACACAAGATTTATGGGCCAAAAGGCGTAGGCGCACTGTACATCCGCAAAGGCCTCAAAATTGGCAATTTAATGCAAGGTGGCGCGCAAGAAAAGAAGAAGCGACCTGGCACTGAAAACGTTGCTGGTATCGTTGGCTTTGGCAAAGCGGCAGAATTATCTCGGATTCATTTCGACCAACATGTTAAGAACCTCAGTGAACTCCGAGATTACTTCATATCGGAAATCACATCAAAAATTGAGAACATACATGTGAATGGAAGCATGGAACACAGGCATCCCGGTAATGCGAATATCACTTTTGAATATATTGAAGGCGAAGCAATACTACTTATGCTGAATGCCAAAGGAATTTATGTTTCAACCGGCTCAGCGTGCTCTTCCGCATCGCTTGTGCCATCCCATGTTTTGGCTGCTATGTGTGTGCCTGTCGAACTGATACACGGAACGATACGCTTCACCATGGGGGATTATACCACCAAAGAAGATTTGAATTATGTGGTTGAAGCATTAAAAGAAATTATAGATAAACTCAGGGCGGTTTCTTCTGTCTCCGTCAAGGAAGGTTGGTAAAATAAATGGCAATGTATAATGACAAAGTAATGGATCATTTTATGAATCCACACAACGTCGGGGAACATGATCATCCTGACGGTATCGGCAAATATGGTAGTCCGGTTTGCGGTGACATGATGCAAATTTCTATTAAAGTAGAAAACGACGTTATTGTTGATGCGAAATTCAAAACGTTCGGCTGCGGTTCCGCTATAGCATCTTCCAGTATCGCAACCGACATGATTATCGGTAAAACCATTGATGAGGCATTGGAAGTATCGAATAAGCAAATCATTGATGAACTGGGAGGGTTGCCTCCAGTCAAGGTGCATTGCTCTGTTTTGGCGGACCATGCCATCAAGGCTGCGATCCATGATTATGCGCAGAAACATGGAAAGCACTATAAAGGTCTGGAAGGATTTGATCCCAATGCAGATGAAGACGACCATGAACCAATCGAAGAATAAAAAAGTCATCCTTGGACTAAGCGGCGGCGTGGACAGCACGACCGCTGCTTTATTATTAAAAGAACAAGGGCTTGAAGTAACCGGATTATATTTTGATGTAACCACAGGAAATGTTAAGGGCAGAGAAGAAGCCGCGCTTGTTGCCGATTCTATTGGAATACCATTTATTTACAAAAATGTCCATGAAGAATTTGAAAACATCATCATTCAGAATTTCTGCAGCGAATATATCTGTGGCAGAACGCCAAACCCTTGTATCATTTGTAATCCAATGATTAAGTTTAAGCTGTTACTGAACGAGGCCATTGCTTTTGGAGCGGATCATATTGCCACGGGTCATTATGCCAGGGTGATAGATGGTAATCTTCATATTGCCAGAAATGCAAGAAAAGATCAGTCATACATGTTATATAGGTTGACCACTGATGTGCTTGAAAGACTCATTTTGCCACTTGGAGAGGTGGAAAACAAAGAAGTGGTCCGTGATTATGCCCGTGCATATGAAATGGTAAATGCTGATAAAAAAGATAGCCAGGAAATCTGTTTTATTTCCGACGAGGACGGCGGATATCTGAACTATTTAACGAAGCGTGGAATCCTTTCTCAAGAGGGGAACTTCATAGACCTAAACGGTAAAATTATTGGCCGACATCAAGGACTTGCGCATTATACAGTGGGGCAACGAAAAGGATTGGGGATTACTTTTGGCAAACCGACCTTTGTCTTATCTCTAAACCCAACAGACAATACAATTACATTAGGTGATAATCAAGACTTGATGCAGAGTGTTGTAGCATCTTCTAACCATGTTTTTTTGGGAAAGCAGACCGATCAGGTACCCTCGGCATACATCGGCGTTCCGCTAAGTGCCAAGATCCGTTATGCCGCACAACCTGCAACCGTAGTAATTGAGTCTGCGAAGGACGATGTGGTGATGACTCGTTTCGAGCAGCCACAACGTGCGATAACCCCTGGACAGTCCATTGTATTTTATGACGGGGGCAAGTTGATAGGTGGCGGATTCATAAAATAAAACGCAGAGGTATTCCAACTGCGTTATAAATGCAATTTGTAACAATAACAATATTATGTCAACAGAGTATGATTGCCCGCGTCGGGCACACAGGTGCGCAGTAGCCGCAGGTTAGGCAGATTTCTACATTCACTTCTGCAATACCTTTGAGGTTCATGGAAATGGCATGGTTTGGACACCGTACAAGACAACTGCCACAACCTTCGCAATCTCCGGGATCGATGTAGATTTTTTTATTGGAAACATCAGGCACATACGAAGATGAGAGATGGCCTTCAGCATATTCAATGGCCCGATCCACTTCTTGACGCGCTCCAAATCCAAGCATTACCGATGAAATTCCTGACAGTGAAGTAACATAATCTAAGCATTTTGAATAGTTCTGAACTAAATTGCCACCACCAAATGCTTTCATGGCAAAAATGCCTTTGCCTTGAAGTCCATTCTTGTGAATTGCCGCCGCCATGTCTTCTTTTGTACCAAACCCATTTCCATGGCGAATCCCCAAACTCTCGATATTAATCAGTGGAAACAACACATCACATGCTGGAATTGCAATCATTTTTTCTGCAACATCAACATGATGGGTGGAGACGCCGATTGCCTTTATCAAACCTTT
>JBHEKY010000027.1:0-138087 GCA_041859095.1 Anaerovoracaceae bacterium
TCCTGCAGGTCTTTTGTTTTGAGGTATTATTTTTTGAATCGATTTCGTCCTTTGTTTTCGATTGAGAGCTAGATGATAAAACCGAACACTGTGAAGAGGATGGTCGCAAGAACGAAAGGAATTGCAATAATTGGTAGTGCGCATCGGGCATAATCCATATTTTTGATTTGAGATGCACCACATGTGATGGTAGCGGCATCGCTGAAGAAGCAAGCCTGGCTGCCAAAAGCAGAAGCGGAGATAATGGCCGCAGAAGCCATATACAAATTAACATCCATGGAAACTGCCAGAGGGATAATAATCGGGAATGATATGGCGGCGATGCCCCAGAAACTGCCGACGACAAACATCAAAACAGCAACAGTCAGGAAGCATACGACCGGCAGCAGATTGGGACTCAAGATGCTGGTTACATTGGTGATAACATAATCGGTTAAGCCCAATGCATCGTTAGCCCTTTGAAGGATAAAGGCCATGGCAATCAACATGATAACGAACATCATGTCCTTAAAGCCTTCCACTAAGCCATCCCACATAGCCCAAAACTTGATCAGTCTTTGAGGAACAAACAGAACCAAACAAGTAACCAGACCCATGATAACGCCGTATAACGCTTCTCCGGTGGCAACAGTTACAATGGCAGTAATCAGCATCGGTACAATGAAGTTCAAAGAACTTGATTTCTTCGTTTCCTCTGAACCGGACTGGTCCTGATATAATGCGACTGTGCTTTCCGGGAATACTTGCCCGGCCAGCGCACGAGCTTCGGCCTTTTTCAATGGACCAAACATTGGGATGATCCCAAAAATGACGAAGGGTACAATAAACACTGCCAGCCATGGATAAAACATAAAAGGAATGGAGGCGTAGTACGCGGAGGCTCCACCTTCTACACCGGATGCTTCCATCTGGGCTGACATGAATGCGAACCAAGTGGTTGCCGGAATCAAAACACAAACCGTGGTACCGGTTGAGTTGATTACATATGCCAGGTATTCTCTTGAAATATTAAACTTGTCGGTTACTTTTCTCATGGCTGCACCAACGGCCATGGCGTTGATGTAGTCATCAATGAACACCAAGATGCCTAGCACCCAGGTAGCAAGCAAAGCCCGTTTTCTGGTAGTTGCGACCTTTTGAATCATGGTGGAGAACCCACTGGCACCGCCACCTTGTTCCAACCATCGAATCAGAACACCGAAAAAACCTACAACTAGAGCAATCCAAACCATGACCGGATCCATCAGGACCGCATAGGTTGCATCAATAAAGCTGAGAAAAAATCCGGTAGGCCCGGAGACGATGAGAAATCCGGCAATTGCACCGGCCAAGAGGGGTTCCATGATTCTTCTTGTAGTCAATGCTAAAATGATGACAATCGCGGAAGGGATGAGACATACAATTCCATACTCCATACGTGTTCTCCTTTTTTAGAATTAGCATTAAAAAATAAATAATTACAATGACCAGAGTTGATTCGGTTGGCGCAGAATTTTTCCGGGCAGCCGACTCTGATGCAGAGTTTCTTCAGCAACGACGATGACGCCATTGACGATGACATATTCAATGCCGGTGGGACGTGCGTCCGGCTGACCGATTCCAATGTAATCGGCATTGTCCCGAATGGTTTTGGGATTAAAGACGACAATGTCTGCGTCAGCCCCACTCCCCAACCAGCCTTTGTTTTGGGAAATTCCCATTTGTATTGCGGGCAGGTAGGAAGATTTCTTTACGGCCTCCATCATTGACAGGACCCCTTGTTCTCGAACCAGCTTCTGAAAGAATCTGGGGAATGTGCCGACATCCTGAGGATGACCGTTTCCGGGTTTGTCAGAAAGACCTGCATCAGTGGACATCATCACATAGGGTGGTTTGATTGCACGTGCCAAATCGGGTACCACACCAACAAATGCAGTTCCTACCGTATCTTCTTCGTTGGCACGGATATAGTCCAAGATTTCGGGCGTTGCCCGTTGCCCGGCATACTTGCCGGTGGAAATTATCAAGTCACTGATCGCACAAGCATATCGGCGATTCCACCCATCCGCAAAAACAGCGGAGTTGACAAAAGTGGCAAAGGATTCATAAATCCCCGAATCACACATAATGGGTAATCCCTTGTTGATAGCATTTTCAATCATGACCAAAGCCATCTGAGTTACTTCAGGATGAACACCTAACTGGTATGCTAGATGGGAAATTTGAACTCGTGCGCCTGTTTGTTCTGACATGGCGATGGCTTCTCGTATTCCGACAGCGAAATCCAGTGCATCCGTACGAATGTGAATGGGAACTAGCTTGTCATATTTGGCAGCCAACTCAACCAGGGGCATATATTCTTCAACAGTCGCACCTGGGGCATACTCCAACCCGAGAGAAACACCAAAGGCTCCGTCTTCCAGGGCTTGCGCTGCGATTACCACCATTTCTGATGTTTGTGCCGGCGTGGCAGTGGCATTGGGATCAGAAATCCCCACCATCTCTCTTAACGTCCAGGAATGACCCACCAATGTGGCAAAATTAAGTGGATATCCGGATTTTTCCAGTGAGTCGAGAAATTCCCCGATGGGCATATTGGGAGACATTCCGCAATTTCCAGATAGGCAAGTGGTAATGCCTTGGGAAACAGATAGCCAGACCGAGTATAAATCTGAATTCAGATGAGAGTGAATGTCGATAAAGCCGGGGCAAACGATGTTGCCGGTGGCCTCAATGATTTCTTTGCCTTCCATGGGCTCCCGGGAAATCGTAGCGATAATGCCATCTTTAATTCCAATATTTCCACGAGTCTGTTGTTCTGAGCGAGGTTCAATAATAGTACCATTTTGTATCACGATGTCATAAATCATTCTTTCATTCCTCCAAATACCTTACTATTATAACAGATGTCAGAATATTTAAAATAATCCGTCATTGTTATCTTTGGAATACAAAGGAGTATTGATATAATCCTTTTGGATAAGATATGTATTGCGAAGAGAGAAGAAATATGGTATACCGAAGGAAAAGAGTAGCGGGAGGATCATGACATGAACCAGAACAAGTTGGTTTTGTTGAATGACATCATCTTAAAAATTCACATCACCGAGGATTTTGAAAGCATGCGCATGGGTGTGCTTTCCGGACTGAGTATTTTGATTCCAGGAACCGGCTCCTCTTTTTATCTGGCATCCAAATCGGAACAGTATAAACTGACCAACCCAATAAACATAGGGGTTTCTGACGAGTGTACAGCGACTTACACCAATGAATTCCAGGATTACGACAGAACAACTTGGACCTACGCAACGCCCTATTCCAAAGTATTTGATGATTCGGATTTTATCCAAAATGAAGCCAATCATCAAACGGAGTTTTATCGGCGAATATATGGCCCTTACGGAATTCTTTACCAAGCCACGCTGACTATTTGTCACAATGGGGTGTTCCTTGGGGTGATTTCACTGTTTCGAAATCAGGAAGAAGGTCCGTTCCTACAGGAAGACATCTTTTTCCTTGAATTGATTTCGGCACACCTGGGCGTACGACTGTTTCACGGACGACAAAGCGTTGGAGTGCGGCAGGACAAGCCACTAAAACTTGAAGTGCTTATGAACCAATACCATCTTACTTTACGAGAAACAGAGGTCTTGTACACCATGCTGAGTGTGTCAGGAAAAGGGGATTTATGCGCGCAGCTATGTATCAGCCCCAACACTCTCAAGAAACATGTGGTCAACATCTACAAGAAATTTCAGGTCAACGGGCGGATTGAGCTTTACCAAAAGATAAGCCAACTTCAAAAGGGATAACAGGGAAAGGAAGGGAGTTGTCATTGAATAGTTTTGATTATGAGCTGACCCTCAGCCATTTACCGGGTGCCATTGTGATTGATATGAGCGGCACGGTCATCTACCTGAATCATCAATGCGCCAATTATATTAATGTGGATCGTGCCTGGGCGCTGAACCGTCACATTACAGAAGTATTCCCACAGACAAAAATGCTAGAAAACTTATACATTGAAAAGCCAATGATTGTATTCTATCATTGCTTTGGAATTGGCATCAGCATTCATGTACCAATTTTCGATAATGGAAAACAAATCGGGCTGCTTGAATACGATGTTGTGCAAGGTTCGGAGATCTTATACGAATTAGCGGACAACTATACCCGCTTTTTGGACGGGGAGCTTAACACACTGAAAAGGGAGATTTCCGAGCTGAAAAACACCAAATACTCTATCGACCAAATCATTGGCAGTTCGGCTATCATTGGGAAACTAAAAGAAAAAATTCATAAGGCAGCTGAATCTAATTCAACCGTGGTTATTTTTGGGGAGACCGGAACCGGAAAAGAGTTGGTTGCGCATTCCATTCACAGCTTGTCTCGCAGAAAAAAGAACCCCTTTGTGAAAGTCAACGCATCCAGCATTCCGGAAACCCTAGTGGAATCAGAACTGTTTGGATACGAGGCGGGAAGCTTTACAGGGGCTTCCAAAGAAGGGAAAAAAGGCAAGTTTGAGCTGGCTGACGGGGGGACCTTATTTATTGATGAAATCAACCAGATGCCTCTACTAGTTCAACCAAAGCTACTTCGAGTGCTTCAGGAAAATGAGATTGAGCGGATTGGCGGCAGCGAAAGTCTACCGGTTGATGTCCGGGTGATTGTCACATCCAATGAAGACCTTCGATTGATGGTGGATCACAAAAAATTCAGGGGAGACCTGTTCTACCGGCTTCATGTGATTCCCATTGTGATTCCCCCATTGCGTCAACGCAAAGAAGATATCCCGGAACTAATCAACTATTATGTTAAAGTTTTCGGACATTCTACCGGGAAATACATCACATCCATTGATGAGGAGATTTATCGGGAATTTGCCAGATATGACTGGCCGGGAAATGTAAGAGAACTTCAAAATGTGCTGGAGCGGGCAGTATTATTTATGTCGGGGAACAAGCTCCTCATAGAACATATTAACGCAGGGTTTTCAACCACAGCAAATACCGTGTATCCTGAATTGGATGCATCCAATCCCATTGAAGAAGCAAAAAGAATGTCGGAAAAGAAATTAATTATTGCCACACTGCGTATGTGTGGAGGCAACAAGACCAAAGCAGCGCATTATTTAAAAATCCCAAGGCCTCTTTTATATCAAAAGATACAGAGGCTGGGCATTGAGAAAGCAGAAATGTCAGCAGAGACTGACGGTGTCAGCGCAGAATGACGCCTGGCAAAATATTCAGAATCTTAGCAAAACATGTGGCCTTACTAAAAAACGACTGCAAAAGATGTCATTGTATACTGACACAACGATAAACAGCATTTCCGAAAAACATATAATAACATTGGAATTTCAACAAAAGCAAAGTTGGCACGAACTTTGCTTTTATATTAGACAGAATTATTTTAACCAGTATTGGTAAATGAAGGAGGAAAAAATGGAACATTTTGGCGCATGGAGCCTCATCCCAGCATTGGTAGTCATCGTTACGGCGTTGATTTCCAAAAGAACATTGGAACCACTGCTGTTAGGAGCGTTGGTAGGCTTTATCATTCTCAAGGGACCCGGAGTCGGTGATTTTATGACCGATAGTTGGTTTTCAGAATTTATTAATGCAGTATATGCAGTCATGATGGATCCCGTTACCGTATGGATTATCCTGGTATGTGGACTCTTCGGCAGTGTGGTAGCCTTATTGGAAAAGGCCGGCGGCACAATGGGATTCTCAGATATTGCGGCGAAAGCCACCAAAGGTAGAACAGGAACCCTATTTACCACTTGGATTCTTGGCATCATCGTATTCGTCGACGACTATTTAAATGCGCTGGCAGTTGGAACAGCCATGAGAAATGCGACAGACAAATACAAAGTATCCAGAGAATTTTTGGCTTATATCGTCAATTCCACCGGCGCAACCGTTTGCGTATTAATTCCGTTTTCCACTTGGTCGGCATTTATGGCGGGTCAATTGGAATCCAGCGGTGCAGCAGCCGAAGGAATGGGAACCGAAACCTATTTTGCGACCCTGCCATTCATACTATATGCTTGGATTGCAGTCATCATCGTTCCCCTATTTATTTTGAAGGTTATTCCCGTTTGGGGACCCATGAAGAAAGCAGAGCAAAGGGCACAAGCCGGACAATGCCTGCCTGACAGCACTGTAGATCTTTATCTGACCAAAGAAGAAACCGAAACCCCCATCAAGGGAAAAGCTATGAACTTCATTATCCCCATGCTAGTTCTTGCCGGCGTGGTGGTTTACACCAAAGACATGCTTTACGGCGTAATCGCAGCCATCGCAGTCTGTGCGATTTTATTTGCACCACAAAGAATCATGAAACTATCGGAGTTTTTTGAAACAACTATCAATGGTTTCAAAGACATGATCTTGGTTTTGGGCATCATCGTCGCCGCATTTATCTTGCAAGCCGCCAACGATGCTTTGGGGCTAACCCCTTATGTCATCGAATCGGTTGAGCCGATTCTGAGCCCGGCTCTTCTGCCCATGTTGACATTCATCATCGTTGGGTTGTTGGCCTTTACCACCGGAAGCTTCTGGGGTGTAGCGGCAATCGCATTCCCCATTATTGTACCGTTGGCAGATTCCATGGGTGTTAGCATGTTGTTGGTTGCCGGTGCTGTCATATCCTCAGCCTCTCTTGGATCGCATACTTGCTTCTATGGAGATGCGGTAACCTTAACCAGTGCGTCGACTCAAATCAGAAACAACGACTATGCAAAAACAGTACTTCCAATTATTGCACTTCCCTTCGTCCTTGGGTGTATTGCATTCTTGGTCGCAGGCATTATAATGTAATTGAAAGCTTGAAGAACTTGTTGCCCTGTCCGGTAGAACCGGACAGGGCTTCCATCGTTGCATAAGAGTTGTATAAGAATGGAGGCAAACTTTGAAAGCAGATTTAATCATCAAAAGCAATTTTATCTATGACAGCATTCATCCGGAATTATTTTCTGGATTTGTTGCAGTAAGCCAAGGGAAAATCCTTGCTGTCGGAGCTGACGGTGAGATGGATTCTTGGATTGGGAAAGAAACTGAAGTCAGAGATTCCGGTGATGGAATGCTAATGGCCGGATTTCATGACAGCCATACCCATATTATCATGGCTGGCATGTACAAAACCTATGCCAACTTGATGGATGCGCGTTCCGAAGAGGAAACCGTTAGGATGCTGAAGGAACACCAGGACACTCTGACAGAACAGGATCCTTGGATTTATGGATTTGGATGGTACCATGTTTTTTGGGACAACAAAGTATTGCCAACCCGACACTCCCTGGACCGGGAATTCCCGGACCATCCCGTCATCTTGATTAATGCGGAAGCGCATGGTGCTTGGGTCAATACGAAAGCCCTTGAACTGGCGGGGATTGACAAGAATACACCTGATCCCTTTGGCGGGGAAATCGCCCGAGATGAAAACGGAGAGGCAACAGGATTTCTTTATGAATCAGCAGTCGGTCTTGTTGGCAAACTAGCTTTTGATTTCTCTCCGGAACAAGAGATGAGAGTCATCGAGGTTTATATGAAGGCAGCAAACCGTTATGGGATTACCGCTGCCAATGATATGATGCCGTATTTCCATGGAAACATGGGAAGTGCAGCCACCTATCACAAACTGGAGGAGCAGGGCAAACTGACCGTCCGCATCCATCTGGCCCCCAACCTTATCGGGGACATGGAGGAGGCTGAAGATTGGCGGAAGAAATACACAAGTGAAAAACTAAAGATCAATTTAATGAAACAATTTTTGGATGGAGTTTCCACAACCCACACAGCACTGATGCTTGAACCATATGCAGACGCACCGGATTCCACCGGATATGCTCTTACAGATGTGGATGCCATTCGCAATGCTGTGCCGGAAGCCCACAGAAGAGGATTCTCGGTACGACTTCACTCTTGCGGTGATCGATCGGCCAGATTAGCCCTGGACTTCTATGAAGAGGCAATAGCTAAATATGGAAAAAACCAGTGTCGACATGCCATTGAACATTGCGAATTGGTATCGGAAGAGGATCTTCCACGGTTTGGTACGCTGGGAGTCATTCCCTCGGTTCAACCGGAACATATTGCCATGACCCAAACTTTCGATGAAAACCCATACCGGACAGCTCTGGGCGAAAAAAAAGCTGCTGAAACCTGGCCATTCCGAAAGCTGTTAAACGCGGCTGGCGTCCTGGCCATTGGCAGTGATTGCCCAGTGGTGGACAATGATCCGTTCCTGGAAATCTTCAGAGGCGTCACACGGCTTCATAATGATGGCAAGCCGGAAGGCGGTTGGAACCCCACAGAAAAGCTTTCAGTAGAAGAAGTTCTCCGCTATTATACCTGGGGTTCTGCATACGCAGTGAGTCGAGAAGGGGAAATGGGCACCTTAGAAGCCGGAAAGTTGGCGGATTTGGTGGTGCTGGACCGAAACCTATTCAACATCAACCCCTGGGAGATCCTAAAAACGCAAGTGATGCTGACCATTATGGACGGTCGGATTGTATATGATAGAACAAAGGAGGAACAACAATGAGCAGCAGTGCACCTTTTTGCCCCTGTACCGACAGTAGCTGTGCGTTCAACCCGATGAATCACGACAAGGGATGTACACTTTGTGTTGAAGACAGCATCAAGTGTAAAGAAATTCCCAAGTGCTTTTTCAAGGAAGCAGGCGGAGACATTGATACCATTACAGACTGGTCTTTTGAAAGCTTTGCAACTATCGTTTTAGAAAAATAACACCAATGCGTGAAGTCAAGAGGAGGTCGAAATGAAACTGACACAAAAAGAGCATGAACGGCTGACGATTTTCACCATTGCCGAAATATCCAGAAGGCGGTGGCGTCGTGGCGTGAAATTGAATTATATCGAGGCGAACGCCATTATTTGCGATGAAATTCTTGAGCGAGCCAGAGAAGGGAAGTCATCCCTCACTGATCTTGTACACCTGGGAACTCAAATCATCACTGAAGAAGATGTTATGGATGGCACCATTGAATTGCTAACCGGAATTCAATTGGAGGCCTTGTTTCCAGATGGCAACAAACTGATCAGTATTCAGGACCCCATCCGCCTTGAAAAGCGGTGCGAAGGAATTCCGTTCAACCAATTAATTTCCATGCAAGGATA
Source organism: Anaerovoracaceae bacterium (assembly GCA_041859095.1). Lineage (GTDB taxonomy): Bacteria > Bacillota > Clostridia > Peptostreptococcales > Anaerovoracaceae > UBA1422. Next base: position 9,126 of record JBHEKY010000027.1, read on the forward strand.
ACCGGAGGTGAAATCGTTGAAATACAAAATTGGAGAAATCATCTTCCGAGAGGAAGAGGTAGAAATCAACAGCGGCGCACCGGCAGTCCGCCTGATGGTTAGAAACACCGGAGACCGAACCATACAGGTTTGCTCCCACTACCATTTTTTTGAATGCAACAGCGCATTGAAATTTGACCGTGAGAAAGCATACGGCATGCGTCTTGATATCCCATCAGGCAATGCAGTCCGGTTCGAACCGGGCGAGGACAAGGAGATACAACTAGTTGAGTTCAAAGGAGAGCGCAAGCTCTATGGGTTTGCCGGTTACACTATGGGTGCACTAGACGATCCGTCAGTGAAAGCCGCAGCCATGAAAAAAATCAGGGAGGTGGAGTAAATGGCATTTAAAATGAAACGGGAAGAGTATGGCAGTATTTTTGGGCCGACCGTAGGCGATAAAATGCATTTGGCGGATACAGACCTGATCATCGAAATCGAAAAAGATTATTACGAAGGTCACTACGGAGACGAAACTCTTTCCGGAGGCGGAAAATCCTTTCGGGACGGCATGGCTCAAATTTCAGGAAGAACTTCTGAAGAGGGCGTGCTGGATGTGGCGTTCACCAATGTGGTGATTCTGGATCCGATTCTTGGTATCGTCAAGGGTGACATTGGTGTCAAAGACGGTCTGATTGTAGGTATCGGTAAGTGTGGAAATCCACATACCATGGATATCACACCGGGTTTGGTGGTAGGTGCTTCCACGGAAGTAGTTTCCCTGGAAGGCGGCATGATTGCAACAGCCGGAGGGTTGGATGGACACATCCATTTTGAATCTCCGGATCAGTGCTGGGAGGCCCTGGCCAACGGTATCACCACCATGATCGGCGGAGGGACTGGGTCGAAAACGTTGGGCATTGAAACTCCCGGACCCTGGCATCTCAAGCAAATGATTGAGGCCCACGAAGGATTGCCTGTCAATGCAGGGTTTTTGGGAAGAGGGAATTCCTCTCTGCCCGAAACCATTCGTGAGCAGGCCATTAGTGGGGCCATTGGTATGAAAATACACGAAGATTATGCCGCCACACCGGAGGTGATTCGATGTTGTCTGGATGTGGCTGATGAATATGACTTTCAAGTGCAGCTCCACTCAGATACCCTGAATGAAAGCGGATTTGTAGAAAGCACCATTTCTGCTATCGGTGGTCGGACCATTCATGCGTATCATACAGAAGGTGCCGGTGGTGGACACGCTCCAGACATTATGCGTGTTTGTGGGGAGCCGAATATCATTCCGTCCTCCACAAATCCAACCAATCCGTTTACGGTCAACACGGTCTCGGAACACCTGGAAATGATTATGGCAGCCCATCATTTAAATCCACGCATTCCTGAAGATGTGGCATTTGCGGACTCCAGGATTAGAGGCGAAACCATTGCTGCAGAGGATATTTTCCACGACATCGGCGCTATCAGTATTCTCAGCTCGGATTCTCAGGGAATGGGAAGAGTAGGGGAATCCGTTTTGCGCAGCTGGCAACTGGCTTCCAAGATGAAACAACAACGTGGTCCCTTGCCGGAAGACCGGGAAGGAAACGACAATGAGCGTGTGCTAAGATATCTGTCCAAGTATACCATTAATCCAGCCATCGCCTATGGGATCAGCGATTATGTGGGTTCCCTGGAACCGGGGAAACTGGCGGATATCGTCATATGGGACCCCAGATTTTTTGGCGCAAAGGCCCAAATGATTTTCAAATGCGGGGCTATTGTGTACTCCTATACAGGAGACGTGAACGCCTCCATTGAGTGGAGCCAACCCATTTTCTATCGCAAGCAATATGCAGCCTATGGCAACAATCTGAACCGGTACAACAAGATATTTGTTACTCAGGCAGCCATTGACAATGGTATCGCCAAGCAAATGCCTTATTCGGCAGAAAAATTCCTGCCGGTTCGCAATACCAGGCATATTGGAAAGGCAGACATGGTACGCAATCATGCCTGTCCGGATATTAAGATTGATCCGGAAACCTACAAAGTGTTTATCGACGGAGAACACATCACCTGCGAAAGTGTGGATGTATTGCCATTGACGCAACGGTATTTCTTCCGTTAAACCAAAGACAAGACAAACCAATGCATCGCAAAGGAGAGCAGGAAGAACCTATGAGACAGTATAAGCAAGATAGGATTATCATTGATAAGGTGTTGGGAGACGTTTCAGAGCTTCGCTTGGGAAACAGGCAGCTGGACCCAGTGTTGCTTCAGCATGAGCAGTTGGAAAAACCCCACCAAAAAGTCACATCAAAAGGCGGCTTCACCATGGGGATTTCCCTGGAAACAGGGCAAAAGCTCTTCGGCGGAGCGGTGCTGTGGGTGGATGATGAGACCGTCGTGTTTGTGGAATTAGCGGAAGAGGACTTACTGGAGGTAACCCCGTCGGGCAATTTAGAATGGGCCAGGGTGGCGTTTAATATCGGCAACTTCCATCATGCCGCCTACTTGTATGAAGAAGCCATTCGCATCCCATACGATGAAGGGTTGGAAAGAATGCTCATTCGACTAGGCGTGCAGTACTCTCGAAAAGTAGCCAAACTGGACGGCATTCGAGCCAACGCACCGGCAGACCATAGCCATAAACCGACCCATCATGAGCATCCCCACAGTTCCAACCACCATGACCATCATGAAGGATAATTCCATGAACAAAAATCAATTATTTTCATTGTTACAATTTGCCGGTGGGACATTTCCCACCGGCGCTTTCAGCCAGTCCTGGGGACTGGAAACTTATGTTGCCACAGGCAGAGTCCATGACTTAAAGAGTTTCCAGGAGTTCCTTCAGGCCTACATACAAGGCGTTCTGGCGCATTTCGAAGGTCCCGTTTTATGTCATGCATATCAGCTGATGCAAGATGAAACGATCATGGACCGTCATGTACTGGAGCCACTGGAGGAACTGGTTACCGCCATGCGTATGACTCGCGAGAGTCGGGACGCATCCCACCGGACCGGCAAAGCATTAATGCGGATTGCATCCACAATGCTGGACCGGAAAGATTTGACCACGTACTATGAATCCCAAAAAGAAACCGGCATCAATTATCCGGTTGCCTTTGGCTTATTAGCCGCCCTGATGGGGATTCCAAAGGAAGAGGCTTTGGCGGCATTTATTTTTTCTGCAGTGAATGGGATCGTGCAAAGTGGCGTGAAACTCATCCCTTTGGGCAACGGAGAAGCGCAGAAAATGATTCTTCAGAGTTATGAATCCATTGGAAATGCTGTGGAGGAAGCCCTGGCGACGCCGTTTGAGGAAATCTATTCATTCTGCCCAGCCTTCGATCTGGCATCCATTCATCATGAGGAGTTGGAGACTAGGCTATACATGTCATAACCCTGGACTACCAGCGATATTTATCTCATTTACACTGAAAGAAGGGAAGCTTCCATGAGAAAACCAATTAAAATAGGGGTAGGCGGACCTGTGGGGTCCGGTAAAACCGCACTGATAGAGCGTTTGTGCAAAAGTCTTTCTGCCGAATACGAAATCGGTGTCATCACCAATGATATTTTCACCAAAGAAGATGCCTTGATTTTGACCCGTGCCGAAGCATTACCGGAAGATCGAATCATTGGTGTTGAAACCGGAGGTTGTCCGCATACAGCCGTGCGGGAAGACATTTCCATGAATCTGGACGCCATCGATACCCTGAACAAGCGGTTTCCTAATCTGGACATTATTTTTGTGGAAAGTGGCGGAGACAATCTGGCGGCTACATTTAGCCCTGAGTTGGTGGATGGGTTGATTTTTGTCATTGATGTGGGAGAAGGCGAAAAGATACCACGAAAAGGTGGACCAGGTATCACCAAGTCAGATTTATTGATTATTAATAAAATCGACATAGCGCCTTATGTGCACTCAAGTCTGGAAGTGATGGAACGGGACACCCTGAAAATGCGGGGAGACAAACCTTATGTTTTTACCAATCTTTTTGACGGAACCGGTTTGCCTCGGGTGATACAATGGATTAAAGAAGATCTACTGTTTGAATAGGAGCCTTTTGTGAAAAATACCCTTGGCACACTCAACTTAATATTTAGAAGAAGGCAAAACGGGAAGACCTTTTTGGCATGCCAACATTACCAATTGCCGTTACAGGTTTTGACGCCGTTTTATTCTGACGATGATGGCACAGCCTTTGTGTACTTGCTAAACCCAAGCGGTGGAATTCTGCAAGGGGATGTTTTGGTAACTGATGTTAAAGTGGAGTCTGGTGCACGTGGGTTCATCACAACCCCTTCCGCAAACAAGTTTTACAAGATGGATGAAGGGCATGCCACTCTGACCAATCGAATTCGAGTGGAAAAGGGAGGCGTTTTGGAATATATGCCGGAGTACAATATTCCTTTCGCCCAGTCTTCGGTGGTTCAGGAAACTACGTTCGACCTTGACCGAGATGCGACCCTTTTGGCTTTTGATATGATCGTACCCGGCCGAATTGAAAAAGGAGAGTTTTTTCAATATGATCTATATTCTTCAAAGACCAGCATCCGTGTAGATGGACATATGCTAGTCCATGAGGTGGCAAAAATTCAGCCCAAAACAAATGACCCTCAGGGGATGGGAATCTTGGAGGGGAACAAAATTTATGGGACAGTTTTTTTATATCACAAGGATCTAAACCCGGAGTTAAGGGACGCCATAGTAGAACTCTTTCATGCTCGACCTGAAGTGACCGGTGGCATCACTTATCTTACTGAATCTCTGGCAGTGGTGAAGCTTCTGGGGAACCACATCCATGATTGTCAGGTGGTGATCCAAGAAATCTGGAGGCTTGCCAGACTGTCTATTCTTGGGAAAGACGTGGTGAGGATGAGGAAGTACTGAGCTAATAAAATCTGAAAAGACCCGTCGGCGAACCAGCGAGTCTTTTTATTTGCTTTTTTATTCGGTTAGTTTTCGGAATTATCTCTATCCATGACAGCCTTGTACACACATGTTTTGCAACCTTTTGGTGCCGGGTTAGAATCATCATACAGGAATAGCGCTGCGGCAGATATGGATGCGAACAAAGCGAAAACAAGCAAAATTGGCAGAATGCCTTTCATGTGCTTACCTCCTTTTAAACGGTAATAATATGTTTTTTGTTACCCATTTCACCAAAAATCAACCAAATATTTTCTTTGCCCTTTCGACCAAAGTTGTGTATAATGACCTCGTTAGGCAACAGAGAGGGAACAACATTATGTTTGAATTTTTATCTGACGTTTTAAATACTACAATTTTTATTGCCGGAATCGGCGCATTGATTCTTGCCATTCCCACTATCGTATTTTTATACTTGGCTTCTAAGGTTAAGGACGGCCCGGAGTACCATCATCATCACATTTTTTTAGCCGTAATGGCATTGGCCTTATTTGGTGGAGTGTTCTTTAACATGATCTAGAAGCGCTGCAAAATAAAAAAACGAAAGACTATATGCCCATATAGTCTTTTTTATTTGCACGTCTTGTGAGAATAAATAATGAGTGAACCTAATCGATTCACGGAGTATAATATGAATATAACAATTTATTCAATGAAACGGAGAGCTACATTGACGACTGATTTTGTATTAGAAGACTATTTGCGAGACGGAGTTGCTGGCATTATCCGAGACCTGAGCAAACTATCCGCAAGGAACCCCAAGGAAAGCATTTTCATGTTGAAATACGCCCTTGCAGGAAAAAAGGCAGCAGCCCGAAGGGAAGCGGCCATCAAACGTGGAGAGCACATCCCACCTTTTCTCATAGCCAGTGTCACCAGCGCGTGCAACTTGCATTGCGAAGGCTGTTATGCCCGGGCAAGGGACATCAATGGTTGCGAAGACCATGAATCTTCGTCACAGCTCACAGACGCCGAATGGATAGGCATCTTTGAAGAGGCAAAGAACTTGGGTATCGGGTTTGTCCTGGTGGCAGGAGGGGAACCCTTGCTGCGAAAAGAGCTTATGGCAAGGTTGGGGAAAATCCCGGATATCATTTTCCCGGTGTTCACCAACGGAACCCTGATTCAGGATGACTATATTACACTTTTTGACAAGCATCGGAACTTGGTTCCCATCATTAGCATTGAGGGCCACCAGGAAGCCACCAATGATCGCCGTGGACATGGGATTTATCAGCAAGTTCAAGATGCCATGGACAAATTGAATCGAAAGAAGGTTTTCTTTGGGGTGTCCATTACGGTGCAAAGCGATAACCTAAAAGAGGCCTGTTCCAGAACCCTTCTTCAGACTCTTTCCACCAGCGGATGTAAAGTCGTTTTCTATGTGGAATATGTGCCGGTGGATGCCGGATCTGAAACAAAGGAGTTGGAGGAAAGGGAACGAACCTATTTAGAACAACAACTGATAAAAATCCGAAAGGAATTCCCCGGAATGATTTTTATTTCCTTCCCTGGCGATGAAAAGGAATCGGGAGGTTGCCTGGCAGCCGGTCGTGGGTTCTTCCACATTAATTTCGACGGCAGTGCCGAGCCATGTCCTTTTTCGCCATATTCAGACACCAACATCAGGGAAATGACCCTGGCGGAAGCCATGGAATCCCCACTGTTTGTAAAACTTCGGGATAGCGATATGCTTAGGCAGGAACACACAGGTGGTTGCGTGCTATTTGAACAGGAGGAATCCGTCAAAAGTTTGTTGCATTTGTAACAAAGTTACGGAGCGAATGCGACGAACTGAGGTATAAGTATACTATGAGCGCAAAAGAGACACAATTGCATCAAGAAATCCAAGACCGTTATGAAAGGGAAGCAGGCTCTTGCTGTTCTTTGGGATGCGGAAGCACCCTTGACTCTCTGGGCATAGTCCATGGAGAACGGATTCTCGACTTGGGCTGCGGCCGTGGGGAAGAAACACTGCAAGCTGCGGAGTTGGTTGGCCACAAAGGATTGGCTACAGGCCTGGATTTAACTGAAGCGATGGTAGCCAAAGCCAGAGAAAATGCTGCACAAGCCGGTTTGGAGAATGCCAAATTTGTGCAAGGGGATATTGAAACCTTACCGTTCCCAAATGACAGCTTTGACGGGGTAATGAGCAATTGCGTCATTAACCACGCGCAAGACAAAGGGAAGGTTTACCGTGAAATAAGGCGGATCCTTCGGGTCGGAGGCAGATTTGTAGTTGCCGATGCGGTCACCAAAGTTCCCCTCCCAGAAGAAGTGAAAAACGATCCGGAAGCCTGGGCGCAATGCTTTGGTGGAGCGGTCACCGAAACAGAATACTTGAAAGCCATCCAAGCAGCTGGCTTTTCAGAAATTTATATCTTAAATAGAAGAGAATACATCAAAAACGGATATGATTTCGTCAGCTTAACCATTAAAGCTGTGAAATAAATGCACTCAAGGAGGAAAAAAGAATGAAGAAAGTCACAACAAAAAAGGCAAATGCTTCTTGCTGCTCCAACTTCACGACAGCGCAGTGCTGCTCCAAATCGTCAAAGATTGTAGCCGGTTGTCATAACTAATCAAATGAGGCAGCTTTCGGGCTGCCTCAAACTACTTATTGGAGGAAGAAATGTTCTTAGCCAAAAACAACATCATTGTAAAATTAGACCGGGAAACCCCGGTGGAATACGCCATCTTAAATCCAGTGGCAGGTAATTTTGACCTTATGAATGAGGCAGAATACAACCAATACCAGGAAATCGAAAAAGGTAACCAAGAAAACTCGGAGTTGACCTCAAGCTTAGTCGAGTATCTTTTGGAGAGAGGGTATGCCTTCACAAGTGAGGATGCCTACGAAGCATCCCGAAAAGCCTCTTACGCAGAATTCAAAAACGAAGTGCAGGATGCCCAGGTTCAGCTGATGTTGATCCCCACTTATGCCTGCAATCTGGCATGCACTTACTGTTTCCAGCACGGCATCGACGGACGGCCCCAAATGATTTCCAAAGAAATCGTTGACAGCTTTTTTGACTATGCCAGGGTGGAATTTGCCGATGCCAAAGTGAAACCGTTTATCACTTTGTTTGGCGGAGAACCTTTAATAAATTCAAAAGCGCAGCGAGAAATCATCGAACATATCGTAGATCATTGTGCCGACGAAGGATATGAGATTGCCGCCGTCACCAACGGATACGATTTTGCGGAATATGTGGAGTTACTTTCGAGAGCCAAAATCAGAGAAATTCAATTTACCTTGGATGGTAGTGAAACAGTGCATGACAGTAGGCGGATGACCGCCAACAAGAAAGGCACGTTTCATCGGGTCATCAAGGGTATGGAAAAAGCCATAGCACAAGGGGTTCCCATCAATCTGCGATCAGTTATTGATAAAGAAAATGTCGATGATTTGGTTGCGCTGGCACAGCTCATGGATGACAGGGGATGGCTGGATTTGCCCCCTCAATTGTTCAAGACCCAAATTGGACGGAATTACGAATTGTTCGAGTGCTACGAAAAACCACAGCATTTGTTCACTCAAGTCGAACTCTGGGCCTATGTGGCAAAACTGGCAGAAGAACATCCCGTCCTTAAGAGATTTCACCGTCCTGATTTCATGGGTATCCGATACCTGGTGGACACAGGAGAAATGTATTTGCCCAGCTTTGACACCTGCCCAGCCGCCAAAACCGAATGGGTTTTTGACCTTTATGGCGACATCTATGGATGCACCGCCAGTTGCGGGCGGGAAGACTTTAAACTGGGAACCTTCTGGCCGGAAGTCACAAAAAAGGAAGAAGCTATACAAACCTGGAAAAACAGGGATGTCACGAATATAGAAAAATGTAAAGATTGTAAGTACGACATTGTTTGCGGTGGTGGATGTGGTGTGATGGCAGCCAATCGTCATGAGGGCAAAATTTTGTCGCCTGACTGTCGACCCATTCAGGAATTGTATGACATCGGACTGAATTTCTACAATGAAGAAATTCATGGCTTGATGAAAGACGAAGAAACCGAAGCATTGAATAGTCCCAAAATAAGCAACCAGGAAACCACCCAAAGCGGGTGTATGATTTGTGGCGAGCCGCTGATTTATGCAGGAGAGGCAACTACAAAAAGTTGCGGCATTTGCGGTGAAATCTTTCAATCCAACGTCAGTTGTGTCAACGGGCATTATGTCTGCGACAATTGCCACCGGGGAGATACTTTGGACCACATGGAGACCTTGTTGATAAAATCCTCAGAAACAAATCCCATACTGCTGGCGGATCGAGTTTTTCACTTGCCTACCATGAAAATGCATGGGCCGGAGCATCACAGTATGGTGCCTGCGGTGTTGGAAACAGCACATCAGAATTTGCTGGGGATTCGGGATGTCAATAAAATCAGAGAAACCATCAGCAGAGGCAAGGATATCAAAGGAGGCAGTTGTGGCTACCACGGAACCTGTGGCGCCTGCGTTGGAACCGGTATTGCTGAATCAGTCTACCTTGGAGCGAAACCCAGTTCTAAAGAAGAACGTGGCAGCGCAATGCGGGCAACCGGCAGCGCGCTTTTGGCCATCAGCGAGTTTGGAGGTCCTTTGTGCTGCAAGCGTGACAGCATCGCGTCCATCGAAAATTATATGACAAACAGCGACCGTTTTGCAGAAGCCGAACCGGCGACGTACCTCTGCAGTTTTTCAAAATATAATAAAGGATGCCTAACCACGGACTGCCCCTATTTTCCGAAGGCAGCCCGGCATACGGATTCGAATAGGAGGAATCAAAATGAGTAACAAGATAGAATATGTCAATGGGGAACGTTTGGTTGAGTTAATTAAAACCAGCAAATTACCTGTCATCGTCGACTATTTTTCTGAGGAATGTCCGCCCTGTGAGGTGCTGGCACCTATTTTTGAAAAAATGTCTGAAAAATACGGAGATTATATCAGGTTCGTCAAAATTATGCGGCAGGACAATCGGGAAACCGCATTGGGCATGGGCGTGGCCGGTAGCCCCACTGTACTTTTCTTTAAAGAAGGCCAGGAAGTAGGCCATCGCCTCAGCGGATTTATGACGAAACCGCAAGTTAGAATCGCTATAGAAACCATTCTTGGAGATGTGCTGCCACCGGTTGCCATAGAGAGGGTGGATTGCGACCTGTTGATTCTTGGCGGCGGGCCTGCCGGATTGACTGCTGGGTTATACGCAGGACGGGCAAAACTGAATACAATCATCGTGGAAGCTAGTATCTGTGGGGGACAAATCGCTACCACCAATCATGTTTCCAACTACCCGGGGACAGAAGGAACCACCAACGGCAAAGCGCTTGCAAACAATATGAAAGAGCAGGCATTATCCTTTGGAGTCAGAATAGATGACCTAAAAGAAATTAACAGCGTAACCTTGGCAGGCCCTGACAAAGTGGTGGTCACCGAAGACACGGAGTATCATGCAAAAGCCATTATTTTGGCAACCGGTGCCAGACCTAGGCCTTTGGATGCGGAGGGTTCGGATGACTATAAAGGACGGGGTGTCCATTACTGCGCCACCTGTGACGGCGCAATGTACGAAGATTCGGACGTGCTGGTCATCGGAGGTGGCAGTGCTGCCATTGAAGAGGCAATCTTTTTAACCCGCTTTGCCAACCATGTAACCATCGTTCACAGAAGAGAGGGATTCCGTGCCGCGCAGATGGAATTGGATGAAGCCATGGCAAACGAGAAAATTACCATGATGACCAACAAAGTGGTGAAAGAAGTCATCCCTGGTGAATTCGTGCTCAAAGAAGTGGTGCTGAAAGATGTGAAGACCGATGAAGAAACTGTCCTTCCTGCATCAGGAGTCTTTGTGTATGTGGGCAATGACCCGCAGACTGAATTATTTAGTGGCCAAATTGGACTTGACCAAACCGGATATATCGTTGCCGGAGAAGACACCAACACCACAATGGCAGGGGTATTTGCCGCTGGAGATGTTCGTACAAAACCGCTTCGTCAGGTAGCAACCGCAACTTCCGATGGTGCCGTAGCTGCCATCATGGCAGAAAAATATATCCAACTCGTCAAATAATGTGGGATTGTGGTATAATATAAGAATCTTATATCACATTGAAACGGAGGAAAAAACATGTGTAGAGAACCAAAATTTTATGTATGCAAGCATTGTGGAAACATGGTAAATATGCTTCACGAAAGTGGCGTAAAGATGATTTGCTGCGGCGATGAAATGACAGAACTGGTAGCGAATACCACAGATGCCGCTGTTGAGAAGCATGTACCTGTCATCACAGTGAAGGACGATATTGTGACAGTTACCGTAGGTAGCGTTCCCCATCCCATGACACCGGAACACAAAATCGTCTGGATTTATCTGCAGACCGAAAAGGGAGAGCAACTGAACTGCGTTGATACGCAGGACGTGGCCGAAACCACTTTCAAACTGACAGACGGAGACAAAATCATTGCAGCTTTCGAGTATTGCAATCTTCATGGTCTTTGGAAGGCAACCGTATAATCCCTATTTGCGGCTTTCCAACCAGCATGACCCAAATGGTAGAAACAAATGAAACGACAGGGAAACCTGTCGTTTTTCTTTGCGGAAGCGTGGTCCGATGATGCGATACTTGAAATGACATCTCTACGATGGCAGAATCGATGAAAACCAAAGCTGTAGTCTATTGCAATTACTTAATATTTCCGCTATAATCGTTTTTGTGAATGGATTGATACATTCCAATCCCTGGAGGGTAAGATGCTACGATTAAATAAAATGACGGATTACGCAATTCGCGTGGTTCGCGCCATATACTTAGATCCCGACAAGGTTGTGACGTCTGTCGTCATTTCCGAGCGGGAAAATGTGCCTCTACCAATTTTATTTAAGGTTCTTCGAATTTTAAACACAGCAGGCATCATTACTTCAAGACGGGGACGAGGCGACAAGGTGGGCGGATACGAATTGATGGTTGATCCGGCGAAACTTACGCTATTGGATCTCATCCAAGTGGTGCAAGGAGATGTATTTCTCAGTGATTGCTTGCAAGACGAGAAAGTTTGCTGCCATCGAAACAGCTGTGGAGTCCATGTAGAAATGCAACGAATCAATGACGTGCTTCGGAAGGAATGCGCCGCCAAGTCCATTAAGGAATTGGTGGAAACCGACTAAGCAAGAAAGCAGAGATTCCCGCAAAAAGTCAAACAAGCTATATTTTGATGAGGTGAATGGCACAACATGCGACCGACCGACCCATAGATTGGGTCGGTTTTATTATTTGTGTTTGACGATAGGCTACTAACCTGTCCAGATTCTATATATCCGATAGAAAAAGTGATATAATAATAAGGATAGCATTGCTCGGAAAATCGGAGGATCTGTTGGAAGGGAAGGCTACATGAACATAGGATATGCCTGCCTGGCGGTAGGGGTCAAAGAGACACAAATCAAAGGCTGTACCATGGGTAACGTAACCGATTCCCGGATTGCAGAACTCACCGAACAGAACCTTTCCTCGTTGGGCAGGATGCTCGACTATAATGGAGAAATGGGGATTCGCCTGTTTCGAATGAGCTCGGATATTATCCCTTTTGGGGGAAACCCGGTGAACACTCTGGACTGGTCGGTGGCATTTGCGCCACAGCTCGCTGCTTTGGGGGATAAAGCCAAATCCTTGGGAATTCGGCTTTCTATGCACCCCGGTCAATACTCTGTCCTCAACTCCCCTCGCAGAGACGTGGTTGAGGCTACCATCCGTGACCTGGATTACCATGCAACCTTCATGGATGCCATGGGGCTTGGCAGTGAAAACAAAATCATCCTCCATGTAGGGGGAGGTTACGAAAACCACCGTGAGGCTTTGGAACGGTTTGCCCTCCATTCGGAAGAGCTTACTCCCCAAATAAAAAACAGATTGGTGATAGAAAACGACGAACGGATTTTTAATATTGAAGAAGTGCTGGAATTATCTGAAGTAGTCAAGCTGCCGGTCGTGTTTGATATTCTCCACCATCAGGCTAACCCAAGCGCGCCTGCAGGCTCGCCGGAAACCTGGATTGCTGCTGCCTCAAAATCTTGGGCCCCATCAGATGGGCCGCCCAAACTGCACTATTCCCAACAGGACAAAGACAAAAAAATTGGAGCGCATTCTGTAACCATTTCCCTCGAAGGATTTTTGGAATTCATTGAAATAATCAAACCTTATGACCCAGATGTTATGTTGGAAGTCAAAGACAAAAACCTTTCCGTTGTCAAGTGTATGAATGCTTTGGCAGACGACAAAAAAATAAGCAGATTGGAGCAAGAATGGGGACGATATAAATATAATGTGCTGGAGCATGCGCCAAACGGTTACCAAAGTATCCGGCAGCTTTTAAAAGAAAAGGACACATACCCAGTCAAAGATTTTTACGGCAAAATCGAAGCCTCCTTGGGCACCTCAGTGACAGACGGGAATGCGAGAAACGCCGCAGAGCATGTCTGGGGATATTTCAAAGACCAGGCAGAGATCATAGAAAAGGCAAGATTTGAACGTTTGTTAGCTGAGTTTGGAAACAAAAAGAACTCAGCAGCGGCCATGAAGATATTTTTGTTGAAATTACAGGACAAATATGAAGATGAATATCTGAAACAATCCCTGTATTTCTATTTACCATAAACTGAAGAAATACAAAAATGGTATGGAATACAGCCGTTTCCTGTGATATATTATCCTTTAAGCCATAAAACCCAACGACCACATACCACCACCGGAAAGAAAGGAACCAAATGGGTAACCAGAACAATGTGATTGAGCAGATCAACAGACTAAAAAAAGAAAAAAACGCCATCATCCTGGCGCATTATTATCAGAATGATGAGATCCAGGAAGTGGCGGATTATATTGGAGACTCCCTTGAATTGAGCAAAAAGGCGGCCAATACCGACGCCGATGTCATCGTGTTTTGCGGTGTCCGTTTCATGGCGGAGACTGCAAAAAGCCTATCCCCCGACAAAATGGTGCTGCTGCCTGCCGAGGACGCCGGTTGTTTGATGGCGGATATGATTTTGCCGGAAGATGTGCTAGCCATGAAAAAAGAACATCCCGCTGCCGCAGTGGTTTGTTATGTGAATACCACCACAGACATCAAGGCGGTCAGCGATTACTGCGTCACCTCATCCAATGCAGTGAAAGTAGTTCAAAACGTTCCCGAAAAAGAAATCATTTTCGTGCCGGACATGAATCTGGGAAAGTACGTGGCAGAGCGGGTTTCCGAAAAAACCTTCTATTTCTTTGAAGGGTTTTGCCCCACCCACCACTTTATTCGGCCGGAAGAAGTGCTGGCCATCCGGGCTTCGGACCCAGACGGTGAAATCATGGCTCACCCAGAGTGTCAGCCAGATGTTCTAAAACTAGTAGATTTTGTAGGAAGCACAGGACAAATGGTTCAGCATGCAAAAGACACTCCCAACAAAAAGATTATCGTATGTACCGAAAAAGGTATTTTATACAGGTTGCGCAAGGATAACCCAGATAAAGAGTTTATTCTGTTGTCACCCAACCTAATTTGCCCCAACATGAAAAAAATCGACCTGAACATTCTTCTGGAATCATTGAACAAGATGCAGTATCAAATTGAAGTGGACGAGGACATGCGAGTCAAGGCACTGGTTGCTTTGGATCGAATGCTGAAATTTGCGTGAGCATGAAAACTGAGGTAACAAAGAAGTGAATTATGATGTAATCATCGTCGGTGGAGGGATTGCAGGATGCTATGCTGCACTTTCTTTTGATCCGACCGTCAAGGTTTTGATTTTAACCAAAGAAAACTTTGAAGAGTCTAACACCTATCTAGCACAGGGCGGCATTGCGGCCGTTATCGACAAAGATGACAAAACCAGCTATCATGTCCGGGACACCCTCGTTGCTGGCGCTGGAATCAATGATATTTCGGCAGTCCGCACCATTGTGGAAGAAGCAGAAAACAACATTCACATTCTTCATGAGCTGGGTGTCAATTTTGACGAGGAGTCCGGAGAGTATGCGTTGACACGGGAAGGCGGCCATAGTCGCGACCGTATATTACACATCGACGGAGATGCCACAGGAGCGGGACTCATCAGAGCACTGGTACCGGAGCTGCGCCAACGCAAAAACATCTTTATCAAAAAGAGCTTTTGCCTGGATCTGATTGTGGAAGATTACAAGTGCAAAGGCATACGGGTTCTGGATGAAAATCAATATATAGTAGAAATCTACTCCCAGGCTGTGATTTTGGCTACGGGTGGCGTAGGAATGGTTTACGGTGTCACAACCAATGCGGCCACTTCAACTGGAGACGGAATTGCAGTTGCTGCAAGGGCAGGGGCAGAAATCATCGACATGGAATTTATTCAATTCCATCCTACAGTTTACTATTCTGAGGAGCGCCAACGTTTCCTGATTTCGGAGGCAGTTCGGGGAGAAGGGGCTTTGCTTCGCAACATCAACAATGAGCGATTCATGCCACTGTATGACGAGCGAGCAGAACTGGCCCCCCGGGATGTGGTTTCCAGGGCTATTCTTGAAGAAATGGAAAAGACCAACGCGAAATTTGTTTATCTGGATGCCACCGTGATTCCCAAAAAGCACCTGTTGAAACGATTTCCAACCATCAATCGAAAGTGCCTGGAATACGGTGTTGACATTACCAAGGATTTCATTCGCGTGGCTCCGTCACAGCATTATTGCATCGGCGGTATTAAAACTGACACTTATGGAAGAACCAATATGGCTGGCTTGTACTCCTGCGGTGAGACAGCTTGCACCGGACTTCATGGTGCGAATCGACTGGCCTCTAACTCCCTTCTTGAAGGGGTGGTTGTGGGAAAACGAACAGCCGAATCGATTCAGGCAAGCTTGATACCAGTGGAATATGAAGAAGAAAAGCAGATTTGTCAGAAACAGGACGACGCCGGCAATTTTGATGATGCAAGAGAGCAGATTCAAAATATTATGCTGAAATATGCGGGCATTATCAGAACCGAAGCGGGGCTTCGGGAAGCCAAAAAGCAGCTTTCAAAAGTCAATGATGAATTGACAGCCAGGGCCACATTCAGCAGAGCATACTTCGAAACAATGAATATCCTTTTGGTTGCCGGATTGATTATCAATCATGCGCTGAAACGAAAAGACAGCATTGGCACCCACTACATGCTTAAGTAACAAGGAGAAAACATCATGGAATGGTATCTTTTGGACGAAAAAATCAAAGGCTGGCTGGCAGAAGACTTGCCCTACGGGGATGTGACTTCTGATCCACTTTTTTCGGACGAGCACACTTGCACTGGAAATTTTGTTGCCAAAGAAGATGGGTGCATCGCTGGGCTTTTGGTTGCGGAAAGGGTTTTCCGAGTTTTGTCGGAAGACGTGGTTATGACGATTTTGGTTGAAGAGGGTAGCAGGGTTAATAAAGGAACCACCATAGCCAAAATCAGTGGTTTGACACGGGACATCCTCAAGGGAGAACGCCTGGCATTAAACTTAATGCAACGGATTTCCGGCATTGCTACCATGACGCGAAAATACGCTGACCAACTGGAAGGAACCAACACCAGGATCGTGGATACTCGAAAAACTACACCGGGGCTTCGGGAACTGGAAAAGTATGCCGTTCGAATGGGCGGTGGATATAACCATCGATTCAATCTTTCTGACGGCGTGATGCTGAAGGATAACCACATTGAGGCCGCGGGCGGTATCACCAAGGCGGTGAACCAGGTGCGGGCAAGCCTTTCCCATATGACCAAAATCGAAGTGGAAGTCGAAGACTTGTTCCAGTTTGAAGAGGCTATGGCTGCTGGAGCAGAAGTCATATTGCTGGACAATATGGATACTAAGACTATGGCCAAAGCGGTTTCCATGAAACGGGGGAATGTGATCATAGAAGCTTCCGGGAACATCACCCTGGATCGGCTTGCCGAAATCGCGGCGACCGGGGTGGACATTATTTCCTCCGGCGCATTGACCCATTCCGTCAAGGCTTTGGACATCAGTCTTGATTTACAAAAGGTTTAGAGAAAGCAGGTACAAATATGCCAAATATCGTAATCATCGGAAACGGCCCCGCAGGCTTGTCTGCAGCCATTTATGCCGTCAGAGCTGGCGTGGAAACCCTTGTAATTGGCGCGGGAAACAGCTCCTTGCTGAAGGCAGATAAAGTCGAAAATTTCTTTGGTCATCCAGAGCCCATTACCGGAAACCAGCTCCTGAAAAATGGAGAAGAGCAGTGCCGGAATCTGGGCGTTGTCATTGTGGAAGACGAAGCTGTTGGAATTTCATTTGGTGAGAAACTGATGGTTCGCACCGCGTCAGGGCAGTCTTTCCCGGCGGAAGCCATTGTGCTTGCCACGGGCATATCTAGGAGAGTACCCAAAATTGACGGGCTGGACAAATTCGAAGGCAGCGGTATCAGTTATTGTGCAGTTTGTGACGGGTTTTTCTTCCGAGGCAAAGATGTTGCAGTGTTGGGATCAGGAGATTATGCAGCCAATGAAGCCATGGAGCTATTGCCAATCGTCCAGTCGGTCACCATACTTACCAATGGGGAAGAATTAAAACCCGCCTTGCCCAATGGAGTCAAGTTGAACACAGGCAAAATAAAAGCATTACGCGGAGAGAATGCACTGGAAGATGTTGTTTTTGAAGACGGCGCATCTCTGGCTGTGGCGGGTGTATTTATTGCCATGGGTACTGCCGGAAGCGCGGATTTTGCAAAAAAATTAGGCGCAGAAACAGAGGGAAACAAAATTATTGTAGATGAAAAAATGGCCACCAATGTTCCCGGAATCTTTGCAGCCGGAGATGGAACCGGTGGATGGTACCAGATTGCAAAAGCCGTGTACCAGGGAGCTGTTGCAGGCAGTGAAGCGGCTAAATTTTTGTTTAAGGAGCAATAAATGGGATTTTTTAAGAAGCCAACCGTGCAAACCGACAATGATGAAGATATTAGACGTGAGATAAGAGCCAGAGTCGCCAAACAGGTTGGAATCTATGATGAAGAGTATATTAACACAGGGAAAATCGGTGGAACGAACGTGGTGGAAACACCCGCTGATTCGTCTGAGCCGGTTTCTGTTGTTGCAGCAGTTGCTGGAGTGGAAGTGCTCCCCGCAGTTGCAATCCCGGTGATTACCGAAAATGAACAGGGAGAAACCGAGCTTACATTTGAGCCAATTAATACAGAAAACAAACCCCAAGAGGTTGTAGAGAAACCAGTCAAACAAAAGGCTCCAACAAAGCCAGTCAAACAAAAGGCTTCGAAAAAGAAAAACCACAACCTTGCGTTGATTCTTATTATTCTGGTCTTGATCTTTGCATTTATTCCACTCTATTATTATTTGACCGGGGTCAGTGCACTATGATAACAAGAGACTATCTGATGGAGGAAGCCGAAAGGCTAACAAAACTAATTGCCGCAGTGGTGTTTCAAAAACATTTTGAGGAAGAGCAGAGTGGGATGGAATATTCGATATCCCAGGACGAAATGCTGTTAGGCGATTTGAGAAGGATGATCCAAACTGGCAGTATCAATGAAGCGGAGAACCTGTTGTTTGAGAGGCTTACGACTGACCCAACAAGCCACAACCTATCAGTGGCAGGAATTTTTTACAAAGAGCTGAGCCAACTGACGGATGAGGAGTTGAAACGAGCTATGTTTTCCCGGCAGGAAATCATGGAAGGCCTTCAATCCATTGCGCGGGTAGCAGAATCCAAAAGATAAAGCGGCAGGCCTTATGGCCCGCCGCTTTTTATTGTTCAATTTATTAAGGCAATGATCTAAATGTCTTTGGAATCATTGGAATCTAATCTGCTCTTATTTGGTGCCATCATAGGGAAGAACAATTGGAAGGGTATTCCCTGAAGACTTGACTCCGCCGTAGACGGAAGTTATTGAGAAGTAGCAGGTTTGTCCGGTTCCCGCCTCATAGCCTGCCAACTCGCAGATATTCACCGATACCGAGGTGACATTGGGATCGCCGTAATAGGCGTAATAGTTACACCCGGACTCTCCATACACAGGGGTAGAATCGGTAAAGGAGTACATGACTTTGTTAAAATCAAATCCCGTGGCGCTAACAGCGGTCCAGGTGAGATTAACCGTAGTACCCGCAAGGGCTCCACTGATGGTGGCTTTGTCTAATGTGGCAGCCGGAGTGCTTGGCATCACCAAGCCGATGGCATTGCCCGGCTTTTTCACTTTATGACCCTCATACAACGCAGTGATGGAGAAATAACAGGTCTTTCCCGGTTCATAGCCAGACAAGGTTGTGACATTGGATATTTTGACGCTGGTGGTATTTGCATCAGTTATCCAGGCATAATAGCTGCAACCAGACTCTCCATAGACTGGAGTAGAATCCGTAAAGGAATACATGACTTTGTAGCCATCAAGTTTTGATCGATCAATCTTATTCCAACTAAGGTTAACTGCCGTTCCAGAAATACTCCCTTTAATGGTGGTTGCAATGTATGGGTCAGCGGTGCCGCTCCCATTATCTGATGGGGTTCCGCTGGTATCCGGCACTTCTGTTACCGGGTTTTCGATCGCCTGGCATTTGGCGATGACCTCTTTTACACCATCGTTTTTTGTTATAGACACGCCTTCCGTTTTTTTGCTCAAAGCCAAAAGACCGGCCGAAACCCCAAGGTCATCTGCTTGAGTTTTGTTTTCAAGCGTGCCGGAGACCAATAGGAGATGGACCATGTCGCCCAAACTCTTTTCCAAATCAGCCTGCAGGGCTGAGGCAAAAAAACCATCTTTGGAGAAGTAGCCCACAAGGACGTATTTTTCCTCATCTGCCAGATAGCCTGCTGCTTTCGCTGCCTTTACAATTTCCATAATAGCTGCCTGGATATCGTCTCCTTCAAAATCCAAATCGGAGAGTAGCTCATCGGCATCCTCATTTTGGCTTATGACTTTAGCGACCTTATCCTCGCCATCCACGCCCAGACAAATGCTGGGATTGATGTCTACGGTGTAGTAACCGGTAACGATTGGTTCGTCAACGGGGGATTGCTGGAACACGCTGGCACCAATTAGGATGCCGAACAGCAGGACTGCTGCTGCGCCCAACGCAACCATGTAATTCTTTTTCATAACTCTAAACCCTACCTTTCTCTTTTTCATTGTGCGTTCCACAAGATCAACAGGCGGGTCTATGTCTTTGATATTTAATTCATCCAAGTATTTGTCGACATCAAACATTGATTTCACCCTCCAATTTCTCTTTTAGGATTTTTTTGGCTGTGCTGATACGAGATTTCACCGTTCCTTCCGGTACCTGTATAATCTGCGCAATTTCCAAATAGGGCAATCCCTGGTAATAGAATAAAACCAAGGGGACCTTGTGCAACTCCGGCAGATTGTTGATGGCTGTCACCAGCAATTCCCGGGTGGCTTGCCTTTCGTAGTATACTTCTGCAGATTCCTTGCTTTCCGCAGCTTCCATCAACAAATCCTTAGCAGCGGAAGACACATAATCCTCTCGGAAAATCTTCCCCCTGCGCTGCGCCTTGCGACAGTTGTCACGAAACTGGTTGATGCAGATTTTGAAGAGCCATGCCCGAAAAGCCCGGTCAGAATAGCGGTTA
Source organism: Anaerovoracaceae bacterium (assembly GCA_041859095.1). Classification (GTDB taxonomy): domain Bacteria; phylum Bacillota; class Clostridia; order Peptostreptococcales; family Anaerovoracaceae; genus UBA1422. Next base: position 29,629 of record JBHEKY010000027.1, read on the forward strand.
GCATTCCGGATGGCTTTCATCCAGGTGGCCTGGTACAAATCTTCCGCATCCTGTTTGGATAGAGTCAGTCTGAAGCAAAGGTTGAACAACTCCTTATTGTGCATTTCAACTAACATGCGTGTTGCATCCGCATTTCCGCTGACAAATTGTTCAAGCACGTTTTCAGATACAGCCATACACACCTCCAACTATAGAGTAAAACGTATGAAAAGAGAAAAAGTTCAGTAGAATTGAAATATTTATTGTGGAGAGTATATCATTTTTCTGCAATAGTGGAAAGAAGGGAATGATTCTCCTAAAATCCAAGCCAGATGTTTGATTTTTAGAGGCAAAAGAGGTAATATATTTCTATTAGCAATTCCATATTGGGCCCATAGGGGGATCCTAGAGTTATTAATGAAGGAGCCCATTATGATACTTACCACAACTGAGAGCATTTCCGGTAAAGAACTGGAAACCATTGGCATTGTGAAAGGTGCCATGATTCAATCCAAAAATATTATTAAAGACATTGGCTCCGGCCTCAAAACCATTGTTGGCGGTGAATTGAAAGCCTACAGTGAGATGATGGACGAAGCCCGAGCCTCAGCCACCAAACGGATGGTAGAAGATGCTGAAGCCAAAGGGGCCGATGCGATTGTATGCGTCCGCTATGCCACATCTGCAGTGATGCAAAATGCCGCAGAGGTTATGGCTTACGGCACTGCCGTGAAATTCAAGTAATCATGGAACAAGTTTCAACATCCGCAATCATTGCGATGCTTGTGACCCTTGCTATCTGCATTGTACTGCCGGTAGGTTTGTTATTACTCTTTCGAAAAAAAATGGGAAGGGGCGTCACCTCCGCATGTCTTGCCGGCGCTTTAGGGTTTTTTGTTCCACAGGCGGTAATCCGGATTCCGGCCCTTCAAGGGCTTTCGCTACTTGACGGATTCGGCGATTTTGTACAAAACCACTTTTGGACGTACGCAGTGTTGCTGGCTCTTTCGGCGGCACTCTTTGAAACCGTAGGTAGACTTGTGGTATTCAAAACTGTCCTGAAGAACCGGACTACTTACAATGCGGCGCTATGCGCAGGATTAGGACATGGTGGGATTGAAGCCATCTACCTGGTGGGGCTGACTTATGTTAACAATCTGGTCTTGTCGTTTATGATTAACAACGGCAGCGCCTATGAGGTGCTATCAGGACAAGGCCTGGCTTCGGACCAGGCTAACCAGTTAATTACGACGATGACCCAAGCGTCACCGTCCATATTTTATATGGCGGGGTTTGAGAGGGTTTTTACCATTGGATTCCAGATGGGGTTATCGATGCTGCTGGCTTACGGCATCACGAAAAACCAAACAGTCAAATTTTTTGGGTTGGTGTTGCTCTTGCACACTGCAGTCGATTTTATGGTCATAGCCGCACAAAATGCCGGATGGAGTCTATATTTGGTAGAAGTTTTCATCGCCCTGGTGGGTTTGGTTGCGGTAGTCTTAATCGCTCGTGCAAAATCCGGTTTTTCTGAGATCGAAATCAAGCGGGACGAAGCAGAAGTTGCCAGAGAAGAGGGATATTAAAGGATATGATGATTCACGTAAGCAGAGAAGAACGAAAAAGCATGACCCATCTTTTTGAAGGACTTGAAGATTCCATGGTCATCGCATACCTGCAGGGATTTATGGGAGATGGTTATGTGGACCGGATGTCAAACCCTAGAGTAGGCCTGATTGTCAGCGCGGAATACTGTTTTTTCGGAGGCGATTGCGACTTGCCCGAAGCCAGAGAGTTGGCGGAGAGGCTATTTGAGACGACAACGCTTGCTCAGATGATTGCCATTTACCCGGACCAACAAACAGGATGGCTTGACTTATTAATGTCCATCGAACCGTTCCGCCCGGCGTCTCTGCCGAGATTTGGGATTGTACAGCGGGACTATGAATTTGATCAAACGAAACTGAAAACCATCGCACAAACCATTCCGGAGGGAATGGTGCTGACCCGTTTTGACGAAGAAATATACCGGCAGGCCATGTCGGAACACTGGTCCATGGCATTTTGTGAGGCCTTTACATCAGTGGAAGATTATTTGACTCAGGGATTTGGGTACGCGGTGACGGAACATGGAAAATTGGTGGCAGGCGCGTCTACCATGACCGTGTATGATGGAGGAACAGAAACCCAAGTGGCCACCCGAGCCGGATACGAAGGGCGAGGACTGGCATTGGCTTGTTCAGCGGCGTTTATTATGGAATGTGACCGACGTGGCATGCGCCCTTGCTGGGATGCAGCCAACGAGGCTTCTTTGCATATGGCCCAGAAGTTAGGGTACGAGTATCGCGGGCTCTACATGACCGTAGAGGTAAACCGACCAAATCATCTATAGAGAATTGGAGTAATTATTGAAGATAAACGAAAGTAAAAACCAAAAGGAAGCCATCAGACCCGGCAAATATCGGCACTACAAAGGGAACTTCTATGAAGTTCTTTCTTTGGCCTCCCATTCTGAAACGCTTGAGCCCATGGTGGTTTACCGTGCCCTATATGGGGGTAAAGAACTTTGGGTTCGTCCCGCATCCATGTGGAATGAACTGGTTGTTACCTCTGCTGGCGAAATGAAGCGTTTCGAATATATAGGAGAAATAGATGAATCAGATTGATGGCATGCAATACAGAAAAGGTTGTGGTGAGGATCAGCTCTCTGCCCTTGGTTATGGCTGCATGCGCTTTACCGGAAAGGGAACCGGCATTGATCTTGAAAAAGCAGAAGCGGAACTGATGGAAGCCATCAGAGGCGGTGTCAATTATTTTGATACCGCATACATTTATACCGGAAGCGAAGTTGCGCTTGGCAAGATTTTTGCGCAGAACAATTGCCGCAATCAGATCTACATCGCCACCAAGCTGCCCCAGTTTCTGATTCGCAGTGCAAGCGCTATTGACAAGTATTTTAATGAACAAAAAAAACGACTGCAAACAGCGTATATTGACTACTATCTGCTTCATTTTTTAAATGATATAGAAACCTGGAACCGACTTGTAAAATTGGGCATAAAGGAATGGATTGAAGGCAAAAAAGCCAAAGGGGAAATCAGGCATATCGGTTTCTCGTTCCACGGCAATACGGACATGTTTTTGCAGCTTCTTGACGTATATGACTGGGACTTCTGCCAGCTTCAATATAATTATATGGATGAGTATAGCCAGGCCGGCAAGGCGGGTCTTTTGGCAGCCAACAAAAAAGGCATGCCTGTCATCGTTATGGAACCTCTTCGTGGTGGCAATTTGGTCAACCTCTTACCCCAAGAGGCCAAAAAAATCATGACATCCTATGAAAAAAACTGGAGCCCCGCTGCTTGGGCCTTTCGGTGGATTTGGAATCAACCGGAAGTCACCTGTGTGCTTTCTGGGATGAATTCAATGGAGATGCTTCACGAAAACATGGCGGTTGCTGCTGATGCTATCCCCGACCAGTGGACAGCCGAGGAGTTTGCCATACTCGATACGGTGAAACAGGAAATCAGCCGGGATATTAAGGTGGGCTGCACGGGTTGTGGTTATTGCCAGCCTTGCCCGCAAGGGGTGGATATCGCCGGAAGTTTCCGTTGTTATAATATTAAATACCTGGAGGGGAAACGGCTAGCTGTGACCGAATACATCAAAATCACCACGGCCAGAAAGCATCCGGGGAGCGCCTCTCTTTGCAACGAATGTGGCAAATGCGAACCCCGTTGCCCTCAGAATATTCAAATTCGAAAGGAACTAAAGAAGGTGAAGAGGGAGCTGGAAACCTCAAAATACAAACTCAGCAAGCTGGCGTTTAAGCTTGTGAATAGATGGTAGAAATGAATCAACAAGAAAGAGAAGGTGACCTATGGGAGAAACCAACATGCAAAAAGAGTACAGACTAACTCTTGAAATTGTAAATGACCTTTGGGCGAAAACTTATAATACCGACGGTAAGCCTGATTGGTCCCACATCTTACCTTATTATGATGACTCTATTTTTTTCAAAGATACCATCCAGGAAATCCGAGGCATGGTTGAATTCAAAAAAATGACTGAGCGGCTGACCAAGCGTTCCAAAGACCTGGGCATGAAACTAACGAGAACCTCGCAACAGGGCAACGATATTTTTATTGAATGGGAGATGACGATCAGCTACAAGAAATACCCCAGCTCTGTCATGTACGGTTTTTCAAGATTGACGCTCAATGAGAGTGGGAAGATTATCGAGCAACGGGATTATTATGATTTATGGGGCGACATCTTTGACAATATCCCATACTTCGCAAAGAGATATCGGAAATTCATGAAGAAGAAATTCGGGTGAGTAAGATGGATAATCATGGAATCAGAATCGGCAAATATTTTAGAGAGTACAAGGTTTCCAATGTGATGGCTATGCTAAAAAACAACGGCAAACTGCCACTGATATGTGAAGAGGATTGCAAAGGAAAACTGGTTGTCATCACCGGTGCGACCTCAGGCATCGGATATAACACCGCTCTGAAGTTTGCCGCAAAAGGCGCAGACCTGATTTGTATCAACAGAAACCAAGAAAAGTCTGATGCGCTGAAGCAAGAAATCGAAAGCATATATCCAGTACGTTGTGATTGTATCATAGCAGACTTAAGCAGCTTGGAGGAAACCTATAGTGTTTCGCAAAAGTTGCTGGAACTAGCGAAACCTATCGATGTTTTGATTCATAATGCCGGAATTTATCTTACGAAGAGGCAACTTACGCAAGACGGCATCGAAAAAGTTTTCATGGTCAACCATATTTCATCCTTTACAATCAACTACCTTTTGAAAGACAAACTCAAAGCGCAGGATACTTGCAGAATCATTCTTGTGAACTCAGAAGGTCATCGTTTCGCCGCCTGGGGCTTGCCTTTTGATGATCTGGATTGGGCAAAAAGACGGTATGGCGGTTTGGCAAGCTACGGATCGGCAAAATTGGCTCAGCTGTTGTCCATGATAAAATTCGACGAATTCTTCCGGGGATCCGGTGTAACCATCAATGCCATGCATCCCGGGGCAGTCAAATCTGCGACCGGCCAGGATAATGGTGCCTTGTATAAGTGGTTCAAGAAAAATTCGTTGGATAAGAAGCTAAAACCCACCTCGATTGCAGCTGAGGCCATCTACTACTTAGGGGTTTCTCAGAAGCTGGAAAAAACCAGTGGTAAGTTTTATAACCTAACAACGCTTGAAGAACCCGCACCTCCCGCGCTTGACTTGGAAAACGCACAAATCCTATGGGAATTGAGCATCAAGATGGCAAAGCTGGAGGATTGATATGCAGCAAACAAGATACGATGCGATCATAGTCGGAGGCGGAATTGCCGGGCTTACTTCTGCAACTTACCTTGCAAGGGCGGGGAAGAAAATCCTCCTCATAGAAAAAAATGACCAACTTGGCGGCCTGGTTAATTCGTTCGAAAAGGATGGATTTGTTTTTGACGCAGGAGTCCGGGCGGTTTTGGATGCAGGCATCGTATTAACCATGCTCAAGGACTTGGAGATCCATCTTGATTTTGTGCCAAGCAAAGTATCCGTTGGTATCGAAGACAAAATTATCAACATCCAAGATTTAAGTTCCGTTAATGAATACAGAGATTTGTTGGTAGGCTTATATCCGGACAGCATAGACGACATCAACCAATTCATAGCATCCATGCGAAAAATTATGAAACTGCTGGATGTCCTCTACGGTGTCGAGAATCCAGCATTTAAAGACATCAAAAAAGATAAAGAATATTTTCTCAAGACATTGTTGCCATGGCTCCCGAAATTTCTTGTGACCATTGGCAAGATCAATCGTCTTTCCAAGCCTTGCGAAGACTACCTAAAAGAGAGGATACAAAATCCTTCTCTTGTAGATATTATTTCACAGCACTTCTTCAAAGCGACCCCCACGTTCTTTGCATTGAGCTACTTCACTCTGTACCTAAGCTATCTTTATCCAAAAGGTGGGATTGGGGTGCTTTCTGCGGCCTTGGTAAATAAAATAAATGAGACGAACGGGGAGATTCTCACCAATACTTTTGTGAAAGCAGTTGATGCAGACCAACAGTTTGTTGTGGATGATCAGAACGAGAAATATTACTATGACAACCTTATCTGGGCTGCGGATTTAAAAACCTTATATAACATTACCCAATTGGGTGATTTGAAACCCAGAATCAAGAATCATTACGAAACGACAAAAGAGTTCATGAACCAAGGGAAACCGGGTGAATCCATTTTTTCGCTTTACTTAGAAGTGGCTTTGCCGCCATCTTATTTCGAACATATTTCCAATGGACACTTCTTTTTCACGCCATCCAGGAAAGGTCTGGGGCGTATTCATCGAGACGACCTGACAGCAATACTAGACAACTGGGAAAACACTGAAAAAGAAACGGTTTTTTCGTGGTTGGATTCATTTCTTACATGCAACACGCTTGAAATCTCAATCCCGGCATTGCGAGATGCCAGCCTTTCGCCAAAAGGGAAAACAGGCGTAATGGTGAGTATGCTCATGGAGTATAAGTTGTTCGACAAACTAAAAAGAAGCGGCTGGCTTGACGAATTCAGAAATAGCATTGAGCATAGCATCATCAATATTCTTTCAGATACGGTCTATCCGGAGCTGAAAGACAAGGTAGAAAAGCAGTTTTCCTTTAATCCCCTTAGTTTTGAAGAAAGAATTGGCAGCTCAGATGGCGCAATCGTCGGATGGTCTTTTACATCAACAATCCCGGTCGTTCATAAAATGCAGGATGTGAACAAATCTGTCCTCACACCAATCCCGCATATCTACCAGGCAGGTCAGTGGGCATACAACCCAGCGGGCGTCCCCATGTGTATCATGACCGGCAAATTAGCCGCAGACAGAATTATAAAATGATGGAGGAGTAGAGTTGTGACGAAACTAATGAGAAAAGTAATTGATGTTCCGGTTGAAAATGTAAAAGGAATCGAAAAAATGTTCGGCCAAATGTTGAAGGTTGATATCAACAATATTCCACCGAAGTATCGTAAGGCATTTGATACAACGAAAAATATTGCCAACGATAAATTTAGCATAAAAGCCATTTATGAATCCTATGAAATAGATGAAATCGATGAGGATTTCATTACATTAAAAAATGGCACAGAATTAAGATCTAAGGTATTGTCTGAGATGTTTCGTAATTCAATTGAACTTGTCTTTTACATCGTTGCCCTATATGGTTATGAAGAGGTGGATGAAGCAGAAGAGAGTATGTTCAACAAATTATTTTTGGACCATTGGGGTACTGCATACATTGAATGCGCTGACTCATATGTTACAAAAATGATTGCAAAACACTTGGAAGAAGAAGAAATTTACGTAACTCATTCGTTTAGTCCCGGTCAGTCGGATATTTCGCTGGAGTTACAAGCCCCGATTTTTGCATTGCTTGAACCTGCCGAAATAGGGGTGTCGTTAAATGATAGCTATATGATGCATCCCAAAAAAACAGTATCAGGGTTCTTGGGGCTTAAATTACAAAAAGATGAAAACAGAATAAGACCTTGCGATATATGTGAACGCAGAAGCACCTGCCCTAATGTACATACAGAAGATTTTTGAAAGCCTAATAGACGCAAACTAACAAAGAGTAGAGATTTTACAATAGAACTCACAAAAAGGTTGTACAGTGTTAAATTTTCTCAATTGCATTCCAATCAAAGGAGCGCATTTGAGTTTACTTGATGACCAATACCGGCACGTCGATATGGTGCAATACCCTTGTTGTAACGCTCCCGGTCATAAGCCGATTTTTCAATGCTCCTAAGCCATGGGATCCCATGATGACCAAATCAATATTGTGCTCATCAGCAAATCGGACAATTTCATCGGCCACAAAGCCTAATTCGCTGAAGATTTCCACTTGATTCGGCATCCCCAGAAATTGTTTTTTCGCCACATCTAAGGCTTTCAGGCTAGCCTCCTGGAGTTCTTCCATCAGTTGCGGTGCATAAATGTTGCTGCCTCGTCCACTTGACACTCTCAATTCAGGAGTGACAACGCTGAGAATGAAAACTTTTGAATCAAATGCCTTCGCTACTTTCTTTCCAGCATCAATGGCCTTCATGGAATATTCAGAGCCATCCACCGGAATTAAAATATTTTTCATACGAACACCTCCTTACTCAAAGATTTGACCTTTGTCAAGCTCAGTATACTCCGGCATATAGAAAATTCAAGTCTTTTGACAACAGATTATTACTGCAGGTGGAAGAAGTTTGAAAGTTTCGAAAAAAGCATCTTATATTGACTATTATTTAACAAATGATATAATGACGCTAGCAAAGTGAGGAGGGAACCCATGACAACATGTAAGTGCACCAATCGTAAAGCACGCATTATATCAAAGAAACATTTCTTTGTGATTCGTTGCAAGCACTGCGGCGATTTGGCCATTGGATTGACAATGAAAGAAGCGACGGAAGCCTGGGACAAGATCCAGGACGAAAAAAAAGAAGCCTGTTAGGCTTCTTTTTTATTTGGTACACCATCACGGGTTCGAACCGTGGACACCCTGATTAAGAGGGGCAACGACTACGGGGCGGTTACAAAGGAAACGCGTGTTCTTCCATGCACGTTTCCATGCATTATTTTCGTGGGTTTTTGGCTATTTTGCGAGCATGGAAAATTACGCAAACGTACGTTTTTTATGCCTGCTGGAGGCAACATTTATAAGACTATTTCCATTCACTCAATCCTACAGTAATCTGCTTAAAAAAATCTGCACTCCAAATATCTAGAACACTCGTATCCCGTATAAAAGGTGCTACATCTTCTTTTGCCTGTGTATAATCAATTGAATCAAATTTATCATTAAGCATCTTCTTTATATCGGCTAGTTCAAATTTCATATCTCCTGTTATGTGTCCTGACTGAAGCAACCTCGCTTGCAAATGTTTTCGATTAAATGAAATCCCTTTAGAAAGATAGAATACATAATCATATAGGTCCCGACCCTTTATTCGGTTTTTCCAACCCCGTCCTATGACCGCATGTAGCTTGCCTGCAAATAGAGATGACTCGTCGTAGAGGTTCACTTCATAAGGGACAGGTAGTAATCGATATTTACGTTCAAAAGTTGCAAAGTCTGGTGGATTCACATCGATCTCAAATTTTATTTTAGTAAGTTCGTTACTTGAAACACCAGAAAATTCTTTGTCGGCTGAATAGAACATCAGTAAATGCTCTTTGGTGTTTGCTTTTAAAAAAGCGGATTGAATATTAGAGTCGGAAACTTTACCTTTTTCGTCTATCATAACATTCAAGCCGTACGCTCTAACGGCCTTCTCCAAAGCAGGGAAATAGGACTGGATCTCAAAATCATCATCCGCACGCATCAATGAAAAGTCTAAATCCTCCGAAAAGCGGTCAAGCCCATAGAATATTCTTAGTGCTGTTCCTCCATAAAAAGCAGCTTTACGGAAAAAGCCGGCTCTGCTTAACTCGCATAGAACAATCTCCTGCATTACTTCTTTCATTGCATTTTTCTGATCATATACATTTTGCACCTTATATGTTTGGATCATCTGTTCCACTATTGTATTCATTTAAGCATCCTCCGCATCAGGCCGTAAAATCTCCTCACGTTTGTACTTTGATACCGCTCTGCCAGTATTCTCAGATTTTCGAGATTTATCTTTTTTAGCTCCTGCCCATCTATCCGCAAATCAACAAATAAAAGATTCTGAAGATCCTTATAATTGGCTATCGGCCCCATCTTATATAGTTGGTCACAGAGCGCCTTTTCTCTCGAAGCTATCATAAATGAGTAACCGCCTTCCTCTATTATCTCAAGCCCCATGGGGTAGACCCTTGATGGGACATCCCTGTAAGTATATGTCCCAAAGTAATTTATAAATGTCTTCTTTCTTCCCTTTCCAAATGTTGCAGATGTAAAGTTATATACTGCCTCTGGAATCATACCATAATACCCAAGTGCAAATTCAAATGACAAATAAGAGGGGCCATAAATACTTCCTGCCAGCAGATAACCTGGGGTTGACCGATCTGTCTCATATAGTCCCTTGGTGATTTGTATATATTTTCCCTCTCGAAACATGCTTGATAATTTGTCCGCCGGACTGGCATATTGACGCAGTTCATCAAGAATCATTGCCGTTGTTTTTATCATATTTTCACCTCATAATCGAATTTTACTCGATAATCTGGTGAAAATCAACCATTTTTTTACTAACTATATCATTTCTTGAGAGCTGAACACCTTCGTTACCGATATGCCACAGGAGAAAATACTGGTTAACCAAACTGAAAAATCTGAGTCAAAAGAAAAACCGCGATAATCCTTAGAAAATAGCGGTTTTAGTAATGCTATTAATTGGTAGTTCGTGCCATGGACACCTGGATTTTAGTGTGGCTGCAACTGGGAGCAGATAACGAGCAAACGAATGCGTGCCCATGGTTATTTTTCTGCGGCATTAATGAGACTATATGCTAGGGCAAATGTTTCATCATCGAAGTGAGTATATATCTTCGCGGTAGTCGAAATATCCGCGTGTCCCATGAGGACTTTCGCTATATTGATTGGTACTCGCTTTTTCTCAAGATCAGTTCCGTAGGTGTGCCGGAGACAATAAGGGACGAGATCTTTAGGTACTGCGCAGGGTGGCTTTATCTCATTACGATATAACTCGCCACCCAATTCAATATGCAGTAGCCTGTGGAACGCCTTCCATAAATCCTTATAATTTTGTTCTGTCATCATCTTCCCAGACTCATTTGGACAGACATAATCGAAAAGGCTCCCAGGCTTAAGGTGCGGCCTGAGCTCGTTGGCAAGGGGAATCTTACGTATTCCGGCAGCGGTCTTGGGAGGGCCAATCTGCCTCCCTTGTTTCCCAGCCTTCGATACGGAGATAACCCCTTTTGCAAGATCGATATCAAGCCACTGCAGAGCGCGGACCTCTCCCGGCCTTAGACCGGCATATAACATAATAAGAATAAATAGGCCTTTTGGATGCTTACCCGCAGCAGCTAGCAAAGCGGCCCTCTCGCGGGCAGTTAGAGCCCTACGTTTGCCATCTGGCTTGGTTGCAGGCAGGCCTAGGCTTTTGGTGATATCTTTTTCAATCATATTTTCCCTGTATGCCTGGCGAAAGATTCCACAGATGACGTCATATACCTTCTTGACTGTGGATCTTGTCTTGCCTTGTTCTCGGTTCAAAATTTCTTGCAGTTGGGCAGGCTTCACTTTTTCAAGGGGTAAGTGGTCAAGTGGCTTTAGCTTAGACGAAAGCAGCATCATATCTCTGTACCACCCATCAGATATCTTCGGACGCTTGTAGACTTCAATATATCTCTCCCGCCATTGACCGACGGTGCACTTAGTATAATCACCTCGATCGATGACCTTTTTACGCTTTTCTATCTTTGCAAAAAGATCCATTTGGCTGTGGCCTTCACATCAATGACCATTTCCTTATAAATCAATCGTTGCCGATACTCGTATTCCGTTGCCATGGTATCCTCCTCCTTTGGGTTATAGAAAACCCAGGAAATTGACAATCCTGGGTCGAGGTGTTACCATAATGATATTGGATTACCAATAGGGCTCACCTCAGTGTGAGTTTACCAAGCGCTCCTGCGTCAACAGGGGCGTTTTGGTTTTTTGTGTCATGTTAATACTTCTTTAGTGAATTAGCAAGTCAATTACTATAATAGCCAATGCCGTTCCTAGAATTACTTGCTTTACTTGTTAGAATCCGCTGCATCTGGGATAAATCGAAGGCAAAGGTTGCCTAACAAACCCGACTTCTGCAGTTCTATAAGTTTACGCTCTGGATATTTTGTCATTACAGTATCATACGCATCGAGATAATGCTGTGTGGAGGTAAATCGATCAAATTCGGAGTTCCCCTGAACGTCAATATATCGTCCAAGGAAGGCTGTAACCTCAGTAAGAATCTTCACTTTCTCAGATTCATTTCTCTGATTATTTGGTCGGACACCAGAATATATAGAGATGTATTGTAATATCTTTTGCAAGACAACTTCGCCATCCTTACTCACGGGTATAAACCGCTTCGGATCTTCGATTATTTGTTTAGCAATATATTCAATCGCAATCCGATTCGCCTTCTGCACTATTGGTATAGAAAGTGAAATACCATCGTTTGGTAAGTTGAGTAATATCCCAAGCATTTCATCAGTAGCATCAATATTCCCCCATAGTTCTATGTTCTCTTCCCGAGCGTCATTGCGCCGATGCAGGCTTTGAATAACCGTTTCTGATAGGCCTGTATATTCACAAATCATCCGAATGTCGGTATCTATAGTAGGCGTAACGGTCAGTCCAAATAGGTAATCGGTCGACACTGTAAAGTAGTTTGCAAAAGCAACCACAACGTCGATCTTTGGGATTCTGCTTCCGATCTCAAAATCCTTAATGAGCTCTCTGCTTATGGTTTTTACCTCCGGCCTGATTGCATCTGCAAGTTCTTGCTGGGTAATCTCAAAGGCTTCTCTTAAGGATGCCAATCTATCGTGTTGAAACGTTGTTTTTTGCGCCATAGTTTTCATGCTTCTACCTCAATCTTTCTTTTGCACCATGCCAATTTATTTGGTACAAACTCTATTTACATTTCTCTTTTGCGTGTTAAAATTAAATTGCGCCAATAAAATATCTATGGTGCAATTATCTACCACAACCAACTTGATGTCAATAGAAAAATAAAAAGAAAGGAAAAAGAAGAGTATGAAATCTGATTTAAGAGAAATCGCGGACGAACTGAAAAAGGATTATATGAGAAAATGGAGAGCTGCAAATAAAGATAAAATCCGCAAAAACACTGAAAGGTATTGGATCAAAAAAGCCGAACAGACATTAAAGGGGAAGGGTCATGAACAGCCTGAAGACTCGGACAATTAACAGCTATTGGCTGTATGGTGGCGGAAATGATTGACTATCAGGAAATAAAGGAGCGTATCACTCTTGAGGAGGCTGCAAGGTGGCTGGGCTTTACCCCACAAAGTGGATTCATCGCTTGCCCGTTTCACCAGGAGAAGACGCCATCCCTGAGACTTTATGAGAAACGGTTTTATTGTTTCGGCTGCAGTGCTTCCGGTGATGTACTGGACTTTACCGCCGAAGTGCTCAGGATTACAACGGTGGAAGCTGCCCAAAAGCTGATGACTGCATTTTACGTGCCCGAATCGGTCAGAGAGCTTAGATTGTCAAACAGCGATGATAAAACGAGAAAGGCTAAGCTTCTGGGGGCCTGGAAGGTATCCGCTTATGACGAACTTTGTGATACAACTCGGGTATGCCTCATGGGGATAAACAGTACTGATCCAGAATGTCAGGAGCTTGGCAGCAGGCAACTTAAGAGGGCGGAGGTAATAGCCGATGAATTCTTGGAGAAGTCGGCAGCAGAATTATTTGAACGGTACAGTAGTGGAATCGGAAAGGAGGAAATGGATGCAGTTATTAGAATCGGCAGACGGTATAAAGAACTATCAGGATTATGCAATGGAAATCAACTCGCTGAACTTGAAAAATACATCATCGGACTCATGGCCGGAAATCGTTGAGCTTTCCCAGCCGGCTACGCCAAGGTTTGAACCAAAGTGGCTGCCTCCATTTATCGGCGATTATGTTAAGGCGCTTTCGGATTCCCTTTGTGTTTCGACAGATATGGTGGGAATGGCTGCGCTTTCAATGCTTGGGATTTGCTGCCAACGAAAGAGCGTGAAATTCAATAAATGGTCCGAACCACTTTGTCTATATACCTTGCTTATTGCAGAGCCTGGAGAAAAAAAGAGCCCAGTCTTGTCCGCCGTGATGAAACCGCTCCTTGATTGGCAAGGGGCAAAGAATGAAGAGTTGCAACCCCAAATCAGGCAGTCGAAGCGGGAAAAGGATATCCTTGAAAAGAAGATTCAAAAGATGAAAGAACGGGTTGTTAATGGTGATGCGGGGGCGGGGATTACCCTGGAAGAATTGTACCTGCAGCTTGACAACTTTGAAGAATATAAAGAACTCCGGCTTTTTGTGGACGATGTCACAACCGAAAAGCTGGCAGCTATTATGGCTGATCAGAAAGAGTCCATTGCCCTAGTCAGCTCAGAAGGTGGCATATTCCATACACTGGCAGGACGGTATTCCGGTGGAGCGCCATCCGTCGATCTTTTTTTGAAGGCTTTCAATGCCGAACCTTGCATGGTGGACAGAATGACACGAACCACAGTATCCATGAATGCGCCGAAGCTTTCAACGTTTCTTTCTGTACAGCCGCATATCCTCAAGGAAGTAATGTCCAACTCTGCTTTCTGTGGTCTTGGCCTCGTGGACCGGTTTTTATATATTCTCCCGGAATCAAGCCTTGGCAAGTCGAATTACCGCTCTCCTGGCGTACCTGCTATGGTTCAGGAGAAGTACGATGCCACTATCAAATATCTGTTGGAAGCTCGGGAGATCCAAGCAACATATATCCTCTCCCCGGAGGCGGATGAATTATTTTACCAATACTCAGTTGAGGTTAACAAGCGGATGCTCGATGATTTGCATTTTATTTCCGGTTGGGCAGGAAAGCACTGTGGCATTGTCGGGCGGATTGCAGCCATCATTGAGGCCTCTTCCACAGATAATATCAAACTGACAGCGCAATCCATGGAAAAAGCAATCTTGATCGGTCGGTATCTGATAGATCATGCAAAGACTGCCTTTGACATTGCTGGTGCGGATGAAACGATTGAACGGGCCAGGTATGTCCTAAAACGGCTAACCGATAGAGGAGAAAGCAGCTATTCGCTAAGGGATATTCTTAGACTTTGCCAGGCAAAGGGAATCAAGACCGTTTCAGATTTATTTGAGCCGCTGCACATTCTATGCGACCGTGGTTATGTACGCCTAGCAGGAGTGAAAATCGGCAGTAATCCCGGAAGGCCCGAATCAGAGCGGTACGAAATAAACCCGCGAAATTTGAAAGTATTAGGAGTCCGAAAATGACGATAAAACAAAACGACCTATAAGACAATCTGATACGCAATTAGTTAAATCAACAAAAAAATAGTGGAAAGGGAAAAAACATGAATTTATTGAATGTAGTGGACAATGAAACCTTTGACAACCTCGATTGGGAAGATATCGACCGGGATCAAATCCCAGGCCTTATGCAAGGATACACAGTGGTTGATATGGAACCAATGGGAATACCAGAACTAAAATCGATGGGGTTACCAGAAAGTATAGAAGGGATAATCATCTATTTGGAAGGAAAGGATCAGCAGCTGGCTGCCCTGAAAATTATAGCTGATCCAGAACGTGAAAAGTGGGACGATGCCGTTTGGGTGAGTTTGGCTAATATTCCCGAAAAAACCAAATAAGGCTATATGCCAAGAACGACAGCAGGTACTACCAAACTTCAGGCCTGCTGTTTTTCTTTGCCCGAAAAGAAGCCCAGAGGCACAAGATTTGACCCACCTATAAGAAAATGGTAAATATGGTTTTGTCATTTGTGTCAGACTGTCAGACTAGGTGTATTATATTTTCCCCTCCGGAGCAGAGATCCGATGCCCAGCAAGGAAACCATTGAAATACAAACGTTTTATAGGAAAAGAGTCCTATTTTTTATATAATAATAATATCAAAAAAACATATATTTAGAGGGATTCTGACATAAATGACAAAACTGCCACTACTTTGGGGAAATATATAGCTATACGGCATGACGACTGACAAAAATGACAAAACTACTTTTCTTTTGGGTTAGAAACAAAGGTACCCATCTGACAGCCTGACAAAACTGACAATACTCTTTTTCGGTGGCTGTATGGATTCCGGGGCCTGACCTGGGAGTACCGAATCGTGCATTTATATCCCCCCCCTCTATTAAATTTGAGAATTGACTTTTAGTAACTGGGGTGGGTTTAGGCTTCCGACTACGCGAGTTTTTTAGAAAAAGGGGGTAAATGGCGAATTCCATGTATGTGGATTCCTCCAAGCATTGAATTGCCTTGACTTTCCACGCAGTTAGAGCGTTCATGGTAGTGTGAAATGCACAAGAAAGGGGCCAATAATGATTTAAAAAGAAGCATTAAATCGCTTAAAAGAGAGGTATCCAAGGGGAACTAGGGTGGAACTTTTATCCATGAACGACCCATATACTAACTTGCTTCAGGGACATCAGGGAACCGTTACAGGCATCGATGATACCGGAACTTATGGATAGCTAGACATTTAAGTTCCGTTATGAAAAGCTTCACATAACGGAACGGTCTTTGTAACCTGGGACAGGGGCTCATCCCTTGGCCTTGTATATGGCATCGACCATTACAAAAAGGCGGTGGGCGAATGAACGCTGCGTTTATGAGAAAGCCCGGGAGAGCAGAAGATCTCATCACCTGGGACAAGGTCGCAAAGCAAAGAAGTCCATTTCTCATTGAAAAAACCATCGAGTTTGAGAAAGCGGAATTTGAGAGTTTCGCCAGCGAACTCTTCGCCGGTCGGGATTTCATCAAGGAAAATGTAGAGTTGATGCGGGTGGACAAAAACGGCGTCCGGCACTGCATCCGTGTAAAGGCAAGAGGAGAAACCGGTGGCATCGGCAAGGAAACGGCAAAGAAATTTCTTTTTCAACAAGCTGCAGTGTATATCCTTGGGAGAGACAAGACGTCGCTTGAAAAAACCAGAGAGGAATTGATTTCCATCAGCAAGAATGCCCACATCATATCGGCTGACGTATCAAATCCAGACGAGTGTAGAGAGGCGATCGATCGGGTCGTTGGAAAAGAAGGTAGACTCGATATACTGGTCAACTCCGCGGGTGTATTTTCGGAGGCGCCAATTGAGGAAATGACCCCGGAAGATTTTGACAAAGTGATAAATATAAATTTGAAAGGCACGTTTTTTATGTGCAAATATGCAAAACCGATGTTGTCCCTGACCAAGGGTTGCATCGTCAACGTCGGTTCCACGGCAGGCATTACGGGTTTTGACGAATGCTCGCTCTATTGTGCGTCAAAGGGTGGACTCAATTCGCTGACAAAAGCGTTGGCGATTGAGTTTGCGAAACAAAACGTTCGAGTCAACATTGTCAACCCTGATATGGTTAAGACCAAAATGCTGGACTTGGGGTTTGAAAGATCCGGAATTCGGGAACGGAATGAATATGATAAAACACATTTCAAAAGACACCCTCAAAATCTGGAAGACAGCAGATTCATCCTGCCCGAAGAGGTTGCGGATTCCATCCTGTTTTTTGCATCTTCAGAGAAAGCCAAGGCCATCACAGGCGCCAATTTAACTATCGACTTTGGAATGACCGCCGGTTTTTTTTGAGAATGACAAAAAAATGCCGGCACAATGAGGAATCGGAATGAAAGCGGATTATATCATCTATAGCGATGCAATATTTGACGGCTTGCGAAAAGAACCCTTCCGAGGGTTCGCTGCAATAAAAGGAAACCGTCTCATCGGAGTCGGCGATCCCCAGGATGGCAGGAAATTATGCGGAGCCAAAACAAGGGTCCTGGACTGCGGGAACAATCTCATCATGCCCGGTTTCCATGATAGCCACACCCATCTTCTTCTGGACGGGATGTATCATACCTATGCGAACCTGTCCTCCGCTAAGTCAGAGGAGGAAGCAGTTGTCAAGCTGAAAGAATCAATCACAGGCTCCCATGGGCAGGATGACTGGATCATCGGATTTGGCTGGTACAATGTTTTTTGGGACAATAAAACTCCGCCGACAAAACATTCTCTGGACCGGTATTTTCCGGACAGACCCGTTTTTCTCCTGAATGCGGAGGCGCATGGAGCATGGGTTAACAGTAAGGCCTTACAAATTGCTGGAATTACAGGCGAAACGCCAGATCCGTATGGCGGGGCGATTGCGCGGGATGTGAAAAATGAACCCACCGGTTATCTTTGCGAATCCGCCACGGGACTTGTGGGGAGATATGCCCTGCATTTCACGGCCGAACAAGAGAAAAAACTGATCAAGGCATTTCTAAAGAACGCCGCGAACACAGGGATTACTTCCGTCAATGACATGCAACCATATTTCCATGGCAATATGGGAAATTTGAGTGTTTACAGTGAAATGGATCGGAATGAGGAACTTACAGTTCGAATCCACGCCGCACCGGATCTGCTGGGAGATCTTGAAGAGGTGGAAAACTGGAGGTCGCAATACACCTCGGAAAAACTAAAGGTGGAAATGCTGAAGCAATTCCTTGACGGGGTCAGCACTACACATACAGCCTTGGTTTTGGACGAATATGAAGATGATCCAGGCAATTTTGGCATATCCCTCAACGACTTGGAGGCCATCAAAAATGCAGTACCCCAAGCCCATAGGCGGGGTTTCTCGGTCAGGTTGCATTCCTGTGGGGATCAATCGGCACGCATAGGGCTGGATTATTTTGAAAATGCATTCAATCAATATGGAAAAAACAATTGCCGTCATGGGATTGAACATGTCGAACTCCTATCAGACCAGGATTTGCCGAGATTTGGCAAACTCGGAATCATTCCATCCGTCCAGCCGGAGCACCTTGCCCTGACGCAAAAGTATTCGGAAAATCCATATTTTAAAACGCTGGGGAAGGAACGCGCCGACAAATGCTGGCCATTAAAGGATTTGTATGAAACGGCCGGCGTGTTGGCCATCGGCAGCGACTGCCCTGT
Organism: Anaerovoracaceae bacterium; assembly: GCA_041859095.1. Classification (GTDB taxonomy): domain Bacteria; phylum Bacillota; class Clostridia; order Peptostreptococcales; family Anaerovoracaceae; genus UBA1422. The sequence continues at coordinate 48,303 of JBHEKY010000027.1, forward strand.
TGTGGACAACAATCCCTTCCTGGAGATTTATCGCGCCGCAACAAGGCTTCATAATGATGGACAGCCCCAAGGCGGATGGAGCCCTCGACAAAAGCTTTCGATGTACGAAATCTTACGGAGTTATACCTACGGGTCTGCATTTGGGGTTTGCCGGGAAGACGAATTGGGAACCCTTGAGCCAGGCAAATATGCGGATTTGATCGTAATTGACAAAAATCTGTTTTCCATTGAACCGCAAGAAATTTTGGATTGCAAGGTGCAACTGACCATGATGGACGGAAAGATCATTTATCAACGCTCGAACAACGGTGTTGAATAAGTCCGCCAAGCAAAGAAACCACCGGTTTCTCGACGGAATACGGATCCGGTTGCCACAACGGCGGGTCAATCCACAAAAGCTGTCCTCACTGACGGCTTTTGTGCGTGGCCGTACGGCCACGATTTGTCAAAATTGACTCGTGTTTCATGGAATGGTTGTGTTGCAAATAATTTCGAACTTAACAAGAACTCATAAACCCACACAAATACAAGCAAATCCCAGCCCAATTTTGTGCAACACCAAAAAGACCCGTAAATAAAAATCAGCATCCCGAAAGTTGCTAGTTCATTCTTAAGAAGGGGTGCTTTTGTTTGCGGAATTTACTGCAGAATCCTCAATTCCTTTGCTTCAGATAAGTTCTGTTGCAAAAACGCATTGGAGGGTTCCGCCGCAGTGTTGTCCAGCTCGTCGAATAGGTGGGTGTTTAAATTTAGGGTAGTGGAAAGTTGGGAGTGCCCAAGCCGTTTGCTTATAATCATCTTGTTGATCTTTAGGTAGGCCAGCATGGAAGTGTGGGTATGACGAAGTCATTGGAGTTCAACTTTACGGGGGCTGTGCTTTTCATGGAAGCGAGGAAGCCAGCGAGTCGGCACATGGGAATAGAGGGAGTGGACACTGTTCAAAAAAATGGACACTAAATCCTCCGTACAGGGACGGCAATGAGAAGCTGATTGCCGAGCAGACCATACGAAGCCGATCGCCGAGCATAGCCCAACACAAGAGACCCAAAGCCGAATCCCCAAAATGTTTCCATCATTATTTCTATTCTACCCGTGGGAAACAGGTGGAAATCAGGGTAATTAACCCTTCAAAACCGAATAAAATGCATAAAAAAACCGCCGTAATACTTTGATAAATGGCGGTTTTTCATATGGTACACCATCACGGGTTCAAACCGTGGACACCCTATTTCTTTGTGAAAGAAAATAATTCCCAAAATAGCTTGAAATATTTTTAAAAAGGTGTAATATTACACTATGGAGCAAGTGCTCTAATGGAGCGAAATGATGGAAAAAGAACAATTTGTTATAGTAATGGACGAAAAATTAAAACTGATTCGAAGAGAATATGGACTTACTCAAGAGAAGATGGCACCAATACTTGGAATCTCTAAAAAAACATTAGTAGAAATTGAAAAGAAAAGAAAAAGCCTTGGGTGGACTGGGGCGGTCGCATTGGCCAGCATGTTCTCTGATAGCAAAATCCTAAATGAGGCAATAGGTGGTCCGATCGCTGACCTGATTATTACCATCGCCTTTCGGGATACGCAGGTTACGTATCCAAAAACATGGGGTGGGGAAATTTGGTGGAAGACAGTTGAGGAAAAAAACGGTCGCCGCATTCAACAAAATATGGTATCGCGACACTATAGAATATTGGATCAAAGAAACAGACGCCTACTTGCCACATACAATTTTGAGGAAGCAAAAGAGACCTTGGATACGTTGTAAAGGAGGGAAGAGTTATGAAAGGAAAAAAATGGGTTAAACCTATATTATCAATGGCGTGCATAATCGTGGGAGGTTTTATCTTGTTTAATGTGGCATTTATGATGGCTGCATTGGTGATGAGACTATTGGCATTCATTGACGGGTCACAAGGGATACCACCAGCATACGGGCGAGTCATATTTGTGATTCTTGTATATGGGATTTCGTGGTTTGTATTCCGTTCGAAATTGAATGACTTAGTCAAGGCCACTTATCTTACAATGCCACTGATGGTAACCTTAGTTATGATTGGCATCTTTGCTTTTCAGTTAACGGAGTTGGTGGTTTATATCCTCGGGGCAATCGTTGTTGCGGCAGCCCTATATTATATATACAAGAAGAAACTTTCGTGGCTATATTACTTTGCAACAGGATACGTTGTTTTGGTAGCCCTATATGTGATGCTTGCGGGCATCGAAATTTGAGAAAGGAGAATTGAAATGAAACTATGGTTTATGCCAGTCTCGAAAGCTGGGAAATACTCCTTATGGTTCATAATTATAGCGATAGTGTTAATAGGAATAGTGATTGCTATTGGATCTGGGATTGAAACCCCGACATTGAATGAAGGGTTTTTCTCCAATATGCCACTTGCCTTGCTTACACTTGCTGCGTTTATTTCCGGCACAGGTTCATTCGTTGCCGGAATTGTTGCGCTAATCAAAAATAAAGATTACTCAATTTTGGTGTGGGTTTGCTTGATAGCGGGGGCTTTCATCATTTACTTTGGCAGTTCCCAAATTGTTGGTGAAATGTAAAGTGTGCTTAAAAAATTGCGTTGGAGCTTGATAGGAAGGAGTGACTGGTTTCGCCTACCAATTATTGAGCCATGAAAAATTCATTCTTGCCTAAAACCCGCAAAGGGACATGGGCTGTTGGTTTGTTTGCAACTTTCCTTATACTAGGGATTGCGGGAAACAGAATTTCTGCAATGATGGGAAATACCATCGAGTATCCCAACCCAATTAACAGTCCGTTGCTAGGGACAGTAATTTATTTGGCATTTGGATCAGCAATTGCTGCATCAATTGTTGGGTTGTTCGCGGTAAATAAGGAAACAGAGAGTTCAATCAGCGTTTATCTAGTCATACCTATTGGGTTATTGGTTATATTGGCTATTGCGGTATTTGGCATAGCAAATTTGACAAGGTAAAGGGTGATTGGAGATATGCTACTATGCAATTCTATTTGAAAAAATTGTGTCAATGATTATAAAAAAGTATGACAAGGAGGCAATTTTATGAAACAAGTAAATAACACTCAGCGGTTTCTTATTGCTACCTACACAACCCTGACATCATTAATACTGATATTTTCGGTACTCTATTCAATAGAAGGACCTGCTCAGTTCCTGAAGTTTGGTGTGCGTGTTTCGATGCTGCTTACGGTTTTATTTGTTTATAAGAAATACCGAGAACAAAAAATTCTTGTGATAGCTTTTCTTTTTACGTTGATATCAGACTACTTTTTCATCTTACTTCGTGTAACGGATGAGGATTTTGTTAATCGGGAAATGTATGGGATGCTTGGATTTGTTCTCGCATATCTATTTCTCATAGCCGCATTCCAAAGAAATTTCAGGATTGGCAAAAAAGAGATCATTGCATTGATACCATTTGTCATCATATTTACCTTGGTGCTGGTTGTGTTGGCGAAGTATGCTGTAGGCGCTATGTTCTGGGCGGCGATTGTACTCGGTGTGGTTCTTTGCTATTCAGGGATGACCATGGTAGCCAGCCTTTTCAGAGGGTATTTCAGCAGAGGAGCTGCATGGCGCATAGCGATAGCCGGCTGCATACTGTTTCTCAGCGATATGGTTGTGGCATTTTCAATTTTCCATCCAGACTACCAAGGATTTCTGTTGTGGAAAGAGCTTACTATATGGGGGACTTACATGATTGGATGGTCGTTAGTTTTAAGTGTCTCGGTTGAGGATCGTTTATTGAAAAAACAGAGTTAAATAGGTTAGCCCCGGTTCCACTTGGAACTTTTCAATATGCTCTGACTCGAATAGTTGAACTATATTGTGATTGTGCTGGTAATCGGTCCGAGTCAAAAAACAGTAGCCGGCGATGAGGCATCATATACAGAGGCAAGTCGTTTGAGCGCCTAAACCAGCCGAAATTTTCATTAATACGTGCATTGAAGGGGCCATTTGTGCTATTTTGTTCAGTCAGTCCATCAGTAATCTGGTTTAAAATCAATTGCAATAACACACAACTTGTGATATTATAAAAACACGAAATAGAACTATAAGTCTAATGGGAGCGACGATTTCTGGTGTGTAACTGGACGCTTATACCAGATGGAGCCGATAGCGTAACCGACCTTGTGTCGGTTATTTTTGTCCATCATTTTATTTCAAAATGGAATGACGACTTTTTGATAAGAGGTGATAGTATGCTTACAAAATTAGAAAAGCGGATTCTAAAATCCGCATATAACAGGAATCATACTCCTCCGTCCGCTTGGATTAAGCTGGATGAGATAGTTTTGGATATCCCCAATGCACCGTATGCTACCATTTGTTGTGCATGTTGTAGTTTGCGCACCAGTGGTTATCTAGACGAATGCATTGGTTGCCTTGATGGCAATATGGTTATTCACCTTTCCCAGAGGAGAACTCTTGCATCACATCGAAAAAAATCATAGGGTGACGTGCTATAATCAGCGAACCAATCAAGGCATTTTTTCTGTTGATTGAAGAAGGGAAGTGAGTGATATATTTGGAGACTTATTAAAGAACATAAAAAACTCCCCATTTGGAGGACCAAGAATTCAGGAAATTGATTCTAGCCAATTTAATGATCCGGTCGCGAGAAAATGCAGTTGGGAACCACTAAAATCAGCGAGTGCAAACTTCAACACGCATAAACTATACAAAGTGGGTGATAAAGCCTTGGCTTATAAGCCAACACCACTTACGTTGATTATGGGTATCGCGTTCGTTGTCATTGGTGTGGGTGTATTGGTATTTTACTCGCTAGGGGTTATTGAACACTGGATTGCTTTGGTCGTAGGATTTATTTTCTCATGCGCAGGCGTCATCCTGTATATACAGGGCACAACGCCTATTACCTTCGACATGCAAAGCAAAACATTTTGTAGAGGCCGCAGCCAGAAGCAGTGCACGTCATTTGACCAGATTCATGGAATCCAAATCCTGACGAAGATTGGAAAGATTAGCAGCAACTCAGACAATATTCAACGAGACAGTTATTTTTATGCATATGAAATGAACCTTGTATTACATGATGGTACTCGCATTTATGTAATGGCATATACAGATAGGGATAAGGCAATAAACGATGCTGGATTGATTGCAGATATAACAAATGTTCCGATATGGGATGGAACTAAATAATGTTCCGTTGAAGATGCAAGGTACATGTGAAACCATGGAAAATCAGAGATTGGGGACTCTGAGGTTAAAGTTGGACTGAAAAATGAACACGGTTTCAAATTAAGACAGGTGGTGTGAGATACCAAATAAGTACACGATATAATTAAAACTCTACAAGTTTCAGCCTCTAGACCAAAGCTTTGTGTGCTATGATTTGGACCCTGTTCAAAAAAGTGGACACTAAACTCCATTCTTCCAAACTGATCTTAAGAAGCTGATTACCAATAACAGATTTCAAGAGAAGTCGTCTGCCAGCCCTCCCCCAAAAGTTTCCATGCATTTTTCCATTCTACCCATGGGAAACAGGGTGAAAACAGGGCAGATGAGCACTTAGAAACTGAATAAAACACACAAAAAAACCGCCGGAATCCTTTGAAAAATGGCGGTTTTTCATATGGTACACCATCAGGGGTTCGAACCCTGGACACCCTGATTAAGAGTCAGGTGCTCTGCCAGCTGAGCTAATGGTGCATGATTTTGATTGAATTTCTATGTAATTGGGGTGCTGTTGGCACATTGAAAAATATAACATTTACCTAGGGGGTTGTCAACCTCTATTTGCCCGACCTATAGGGGATTGCCCCTAATTGAACCTCAATAACTATCCCTTGAAAATGTTGTCTAGATGTTTGCAAATACAAAGGGTGTATTGTATAATTAAACGGAATATATGCACTGGTTAATGTTTTTTAGGGATGGGTTGTTATGTTTGAAAATCTTAGTTGGAACACAGAGACAATATTAATCCTGGGCATCGTCACTTTTGTCGCTTTTGCTCTGCTTATTCTTGTCATTTGGAACAGCAAAACGAACAAGCAGGTCAAAACATTGATCAGCATTGATGATAGCCTGAAGCATTTGGATGCTGTCGAATCGGCAAGCCCGCCGGCAATAGCGGAACCAACCATGGAAACAGCGGAACCAACCATGGAAACAGCGGAACCTCAGCTAGCACAGGAAGAAGAACCGGTTGTTATTGCTGAGGAAATCATAGAACCCCAAAGCAGAGCCAACGTGGGAAGAAGCGGCAGGGTATACACCAAAGAAGAACTTGAAGCACAGATAAGATAATAAAGGGGGAGGACAAAGATGTATTGCAATAACTGTGGAAAATTTCTCTTAGAGACCGATAAGTTTTGCAGCAACTGCGGCGCAAGGGTATTCCTAAACGAGCAGAGCACAGAAAAAGCAAATCCGCTTGCGGACGTTACGCCAGAAGCGGCAGAAGACCAGACACCAAAACCAACCCCACCGGTTGACAATATCAAATGGAATGTTGAAGATTTTCCGGGTCACGATGTGAAAAGGACAGAAGAAATCAACTTTGACTGGGGGAATACCAGCGACTTCAAAAAGTCGGAAACAACCGTAGAAGAAATTGCACTGAACCCTATCCAAAAGCCAGGAAGCGTGAAGCCGGCAGAAGGTGGCTTCATTGCAGCAATAGAAGAAGTCATCATTCAGGGAAAAGACCTTGAGGAAGAAATATTTGCAGAAGCATTTTTGGTGGAATCTATCCCCGCAGGAGGAGATATCCATAAACGAAACAAGATTGTAGATAAATTCTATACCTTCAATAAGAAGAATGAAGAGTTCCAAAAATTATTGGATAGGGAATACGAAAAGATAAAAGAGGGGACCACGGATGGATTGGATGATCAATCTTTCCGAGATAGTGTTTCAGAAATCAACAAAAAAGGTGATGAGCCATGGTCTGAATTTAACCCAACCGAGCACATTGCAGAAATGGCACTTGCCAGAGAACGGTTTTTTGGACCAATGGGGGACTCCTCCAAAAAAGTTCCCGCAGTGACGCCTGATCGGAATGGTCTCCCCGGTGAAGAACCTTTGCCTGAGGAAAACATTCTACCGGATCTGGAAATATGCAAAGACGAACAAACCATGTCTATACATGAAGAAGCAATTTGCGCACCCGTTGAACCGGAAGGTATCCAGGCTTTTTCCACACCGCTGGATGACAACTTGATTCCTGAAGATTTCGAGGATCCCATGCTTCAGGGGGTTGAATCTGAAGAACCCAAGCTGGAGGCGACTGAACCTGAAGAATCCAAGGTGGAAGCACCGAATTCCGAAGAACCCACCCCTGAAGAACCCAAGGTGGAAGCACCGACTACCGAAGAACCCATCCCTGAAGATGACGTGCTCTCCATACGGGACAAGTGGATTCAGTATGAAGAAGATGAAGAAGAGGGAGAAGAGGATGAAAAGCATGGCGGCGGCAAAGTCGGCAAATTCATCATCGGTTTCTTAATCCTATTGCTTCTGACACAGGTCGCATTGTTGGGCATAAAACTTGTAGCCCCGGAAAGTGCTGTAGCGCAGTTTGTTGACGAAAAAGTACAGCAAGTCATCCTTTTCTTCCAAGGCAGTGACAACACTTCCCATGCAGTTCCAATCAACCGAAATTATGCAGAAGAAAACAAAACTGGTTTGATCCAGATGCAAATTGACAAAAATGATAACGGCATAATCGCCGTGATCAAATATAACGAAGAACTCCGACTGAACACAACAAAAGAATATGAGGATGCTTCGTTGAATAGTTCTACGGTCCTTCAAAATAACAAATGGTATACCAAAGATGATGGCAGCATTGTCTACTATGACGAACAAGCCATCGGCGCAACCATTTCCTACGAATCTGCCAGAGGGCTGGCAGAAGGGGAATCGTTTGCAACACTTGAGATAGGTGAAATCAGAATCAGCGGTGAGAACCTATATGTATGGGTCGCTGAAGAGATTACACCGGGAGACAGAAAAGAAAAGATCCTCCGGATTACTGTATCCGGAGAAACCATGAACGTCAATACACAGTACGACGTATAAGGAGGGAACAATTTTGGAAAAGAAAAAACACAGATTCGGACTGAAGGCACTGGCGATTATCGTTTTGCTGGCAATCCTGATCATCTTCAGCTTAGTAGGATTCATCACTGACTTCCTTTGGTTCAAAGAACTAGGTTATGTCAGCGTATTCTTCAAGCAGCTGGTTACCCAGCTCGAAATCGGTATTCCCACATTTATCGTGGTCACATTGCTGACCTTTATTTATCTCAAACTGCTTAAGAGGGGCTATTACAAAAAAGTGGAGTCCAATATTGCAGGCGAGGTAAGACCATTAAATGCAATTACCTGGGGCCTTTCGCTGGCACTGGGTGTGATTGTCACCTATATGGCGGTTACTGGATTGTGGTTCAATGCGTTAAGGTTCGCCAACAGCGCTGACTTTGGAATTAAGGACCCCTTATTCAACTTGGACGTATCGTTCTATACATTTAAGCTGGAGTTTATTACACAAATTAATGATATGTTGATTGGTGTGTTGGTTGCGCTCATGATCATCACAGTGATTTACTACGTCATTTTAATCTCTACCAGATTGCCACGTGTCTTTGAAACACCTGAGCCAGACGCGGATTTTGGCGATCAGCAAAGGACAACCGGTCAAGGCGGCTTTACCAATAGCGCTTTTAGTCAAATGTTTGGGCAGTTCGGCAAAGCATTTGGTATCAACCCAACCCCGACCAGACGAAAAAAACAGCTGGACAATGAAAATTTGAAAGAGCTGCTTTCCATTGCAACCATTCAATTGATTGTGGTTGGCGTCGTCTTTTTCATCATGCTAGCCATTAACTTCTATTTGAGACAATATAGCCTGCTTTATGGCGCTACCGGTTCTTCCGGGGTAGTATACGGGGCTGGATACACCGACGTGAATATCACTCTTTGGATGTACAGAATTTTGATTGGATTGGCCTTAATTGGCGCAGTCGGCTTTGCTTTCGGCGTAATCACAAAACGATTCAAATGGATTCTGGCTGTGCCTGTTGTCATGATTTTTGTAGGTCTGGCAGGAGGCGGCGTAGGGCTGATGGTACAAAACTTCGTGGTTTCGCCTGACGAAATCAACAAAGAAAGCAAGTATCTGGAGAACAATATTAAATTTACCCAATATGCGTATGCGCTGGATCAGGTAGACGTCAGAAGCTTTACAGCCGACAACAAACTGACCACTGCGGATATCCAAAAAAACGACGCAACGATTTCTAACATCCGTATCAACGACTACCTACCGGCAGAGAAGTTCTACAATCAGACACAAAGCATCCGGCAGTACTACAGCTTCAACGATGTGGACGTGGATCGGTATATGGTAAACGGAGAATACACGCAAACTTTCCTGTCGGCCAGAGAAATCGATGAAACAAAAATAAGCACAACATGGTTGAACACACATTTGAAATATACTCATGGATACGGTATTACCCTATCCAGAGTTGATAAGGTGACGACAAACGGACAACCGGATATGTTAATTAAAGACATCCCGCCTCAGTCCACTGTTGATGAAATCACCGTTACAAGGCCTGAAATATACTTCGGTGAACTGACGAACAACTATATTGTCACCAACACCGATGAAGCTGAGTTCGACTATCCTGATGGGGATGCCAATGCCTATGTGAATTATGAAGGTTCCGCAGGAATCAAATTGAATCTCTTCAACAAGGCATTGTTCGCAATTCGGGAAAGAAGCCTGAAATTGCTGGTATCCTCCAACATCGATAGCCAATCAAAAATTGTCATCAACAGAAACATCAAATCCAGAGTGCAGAAGATTATGCCGTACTTGTCCTATGACACCGATCCGTACGTGGTTACGGTTGACGGCAAACTTTATTGGATCATTGATGCCTATACATCAAGCGACAAGTACCCGTATTCAGAACCATATGGTGAAGGATCCAAAGTCAATTATGTCAGAAACTCCGTTAAAGTTGTGATAGATGCCTATAATGGAAACGTGGACTTCTATATTGTAGATGCCAACGATCCCATCGCGATGACTTTCAAAAACATCTATCCTAAGCTGTTTAAGGATTTCGACGAGATGCCGGAAGGCCTGCAATCCCATATCAGATATCCCAATACCATGTTCCAGATTCAGGCTGAAATCTTCGAAAGATATCATATGAATGATGTGAAGGTTTTCTACCAAAACGAGGACCAATGGCAGATTGCAAATGAGATTTATGGCACTGAAGAACAGGCAATGACACCCAACTATTATATCCTAAGTTTGCCTGGCGAAGCGAAAGAAGAGTTTGTCAACTCGATTGCGTATACTCCTAAGGACAAGCGGAATATGACAGGCCTTCTCATGGCTAGGAACGATGGGGACAATTACGGAAAACTAGTATTGTTCAGTTTGCCTAAGAGCAAGCTGGTCTATGGTCCAATGCAAATCGAGGCACAGATAGACCAAACCCCAGAAATCTCCAAAGAATTTTCTCTTTGGAATTCCTCGGGTTCCAGCTATAGCCGTGGCAACCTATTTATCATCCCCATTGAAAATTCGCTGATTTATGTGGAGCCCGTCTACTTGGAAGCAACCAATTCCAGCATCCCGGAAGTCAAGCGAGTCATCGTTGCCTATGGCGACAAAATCGCGTATGAACCAACCTTGGCTGAGGCGCTGGACACGCTGTTTGGAGATGGCACAGGCAACTCGGACGGCGGTAGCGGAGATGGAGGCGACGGCGGAGAACTGACTCAAACACAGATTATCGCCGCGGCGGTAGAAGCCTACAACAATGCTCAGGCGGCGGCGCAGTCCGGCGATTGGGCGAGTTACGGAAAATACATGGATCAGTTGGAAAGTTATTTGACCCAGCTGAAATAGCCGAATTTCCATGAAACCAAAATAATTTAAGTTTGGCGGCGGGGCATTCTTTATCTATTGGAGGTGAAGAATGCTTTGCCCGTTGTATTGCATCGAGAGGAGCCCTTTATGTTTAACTTTGATTTGGAGAAGATGCTTTTCACAATCCCTGTGGAGAAGCATTCGGTCAAAGATGTCACCGAGATTCTAAACGCCCATCCCGAGGTGAAATTTGTCTCTCTGGTCGGCATCGATATCGCCGGACACGCTACGGACGAGAAGATACCTGTTGCAGCATTTTTGAAAAACTTTCAAAAGATGATGCAGTTTGGTGTCCAAACCGATGGTTCTAGTGTGGTACTTCCCAAAATCGCAGACTTAAACGATGCAAAAGTAGATATTATCCCTGATCCCAACGCAAACTGGTATGTGGACCATAACCTAAGCAATGTGGATTTTGAAACCGGACTACCGGTAGGAACCCTTCGAATCCCGGCTATGTTAGTGCATAATGAAGTGGACCAGGTGGGATCTCGAGTTATCCTGCGGGACTGTGTTAAAACCTTCGAATCCCAGCTTTTGGACCTTCTCCACAAACACCCCTATGTATTTGATAACCTGGGAGTGGCCAATGCAGATGAGATTTCCGAAATCGTTCTGACCTCTGCTACAGAGTTGGAGTTTTGGGTCAAAACGCCGGATGAAGAAGCCGACAGAGACCAACTTTCTACAGCGCAGAATCTAAAAGAACAGTATTGGAAGAGAACAATAGGGCCTGTTCGGTCTGCCCTTGAAAAGTCCCTGATGCTTTTAGACCGGTTTGGGCTAGAAGTCGAAATGGGGCACAAGGAAGTCGGTGGTATCCCAGCAAAAATGGGCCATTCCGGTCACTATGACCACGTCATGGAACAAATGGAAGTGGACTGGAAATATGCTACAGCAGTGCAGGCTGCAGATAATGAAAACCATGTGAAACATGTCATCCGGGATGTATTCCGAATGTATGGGCTAGACGTGACCTTTGGAGCTAAGCCGATGGAAGGTATCGCCGGCTCTGGCGAGCACACCCATATTGGTGTTGCTGCCAAGCTAAAAGACGGCAATATGGTCAACCTGTTCAGCCCCAAAAACCTCAAAGAAGATTTCATGAGCCCTATTGGGTTTGGTGGGTTAATGGGTATTCTAAAACACTATGAAGTCATCAATCCATTTATTTCATCCAGCACCGATGCGCTGAACCGATTGAAGCCAGGATATGAAGCCCCTGTTTGTATTGTCACTTCCCTGGGTCACAGTACCCATGCGCCTTCCAGAAACAGGACTGTTTTGGTGGGTTTGGTCAGAGATATCAATGAGCCCATGGCCACCCGGTTTGAACTCCGCTCTCCCAACCCAAGGAGCAATACCTATCTTGTGCTTGCAACCGCTTATATGGCTATGCTAGATGGCATCAAGGCAGCGCTAGAGAACAAAAAAACATCCGCTGATTTGCAAAAGGCCATTTCCAAGGGATATGGCGAGGAAGCATTTTATCTAGAAAAAGATCGGGTTTTCCGAAGCGAAAAGCATGTCTTTGACGAATACACCGTCAAACAGCGAAACCGTCTCTTTGGCAAAGCACCGATGACGGTCTGGGAGAATGTATGTGCCTTTGACAAATACTCGGAGAAACTCAAAGCGTTCCAGGTAGGAGATGTGATGACCAAACGAACCATCGAATCCTACAAAGAAGCAACAATAGCACAGTGGGCCACAGAGCTACAGAGCCGAATTGTACCCAACACCATGAATCTCGTCCGATCCACTTACAAGTGCCATGACGAGGCGGACAGTGTGGATTACGACCACGAGTACTGGGCCAAAATCGATAAGATAAGAAATGACCTTGGCAGAGATACCTTAAGTGAATTGTGCCTTTTGTCAAGGATTGTCCGTGCTCTGGAAAAGAAAAATTACAAAGTCGCTTCAAGCTTGCAGGTTGAAATGCAAAAGCAGGTTGAAGAATTGGTTTTACTTTATAGCACATACAAAAAAAATCTATTTTAACAGGAGAGAACTATGCTGGATATTAAACGAATCCGTGAACAGTTCGATAGCGTCAAAACTGCCGTCATGTCCAGGGGACAGGGCGATTTTGACTTGGAACAAGTTCGGGAGATGGACATCAAAAGGCGCGAAATCCTAGTCTCAGTAGAGCAAAAGAAAAACAGACAGTCCATTGATTCCAGAGAAATCCCCAAACTCAAAAAAGAGGGCAAAGACACCTCAGCGCTCATGGCGGAGATGAAAGAACTTTCCGAAGCCATCCGCAAGATGGACAGTGAACTTAGCGGGGTGGAAGAGGAGCTTAACATGATGCTCCTAAGCATTCCCAACACGCCCCATGCCAGCGTGCCCATAGGAACTGATGAGTCGGACAATGTAGAAATACGCCGCTGGGGGACGCCTCGAGAAGAGGCCTATGAGATGGAAGCCCACTGGGATATAGGAACGAATCTGGACATTCTGGACTTCGAGAGAGGAACTAAGATTGCAGGCGCACGTTTCACTGTTTACAAAGGTCTGGGAGCCAGGCTGGAACGGTCGCTGATCAACTTCATGCTGAATCTTCACACCGGAGAGCATGGCTTTATAGAAATTCTGCCGCCATTTATGGTGAACCGGGATGCCATGACCGGAACTGGTCAATTGCCCAAATTCGAGGACGATATGTTTCATCTTCCGGCAAAAGATTTTTTCTTGATTCCAACAGCAGAAGTCCCGGTCACCAATCTACGTGCCCAGGAAATCTTAAACCCAGAAGAATTGCCGGTTTATTATACCGCTTACACCCCTTGTTTTCGCAAAGAAGCCGGTTCTGCAGGTCGAGATACCCGGGGACTGATTCGCCAGCATCAATTCAACAAGGTAGAGTTGGTAAAACTGGTACGGCCGGAAACCTCCTATGATGAACTGGAAAGCCTGACTCTTGCCGCAGAAGAAGTGCTGAAACGGCTAAATCTGCCGTATCGTGTCGTGGCGCTTAGCACTGGAGATTTGGGATTTTCTGCAGCAAAAACCTATGATATTGAGGTCTGGATGCCCAGTTATGGCAAATATGTGGAGATTTCTTCCTGTAGCAATTTCGAAAGCTTCCAAGCTAGAAGAGCCGGGATTAGGTATCGACCCGACGAAAAAGAAAAACCGGAATTTGTACACACCCTGAATGGGTCGGGGTTGGCTGTTGGGCGGACCTTTGCGGCAATCCTAGAGAATTATCAGCAAGCCGACGGTTCGGTGTTAATCCCGGAAGTGTTGCGACCTTATATGGGTGTTGATTCCATTCCGTGCCCTAAATAATAACCAGAAGAAGAAGCTATCGCGAGCCATTTATTATGGCAGGAAACAGGAGTATCGAAGCAATTATGGAGTTTAAATTAAAAGAATATATAGAACCCGATTTTAACGAAGATATTTTTATCAATGCACCGAATGTAACCCTTGTCCCATGCCCTAAAGATATGGCTGCCCCCGATGATTTTCACGCCACATCCATTTTCCCTGAATATTTTAAAATAGACGGTGAGTGGCTTCTGGCAGAGGAATCCAGAATGGATTGTCTGCCGGTATATGAAGACGGCAAAATTCACATCAGGGAATTTCGGAATCTGAATAGAGGCGACTTGGTTGTCACCGGAAGAACCGAAGACTGTGAGGAAGGCATCTATGTCCATTCTCATTGTTTCGTCACCGATTCCTATGATGTGGACAAATCCTTTTCGTTCCGCCAGAGTCGAACCCGAGAAACGGGTTTTTCCTGCGATTATGACTTTCTTCAAGGCCTCTTGCAACATGAAAAAGAACACGGCAACATCGTCTGGGTCCTAGGCCCAGCCTGTGCCTTCGACATGGAAGCCCGGGAAGCGTTTTCCAAACTCATCGAAGGAGGCTATGTTCACGCGATTTTGGCTGGAAATGCATTGGCGACCCATGATCTGGAGGCCGCATATCACGGCACAGCGCTTGGTGCGGATATCTACAACCAGCGGCATCATTATAATGGACATTACAACCATATCGATACCATCAACAAGGTGAACCAGTATGGATCCATTCCCGCGTTTATTGAAGCGGAAGGCATCAACAATGGCATCATCTATACATGCGTAAAGAACAACGTCCCCTTTGTCTTAAACGGCTCAATCCGGGATGATGGTCCATTGCCGGAGGTCTTAGAACATACATATAACGGACAAGATACCATGCGAAAATATATACGCAAAGCCACCACAGTTATCGGTATGGCTACGGTGCTTCACACCATTGCCGCAGGCAACATGACCCCTGTCTACAGAACCATGGAAGACGGAACCATCCGACCGATTTTCTTCTATATTGTTGACACGACGGAATTTGCGGTGAATAAGTTGTCCGACCGGGGCAGCCTGGGGTCCAAGGGCATTGTCACCAATGTGCAGGACTTCGTCATAAATCTGCGCAAAGGATTGAAACTATAAAGCCGAAACGATCCAAAGCAACTGGCAACCAATGCGAAAGGAGTATTGTGTGATATCCGAAAAACTAAAACCATTGATGGCCAACAACTCGGTCATTCGCGCTATGTTCGAAGATGGCGCGAAGATGCGGGAAAAATACGGCAGCGAAAATGTATATGACTTTAGTTTGGGAAATCCCAACGTACCAGCCCCGCCTCAAGTAAACGAGGAGATGATTCGATTGCTTTCGGAAAGCGAACCGGACCTCCATGCATACATGAACAACGCCGGATTCCCAAATGTACGGGAAATCATTGCAAAGGCCGTCAACAAATCCAACGGCACCAGCTTTGACAAAGACAATATTATTATGACCTGTGGCGCAGCTGGTGGAATCAATGTGGCATTGAATGTCATTACGAATCCGGGGGATGAGGTCTTGGTTTTTGTGCCATACTTTTTGGAATACAATTGGTATGTAAATAATGTTGATGCAAGAGTGGTCAGGGTACAAACCGACAAGAACTTTATGCCGGACCTTGTGGATTTTGAATCTAAGATTACGAATAAAACGAGAGCGCTATTGCTGAATTCTCCAAATAATCCTACAGGGGTCGTGTATCCGGCAGAGGTAATCACTGCCATCTCTGAAATTTTAGAGAGAAAACAAAAGGAATTTAGCCGGACGATGTTTATCCTTGCCGATGAACCGTATCGGGAACTTGCTTATGATGGCACGGTTGTGCCTTATGTGACCAAGTTTTATCCCAACACTATCGTCGCTTATTCCTTTAGCAAAAGCCTTTCCCTTCCAGGGGAGAGAATTGGTTACCTGGTGATTCCAAGTGAAATGGAAGAAGCGCGGTTGGTCTTTGATACGGCATCAAATGCCAACAGGATTTTGGGTTTTGTCAACGCCCCATCCCTGATTCAAAAGGTTATCGGCGAATGCATCGATGCCAAAGTGGATGTAGCGTACTACGACCGAAATCGGGTAGCGTTGTATAGCATGATTACAGAACTGGGATTTGAATGCATAAAGCCCAAAGGCGCATTTTATCTATTTATGAAATCCCCCATGGAAGATGACAAAGCCTTTGTGGAACTGGCAAAGAAATATCGGTTGCTAATGGTTTCCGGTGCCGCATTTGGATCACCCGGATATGTTCGACTAGCCTACTGCGTTTCGTATGAGACAATCGTAAACGCAAAAGAATCCTTTCAAAAATTGGCGGAGGAAACGCTATGATCCATCAATTTCTGATTGAGCATGCACAAAAAAATACCGCATCTTTTCATATGCCGGGCCATAAAGGCGCCGGCATATATTCCAGATACCAGTATGACGAATTCCTTAAACGAATGATGGATTGCGACATCACGGAAATTCCTGGGGCTGACAATCTGTTCCAAGCTGAAGGAATTATCCGAGCCACCCAGCACAAATATGCTGCACTTTATGACGTTGCCCAATCGTACCTTTTGATTAATGGAACCAGTGGCGGACTGATTGCCGCTATCCTCGCCAGTGTCCCACCGGAGAAAAAACTGATTATGGCACGAAACTGCCACAAAGCCGTTTTTAATGCGCTGACACTTGGAAACATTCGACCGGTATACGCTTATCCCGAACGTGTACCTGGGCAGGAAATAGCCGGACCGATTTCGGTTGGGGAAATAGAAAGCCTGCTAATGGATAACCCGGACGGGGAAGCAGTGATTTTGCCAAGTCCCAACTATTACGGCATCTGCAGTGATATCAAGGCCATTGCTGAGGTAGTCCATGAAGCTGGTAAAGTTTTGATCATCGACCAAGCGCATGGCGCTCACTTGCACTTTTTTCATAAATATGGAGCAGGAGAGAATATGCCTCCTTCCGCTGAAAGTTGCGGAGCAGACATTGTAGTGAACAGTACCCACAAAACATTGGCGTCATTTACTCAAAGCGCAGTACTGAACCTGAATTCTAACCGGGTTGACCGGTATCATCTGGAGGACAAACTCCAGGCCATACAAAGTACCAGTCCATCTTATTTATTGATGGCTTCGCTGGATATCAATGCTGAGCTTCTGGAAAATCACGGCAAGGTCTTGATGGAAGAATGGAAAGAAAATCTAAACGACTTCTATCACAGAGCAGCTGGAATTCCAGGGCTTTCCATCATGAAAGCGCCTAATCTGGACCGGACTAAAATCAACCTGGATCTGAGCGGGTTGGGGTTTACCGGCGCGGTGCTAGAACATTCTCTGAACGAAAGAGGGATCTTTCCAGAACTGTACGCCGGGAATCTGCTAATGTGCATGACTGGCATTGGCAATACCCGGGAACAGATGGACAGGCTGCTGAAAGCCCTTTCGGAAATTTCAAAAGCCGGCGCAAAAGAAAAAATCGTAAATAAGCAATGCGATATGGCAGATCAGCCAGTGTTGCCGGCACAGGCGAAATTTATTGGTGTGCCAAAAGGAAAGTACTATATTCCGCTGGCGGAGGCCGCAGGTAAGATTTGTGCAGGTTCCATTATCCCATATCCCCCCGGCATCCCTCTAATTTGCCCCGGGGAAGCGTTTACAGCAGAGATTGTCCAATACATCCAATCTCTTCGAAAGACTGGCGAGAAGGTCATCGGCGTCACTGACTCAGAAACCGTGCCGGTAGGGAAATAGAAGACACTAGTATGCTTTCCGTGAATAACGTTGATTGACACACGGTTGAGCTGACGGGTATAATGACTTGAAGTGGAATAAGAAATGCTTATTCGATGTTGTGCAGTACCAATAGAAGGGTGGAGATATCACATGATGAAAGATGCACGACTATTATATGTTAATTTAACGGATGGAACGACCAAAGTGGAATCACTGGACGGGGAAACCTACCGGAAATATCCGGGGGGCTCGGCACTGGGGATGTACATTCTCTTAAAAGAGATGAACCCTGCTGTAGATCCCTTGTCTCCCGAGAATATTTTGGTGTTCTCTATTTCGCCGCTTACCGGGATTCCCATCAGTGGTCAAAGCAGAATGAATGTGGCAACCAAAAGCCCATTGACCGGACTGGCCGGAGATTCTCAGGTGGGCGGATATATTCCTGCCGCGTTGGCGGGCCATGGATATGATGCCATCATCCTAAAAGGGAAATCTCCTAAGCCTGTATACTTGTATCTTGGCGATAACAAAGTGGAACTCAAAGATGCCACTGGCATGTGGGGTAAAATCACCGGCGATGCAGAAGAGTGGATTGCAGCAGATTTAGGAACCGACAAAACCGAATCCTCCATCATCGGACCCGGGGGAGAAAACATGGTTGCCTATGCAGCGATTATGCATAGACGAAGCCGTGCCAACGGAAGAAACGGCGTAGGCGCTGTCATGGGATCCAAAAACCTAAAAGCGCTCGTTGTGCAAAAAACACCGCCAACAAAAGCGGCTGATCAGGCCGGCATGAAAACCCTTACGCTAAACGTCAAAGAACGTATGGCCGCAAATCCTGTCATCGTCGATACGGCGAAGCACGGATCCGCAGTCTGCGTTGACGCCCATGCGGCAGAAGGATTTCTTCCTTCCTTTAACTGGGACAAGGGAATCATGGACGACTGGATCAATACTTCCGGTATTACTATCACCAATACTGTGCTCAAAGAAAGAGAAACTTGTTTTGGTTGTGCTATCCGCTGCAAAGGTGTGGTGGACATCCCAGGCAAAGCGGATCCTTCCTATGGCGGACCGGAGTATGAGACATGTGCTACTTTTGGATCTTATTGTGGCAATACAGACCTGGGGGACATTTGCCATGCCAACCAGCTTTGCAATATGTATGGGATTGATACCATTTCCTGTGGCGCTACCATCGCCTGGGCAATGGATTGCTTCGAAAAAGGCATCCTGACCACAGCTGATACTGATGGCATCGAACTGAAATACGGAAACGGAGCAGCCTTTGAAGCCTTAATCAAAAAGATTGCTGTCAAAGAACCGGGCATCGGTGCATTGCTTGCCAAGGGAAGTGCTGCAGCCGCCAAAGAAATCGGAAGAGGTTCCGAAGATTTGGTTGTTGCCAGCAAGGGCCAGGAATGGCCTGCCCATATGGTCCAATTCAAACCCAATTTAATGGTTCACTATTCGGTCAACCCCTTTGGTGGGGATCATCAATCAGTGGAACATGATCCAGCTCTGATGGCGCCGAAAGACGATCAGAACTGGTTATGGCCTGCCATGCTGGGAGAGTTTGAAGACTGCGATCGATATGGCGTGCTGGATGCCAATAAATCCAAATTTTCTTGGGAAACCCAGAAGTTCTATGCCATGATGGATACTCTTTGCCTGTGCCAGTTTGCATGGGGCCCTGCGTGGCAGCTATATGGACCCATGGAATTGGTGGAATACTGCAAATATGCCATTGATTGGGATACCTCCATCGCCGAACTCCAAGAAATCGGAGAACGACGAATCGTCATGATGAGGCTGTTTAATCAAAAATTAGGATTTGGAAGGAAGGATGATGTTGCGCCGAAGAAGGCTTATATTGCCATTGAATATGGCGAAGGGGATGTGGCGCAATTAACACCTGAAGAGTTTGAAACCGCACTGGATGCTTATTATGAGTTTGCAGGATGGGATTTAAAAACGGGTAATCCGACCCCTGAGACCATCAAGCGACTCGGGTTGGAATGGGTCATGGCATAACATGAAAGTAACGATTACCCTTCGGGGCACACTCAAAAAATACCTTGACGGCAAAAAAGAACTTGTCGTTGAAGTCCCGGATGGTTGTACCTGCGATGAAGCGTTACAGACCATTGGCATTCACTACAAGGATATACCAAACTTTGGTTTTGTCGCCATTAATAGCATGCGCGTCATGATTTATGACCAACTCAAAGACGGGGACGAACTAAAGGCATATTCCAGAATTTCCGGAGGATGAGCTATGCTCGTAAATTGCAACAACAAGAGTATCCAACTGGAAGAGGGCACAACTGTAGAACAACTGGTCAAATCCATGAGTTACAGACGGGCGGCCGTGTGGATTAATGGAGAGCAATTGTTGGCTTCGGATTATGCGACTCGTGTCATCAACCAGCAAGATCAAATCAAAATCCTGCGAATTGTCGCCGGAGGCTGAGACAACACCAATAATATTACATCAAAAAGGACGCAGTTCATGCGTCCTTTTTATTTTTCATCCCATTGCCCAGCCGGAGTCCGCAAGATTTATCGGATTCCTGTCAAAGTCTGCAGGAATCGTTTCTTGTATTTCAGTCGGGCAACTTTGGTAATTCGATGAATCCAGTAATAGTTAAAACCACCACCGAGCGTGCCCACCAGCGTAATGCCTTGAATGAACTTGGCAACCAGCATCGAAGAGGCCAACAGGTTGGATGTTCTTTTGATGTCTTCGGTGCAAGGAATGATTTCAGAGCCCTGTCCGGCATCAATCAGTTCACCAATCCGGTCACATTCTTCGGATTCAATAATCCGCTGGCTATCTTTGGTGGCGGCAACCCGAATTAATGCGAGAATATATGCACGCTCCGAAGGGGAGGTGTAATTGAATCCATAACTAGCAGCTGTTTCGTAAATGGATTTAAAAATCACTCCTAGAAAAACAGGAATATCAGGCAGACCAATGCCAAATACCCCTAGTGCAGCGCCTTCCACGGTAGAGATGCCCTTGTTTGTCCAGGATTTATTGCTCGCGCTAACATCGAAATTACGTATGGCTTCTTTTGAAATCTGTCGTTTGATTACTGTGTGGTGGTATGCGGATTTTTCTTTGACTCCAACTAAATTCCCGGACCGTTCAATGAGTGACGTTCCTTTGTCAAAGATATAGAAGAAACCTTTTTCAAAGGCGGACTCCAAAATAGACAACAATTTGGCTGGGACTTTGCTTCTTATATATTCCCCGCCAAAACCATGCTTGCTATCAGGGCGATAGCGCAGCATTTTTAGTTCGGCTTTGCGAATGTGTTTCAATTGTTGATTTAAAAGACGCGTTTCTTTGTTTCGCATAGGGGTGTTTTTCTCCGTGAAAATCCTGTGAGTTTTTATTAGTATTTTAACATAGAAAAAGATTAAGTGATATAATAATACAAAATATGCTTGTTGCAAGGAGGTTGGAAAATGAGTCGGTATCAGCGTAATATGAGTGCATTGTCAGCCGAAGAAAACCAAAAGCTCAAAGAATTCCATGTGGTTGTTGTGGGCTGCGGCGGTTTGGGTGGATACATCATCGAGATGCTGGCGAGACTGGGCATTGGCACCCTTACAGTAATCGACGGGGATGTCTTTGATGAGACCAACCTGAATCGGCAACTGCTATCCTCCGAGCAAAACATTGGGAAGCCGAAAGTGCAGGCCGCAGTTGAACGGGTTGCCCTGGTCAATAGCCAGACGATAGTCAACCCGATTCATGGATTATTAACTGCAGAAAATGGGTTAGAAATCGTATCCGAAAAAGATTTGGTTTTTGATGCATTGGATAATGTTCGCTCTAGACTAGTCCTTGAAACCTTATGTGAAACTGCCGGGGTTCCATTGATTCATGGGGCTATTGCCGGTTGGTTTGGACAGGTTGCAGTGGTCTTGCCGGGAGACAATACCCTCCATAGCATTTTGCCGGAGGATGTAGACAAAGGTATCGAAACTGAGTTGGGAAATCCTGCGTTTACCCCTGCCTTGGTAGCCTCTATTGAGGTAGCGGAAGGCATGAAGGTGCTTTTGGGAAGAGACGGAGTCCTAAGAAACAAACTCTTGACCATCGATTTGCTTGGCCAGGAATATGAAGTCTTATCCTTGACTTAACTCTTTAAGAAATCTGAGACATCAATCTTACCCGTGAAGGAGTTGCCCGTGAAGATATTTATGGTTAAAGGAGTCCACAACAGTGGCAAAACAACTTTGGTTGCCGGCGTGATTCGGGAATTAAAAGCAAGAGGATACAGTGTCGGCACGATAAAAGACATTCACGCAGAGGACTTTCGCATGGACCGACCGGGCACTGACACATGTCTTCATGCTCAATCTGGCGCTAGCCTAGTGATTGCCAGAGGCCGCACAGAAACGGATGTTATGTTTCAATACAAATTGCAGTTTGATCAAATGCTCCCCTTATTCACCCAAGATTTCTTGATTTTGGAAGGAGACCCAGGGATGAATTGCCCCAACATGGTCACGGGTCACGATGAAATTGACTTGGACCAAAGGTGCGACTCAAACACCGTTTGCTTCGGCGGAATTGCTGGTGAGACCTTGGTTGAATACATGGATAAGCCGGTGTTTCGAACGAAAACACAAATAGTAGAAATTACGAATTTAATAGAGGAGAAAGCGATGGAAACCAAGAGTAAAAAAGATGACAGGGAGTTGAAATTATTTTTTGATGGGGAAGAAGTACCTATGGTTCCCTTTGTGGAATCCTTGATTCGAGCAACCATTCTGGGCATTGTTGGTGAACTGAAAGGCTTCGAAGAGAACACAAAAATTAAAATCGAACTTTAAACCGGAGGCAAGCAGTAGGAACCTCGCCTGTGCCGATTGGGGGGCATGAATGGAGAGGAAATCATGTTTTTTGAATTATGCAAAATAGCAGTAGTTCTTGGTGCAATCTCAGTGTTTCTTTTTATCGCATGGATTGATTGCCGAACCATGGAGATTCCGGATTGGTGCCACTTGATACTCATTGGACTAGGTGGCATCCAAATTGTTTGTAGCAATATGATATCGTTAGAGGCGAGAGGATTAGGTCTGATCGCAATGTCCCTGCCCATGTTCCTGGCGAATTTGCTGCGCCAAGACAGCTTTGGTGGAGGGGATATCAAAATGTGTGCGGCAACCGGTTTTCTGCTAGGGGCAGAGCAGGTAGTGGTTGGATCGCTAATGGCGTTGATGCTAGCCGGGGTTTATGGCACGATTACGTTGCTGCTAAAAACAAAGACCCCAAAAGACGCCTTTCCATTAGGCCCATTTCTCAGTTTTGGATTTATTGCTATCATGGTTGGAGAACTCTTCGACTTAGGATATTAAAGAGATTGGTTTTTCTTGTCAATCAGAAAGTGGTGTGGTATTGTAGAACGATGGATGAAAGAATTAAGACAGTAGAATTAACTTCAAAAACTGCGGGAATGGTTGCTGTTGCACTGGTTCCTGCTTTTGTGGTAGCCATATATGTCTTCGGTATGCAAGCCTTCTGGCTTACGCTGACTTGCGTTGTCAGCTGCATTTTATTCGAAGTACTTTTTCAATTGATTGCCACAAAAAAAATAACCATTCGTGACGGCAGTGCTGCGGTGACAGGAATCATCTTGTCGTTTGCCCTGCCTGCCGACTTCCCGTTATGGTTGGTTGTCATTGGTTGTTTTGCATCTATCGTGGTGGCAAAACAACTTTTTGGGGGGACGGGGAATAATTTTTTGAATCCTGCAGCGGCAGGGGTTGTATTTTTGCATGTTTCCTTTCCAGATCAAATGAATCATTTTCCGTACCCTATGCTAGCAGCTTCCATAGATGGACAGGCAGCATCCTCGCCATTGCAAATGTGGTTGGAAGGCAGGGAGAATGAAATCCCATCCTATATTGAGTTATTCCTTGGCTTTGTCAGTGGAGGCATGGGAGAAGTCAGCGCGCTGGCGCTTCTCATCGGCGCGATTTTCCTTGGGTACAAAAAAGTCCTTTCGCCGGTTACCCCAGTTGCGTTTGTTGGAACTGTGGCGTTAACGGCTTGGCTGTTGCCGGGACAGGATCCTTTGTTTCATGTTTTAGTTGGAGGCACTTTGCTTGCCGCAATTTTTATGACCGGGGACAAAGTGACGGTGCCTGAAAACGTAGTCGGAAAACTTATTTTTGGCATCGGCTGCGGCCTTTTGACAATGTTGATTCGCATGGCAGGAACTCCGATAGAAGGGGTAGCATTTGCTGTAATTTTTATGAACATCCTCACACCGTATATTGAGCGGATCCCACCAATCAAAATTAAAAAACGTGACACCCCATTGGCAGATGAGGGGGAGGAATTGAAATGAATGACATCACTTCAAAAAAGAAAATCAAATCGTTGATTGCCATGTTCCTTGTCATGGGAGTTTTGGCTGGAATGATTTTTGGTTTGAACTGGCTGCTGTCTGATCAATTCCAAAAAAACGCACTGGAAGCCGAGAGAAAAATCCCCCGGATGGTTTTGCCAGAAGGAAATTACTTTGACCTCTATGAAGGGATATTAATAGAAGATGTTTCAGCTTGTTATGTTGCCTCCAATGGTGCCGGAATTGCGGTGGTCGTCGACCAACAGATTACCCATGGCGGCATTCGGATTATGGTGGGAGTCAACAACAAAGGTCAAATCACCACGGTGGCCATTCAGAGCCAGGAATACACACAAGGAAATGACGCAGGAATCAGCGATCCGGAATATCTTAGCATTTATATCGGTCGAACGGTTCTCAGCGCAACAAATATTTCAGGAGATTATGAAATTGATCCAGTAGCTGGGGCAGAAGAAGCTTCAGATGCTGTCTACCAAGCAGTAAGAATTGCGTTCTTGCAGCAAGCGGTCATCGAAAATGCCCTTGACGCCGAAACCAAAAAAGCGGCAGAAGATGGAGGAAACTAAGATGGTTGGCAAAAAAATTCTACAAGAAAATCCGGTACTGGTTTCCATCGCAGGATTATGCCCGGCGGTTGCAGTAACAACCACCGTAGCCAATGGTGTGGTTTTGGGGGTTGGCACATTATTCGTCATGCTTTGCACCATCCTATTGTCTTATGTGATGCGTAACATCATCGCAGACCAATTTGCCACAGGTTTTCACATTATTGCGGCAGCTGGATTTACTACGGTCGTTCAACTACTGGTGGATGCCTATTTGCCAGAAGTGTCCGCATCCCTTGGCATTTTCGTGGCATTGATTGCCGTCAACTGTATTGTTATAGAAAATGTGGGTTTTGCACGAAAACGGATTCTTTCGGATGCAATCAAAAACGGGCTAGGCCTTGGGCTGGGATTCCTGTTGGTGCTGTTTTTAATGGGAACCATTCGGGAAATCGGCGGAGCAGGCACTTTTTTTGGATTCAAATTAATGGAGAGCGGACCCGCTCCCAACTCTTTGCTCATGGTGGTACCAGGAGGACTTCTGGTGCTTAGTGGGTTGTGCGCATTTACTCGTTGGATTCACTTGAAATTTGGAAAAGGCAGAAAGGGGGCTGTGCATTCATGAGAGAAATTATTGTCATTATGGTTAGCATGGTGCTGGTCAACAATCTGGTACTGGTCCAGGGTTTAGGGATTTGTCCCACGATCAAACTGTCGGTAAATGCCGGTCGGTCAGCAGCTTTGGGTTCTTTTGTGGGTTTGGGAATGGTAGCCGCTACCGCAGTTACCTGGCCAATCGATAAGTATCTTTTAAAATCATATGATCTGGAGTATTTCCGGATTCTAATATTTGTTCCATTGGTATGCCTGGTGGGCTATTTGATTGTAAAACTGGTACATAAACTAATTCCCACTTTTTGCTTAGGTGTCGGATGCCTGAACTCTCTTTTGATGACCAATTGTGCTGTCGTTGGGATTGCGTTGCTCAGCGCTCAGAAGGATTATACTTATTTGCAAGCAGTCATGGGTGCCGTTGGAGGCGGAATTGGATTTGTCTTTGTGATGATTCTATTCGCTGGAATGCGTCATCGGATTGATCGCACACAAGGAATCCCTCAAGTATTCCAAGGGATCCCCGTTTACCTTGTTGCCGCAGCGATGTTATCCGTTGTTTTGATTGGATTCTCAAGCGTTGCTGTTGGGATTTTCGCCTAACTTCAAAACAGTTTATTGACCGACGAAAGGAGCCATTAATTGAACACAAGATCACGTACAACATTACTGGTGTTTAGTGCAATTATGATGTGCCTCATCACCATTGCAACCATGTTTATCCGAGTGCCAATTCCTTTTACACAAGGATATGCTCACTTGGGTGATGCGATGATTTTTATATCTGTTTTAATTCTTGGCTGGCGTTACGGTGCTGTGGTAGCAGGTGTTGGTTCTATGCTGGCGGATGTACTGGGCGGTTACGCAGTCTGGGCTCCCTGGACACTGTGTATCAAAGCCATGATGGCGATTCTGATGGGACTTTTCATCGCCAATGCCCTCAAAAAAGAAAGAAGCCATCGCTTCCTTATTTTTGTTGAGATAATTGGTATGGTTCTGGCAGGCATCTGGATGTGCGCCGGATACTATGTAGCGGAAGCTTTAATCTATGGAAACTGGGCAACACCTGTCTTGGCAATTCCATGGAATGTCGGGCAGTTTATTGTTGGTATGGTTGTTGCCGTCACTGTGGCAGCTGCGTTGTATAAAACATCAGCAGCTAAATATTTTGAATACCGGCTGGATTCTAAATCATCGTAGTGATTTAAAACATAGAATTAGTCTTGCAGCAAACCGGCGCGAAGAATGAAATCTGCAGCCAATAGTTCTTTGATATATGGCCGGAACAGATCCAATCCAAGAAGCAGTTTCTGTCTTCTGCTATCCTTGACCTTTTCAGCAATATAGACCACGCGCAGGTCCTCAGAGAGCAGCTGTAAAGGGGTAGGGTTTTTCCGCAGGGCAACTTGAGCATTCACCACCAGACCCAACAATTGGTCAATTAATTGAGATTCACTATATATTTTCAGAGGATCCAAGCCGAACGCATCAGCGGCGGCATCGGCTCTGGAAATATTTTTTTTGCTGAATGCGCCTTTTTCGAAGGTGAATCGGATTCCCTCCAGTTGATTGAATGCTTTCATGGCATCTAGATAACCAAGTCGCATATTCCGCTCCATCTTAGGGGATTCAAAGATGAGCAGGTTGCCCAAATCCCATTTGGACTTGATGTAGACAAACTCTTTGGCCTGTTCTTCTGCACGGCGGAGGGTTGGTTTGCGAACGATACCCAGTCCCTGGAGATCCACAACAATAATACGGGTGGCCTTCTTGTCCAAGGCCATTTTGACCGGCAAATTATCGGTATATGCGCCATCGATGAATTTCACCCCATCGATAACATGGAAATGGGCAGCGGGAAAACAAGATGCGCTGGCGACAACAAAATCAATCAGCTTCCCTTTTGGAATCGTATCTTTAAATAGATAATGTCCTTTGAATGAGGGAATTTCGGTGGCCACCAGACCATACTCAATGGAGGATTTTCGAAAGGAATCTTCCTCAACAAAGTTATTCAACAAACCCATAAGACCTGTGCTTTCAGCACCACCATGAAGAAGCATTTCCTTGGCCAACCCCCAGGCTTCTTCGATTTCAGATAATTGATCAGGTTTCTTCCCTTTTTCAATATCAAAAACTTCGGCCACTCTTGTATTGCGCCATAGTTCCTCCGCCTGTTCGAAGTTGTTCATGGCAACGGAAATTCCGTTGATGGCGCCAATTGATGTGCCTGCGACCAGATCAATTTCAATCCCCAGTTCGCGAAGAGCTTTCCAGACCCCTACCTGGTAGCTGCCACGAGAACCGCCTCCTCCAAGAATCAGTGCGGTTTTTATTGCAGTCATGGAACACCTCCTTATTTGTTTCCAATTATATCATAAAAAAATACGTGGAGTCACCAAAATCGCCCGCATATTGAACACGTGTTCTGATTGTGATATAATACAAACATAAGTTCGTACGAGAGGAGAATCACCATGGAGAATCTTTACGAAAAGTTGAAGATATTAGCCGATAGTGCCAAATATGATGTTGCTTGTTCCACCAGCGGGGTAGACCGGGGTAACACAGGAAAACGGGGCAGTACGATTATGGCTGGCTGCTGTCATTCCTGGTCGGCGGATGGTAGGTGCATTTCTCTTTTGAAGGTTCTGTTTACCAACCGTTGTGTCTACAACTGTGAATACTGCATCAATAAACGGGCTTCAGATATCGATCGTGCGAGCTTTGAACCTATTGAGTTAGCTAAACTAACCATGGAATTTTATCGACGCAACTACATTGAGGGTCTTTTTTTAAGTTCTGCCGTAGACATTTCCCCGGATTATACATCGGAGCGGATGCTTGAAGCCTTGCGAATTTTGCGCAACGATATGGGGTTTGCAGGCTACATTCACACCAAAGTGATTCCCGGGACATCTCCTGAACTGGTTCATGCGTTGGGATTGGTGTCGGATCGCCTTAGCGTCAATGCTGAGCTACCCACGCGAGAGGGGCTTGCGCTTCTTGCCCCTCAAAAGAAACCAGAACAAATCTACACGCCAATGAAGCAGATTACCAATACGCTCATTGAACGAAGATCTCTCAAGGGACCGGGCACAATGTTCAAGGGGGAGGATGTAAATAGCCCTTTCAACTATCTGAACCCGGGCAGCGATCTAATGTATGCGCCAGTGGTAGTTGGGCGAAGCAAGGAAGCCTTTGCCCCTGCGGGGCAGACCACTCAGATGATCATTGGAGCCGATACCACCACTGACAGAACCATCATCAATACCACCGAGAAGATTTACCGTACCTTCAAAATGAAGCGGGTTTATTTCAGCGCATATATTCCCACACTTAGCTCACCCAATTTGCCCGACGTGTTTTCGGCCCCGCCGTTGGTGAGGGAACACCGTTTGTATCAAGCGGACTGGCTTCTCCGCTTCTATGGGTTTTCAGCCGAAGAAATCTTGCCAACCAGTACCCCAAACCTCGATTTGGAGTTGGATCCCAAAATCGCATGGGCATTGCGAAATATGCAACTGTTTCCTATCGAAGTTAATAAGGCATCTATGGAAGAGTTACTTCGAATTCCTGGCATTGGAACCACTTCTGCGTTACGGATTCTCCGGCAAAGGCGGCTGTGTTCTGTTCACTACGATGATCTCAAAAAAATGGGCGTTGTCCTCAAACGCGCCAAGCATTTTCTGACCTGCGCCGGCAAGTATTACGGTGAAGGCAGTTTCTTCCCTGAGACAATACGTCGACTGATGCTGGAAGGATCTGATGGCCAGCAGATTTCTCTATTCCAACAGCAAATGGTATTGCCTGAACAAAAGAAGGGATTGCTCCATGGTTGATTACTTATATGATGGAACATTTGAAGGGTTTCTGACCTGTATCTATCACCACTACGCAACCGAAAAGGCAAACGGAATTTATCCCAAAGAATCCTATCAACCCAATCTATTGATCGACAGTAAAGAAGTGCGGTCAGAGGAGATTCTGGCCAATCGGGTATATTCCGGGATCGGTCACAAAATATCAGCCTTTGATTTGGAACGGATTTATAAGGTGTTCTTGTCGTCCTGCCCCGACAAAGAAAATATTTTGCTACGCTACCTTCAGCTGGGATTCAAAATGGGCGGAGATATCAGCAGGCTCCACGGCAACCCCGTGGTTTTTGATGTCCAAAAGGTAGACAGGCAAGTGGCATTTGAAGTTCACCGCTACAAAGGCCTCCTACGATTTACGGTGCTAATGAATGGTGTTATGTATAGCCCTATCGAGCCGGACCACGACGTGCTGGAATTGTTGGCGGACCATTTCACAGTCAGGTTCCGGGAAGACCCCTTTATCATTCACGACAAAAAACGAAACAAGGCGATGATTGCATCCGGGGGTCAGTGGTATATCTGTGAGTTCACAGAGACAGCCTTGCCCAATAAGGCAAAAGAAGAACTGGACTACCAGAGACTGTGGCGTAATTATTTCGACACCATTGCAATAAAAGAACGCACCAACAAAAAGTGTCAAAAGAACTTTATGCCGGTGCGCTATTGGAAACACTTAACGGAAATGTCCCCCGACTTTTCGGAGAATCCACAACCTTGATTGTTTCTTTTTCTATTGCTTTTCGTTATTGTTTTTCAAATTTATCTTTGGAAGCCAGACAAACCGGACAAACGTAATCATCCGACAATTCTTCAAAAGGAATTTCTTCGTCATAGGCATATCCGCATACACTGCAGACCCAAACCGCTTGTTTTTCTACCATTTTTGTTTCCTCCTCAGCAATATAAGTGGGTGCGTTTTTCGGGCTTGTGCCCTTGATGACATTGTGATAATAGGCATACGTCATGGGGGTGCCGTTGTCGACCAGATCCCCGTCTATAACCTCTCCAAGAAAAATGGTGTGTGTCGAAGTTTCCATGGAGTTGATTACCTTGCAAATGATATATCCGTTGCATTGCGACAATACCGGAACTCCGGAGACCATCTCATAAGGGATGTTGGCAAATTTGTCTGTATCCTTTCCGCTTCGGAATCCAAAGGTTCCAATAACCGATGGATCGGTATTCTCGGTAATAATGGAAACCGAGAACAAACCAGAATTTTTGATGCACTGATTGGTATAATTATCGTGGTTGATGCTTGCAGCCAAAGTCGGCGGCGATGAGGTGATTTGCATAATGCTGTTTGCAGTGCACCCCGTTGGACGATCCTTATCCATGGCGGAAACGATATAAACCCCATAGGATAAATTTCTTAAAACTTTGGTATTCATGATTTACTCCTTGCTTGTCTGCATTCCTCTGCCATCACGGTTTTTGATTCCACGTATAATAATATATGTATTGCACTCAAACCGCAACAAAAAAAGCAGATTTGTTGATTGATGTGCTAAAATATTCGTAGGGTGCAGTACTCCCAAACCCTTATCAATCAATTGAAAGAGGAAGACAGATGGATCAATCATTGCGCAAAATCATCGAAAGCAGTAGAAGACTGGTTTTTTTCGGCGGGGCAGGAGTCTCTACGGAAAGCGGAATTCCAGACTTCCGTTCGGAGACTGGGTTGTATCATTCGATACAGCAATATGGTCATCCACCGGAAGAGATTATTTCACATTCGTTTTTCCACAGAGACCCTGAAACTTTCTACGACTTTTACAAAAAAAATATGATCTATATGGATGCCAAGCCAAACCCAGCCCATAATGCCTTGGCCACCTTGGAAAAGATAGGAATTTTATCAGCAGTGATAACGCAAAATATTGATGGACTCCATCAGGATGCTGGCAGCAAAAATGTGTATGAACTTCACGGTTCTGTTCGTCGGAATTATTGTATGAAATGCCATACCTTTTACTCGCTGGAATACATAATGGATGAGACAAACTGTAAGCGGGGCATACCGGTCTGTAGCCGATGCGGCGGTACGGTCAAACCCGATGTGGTATTGTATGAAGAGGGACTTGATGAAGAAATAATAAAAAATGCCAGTAGGGCGATTGCAGAAGCAGACGTCTTGATTGTTGGAGGAACATCCCTGGTGGTTTATCCGGCGGCCGGCTTAGCTCACGGATTTCGTGGCGACAAATTGGTATTAATCAACAAAGATGCAACGGCGCTCGATGGTCGGGCAGACCTGACAATTGGAAGACCCATTGGAGAAGTTTTAGGGGAAATGGCTGACCTTGTCCCACTTTATGGTATAATAGGCGAGAAATGAATTCGCTAAAAAAGTGATAATAAATAAGGAAGTACAAATGACGAACAACTCAATAAACACAACGAACAAAAAGAAAGAAAAAATCTGGAATGTGGTCGTTTCAAATGACGATGGCATTGAATCCGAAGGAATACGCCACTTAATCAAAACCTTGTCACAGGTTGCGGACGTTTACGTCTGCGCACCCGAAGGTGAGCGTAGTGCCAGTGGCCACAGTATTACAGTGAGAAATCCCATCGTAATGGAAGAGATTGAAGTGCCCTATGCGAAAGGCGCTATGCGTTTCTCCGGCACCCCGGCCGATTGTGTCAAAATGGGCCTCCGTTTTCTTAGAGAAAAGGGGATTTCAATCGATATGGTTTTTTCTGGTATCAATCATGGTGGAAATCTAGGAACCGACACCTTGTATTCAGGAACGGTAGCTGCGGCAATCGAAGGGGTCCTTTGCGGTGTTCCCGGTGTAGCCGTATCGGTAGATAGCCATAGGCCCCAGTATTTTGATGCCGCATGCAAGTTGACCCTGGATTTGTTTGAAAAAGTTAAAGAGGGCATCCCTGATGGCATTGCCCTAAACCTGAATGTGCCAAACCTGCCAGCCGACGAAATTAAAGGCTTAAAATGCGAACGTTTGGGTATGAGACAATACATTGAGCAATTTGAGGAAACCGTCAATCATAAAGGCCAAACCGAGTATTGGTACAGGGGGCTTCCTGTGATTTACAACTGCGATGAAATATCCAACGATGTCACAGCTATGCAACAGCGTTATGCAACCCTCACACCCCTCAAATTTGATTTGACCGAGCAAAATTTATTGAAGGAAATATGCAATTGGGAGTTAAAGATATGAACAAATATGAAATCATAAAAGAAAATTCTTTCCGATTGATAAGAGAAGATGCTGTCCTTGTGATGGTCGATTTTCAGGAGCGACTTATGCCGGCCATGAAGAATCATGAGGAGCTGGAAGAGTCCGTGTGCAAGCTGGCCAGTGGCATCCGTAGGCTAGGAGTTCCGGTACTTGTCACCCAGCAATACACGAAGGGGTTAGGGGCAACCGTTCCGGCTATTGCCGACGCAGTGGGAGAGTTTCGCCCCATCGAGAAGACGGACTTCAGCGCTGCCGGCGAGTTGAATTTTATGGAAGCCTTGAAAGAAACCGGCAAAACGTCAATCATTTTGTGCGGCATTGAGACCCATGTGTGTGTTGCGCAAACGACCTTGGCGCTATTGGAGTTGGGGTACGATGTTTTTCTGGTGGAAGACGCGGTCTCTTCCCGGAGCAAGACGGACAAAAAAACCGCCATCAATCGGATGGTTCAGGCAGGTGCCAGACCGGTGACGGTAGAGGCAGTATTGTTCGAATTGCTATGCACCGCAAAAGCAGCGGAATTTAAAGAAATATCAAGGATTGTAAAATAATATGTTTATTTTTGACGGCAGAATCACCATTGAAGAAAAAGAGCTGTTGGACGAATACCTGAACGGTTTTGATTATAAAACCTCAGGCTTGTCCTATTCTTCTATGTATATGTGGCGGAACATCAACGAGTTCAGTTGGAAGATTATCGGAGACTATATGTGTATCAGTGGCATCAGCCATCTGGAACTGGAGCAAGGTATCGTCTTGCCTTTTATGCTGCCACCTCTGACACGGACCGGCCACTATGAGCCTGACAAACTACGGGCAACCGTGTTAGAAGCAAAAAGACTCTTTGAAAAGCAAGGGCATGCATTCAGCATAAGACTTTTGCCATTTCATATGATTGACATCCTCAAAAGCGCTTTCCCCGGAGAGTTAAATTTTATAGATGATCGTCCAAACTATGATTATGTGTACCATGTGCAGGACTTAATTGACTTGAAGGGCAGAGAGTACCACGGCAAAAAAAATCACCTGAACTACTTCAAAAGAACATTCGAGTACGAGTATGTGTCTCTGACCCCGGACATGACCGAGGCAGCCATGCAGTTTATTGCAGAGTTCAATGCACGTAAGCACGTGCCGGAACATGAAATGATGATGCTCAAAATGGAAGAAGAAGCCATGGAAGATGTTTTCCGAAACGTTGACAAACTTGGATTCCTGGCTGGCGCTATATTGATTGAAGGTAAGATTCAAGCACTTTCCGTAGGCGGATATTTAGGAAACAAAACCATCACGGTGCATGTTGAAAAGGCCAATGTGGAGTATCGGGGACTATATCAGGCAATCAACAATGAGTTTTGCAAGCACATCGCTTCCCACGTGAAATGTATTAACCGGGAAGAAGACATGGGCATCCCAAATTTGAGAAAAGCCAAGCTATCCTACAAGCCATGTAAACTAATCGAGAAATACATTGTCAAATTTAAGAAATAACTTTGCCAGTTTCAATGTACTATGGTATGATATCTGCGATAGAAATTACATTAGGTTCACGTTTAAAAGGAGGAAAACCTAAATGAGAGAAGTTGTAATTGTAAGTGCTGTAAGAACTCCAATTGGAAGTTTTGGCGGTACATTAAAAGACACCTCGGCAAGAACCCTGGGTGCAATCGTCGTCAAGGCTGCCATCGAAAGAGCCGGCATTGACCCAGCGACCATTGACGAAGTCTTAATGGGAAATGTGCTACAGGGTGGCTTGGGACAGAATCCTGCAAGACAGGTTGCCATCGATGCGGGCATTCCCACCGAAGTACCATCTATGACCATTAACAAAGTCTGCGGCTCCGGACTACGTGCAGTAGGATTGGCAGCGCAAATGATTAAAGCAGGAGATGCCGACATTATTGTCGCCGGCGGAACCGAAAATATGTCCATGTCATCCTATGTGATGCCAAAAGCCAGATGGGGAGCCAGAATGGGCGACGCAAAACTGATTGACACCATGGTGCATGATGGATTGACTGATGCTTTTAGTGGGGTTCATATGGGACTTACTGCTGAAAACATCAATGACCAGTGGAACCTGACTCGAGAAGAGCAAGATGCATTTGCAGCCAACTCCCAACAAAAGGCTGAGGCCGCAATAAAATCGGGTGCATTCAAAGATGAAATCGTTCCGGTAATCATCCCCCAGAGAAAAGGCGATCCCATTGTATTTGATACTGATGAATATCCTAAAGCCGGCGTGACAGCTGCAGGCCTTGCCAAGCTTAGCCCCGCCTTTAAGAAGGATGGCTCTGTTACCGCTGCCAATGCATCCGGTATTAATGATGCGGCGGCTGCCGTGATTGTTATGTCCAAAGAGAAAGCAGATGAACTGGGCATCAAACCCCTATGTACCATTAAATCCTATGCATCTGCAGGAGTTGACCCACAGATCATGGGAATCGGACCAATACCTGCTACGCAAAAGGCCCTGAAAATCGCTGGGTTAAACATGGGTGACTTGGATTTGATTGAAGCCAATGAGGCTTTTGCGGCACAGTCCCTGGCTGTTGGCAAAGATCTGGGTATTGATCCCGCCAAGTTGAATATCAACGGCGGAGCAATTGCATTAGGACATCCCATTGGTGCCTCCGGAACCAGAATTCTAGTTACCTTGATTCATGCCATGCAGAAGCAAGACGCCAAATATGGATTGGCAACTCTATGCATTGGTGGGGGACAAGGCACAGCGTTAATCGTGGAGAAATAGGACAACCGACTATTGTTGGAGTGGTAAAGCGAGAGCCTCCGTATCGAAATAAAATAAAACCCCGACCAGCAGGTTGGGGTTTTTTGTCACCCATTTTTCGGTGACCGCTTGAAAAACCCCCAAAAAAAGGGCATAATGGAGTACATGAGTAAACAACACACAAAAGAACAAAGCGGAACATTATTAGTATCCGTAACTACCGCATTCATCTCGACTTTTATGGGTAGTGCATTGAATTTATCAATTCCAAGCATGGGACAGCATTTTGGCGTCAGTGCCGCCTTGGTTGGGTGGGTTGTCACCGCATATATGTTAGCGGTGGCAGCTATGTCAGTGCCAATGGGGAAAATAGCTGACACCTATGGACGAAAACCCATCTTAATCTGGGGTGTATTTGCATTCAGTCTGACTGGCCTGCTTGCTGTACTTGCCTGGAATATCTGGGCGATGATTCTGTTTCGGATTGCGCAAGGCATCGCCGGTGCAATGATTTTTTCCACGAATACAGCCATACTAATCAGTGCTTTTCCACCTGAAGAACGTGGTAAGGTATTGGGAAAATTAACGGCATCCACTTACTTGGGGCTTTCGATAGGGCCTGTGGTTGGAGGTATCCTCAACCATTATTTTGGATGGCAGTCCATATTTGCGATTTCATCAGTGGTAGGATTTGTGGCATTTGCAACAGCATTTCGCCGGCTACCCAGGAATGAAGTTCATGAGCTTGGCACCCAGTTGGATATGACGGGAATGGCATACTATGTCGCCATGATTGTGATGACATTGTATGGTCTCTCCAATATATCAACTGTAAACTTTGCTTGGGCATTTGTTCTTGGTGGCTTATTCGTGGGGATTCTTTTCGTGAGGCGAGAACTAAAAATCGAAGCGCCAATGCTCCAACTTCGAATTTTCTTGCACAACCGGGTTTTCACTTTTTCCAATGTGGCAACCCTGCTGAACTATGGAGCCACTTTTGCAGTAGGCTACTTGTTGTCCATCTATCTACAACTGGTCATGGGGTATACCTCTCAGACTGCTGGAATAATCCTTGTTTGCCAGCCGATTGTGATGGCACTCTTTTCTCCCTTTGCCGGTCGGTTGTCAGATAGGATTTCGCCTCATAAAATTGCATCCGTGGGGATGGCTATTTGTGCCATGAACCTGTTGCTTTTTGCATTTATCGATGCGACGACACCTTTGTGGGTGATTGTAGGAGGGCTGATGTTTGTCGGATTAGGATTTGCGTTGTTTTCATCCCCAAATACCAATGCAGTAATGGCTTGTGTCAATAGGCAGGAATACAGCATCGCTTCATCAATTCTGGCGACCATGCGTTCCATAGGTCACAGTAGTAGCATGGCCATCGTTACTGTGGTCATTGGTGCAACGATGGGAAATATCGGAATGGTGGATGCAACGACAGAACAACTGGTTCAAACAATGCATACCGCTTTTGGTATCTTCACAGTCCTTTGCCTGATTGGCATACCCCTTTCCCTAAGTCGGGGAACAAAGAAAATTAAAAACGCCTGACTGTGTTTACAGGGGCTCAGCGAACAATATTAGAGGAGGAACCCATGAAAAAAGAGATTGATTTCAGAACATACCTGAAAGACTACCCAGACAAAAACGGATATTTCGGCGAATATGGCGGTTCGTTTTTGCCACCCCAGTTAGTGCCGGCCATGGAAGAAATTACCGAGGCATACAACACGATTTGTCATTCGGCGCAGTTTATCAGCGAATTAAGGAGAATCCGCAGGGAGTTTCAAGGCAGACCTACACCGGTTTATCATTGTGAGCGACTGTCCAGAGACTTAGGAACGACGCAGATTTATTTGAAGCGGGAAGACCTGAACCACACGGGAGCACATAAGTTGAATCACTGTATGGGAGAAGGTCTGCTGGCCAAGTACATGGGCAAGAAAAAGCTGATTGCCGAAACTGGTGCAGGCCAGCACGGCGTGGCTCTGGCTACAGCGGCTGCGTTCTTTGGACTAGAATGCGAGATTCACATGGGCGAGGTAGACATTGCCAAGCAAGCACCCAATGTGGCGAGAATGAGACTTCTTGGAGCCAAAGTTGTACCGGTTACCCATGGACTTAAAACCCTTAAAGAAGCCGTAGATTCGGCCTTTGATGCTTACATGCAGCAATACAATGATTCCATTTATTGCATCGGTTCCGTCGTCGGACCCCATCCCTTCCCCATGATGGTCAGAGACTTCCAGAAGGTTGTTGGGGATGAAGCCAGAGAACAATTCATGGAAATGACCGGGAATTTGCCGGATGCCATAGTTGCTTCTGTTGGCGGTGGGAGCAATGCCATGGGTCTTTTCTCCGCTTTCTTAAATGATCCGGTTGAGATTTACGGTGTTGAACCTCTGGGCCGGGGAACCACACTGGGAGACCATGCCGCATCCTTGACTTATGGCGAAAAAGGGATACTTCACGGATTCCAGAGCATCATGTTAAAAGACAGCGATGGGGGACCGGCACCGGTTTATTCTGTGGCTAGTGGCCTTGATTATCCATCCAGCGGTCCGGAGCATGCATTCCTACGGGATATTGGCAGAGTCCATTATGATGTAATAGACGACGATGATGCAATTGATGCCTTCTTCAAATTATCCCGTTACGAAGGAATTATTCCAGCTATCGAGAGCGCTCACGCGGTGGCATACGCCATGAAACTGGCACTGCAGGAAGATAATCCTGGCTTTGTGTTGGTCAATTTAAGCGGGCGGGGAGACAAGGACATGGACTATGTGCTGGAAAACTACGGTGACAGACTCTAATTAGAAATGATATAATATCTGTGAGAATGATACCAATCGTAAGCGCTTATTGAAAGGCTTCGATTGAACCTACCAACAGACTAGGAACAGAAAGGGGATTGTTCTGTGTTTGAAATTATTCGGAATTGGACGGACCAGCCTTTCGTCAGCTATTTTTTCATCGGCACCTATATTGTGAACTTCTTAATATCGTTGATCATAATATTTGTTGAGAGAAAGAACCCAGCGGCGACAGTTGCTTGGATTATGATACTTTTCTTAATTCCCATCGGCGGAATTGTGTTGTACATCTTTCTATCACAGAATATTGCCCGAAAAAAAATATTCAAGTTGACCAAGGATGAAGAATGGTTAACCACCAATTCGCTGGAAAAGCAAAATGCGGAAATCCAAAACGGTTCCTTTGTATACTCAACCCATGAGTCCAAATTGTGGCGGGACCTGATTCGACTCAACCAGATTTATGGGCGAGCCTATTATACCCAGGATAACCATGTAGAAATTATTGCTGACGGGAATCAACTGTTCCAGCGTTTGCTGGAAGACATCAAAGCCGCCAAAGAAAGAATCAATGTGATGTTCTTCATTTTGAAAAACGATGCGGTTGGCAAAACTTTTGTAGATGCCCTGACAGAACAAGCCAAAAATGGCGTGGAAGTACGACTATTGGTGGATGCATTGGGAAGCAGATTCGTCAATCATGGCATGTTGAGCCAGTATATCCAAGCAGGCGGTAAGTATGCGTTATTCTTTCCTGCAGAAATCAAAATCATTAACAGGCGGCTGAACTATCGAAATCACCGCAAATTGATGATTATTGATGATACCATTGGATATGTGGGAGGTTTCAACATCGCCAGAGAGTATCTGGGGATGAAGAAAAAATTCGGATACTGGCGGGATACCCATCTTCGTATAATGGGTGGCAGTGTGCAGGATTTGAATTATCGATTCTTGCAAGACTGGCGTTTTGCGTCTAAAGAAAAACTTGATCTTTCAAAGATATTTTTCGAACCTGCCAAAGCAGCCGGCGCTACCGGCGTCCAAATTGTATCTTGCGGGCCGGATTCTGACCGCCAGGAGATCAAACGGGCTTTCATGAAAATGATTACCTCTGCCACAAAAAATATTTACATACAGACCCCCTATTTTGTACCGGACCAGTCCATTCTGGAGTCACTCAAAATGGCATCCCAATCCGGTGTGGACGTTCGGATTATGATACCATGCAAACCGGACCATATGTTTGTCTACTGGGCGACGTACTCTTTTATCGGCGAAATGCTAAAAGATGGGGTCAGAGTCTATATTTACGAAAACGGTTTTCTTCACGCAAAAACTATTACCGTGGACGGTGAGGTTTGTTCAGTTGGTTCCGCTAATTTTGACAATCGCAGTTTCAAACTGAACTTTGAAGCCAATGCATTTATGTACGACGGTCACATGACCAAAGAACTCGAAAAAATTTATAAGGACGATTTGAAGCATTGCAGACAGCTGACCTGGAAAGAATACCTGGCACGGCCCATTGGCATTCGCATCAAAGAAGCCTTTTCCCGCTTGCTATCCGATTTTCTATAAGGGTTGGAGGCACAAAAAAGACAAAATTAACGATGACAAACAGAAGACATACGCACAAGATTGGAGAACAAAATGCAACGAATAATCAATCCATGGACTTTTGGGCTTCTAGCTCTGCTTGGATACTTTGCCATAAGAAACGGTGCGATGAATGACCCAATGGCTTGGCTGATGGATATAGTTGTTATGCTTCCGGGCATTGTGATTGGGCTATCCTTTCACGAATACGCCCATGCCTTGGTGGCGTATAAACTGGGAGATGACACCCCCAAAATTCAAGGAAGAGTTACCATTAACCCTCTGGCGCACATCGATCCCATAGGATTCTTGGCCATATTGTTGATTCGTTTTGGCTGGGGCAAACCGGTTGAAATTTATCCGGGTAACTTTAAGAATCGTCGCAGAGACTCGATTTTGGTTTCGCTTGCGGGGGTTATGATGAATTTATTCGTTGCCATCATTTTCACCTTGGCTTTAAAACTGCTGCTGACGGTTGTGGGTATCAACTTTTTCATCGCCGGAATGGGCAACAGCATATTTATGATGATTTACTATGTTATATTCATCAATCTAATGCTGATGGTGTTCAATCTCTTACCGGTTCCGCCTCTGGATGGGTTTTCCATTGTAACAGAAGTATTCAATCTTCGTAAAAGCGAATTCTATTATTGGGTTTCCAACAAGGGATTCTTAATCTTGATGGTGTTGATTGTATTCAACATCACCGGACTGATTTTGATGCCTGCCATCAACTTTCTAATGGGGATTGTGGAAACAGTGATTTACCTTTAGCAACTCCCAAAGAAATAACTGGAATTCAAGGTATAGTCTTGACAAATTATGGAATTTGCTATATGATTGCGCAAAAGGATATCCTATGGCAAAGTAGTTGAAAGACTGCGACGCAAAGCCAGGGGGCTAAATCGAAAGACATGCCAGCCCGGTTGCGGCATCAGATGATGCATAGAATTAGACTTCGTATTTGCCATTCGGATTATTCTCGGATGGCTATTTTATTGGGTGGAGGACATGAGCATGAGATATGAAAAAACGAAAAAGAAGAAAAGCAGATGGGCTTTGAGTGTCATCCTTGTGGTGGCATTGATCATAAACGGAAACATGCTAGGCGAGGTGCATGGTGTGGAATATGCAGCTGCCAATGGTGTGGAATATGCAGCTGCCATCGGAGCTACCAACTATCAAACATTGGATGAGGCCGTCAGCGCAGTCACGGAGGGGCAAACCATCCGCCTACTCAGTCCGATCGAAATTCATACGGGCGGAGAATCGGGAATTGTGAACAAACCCGGTATTTCATTTTATTTGGACTTAGGAAACCAATCAATAACCGGCAATCAGGAAGAGTCTATTCTTCAAGTAGTTGCGGGAAGCGTAACAATATATAACGGTCAAATCTCTAACGCCCTTGAAGGTGGATTAGCTGTTTCAATCGAAGACGAAGCCACAGCAAATGTTTTATTCCCCATCGGTTATCAAAAGCCGGATCCCATGGTAGCGGAGCTGGATGTCCCAGCGGCTTATTCTCTTCAATTCACAAACACTGAAAATGGGTCAATCCGATACGGTGCGGTCGATGGGTTGCAATTACCTGTCGCGGCAGGAAATCTTTATGCCGGAGAGAATACAACCTTTACTTTTTACTTTGTCCCGGATGTAGGCTACAAAGTCGATTCTTTCAGCATCAATGGCGTGAACCAGACTGCTGCTACTTCGTATACGATATCAAACTTGACACAAGATGAATCCATCAATGTGATTTTTAGTAAGATTACATTTACCATTATGCCTTTGGCATATGCAAATAATGCGGTGTCCAAGCTAGGACTTTCTGTGACACCAACTCCTGCAACGGTTGAATATGGTGGAAGCCAATCTTTTACATACACAGTACGCAACGGGTTTCGGCTCATTGATGTTCTGGTTAATGATGTCAGCATCGGAGCTGTAACCACCATAGAGTTAAACAACATTACCGCTCCGCAGAACGTGAAAATTCTCCTTGAGAAAACCGCGTTGTTTATTATGTTGGATGCCGGACACTTTGAAAACTATAATCATAGCCCGGTATTATCTAGTTACTATGAAGGTAACACAATGTGGATATACCATCAATATTTGGAACAATCCCTTGAACAGTATCCGAATATCATAGTGGAAACCACAAGACCAAATAACACGAGGGCAGTTGGAGAAGCATTGCTTCCCAGCCAGCGTGGTGCCATGGGAGAAGGATATGATTTAATGCTCTCAGTACACTCCAATGCGGCAAGTACCTCGAGTGCGGACCACCCTGTTGCAATTTACACGCTGGATCCAAGATACTCTTCGGTTTCCAAAACCTTAGGGCTTAAGCTGGCCACAAAAGTGGCAGAAGTTATGCAGACCTACGAAGGTCCAGAGGTCTACAGCAAAGCCCAATCTGATGGTCGTGATTGGTACGGTATCAATCGTGGCGCAACCGATGTAGGCGTTCCAAGCATCATACTGGAACATTCATTCCATACCAACTACCGTGCTACGGTCTGGCTATCCCAGGATGCAAATCTACGGGCCCTTGCGGCGGCAGAAGCTAAAGTCATTGCAGACTTTTATGGCATTGCGGCCGCCCCGGTTGTCACGCCCCCGCCAGCACCTGTTGTAGCTCCACCACCGACCCCGACCGGCCCATGGGTAAATGTTGTCTCCGGAGTAAGGAGAGCAACGATAACCTGGTCATATGTTCCTGGTGCTGCGGGCTACCAGATTTATAGAGCGTATGGAACATCAGGCAAATATTACAAAGTAAAAACCATCTACAAGGGAGGGACTCTCAAGTGGACGAATACGGGTAGATCAAAAGGGAAAGTATACACCTACAAAGTGCGATCCTACAAAAAGGTGAACAAAAAAATCATATATGGAGTTTTCACCGCACCAAAATCCGTTCGAATTAAATAAAACCGTTTTCTGGAAAGGGCATGGCAATGAAAGCGATGCCCTTTTTTGTGCTCCTCATTTATATGTGGATCGCCGCAACATTGGCCGATGACTATTTTAGCACTCTACATGCGAGAGTGCTAAAATAGTTGTTTACTTTTTGACTCTGCGGATATAAAATAAAAGTACATAAGGAGGTGATTCAATTGAATCTAGAAAAATTTACAGACAAAGCCAGAGATGCCATGGTTGAATGCCAAAATATCGGCATACAGGAAGGCCATCAGCAACTGGATGGGGAACACCTTCATCTCGCTTTAATGTTGCAACAAGACGGGCTGATTCCTAAGTTAGTTAAATATATGGAAATTGAACCCGCAAAAATCGTGGGAGATTTGGAAGATAGAATTGAACAGCTTCCCAAAGTGACCGGCGGAGATGATCAGATATATACTACCCGGCGCTTAAATCAGTTGTTAATCAATGCAGAAAAACATGCCTCTTCCTTTAAGGATGAGTTTATTAGCGTAGAACACATCTATTTAGCATTACTTGAGGAGAGAGGAACCCCTTCCGAAAAGATATTCCAGAAATATGGGATTAACAAGGAAAAATTCCTCACAGCGCTGACCACCGTTCGGGGAAATAAAAAAGTAACCACCCAAAACCCAGAGGAACAATATGAAGCCTTGCAGAAGTACGGCAGGGACCTGGTAGAAATGGCCCGTGAAGGAAAGCTGGATCCAGTGATAGGGCGGGATGAAGAAATCCGTCACGTCATTCAGATTCTTTCACGAAGGACGAAAAACAATCCGGTGCTCATCGGAGAACCCGGTGTCGGTAAAACTGCCGTAGTGGAAGGGCTGGCCCAACGTATTATCAACGGTGATGTGCCGGAAGGCTTAAAAAATAAAACGATTTATGCACTGGACATGGGGTCATTGATTGCAGGCGCTAAATTCCGTGGAGAATTTGAAGAGCGACTCAAAGCGGTACTCAGTGAAATTGAAAAATCAGAAGGCAAAATCATTTTGTTTATCGATGAAATCCATAATATCGTCGGTGCAGGGAAAGCAGAAGGAGCGATGGATGCGGGGAACTTGCTGAAACCTAAACTTGCACGTGGAGAACTGCACTGCATCGGAGCAACCACTTTGGACGAATACCGAAAGAACATCGAAAAAGACGCAGCGCTGGAGCGGCGTTTTCAAAAGGTACTGGTTGATCAACCTACTTTGGAGGATACCATTTCAATTTTGCGTGGGTTAAAAGAACGTTTTGAAACCCACCACGGCGTACGGATTACTGACACTGCGCTGATTGCTTGCGCTACGTTATCCGACAGGTATATCAGCGACCGATTTTTGCCGGATAAAGCCATCGACCTGATGGATGAAGCCGCTTCCAAAATCCGTACTGAAATCGATAGCATGCCTGCTGAACTAGACCAGATTTTCCGAAAAATCATGCAACTGGAAATAGAAAAGCAGGCCTTGGGAAAAGAAAAAGACGAAGCGTCCCATAAGCGGTTGCAAATCA
The DNA here is from genome assembly GCA_041859095.1 of Anaerovoracaceae bacterium. Classification (GTDB taxonomy): domain Bacteria; phylum Bacillota; class Clostridia; order Peptostreptococcales; family Anaerovoracaceae; genus UBA1422. Next base: position 92,568 of record JBHEKY010000027.1, read on the forward strand.
TCGAAAAAGAGCTGGCAGATCTGAAGACCGAAAACGACGCCATGCGAACACAATGGGAAAGTGAGAAGCGGGCCATTGGTGATTTAAAAAACACCAAAGAGCAGATTGAGGAAGTGAAGCTTCAGATAGAAGAAGCCGAACGGCAATATGATTTGGAAAAACTTGCTCAACTGAAATATGGCATCCTGCCTGAACTGGAAAAGAAGCTGGTTAAAGATACCAAGAGCGCAGATGAAGCCGAGGGCTCAAGACTGCTGAAAGAGGAAGTGACGGAAGAAGAAATCGCGGAAGTGGTTTCCAAATGGACCGGTATTCCTGTCAACAAATTGGTGGAAACAGAGAAAGAACGGCTGCTAAAACTGCCGGAAATCTTACATAAGCGGGTCATTGGCCAGGATGAAGGAATTAAGGTAGTTTCCGAAGCAGTACTTCGCGCAAGAGCAGGACTTAAGGATGCGAGAAAACCCATGGGTTCCTTTATTTTCTTAGGCCCAACCGGTGTAGGGAAAACAGAATTGGCCAAAGCCCTTTCGGAGGCCTTATTCGATTCAGACAAAAATATGATACGTATTGACATGTCGGAATACATGGAAAAACATTCGGTTTCCAGACTGGTGGGTGCGCCTCCGGGATATGTGGGGTACGATGAAGGCGGACAGCTGACAGAAGCGGTCAGAAGAAGACCTTACAGTGTTATTTTGTTTGACGAAATCGAGAAAGCGCATCCGGATGTGTTCAACATTCTGCTTCAACTATTGGATGACGGTCGTTTGACCGACAATCAGGGCAGAACCGTAGACTTCAAAAACACACTGATTATCATGACATCCAACATCGGCAGCATTTACCTGATCGAGAATATCAAGGAGGATGGGAGCATTGACGATGAAGTTCGGGAACAAGTAGTAGAAGAAATGAAAAAACATTTCAGACCTGAATTTATCAACCGTATTGACGATATCGTCGTATTCACGCCGTTGACTGAGAAGGAAATTGTGAAGATTATCGAGATTTCCATGAAAGACATCGAGGGAAGACTTGCTGATAAGAATATTACGCTGAAGTTGACCGACGGCAGCAAGGCAAGGATTGCAAAAGAGGCGTACTCGCCCCTATACGGTGCCCGACCGGTGAAACGGTATTTGCAGAAGTATATCGAAACTGAAATTGCCAGAAAAATTATCAGTGGCGAGATCAAGCCCGGAGAGGAAGTTGTCATCGATGAAAAAACCCACTTCGGCAGCCAGTAAGACTGCAACAAAGCGGGTTTGAAACATTTCAAAAACCAATCAAATAACTTATGGCCGGTGTCTGGCTTTGGACTGATCCATATGGAGTTCCATTGCGCGGACGCCGGCTTCTACGTCTTTATTCACAAAGGCTAGAAATATATCCCGGTGCTCTTTTAAGACGGTTTGCAGGTATTCTTCTTTTGCATCAAAAGTTCGTCGACCATGACGGATATATGCTTGATAGGATGAAAGAAGATGTGATAGCATCCGGTTATGGGAAGCTTGATAAATGGTTTGATGAAAATTAACGTTGATATTCAACATTTTCTCTACATCATTTTTCATAGTATAAAACTCCATGAAATCAAAGGTTTCTTCCAACTGCGCCATTTCTTCGTCGGTAATCCGCTGGATAGCCCAACGTACTGCCTGTACTTCATAAATTTTGCGTAGGATAAACATATCATCCATATCTCTTGCTGAAAGTCCCAGAACATAGGCCCCCCGGTTTGGAATCATCTCAACCAAACCTTCCATTTCCAGCTGGAGTAGGGCTTCGCGAACCGGGGTCCTACTAACCTTATACTCATCACAAATAGACTGTTCAATGAGTTTGTGATCTTTTTTCAGTTTCCCTGACAAAATATCCTCTTTGATTCGATTAAACAAATCAGTAGACAATGGTGCTGCCGTGGTTTTCACACCGGTCAGGTCATTTTTTGTAATTGGCATTACGCTTCACCTATTCCTTATGGGGTCTGTCATTAGGAAATCTTCGACAAAATATAATCTGCAAATTGCTCTCCGGTTGCACCATCCTCACGCCCTGTGATGACCAGTTTCTTTTCTGTTACGGTACATTCTTCGATGGCAGCATACAGTTGGTCTGCTTTGCTTTGATATCCGATATGGGAAAGCAACATGGCCCCGGCACGGATAACACTGCAGGGGTCTGCATATTTGTCACGACCTTCTGCAACCATTCTTGGAGCTGAGCCGTGGATTGCTTCAAACATGGCATATCGCTTACCTATGTTTGCGCTTCCGGCAGTACCGACACCACCTTGGAATTCTGCAGCCTCATCAGTCAGAATGTCGCCATACAGGTTGGGAAGGATCATGACCTGGAATTGGGTGCGTCGCTTGGTGTCAACCAATTTAGCAGTCATGATATCGATATACCAGTCGTCCACTTCAATTCCCGGGTAGTCTTCGCCAATCCGTTTGCAGACTTCAAGGAACTTCCCATCGGTGGTTTTAACTACATTAGCTTTGGTGACGATGGTGACTCTTTTTTTATTGTTTGCTTTGGCGTAGTCAAAGGCAAGTTTGGCAATTCGTTCGGTCCCCTGGGTAGTGATCACTCGAAAGTCAATGGCCAAATCGTCCTGAATTGTGACGCCTTGACTGCCCATTGCATAAAGACACTCCGTGTTTTCCCGGAAGAATGTCCAATCTACGCCCTGGTCTTCAATTGTCACTGGCCGAACATTGGCAAACAAATCCAGTTCTTTTCTCATTGCCACGTTGGCACTTTCCACATTCGCCCAGACATCACCCTTGCGTGGGGTAGTGGTAGGACCTTTCAACAGCACATGGCATTTTTTTATTTCGGCCAACACATCTTCAGGAATGGCCTTGTCCACTGCTGCGCGATTTTCAATGGTTAGCCCTTCAATAATCCGAAACTCGACTTTCCCTTTGGCCACTTCATCTGCCAGAAGGGTGAGGAGGACTTTATGGGCATTTGCCGTGATGGCTGGACCGATGCCGTCGCCACCGATGATACCGATGATGATGGTATCTAGCGCCTGATATTCTATGAAATCCGAAGATTCTTTCATTTTTTCGATTCTGGCCAACTGCGCTGCTACGATATTTTCAAACTGCTTTATATAATCCATAGAATTATTCTCCTTTAATCTGGTTGATTCTCCCGCCTGCTAGGATAACTTCCTTTTCGGGTTGGGAAAGGCTTGCATTTAAGAGGTAGGTTTTTCCGGTTTCCCGATTCGTGATGGAGACGATTTCGTTTTCCATTTGTGCTACTGCACCGCATAGCTCCAACGTTTGACCAATAGCGAAGTCATTATAATCCGCTGGATTTACAAAGGTGAAAGGAATAATGCCACTATTAATCAGATTGGAACGGTGGATTCTGGCAAATGACTTAACTATGACAAACTTCACTCCTAAATATAACGGAGCCAGCGCGGCATGTTCCCGACTGCTTCCTTGTCCGTAGTTTTCACCACCTATGATGGCAACGGAGCCCATTTCCTTGCACCGAGCGGCAAATGCCGGGTCAATCTTCTCAAAGCAAAAGTTCGCTAGGTAAGGCACGTTCGACCGATAAGGTAGTAGACGGGAATCGGAAGGCATAATATCGTCAGTGGTGATGTTGTCACCCCCCACCAATGCCACCTGAACCGTAAGATTGCCGTTCAGCCTTTGGTTTCTTGGGAAAGGCTTGATATTTGGTCCCATTGCCACAGGTGTGTTGGTGGTGTCGCAATCGTCTGGGTAGACGATGAAGTTGTCGTTCAACGGGAAATCAGTTTCTGCTATGACTGGCATAGTGAAGCCAGCATGGATACCATCCGTCAAGACGCCGCGGATTGCAGTAATTGCTGCGGTTTCAGGACTGACCAGATACACATCAGCATCCAGGGTGCCACTTCTTCCTTTGAAATTACGATTGAAGGTCCGTAGTGAGACTGCACCGGATTTTGGAGACTGGCCCATGCCGATGCAAGGCCCGCAGGCATTTTCAATGATTCTTGCACCAGAGGAAATTAATATAGCCAATGCACCGTTTTCTGCCATCTTGGTAAGTATTTTGCTGGAACCCGGTGAAATCACGAGACTTACATCGGAGTGTACCTTCTTACCTTTCAGAATTTCAGCAACTTTCATCAAATCCGAATACGATGAGTTGGTGCAACTACCGATGGCCACCTGGTCCACCTTTATTTCGCCGATGCTTGATACCGTTGCCACATTATCAGGACTATGAGGTTTTGCCACCATTGGTGCAAGCATAGACAAATTTATGACAATATGCTCGTCATAGAAAGCGTCTGAATCTGCTGCCAGTGGAATATAATCTTCTGGTCTGCCCTGAGATAAAAGGTATGCCCGGGTGTTTTCATCACTTGGAAAAATAGAAGTGGTAGCACCAAGTTCTGCGCCCATATTCGTAATGGTGGCTCGGTCTGTAACCGAAAGGGATTTTACGCCCTCTCCGATATATTCGACAATTTTACCCACACCGCCCTTGACGGTTAAGGTCCTTAGAACCTCCAGAATCACATCCTTGGCCGAAACCCATGGACGAAGCCGACCGGTCAGTTCAACAGCCAAAACTTTAGGAACACTTAGGGTGTAGGTTCCCTTAGCCATGGCTACCGCCACATCCAAACCGCCTGCACCGATGGCAATCATGCCCAACCCACCTCCGGTGGGGGTATGGCTATCGGATCCTAATAGCGTTTTGCCTGGCTTTCCGTAGTTTTCCAGATGCAGTTGATGGCAAATCCCATTTCCGGGTTTTGAAAATATAACACCATGACGTTTGGCTACACTCTGTATAAAAGCATGATCGTCCGCATTTTCAAAACCGGTTTGCAAGGTGTTGTGATCAATATAGGCAACCGAGCATTCTGTTTTGACCTGATCCACATCCATGGCTTCCAATTGTAGGTATACCATAGTTCCTGTGGAGTCCTGAGTGAGGGTCTGATCCATTTTAATGGTGATGGCTTCTCCTGGAGTCAAGCTGCCTTCCACCAAATGATTTTCCAATATCTTATATGCTAGTGACTTTCCCATTGACGGTTCCTCCGTGTGTAAGTTTGAATCTAATATTGTATACAATTATACAATGTGAATAGCTCAAAATCAATAGCCATTCTGAGACAATTAAAGAAAAATGCAAGTTTTATTCTTGAGGAGGATGGGTAAAAAATATACAAATAACAAATACTTTGTGATATAATTATCAAGACAAACAAGGGTCTTAGGCCTTGAAGAAATGCGGGAGGTAATATTATGATTGATTATGACTATTTAGACTGGGGCGTAGGCCTTCCTATTGAAGACGATTTCAAGAAAATTGAATATCGTGAGCAGGCAAAAATTAAGTTTTTCGAAGTAGATGCTGATGAAGTGTTGTATGAAGAAGGCAAAGAAGAAAATGACTACGACGTTTGGTATCTTCAGCTACCCACAGAAAAAACCTGGGTGGAAGATTCGGAGCAGATTGCAGACCGCAGACTGGCTCTAGAAAAAGAAATCGAAGCATATGCAGCCAGCATCGTGCCGGGTCATGAGTTGTGGCGACGTGGAACCAGCGTATTTTTAGATGCATTTTTACTGGAATCGGTCAGCAACATCGCTGAAACCAAGTACGAAAATGTTTTACTCATAACCTCCGAAGGAATCTGTGATGCACCTTTGGCTGTGATTTGGGAAATGGTGCCGGCAAGCAAACGCAACATTTTAATGAATGTTCAACGTGCGGGCAAAAAGATTTATGGCGTGGTTAATGAAAAATATTGCTCCTCAGAGGATGGATTACTTTGCTTGGAAGTATACGGCAAAAAATAACTGAGTGATATGGAGGGCGTCTTAACAGATGCCCTCTTTTTTCATTCCAGATTCTGTGTTATAGTGATAGCCATTGGAGGACACCATGCTGGGATATGTCACAACCGAAAAACAGGAGTTAAAGCTGCGGGAATACGAAATATACCGAGGCTACTATTGTGGTGTCTGCAAATCCATCGGAAAGCGGTATGGTCAAATCCCCAGACTGGCCTTGAGTTATGATGCAGCGTTTCTTGCTATGGTAATCGCCAGCTTAACTGATGAACCGGATTTGGTCACCAAAGAACATTGCATTATACACCCAATCAAAAAAATACAGCCATTAGAAATGAAGCCATCGACTACGCGGCTGATGTTATGCTAATCCTTACTTGGTACAAGTTGCAGGACGATGTCAGTGATGAAAAGAAAGCATCCGCAAGAGCAGCGCTCACGCTGATGAAACCGCTTTTCAACAAACTTCAGAAGACAAGGGGAACCCTTTGTGATGAAATTGGAAGCGAACTCAGGGAAATGGCACAATTGGAAAAAGCCTTGAGTAACAATCTGGACCAAGTATCCGAGACGTTTGCAAAGATACTCGAAGTAGTGTTTCAATCTGGCCCTGCAACCAAAGACCAAGACACCCAAAGAGTGTTGGGCAGACTGGGCTATCACCTTGGCAAATGGATTTACCTGATGGACGCCTGGGATGATTTAGAAGATAATATCAAGACCGGAGCGTATAATCCGCTGATTTATCGTTATGAGTATGATGGGGTTGAGGCGGTAGAGATATTCCGGGAACGGATCAAAAGTAACTGCGAGTGGCACTTATTGGTCTGTTGCGGGGAAATGGGAAAAGCACTGGATTTGCTTGAAATAAATAAAAATAACGGTATAATAGAGAACATAGTGTATTTGGGACTTTTAAGAAGAACCGAGAAAGTCCTTAGAAAGGAAGACAAAAGCAATGGGGAATCCCTATGAAATACTGGGCGTAAAAGAAAGCGCTACCGATGAAGAAATCAAGGCTGCATATAAAGTCCTTGTCAAAAAATATCATCCCGACCGGCATGCCAACAATCCGTTGGAGGATTTGGCCGAAGAGAAGCTACGACAAGTAAACATGGCCTATGACGAAATTAATGACATAAGAAATGGAAAATCCAGAAACACATATGGTGGTGCCAGCGGTTCCGGTGGGTACGGTGGTCGCCGCACCTCAGTGAGCCCGGAATTTGCAGAAGTCAGACGGGATATCGATGCAAACCGTCTCAACGAAGCGACTGCGAAATTGCAGCGGGTACAAACCCGGACGGCCGAGTGGATTTTCCTGGATGGAATGATTTCCTATCGCAAGGGATGGTATGATGATGCGATCAGCAAGATTCAGCAGGCTGTGTATATGGATCCCCAGAACGCAGAGTACAACCAAGCACTAAATAGCCTTAAGAACGCGGGACAAGGGTATCGGAACACTGCTTATGGCAGAGGATACCGATCCAATGATGATATGCTTTGTACGGCGTGTCAGTTATATATATGCGCTGATTGCTGTTGCGACTGTATCTAAAGGAGCCTCCATGAATAAGCGCACTCAAAACGTTGCAATAGGAGGAATTTGCTTAGCAGGTTCGGTCTTGTCAGTGTTTTTGGCTTCAATCGTTCCCGGTGCGGAGCTGACGCTGTATGCTGTCAGCTCTCTTTTTGTTGCTGTACTGATTATTGAATCAGGTCTGCGGGGCGGATGGATGATGTATAGCGGGACCATCCTGCTTTGTTTAATCATAGTCCCGAACAAACTTGCGATAATTCCATATGCCTTTTTCTTTGGATTGTATGGCATCATCAAGTTTTATGCAGAGCGTAGGAGACACCCGGCCATCCAGTTGGGGGTGAAAGCAGCTGTTTTTCTGGTCATATTTGGGATTGGTTACTTGTTTTTCCGCGAATTGTTTTTTGGAAACATAAAACTTCCGGATTTCTCACTTCCCATTCTAGTGCTAGCCGGATTGGCATTTTTGTTCCTCTATGACTTCATATTTTCACAGATAATCCAGCTCTACCGCAAAAGAGTTCGGCGGACGGATAAGGACATTTCAGTGGGAAAAGACCTCTAAAATAGTTATATGATAGGTCAATTCCCATATTTATGACGCATTTTGAGTGTGATAGTATTGTGTAAAAATCTGATTTTCACAAGACTATCACATTTTTTCGGTATAATAAGTGCATATGAGAGAGAGGTCTTTATGCATCACAAGAAATTAACAAGCAAATTAACAATGAAAGAATATATGGTGGGGATTGTTTGTATCCTAATTATTATTGTAGGTATTGCGACGACCCCGTATCATGTCAACGCTGATATGCTTCGTGCGAAAATCGTAACCAGTGTTTCAGTCGATCTGACCAAAACAACATTGCAATACCAAGTGGGATCAACCATTACTCCATCAGACATATATATCCGCGTCAACGGATCCTCAAATTCTGCGCAGCACAATGATGTTTTTATTGGCGCAAAGCAAAACACTGAGGTTGGAAGTAAAACCGTTACCATTACCTATGCAGGGCAGACATCTACCTATCAAGTGGCAGTAGTAGCTCTTGCCCCTACAGCTGCGGTGCTAGAAAAACTCGATTATGATAGGGTTGGCGCTTACAGTCCGGTACTTCCAGGCATCTCTGGTGTCAACTTTGTGGCGACGCGTCAGGGAACGGACCAAATAATGGACTTGGGAGATACAACTGCCATAAACAGCGACGGCACATATTTCAGCGATTCGATTGAGTCCCTGGAGCCCGGTGCCACTTACTCGTTTAAGGTGAGATCCTTTGTAGAAGTCGAAGGGCAAAGATTCTATAGTGATTGGTCTGAAGAGACAAGCATCAAATTGCCTGCATTGACAGGGGTAGATAAATGGCGGGTTGAGATAAAACAACAGTTAACTGCACATGGTGTGTATTCCAGAGAATACGAGGATATTATTATCAATATTATTCGACATGAAAGCAAAGGGAATGAAAGAGCAGGCGAAGGCAGATACTATGTTGGCTTGCTGCAATTCAAAGAAACTTGGGCACATAATGATTCGGAAGCGTATTTCATTGAGCATGGTATCAGTAATTTTCAAGCAGATAATCGCCTGAGTGGCAGCTGGAGCATACACGAAATCGCCGAGTTAATCAAAAAAAAGGGAATCAAGGCGGTGAGACAGCACTGGGCCTCCACTTGGGATTTATAAACAACACCACACAAATGATAGATACCCTTATCGTGAAATAACAAAAAAAGGCAGGATTTTAACTCCTGCCTTTTTTGTATTTATTTTTTACCATTACTTGTTCTGCAAATCCGAAGGATGACTAGAGGGACGGACCCTTCAGGCGGATGGGCTTGCATTTAACCATCTTGCCTGCGCCTTTTTCTCCAACGAATTTGTCGTCTTTGAAGACCAGCTTGCCCCTGCTATAGGTAGCAACAGGGTAGCCCTTCACATCAACACCCTCCCAGATTGTGTGATCCAGGTTGCCATGCATTTTTGCATTGCGGATGGTAACGTTCTTCTTGGGATCATAAATCACGATGTCTGCATCAAGACCGACCTGCAAATCACCCTTTACGTGATCCAGCCCAAATAATTTAGATGGGTTGGTGGAGCAAAGCTCAACAGCTCTTTGGAAGGAAATCCTTCCCTTGTTGGCCTCGGACAAAATGTACGGATACATGTTCTCGATGCCGGCACAGCCGTTGGGTATGGTGGTGAAGTTACCTGGTTTGCCGTCCTTGGTTTTGATTCCCCAGTCTTTCTCTTTCTGGGTGAACGGGCAGTGGTCTGTGGCTACAGTGGCGATGTCGCCTCTCTTGATGGCTGCCCAAAGAGCATCCTGAGAAGCTTTGCCTTTGACTGGAGGAGAACAGACAAAATCTCTGCCCCGAGGTCTTTTGTAGACTTCACTAGTGAAGTTCAGGTATTGTGGACAGGTTTCTGCAAAGATGGGATATCCTTCGTCCCTGGCTTTTGTAACGGCATCTACACCGTCTTTGCTGCCGAGGTGAACAATATAGAGAGATGTGCCAGCCATTTTTGCCAGGTTGATGGCTCGAATGTCTGCTTCGCTCTCAACATTTTCGTTCTTGGACATGTAATGCCACCAGGCGTCAACCTTCCCTTCAGAAAGATATTGTTTCACCAATACTGCATTTACATTTTTGTTTTCGGCATGAACACCAACCAGTGCGCCGATTTTTGATGCCTTCAACAATGTTTCATAGAAAGAACCATCATCAACACCAAAGTCGTAAACCATGAACACTTTAAATGATGGAATACCAAACTTGACGCAGTCTTCCATGGTATCCAGCAAATCGCCGGAGGTGTCGCAAACACCAACATGGAATGAGTAGTCAACAGCAGCATCCGGGGCACATAGGGCATCACGTCTTTTGACAGCGTCCAGCATGGATTCGCCTTTACCTTGTAGAACAAAGTCAAATACAGTAGTGGTGCCTCCGCAAGCGGCGGAACGTGTGCCTGTGAAATAGTCGTCCGATGAGATGGTTCCACCAAATGGCATTGCCAAATGGGTGTGTCCGTCGATGGCTCCGGGAATGACCATTTTGCCTTTGGCGTCTACGACCTCAGTGCCGGCTTCTGGTTTCAAATTGGTGCCAATTGCGGCAATTTTACCATTCTTTACGGCGATATCAGCTTTAAATCTTGCTTGTGCCGTTACCAGCTCGCCGCCTTTGATAAGTAAATCCATTTTTTAACCTCCTTTTATTGAAAATAGTTGTTTTGATAAAATAGGAGCCTTTGGGTCTCAAAGGCTCCTAGGGCAAAACTAGTTATACAATTTTGTCAATGTTTATGCTCTTTGAGTCAGTGCTTCATGCTCAGCTTCGGTTACGAAGGAATTCTTAGCAAATACAGGCATCAATACGATATACAGAATAAATGCTACTGCAAATGAGAAGAAGTAAGCGTTAGCAGCAATCCAGGTTCCTGCGGTTCCCAGCTTGGCAGCAAAGTCTGCTGCACCAGCGAATCCGAAAGCTCCAAAGTTGGCCCAAATTGGGAGAATCCAAGCGGCAACCCATGAAATGAGAGCAGCCAGGTTCCAACCACCACTGTACCAATATCTGCCTTCAGCACCCTTGTACAGGGAAGCGACGTCGATTTGCTTTTTCTTTACTACATAGTAGTCAGCAATAAAGATTGCAGCAATCGGAGCCAGCATTGCGCCGTAGTTGTTTAACCAACCGAATACATATGCGCCACCGGAACCGAAGATCCACCAAGGTTGTGCAATGATGGCAACAACGCAGGTGATTACAACGCCCATTTTGTAGGAGATTTTGGATGGGGAAATGTTGGAGAATCCATTTGCGGGTGCTACGATGTTGGCAGCAACGTTTGTTGTAATGGTAGCTGCGATAACGCCGATGGCTGCAACGAAAATCATCAACTTGTTATCTACATAGTAGAATACACCGGTTGGGTCGAACATTGCGGTTCCCAAGGATAGTTTTGTGGATTGTGCAAAGAATGCACCAATGAATGCGCAGAAGAACATGGGTAGAGGAAGTCCAAGCAACTGTCCCCAGAACTGGTCTTTTTGGGATCTGGCATATCTTGAAAAGTCAGGAATGCTCAGGCCCATGGTAGCCCAGAATGCGATGTTGCCGGTCAGACCGCCCAGATAAAGCAGAACGAATCCACCTTTTTCGTCAATCAGCGCTTGATCGTTTGCAGCGTTCATAACCTCTCCAAAGGAGTAGCCAGCATCACCAGCAAGATTGACAGCCCATGCGAGCAGACCAATCATGACAGCAATTAGGATTGGGCCACCAATGTTTTGAACCCATTTAATTTGGTCCATACCATTGTAAGCAACCCAAAGGCTGAATGCCATGAAAATGAAGAAACCGATGAACTGACCAACACTGGCAGCAGGGTTTCCGGGAAGAGCCATGGTCCAGGTGGGATCAGCGAACTTGCTTACTACGATTCCGATTAAAGAAGCGACAGCAGCGCCACCAACCCAGCTCTGTACTGCACACCATCCGCAGGCAACGATTGTTCTGGAGACAGCAGGTACTTGCGCACCAACGGATCCAAAGGTCAATCTAGCAAAGCCAGGGAAAGGGATACCATATTTGGTACCGATGTGTGAGTTCAATTGCATAGGGATAAGTACGATGAAGTTACCCAGAGCAACGTTCAGAACTGCCAACCAGGGGCTGATTCCGAAGCCGATAAGGGCAGAGGTAAGAGTTAACGATGGTAGGCAGATTGCCATACCTACCCATAACATTGAAATGTTATAGGTTGTCCAGGTTCTTTGAGAAACAGAAGTCGGAGAAAGGTCTTCATTGTAATACTTTGAAGAAGCTAGCTCGGCTCTCGCAGCGGCTGTTAATTCAAACAGGCCGTTGGTCTCAACTTGTGTGTAGTTAGACATTTAAACACCTCCATTAAAATATTGTATATGATTAATACCACCTCATTATACTACCTGTTTGGCAAAAGGGGAAATGTTTTTTTTGAATTTTACAATAATTGTACATAAAAAAATACAATAGACGTTAGCAACAAAAAAATGTTAATATGAGGTAGGTGAAATGATGAAAAAACAACAAATAATCGAAATAATAGACCGGTTAGACCGTGAATACCCAGAGGCGGAGTGCGCTCTGCTGTACCAAAATCTCTTCCAACTGCTGGTGGCGGTCACCTTATCTGCCCAGACTACGGACAAAAGTGTAAACCGTGTGTCGGGTTCTTTGTTTGAGCGATATCCCAATCCGTCGGCGTTGGCAAACGCGGAGCTTCTGGACCTGGAAACCATCCTAAAGCCCGTAGGTATGTACAAAACCAAGAGCCGAAATATCCTTAACCTTGCGATTCAATTGCGAGAACGCTTTGAAGGAAAAGTCCCGCATTCATATGAAGAATTAATCAGCTTGCCGGGTGTTGGGCGCAAAACAGCAAATGTGGTGCTTTCGGTGGGTTTTGGTGAGCAGCGCATCGCCGTGGATACCCATGTGTTTCGATTGGCAAATCGAATAGGACTGGTTGCGGCACCCGATGTATTAAAAACCGAATTGGCATTGATGGAGTGCATCCCAAAGGAGCGGTGGACCATGACGCACCATGGATTGATTTTTCATGGCAGGAATTGCTGTATGGCTAGAAATCCAGCCTGCGAAAGATGCGTCATTGACGATCTCTGCGAGAAAAACGGGCTTCCGCAATAAAAAGGATTCCCTTAATTGTTTAATAAATAGGAAGGCTATAATATGGAAGCGAATAATCCCAAAGAGAAACAAATAGATGCCATTGAACAGCAGGTTTATGATGTGCTGGGGGAATTAAACATCCCCTATGAAAGAGATACCCACGAGGCTTGCTTTACCGTTGAGCAAGCTAAGGAGCACGGATTGAACCGCCCGGGCATCAACGTGAAGAATCTGGTTATTCTGGACAAAAAAACCGGGCAGCATTTCATGGTGATTCTGGAAGACGAGAGGAGACTTGACTTTAGGCACTTTGCGAGCATAGCCGGCTGGAGCAACAAAGCCACCTTTGCATCGGACCAAGACATTTTTTCATATCTTGGGGTGCACATTGGCTCTTGCTCGGTATTCGGAATCATCAACGACAAAAAGAACCACGTAACCGTGGTTCTTGAAAAGGCCATTGGCCATGCCGATTTGGATGCCATCATCAACTTCCATCCCAATGTGAACACGGTGACCATTTCTCTAACAATCAGAGACATGTTCCGCTTTTTAGAGTGGGCGGGGAACAAGTTGATTCTTGAACCCTAGTTTTTGCCGCAACAATGCTTATACTTTTTACCGCTACCACACGGGCATGGATCATTCCGGCCCGTTTTGTTATTGTTGACAACAATTTTTGTTTTTTTGTAGACTTTGGTGATGGCTGACCGTTTTATGTCGGACAACACATCTTCCCACTGGGGGAGGGTATACAAATATTCTGCTTCTGCAATTAGCATGTTCAGATATAAAGCTTCCGGATTCACGAGAATTGACAGAGGGGATTCTTCTGTAACTCCTTCAATAGGAAAGGATTCCACCAGGCTGGTTTGGATGCCGTCTAAAAATCCCATAAACAATACTGGATCCGCTTCAAACCGATCAACCAGTTCCTTGAAGGTTCCGGCAAGCGGCTTCGTGGGGTGTGTAAGTATTTCCTGATAAATACGTGTTTCCGTTTCGCTATATTCTTTCCAGAATGCCTCGAAGGAGTCATCTGTTTGATTTTCAATTAGTTTTTTCCATTGTTTGTATATTGTCATATTGCCTTCCTCTCTATCAATGTCCTTGCAATTTGTAGCACATCGCCCATAACGGCACTACCTGTGGGAAGCGGGCCTGCACCTTTGCCATAGAACATCAACTCATCCACTGCGTTGCCTTTTACAAAAATGGCATTGAATTCATTGCTGACTCCGGCAAGAGGGTGGGAAACCGGCAGTTCCATAGGTTTCACACGATAGACAATTTGACCGTCTTCTTTTTTGGCGCTGGCGATTAACTTGATTTTGTTGCCCCGCTCTTTTGCCTCCTGGATTTGTGTCAGAGTGATGCCGGTAATCCCAATCGTGGGGATTTCGGAGGGTGCAACATATTTGTCAAAGGCGAGTGCCATAAGAATGGTTAATTTATTTGCAACGTCATACCCCTCCACATCTGCTGTGGGGTCTGCTTCTGCAAAGCCTTTTTCCTGAGCCACCTTGAGGACGTCTTCATAGGCAAGTCCATACTCTGTCATCTGTGTCAGGATATAATTAGTGGTTCCGTTGAGGATACCGAGTATTTCTTCGAATTGGTTGGCTTGCAGCACGGTGGTCAAGGCGTTGAGAATGGGGATGCCGCCACCGACGCTGGCTTCAAAGCGGAAAAGCACATTGTTGTCTTTTGCGGTTTGAGTGAGGATATGATAATTGGCTGCCACTGCGGCCTTGTTAGCGGTGACCACGCTCTTACCGTTTCGCATAGCTTCCAGCATAAAGGTGGTGGCAGGTTCGATTCCGCCTAATAGTTCGATGACTACTTGAATCGAAGGATCACAGAAAATTTCCTGTGGGTTTTGTGTAAATTGACTGGCCGAAACGGTGATGTCCCGCTTGCGGTCTGTATCTTTTTCGAGAATCCTGATAATCCTCAAGTCCAGACCTGAAAAGGATTCAATTTGTTCCCGGTTCATTTCCAGAGTCTTGTAGGTGCCGGTGCCGATGTTTCCCAGGCCCAATAGCCCAATGTTAACGGTTTTCATAGAGTACCTCCTTGTAAATTGCTCGAAGGAATTATACCCCATTTTCTCTTTTTTGTCTTTATATTATCCGAATAATTTATTATGATAGTAACGGAGGTAATTAGAATGGCATTACACATTGTACTGGTCGAACCGGAAATACCACCCAACACCGGAAACATCGCAAGATCCTGTGCAGCAACCGGCAGCGTTCTTCATCTTGTCAAACCTTTGGGATTTTCCATAGACGATAAAACCGTCCGGCGGGCGGGGCTGGATTACTGGCCTTTTGTGAAACTGGAAGTCCATGAAAGTCTGGACGACTTCATGGGAAAGTACGGCGATCGGCAAATGTATCTGGCCACCACAAAAGGGGGCGTTGCCTATACGGACATTCGATTCAAAGATGAAGATATGATTCTGTTCGGAAAAGAAACGGCAGGTTTGCCCAGAGATTTCATCAAAGCCAGAGAATCCCAGGCAATCCGCATTCCGATGGCTGCGGAAACAGCGCTGCGCTCACTGAATTTATCGAATTCAGTGAATATTATATTATTTGAAGCATTGCGTCAAATGGGCTTTCCCGGGTTGAAATAAAAGCGTGTTATGATATAATCAAATCGAGGTATTTAGCAACAATGAGACTTGGATACGATTTAACAATTGAACAATCACAACGGCTCATTATGACTCCTGAGTTGATACAGGCAATCCAAATATTGCAGTTCAACACCCAGGAGTTAGATTCGTTTGTCTCAGAACAGCTGCTGACCAATCCGGTTTTGGAGCCGGCACCTCATGAAGATGATCGCACCCCCGAGGGGGAAGTGATAAAACCTCTGGACGAGCACAAGGATCCACTCAGTGAATACATCCGTGAACGTGGCTACGATGACCCCGGATACAAGCAGCCCCAATACGACAGGGACGACAAGGATTATTCATTTGAGCAGTATGTGAGCACAGATATCACTTTGTCGGAACATCTGATGTTCCAATTGCAGTTTGCATCAGGTAGCCGTGCATGCAGAAATATTGGAAGATACGTCATTGAATCACTGGACCAAAATGGATATATGACATCCACTGAAGATGAAATTGCAGAAGCGCTGAGCACTACCCCCCAAAACGTTAGGAAAGTACTGGATTTAATCCGCACCTTCGACCCTGTTGGCGTCGGCGCTCAAAACCTGTCTCAGTGCTTACTGATTCAATTGGATAACAGAAGCATGATGACAAATGAAATCAAGGAGATTGTAACCAACCACCTTGATGACTTGGCAAACAACAGGCTGGCCGTGATAGCCAAAAGTCTGGGCATCCACGTTCAACGAGTCCAGGAGCTAGGGGATATTATCAAAACCTTGGAACCAAAGCCTGGCCGACAATTTTCCCCTCAGGGGGAAACCAGATATATCGTTCCTGATGTGCTGGTCGAAAAACTTGCAGGCGAGTATTTGGTCACCATGAACGATAACAGTGTGCCGCGGCTTATGGTAAGCTCTTATTACGAGAATGTTCTTCGCGAATCAAAGAATGACGAGAAACTTCATGATTATCTTTCGGAACGTTTGAATTCCGCCTTATGGCTCATCAACAGCATTGAGCAAAGAAAACAGACCATTATCAATGTGGTCAAATCCATTGTTCGTTTTCAACGAGACTATTTTGACAAAGGTGACAAATACCTAAAAACTCTGACCTTGAAGCAGGTTGCCGAAGAAGTGGGCATCCACGAATCTACGGTCAGCCGTTCCATCAATGGCAAATATATGCAGTGCCCCAGAGGGGTGCTTGAGTTAAAGTTCTTTTTTTCTGCAGGCGTATCAGACTGGCAGGGTGAGGGGATTTCTTCCAACAGCATCAAAACTCATTTGCGTGAAATCATCGAATCCGAAGACCTCAAATCGCCTTATAGCGATCAGGATTTGGTTGAAATTCTCAAGGATCGGGGCATCGATATCTCAAGAAGGACCATTGCCAAATACCGGGATGAGATGCGAATTTTGTCATCATCCCGCCGAAAGCGTTTCTAAATTATTTGTTAATTTAAAGATAGATGATATATAACTATGCACGCTTCGCTTCCGGCGAGGCAGTACCTAAAGGAGGAAAAAATGAAAACTAAAGTAGGCATCAATGGTTTCGGAAGAATCGGCAGAAATGCATTTAAAATCGCATTGGGCAGGGACACCAATTTCGAAGTCGTTGCCATCAATGATTTAACCACACCGGCGACTCTGGCCCACCTATTAAAGTATGACAGCTGCTTTGGCAAGTTCAACGGGACTTGTGAAGCAACCGAGGATTCGATTATTGTCAACGGCAATAAGATAAGAATTTTTGCCGAAAAAGATCCTGCTCAAATTCCATGGGACGAATATGGTGTTGAGTTGGTTATGGAATCTACTGGGTTTTTCACCTCCAGAGAAGGCGCTTCTAAGCATCTTGGCAAAGGTGTTAAAAAAGTCGTCATTTCAGCCCCAGCCAAAGGGGATGATGCAACTATCGTAATGGGTGTTAACCAGGAAACCTATGATCCACAAAACCACCACTTGGTGTCCAATGCCTCCTGCACCACCAACTGCCTTGGCCCAATCGCCAAAGTATTGGATCGGGAATTCGGCATTGTCAAAGGTTTGATGACTACCATCCATTCCTACACCAATGACCAAAAAATCCTGGATCTGCCGCATTCTGACTTGAGAAGAGCAAGAGCAGCAGCCGTTTCTATGATTCCTACCGAAACTGGCGCAGCCAAAGCCATTGGTAGAGTCTTGCCGGCGCTGGATGGTAAACTCAATGGGATGGCTATCCGAGTCCCGACTCCTGCGGTATCTGTCGTAGACCTGGTGGTACAACTCGAAAAACCGTTCACCAAAGAAAGCGTTAACGCAGCTATGAAGAAAGCTTCCGAAACTGATATGAAGGGCATCCTGGGATATTGCGATGAACCACTGGTTTCAGTGGATTTCAAGGGCGACGAGCGGTCTTCTATTTTGGACTCTATCTGCACCATGGGTATGGGGGACGACATGCTAAAGGTTGTATCTTGGTATGACAATGAATGGGGTTTCTCCAACCGTATTGTAGACCTGATTGATTATATGATTTCCAAGGGAATATAAATATTAAAGGAATATGAGACGGAAAGGGAATTAGGCAATATAAAGTGAAAAAAACGATAAAACATATTGATGTTCGAGGCAAACGTATTCTGGTTAGGGTGGACTTTAATGTACCCATGCGGGAAGGAATTATCACCAACGATATCCGAATCGTTGCCGCTATTCCTACAATCAATTACTTGATTGAGCATGACGCCAAAGTCATTTTGATGTCTCACCTTGGCAGACCTGACGGAAAACCGGATCCGGCACTCTCCCTTAAACCGGTGGCACGAAGGTTGGAACAAATGATAGGACGGAGGGTTGTATTTATCCCCAGTGAAAAAGTGGTGGATGAAGAAGTTAAGGCGGCAGCTTTAGCCCTGGCACCAGGCCAAGTCATGCTTCTTGAAAACACAAGATTTCGAGCGGAAGACACGGCAAACGCGGAGCCTTTCACTTCTGAACTTGCCGGCTTGGGCGAAATCTTTGTCAATGATGCCTTTGGTACGGCTCATCGAAAGAATAGTTCAACCACTGGGGTAGCAAAATACCTGCCAGCTGTTTCCGGCTTCCTAATCGAAAAAGAAGTAAAGTATATGGGGCATATTTTGGAAGCACCTGCCCGGCCGTTTGTGGCCATCATTGGCGGAGCTAAAGTGGGAGATAAGATTCTTGTCATTGAAAACCTACTAAAAAAAGTGGATAAGCTGATTATTGGCGGTGGCATGGCGTATACATTTTTTAAGGCCCAAGGCTATGAAATCGGGAAATCTATTTTAGACAAAGACAATGTGAACCTGGCGGCCAACCTTCTAAAACAGGCGGAGGCATCAGGTGTCCAATTACTTCTACCGATAGATACTGTGTGTGCGGCGGAGTTTTCCAACGAATCACCCAAAGCGGTATATGACATCACAGAAATCCCCGCATACATGATGGGACTGGATATTGGGCCCAAAACCTGTGAGCTGTTCACGAAAGCAATGAATGGCGCTGCAACAATCTTCTGGAATGGCCCCATGGGTGTGTTCGAGATGGATAATTTTGCAGATGGCACCCGTGCCGTAGCTGAAGCCATGGCCAATAGTGATGCCGTGACCATTATCGGTGGAGGAGACTCGGCGGCCGCATTGGAGAAATTCGGTCTACAATATGACATGACTCATATCACCACCGGGGGCGGCGCGTCGCTGGAGTTTTTAGAAGGCAAGGAATTGCCTGGCATCGCAGTATTGGAGGACAAGTAGAATGAGAATCCCTTTCATCGCCGGTAACTGGAAAATGTTCAAGACCCAGAAGGAAGCAAGGGCTTTTGCTGAAGAATTCAAACAACTCTATAGGGGTACAGATGTGCGGGCGGCGATTTGCGCTCCTTATCTGGATTTGCCTTTGCTGGTGGAATGCTTTGCAGGAAATTCCATTAAGGTTGGCGCACAGAATGTTCATTTTGCCGAAGAAGGTGCATATACCGGGGAAGTTTCGGTTGCCATGCTTGAAGAAATAGGGGTAGACTACTGTGTTGTCGGCCACTCAGAGCGACGTCAGTATTTTAGCGAGACCGATGAAACCGTCAACAAAAAGTTGCACGCCCTGTTTGCATCTTCCATCCTTCCTATTCTATGTATCGGAGAAGTGCTGGAAGAACGTGATGCAGGAAAGGCACATGAGGTGGTTGAAAACCAATTGACAAAGGATCTTGCAGGTCTTTCATCAGAACAGGTTTCTAGTTTGACCATCGCGTATGAGCCAGTCTGGGCCATTGGTACCGGACGGAACGCAACACCGGATCAAGCCGACGAAATGTGTGGGTTCATTCGTGATATGATTGAAAAACTATACGATGAAACCATAGGTGATCGAGTTGTGATTCAGTATGGAGGCAGTGTCAAACCCAGCAATGCAACAGACTTAATGAACATGCCTGAAATTGACGGCGCGCTGGTAGGCGGAGCCAGTTTGAATCCCAGAGACTTTATGGATATCATCGAATTTTAAGTGTTGATTTTTATGGGGTCCTATGGTAAACTCTAGTGGTTATTGTGGCGGGAAAACCGCCTCATCCAACAGGAGGAATTCAAATGATATTTTTGAAAATAGTATTGGTTGTTGCAAGCTTAATACTTATTGGCAGCATCTTGCTTCAATCCAGTAATAGTGCAGGTTTGTCCGGTGCCATCGGTGGTGGTGCGGAGCAACTTTTCGGAAAGAAAAGAGCCAGAGGATACGATGCCTTGCTATCCAAGATTTCTACAGTCGGCGCAGTACTGTTCATTCTATTGTCTTTGGTCATTGTGACCCTTGAATAATAATGACAACCGCCTATGAACAAGTTTCTAATTTAGTTATCATATTCACTCAAATAATAAGAGGCGTCTTTGCGATGCCTCTTATCGAAGTGTAAGGAGGAAGTTAGTATTATGTTTATCACCATGCAAGTACTTACAATTCTAGTGCCGATTGCAGCTCTACTTGGCTTAGCAGTGGCATACGGGTTGTCAGCCTGGATTAACAAGGCTGAAGAAGGAACCGACAGAATGAAAGAAATAGCCGGCTTTATACGTGAAGGGGCAATGGCCTTCCTTCGCCGTGAATACAAAGCAATGGCTGTTGTCATCGTAGTTGTATTCCTATTGATAGGCTTGGCGATTAGCTGGGTAACAGCAGGACTTTATGTCTTCGGTGCCTTGCTTTCCGTAGCAGCAGGATTCTTTGGAATGCGGGTTGCCACCAAAGGCAACGTAAGAACAGCTTACGCCGCCCAACAAAGCGGAATGGGCAAAGCCCTCAAAATTGCGTTCCGAAGTGGAGCGGTGATGGGCCTTTGTGTTACCGGCTTAGGACTATTTGGACTTGGAATCATATTTGTATTTATGGGTCTGGATTCTGTACAAGTCATAACCGGGTTTGGACTTGGAGCCTCTTCCATGGCGTTGTTTGGCAGAGTTGGTGGTGGTATTTATACCAAAGCTGCTGACGTCGGCGCAGACCTGGTTGGCAAAGTCGAAGCTGGCATCCCAGAAGATGATCCCCGAAATCCCGCTGTCATTGCTGACAACGTAGGCGATAATGTGGGCGACGTTGCTGGGATGGGATCTGACTTGTTTGAATCCTATGTTGGATCCATTATTTCAGCCATTACCCTGGCCGCTGTTGCTGCAGCCAACTCGGGAGGAGCTTTTGACATAACATCTGCGGCTGTATTCCCCTTGCTATTGGCAGCCATCGGGATCATCGCTTCCATCATCGGAATCATGATGGTTCGAGGTAAGGAAGGCGGTAATCCGGCAGCAGCTTTGAATTTGGGAACTTATATCAGTGGTGCTATCGTCATCATTGCGTCCTTCATCCTCAGCAAACTAATGTTGGGAAGTTTGAACTATGCCTATGCAATTGTTGGCGGACTGTTGGTCGGTATCGCCATTGGCAAAATTACCGAGATTTATACCTCCAGTGATTACAAACACGTAAAGAAAATTGCGGAACAATGCCAGACTGGCCCGGCAACCACTATTATTTCCGGTTTTGCTGTCGGCATGCTCTCCACCGTTTGGCCCATTATGTTTATTGCTGCAGGCATCTATATTTCATATGCGGCTGCAGGGATGTACGGCATTGCGCTGGCTGCGGTTGGCATGCTTTCTACCACTGGAATGGTTGTTGCGGTTGATGCATACGGCCCGGTATCTGATAATGCCGGAGGTATTGCAGAAATGTCCGAACTGCCTCCCGAAGTCAGAAAAATCACAGACAAATTGGACGCGGTTGGAAACACAACCGCTGCCATCGGCAAAGGATTTGCCATTGGTTCCGCAGCATTGACTGCGCTAGCACTATTTGCATCCTATGCGACAGTAGCCGAATTAGACGAAATCAGCTTGCTGGAGCCCATTGTCATTGTTGGACTCTTTATAGGCGGCGTACTGCCATTCTTGTTCTCTGCCATGACCATGAATTCCGTAGGCAAGGCTGCATACCAAATGATTGAAGAAGTCAGACGCCAGTTCAGAGATGACAAAGGCATTATGGCCGGTACTTCTAAACCGGATTACTCCAGATGTGTTGACATCTCCACCAAAGCGGCACTCAAAGAGATGGTTGCCCCTGGTTTGATGGCAATTCTAGCGCCTCTATTGGTGGGTATCATTCTTGGCCCAGTCGCCCTTGGCGGCATGCTTGCAGGCGCAGTCCTGGCAGGAGTATTGCTTGCCATCATGATGGCCAATGCGGGTGGAGCATGGGATAATGCCAAGAAATATATTGAAGAAGGTCATTTTGGTGGAAAAGGTTCAGATCCCCATCATGCAGCAGTCGTTGGCGATACCGTAGGCGATCCGTTCAAGGACACTTCCGGTCCGTCCATCAACATCCTTATCAAGCTGATGACCATTGTCTCTTTGGTATTTGCGCCAATCTTTGTAAGCATCGGCGGACTACTATAGACAAGACAATTAGCCCTATACGTACATCAAATGAGGACAGGCGAAGAACGCCTGTCCTTTTTTATTGAGAATGTGGTATGATGAGGCTATGAATAAGAAAAAATATATGGGTCATGCATCCAAAAAACAGAATAAAAACTCGACGCTCATCGCTGGAACCATGCAAAAGCATAAGAAGGGCTTTGGCTTCCTGCTGCCCGATGAGGGGGATGACATTTTTATCCCTTGGTCTTCCATGAACGGTGCCATGAACGGCGACCGGGTTGAGGTCAGATTACTGCCCGAAAGCCCCTGGAAAGCAGGAAAAGAAGGCGCTAAAGAAGGTGCCGTGATAAACATCCTATCCCGGGGTGTTACGGAAGTAGTGGGTACCTTTGAAAAAAGTAATAAGTTCGGATTTGTGGTTCCCGACGACAAACGGGTAGGGGAAGACATTTTCATCCCCAAACGAAATTTTGGTGGAGCGGAGCGGGGCGACAAGGTGGTGGCCATCATCACCAAATATCCGGACAAATCCAATAGTGGACAGGGTAGCATTATAGAAATTATCAGCCGCAAGGGGGATACGGGTGGAGACATCAAATCTCTCATCCGAAGCTATGGGCTAACCGAAACGTTCCCCAAAAAGGTGGCAGACGAAGCGGCTGCCCTTTCCACCCGGGGAATTTTATTGGAAGACTTGGTGGGCAGACGAGATCTTCGAGGTCAGGTTGTATTCACGATTGATGGTGCGGATGCCATGGACTTTGATGATGCGGTTTCCCTTACCATGCTCCCCAACGGGAATGCCCTGCTGGGGGTTCATATCGCCGACGTAACCCACTATGTAGCAGAAAACAGCCCATTAGACAAAGAGGCACTGAACCGTGGCACAAGCGTCTATTTGCTGAATCGTGTTGTGCCCATGCTACCTAAGAATTTATCCAATGGCATATGTAGCCTCAATCCGTTTGAGGATCGACTGACTATGTCGGTGGATATTGAACTGGATCAAAATGGGAAGGTTCTTCGATCGGACTTATATGAAAGTGTAATCCGTTCCAACGCCCGATTTATCTACGATGACGTCTCGGACTACCTGGAATCCGGAAAACCCTTTTCAAGTGATGTCGCTTCCAACATTCCCGAGGTCCTGACACAAATGGCCAAGGTTGCCAAGCTGCTGGCTGCACGACGAGATCAACGGGGAAGCATTGACTTTGATTTGGACGAAGCCCATATTCAATTGGATAAAAGCGGGATCCCTGTGGACATCGGCATTGCGGAGCGAAGAACTGCAAACCGACTGATTGAAGAATTTATGCTTCTGGCCAACGAAGTGGTGGCAGAGCGGTTTGCAAAGATGCAAACACCATTTGTGTATAGAGTCCATGAACGACCCTCTGTTGAGAAGATACAGGAACTCAGACTTTTCCTCAATGGCCTGGGCATGAGCTTCCCAAATGAAGCTGACGTCATCCGACCTGCAATGTTAAAAGCAACGTTAAAACAATCGGTGGGACAGCCCTTTGAACGGGTAGTACATACTGTTACCCTCCGGTCTATGCAAAAGGCCGTATATGATGTGAACTGCACCGGACATTTTGGTCTGGCGCTTCGATACTACTGTCATTTTACGTCTCCAATCAGGAGATATCCAGACCTGATGATTCATAGAATTATTAAGGCATTTTTGCACGAGAACTGGGACGCAAAAGCCAAACGGCATTTCCAGAAGGCTGCAGCCGAAGCGGCAACCCAATCCTCTGCCAGAGAGAAACTCTCCGTTGAAATCGAGCGGGAAGCAGAAAAAATGAAAAAGGCGGAGTACATGACCTTCCATTTAGGGGAAGTGTTGCCTGGCGTTATCAGTGGAGTGGGACACTTCGGTGTTTTTGTTGAACTGGAAAACACCGTGGAAGGCTTGATTAGAATGGCTGCGCTGGAAGATGATTTTTACGATTATGAGCCTGAAAAGCATCGACTGGTTGGAAGACGCAAACAAAAAACCTTCACCCTTGGAGACAAGATTACGGTGAAGGTTGCAGCTGCCGATCCAGATGAGCGAACTGTGGATTTCAAATTACAATAGCCAAAGAGATATGACGAAACATAATGATGGATACACGCCTACCAGGGCGTGTATTTTACTTTTTAAAGACTGCGGCAGATGTGCTGGCTACCTCAGGTTTATCTTGTCTGTGTTCCAAAACGAAGGAATGAAGAGCAAGAGAATAGAGAATAGTTCTAGTCTGCCGATTAGCATAACCAAGCACATGAACAGTTGGATAAATGGGTTGGTAAAAGCACTAAAATCTCCGTAAGTAATCTCACCGAAGCCACATCCCGTATTGGAAAGAAGCGCTGCTGCAGCACTAAGGGTAGTTTCAAAGTCCAGATTCTGAAGAGACAACACCAAGGCGGCTACCAGGTAGGTGGTACCATAAAGACAAATAAATGCAACGACTGATGAAACCATCGGTGCGGGTATATTTTTTCTGCCCATACTGACTGTACAAATCGCATGGGGATGAAGTCGTTTTATAAAACCCCTTATGATTAACTTGAAAAGAATGACGATACGGATTACCTTAATGGAACCACTTGTCGAGGCGGAGCACCCACCTATGAAGAACAGGCAGAACACCAAGGCTTTTGACAAAGTAGGCCAGATGTTGGGATCGCCCATCGTATATCCTGAAGTGGTTGCAATGGAAGTGACTTGAAAAAATGCATGACGAAATGCCATTCCCATAGAATCATAGGTACCGGTGGCAGACAAATTAACAGCAATTATGAAGGTCACCCCGGCAATCAAAGACAGAAAGACCTTTAATTCAATGTTACTTCGAATGTCTTTGAAGTTTCTTTGAATGAGATAGAGGTACATGACAAAACTGATCGAAGCCAGAATTGTAAACAGGCTGAGAATAGACTCAATATAAAAGCTATCATAATACTCCACGCCACCCGGATGAAGAAGCAAACCGGCAGTACTGACGCTACCGAGCCCGTTGATTAAAGCTTCAAACCAACTCATTTTACTAAAATTTAACAAGATAACCGCTGCAATTGTTAACCCGACATAGAGTTTTAGAAGAACTTTTGAAAGATCGGAGACCCGAGGTGTTGTTCGTGAATAGGAAGGCCAAGGAGCTTCTGCGTAAGCGACCCGCTGTCCACCGGTGCCAAACATTGGAAGAACAGAAATAATAAAAATCAGGATTGCCATACCTCCAAGCCAATTGGTGGTTGCACGCCATAGTACAATACTATACGGCAGATTCCAATCCTCCAGCATGGTTGCCCCGGTGGTGGTATAGCCGGAAACCGATTCAAAAAAAGCACTGACGAAGTTGGTTACTTCTCCCGACAGCAGATAAGGAAAGGTACTGATTAAGGAACAGATAATCCAGCTAGAGGAAACAATCAGATAACCGTCCCGCACATAAATCGCCTTACTTTGATTCGTTGAAAAGTGGTACATCAAATAACCAATTAATAAGGAGACAGCACAACAAAGACCCAATGCAACGGCTGATTTCTCCTCATGAAAGAATATGGCACACAAAAATGAAGGAATCATGGCAAGCCCATTGATACCAACGATTAATCCTAAAGCATGTGTGATGGCGCGAAAATTAAATGGCATAATATCCTTTCTATCCGTAGGGATACCAGAATTTGCGTGTAAACAATATGATGACAGTAAATAGCTCCAGCCTTCCGGCAATCATCAGGAAGGAAAGCATAATGGTAGAGCCATCGGAAAAAAGTCCGTAATTGGACATAGGGCCGATGGCACTAAACCCTGGGCCAATGTTTCCTAGACAAGCTCCGACGGCGCTAAAAGTAGTCATTAAATCAACGTTATCCAAGCTGACCACCAGCCCGCCCGCGAAAAAAGTCACAATATACAAAAATGTAAAAGCCGCGATACCAGAAGGAACTTCAACCGGAAGAATCCGGTTATCCAACTTGAGTGGTGCCACCGAACTTGGATGTAGCTTTAACCCTACTGTCCGCTTGATTAATTTGAACAAAACCAACAAACGAATCGGTTTGATGCCACCAGCCGTTGAGGACGAGCAACCACCAACGAAAAATAAGAGGAAAAGTACCATTTGACAAAAGATGGGCCAAAGCGCAAAATCTGCATTCGCAAAGCCCGTCGTGGTAATGATAGAAACAACTTGAAAGATGCCATAACGAAAGGCTTCAAACCAGGTGTCCACAACCCCAAAGCCCATTAGCCCCAGTGTGACCAATAGGGTAGCGCCGGAAATGATATAAACGTATAGCTTGAACTCTCCATCTTTGAGGAAGGCCCCAACCCCTCGTCGAAATGCCATAAAATACAAAAAGTAACTGGTCCCGGACAGGAACATGAAAACCGTGATGACACCATCGATATAAGCACTGTCAAATGTAGCTATGCCTTGATTGTAATTGGAGAAGCCTCCGGTGCCAACACTTCCAAAAGTATGAATCATCGAGTCATATAAACTCATTCCACCCAATAGAAGCAGAATGATCTCTAAACCTGTATAGAACGAATACAGAAGGTAAAACATCTTGGCGGTATCGGATACCTTGGGAGTAATCTTAGAGAGGGTTGGACCGGGTGATTCAGCTTTGACCATGAAGTGTCCACCCATACCCATAGTGGGGAGAAGCGCAACAGCGAGGAGTAGAATGCCCATACCACCAATCCAATGAGTGAATGAGCGCCAAAATAACATTGACAGGGGGAGCGCTTCTATGTCAGCTAGAATTGATGCGCCGGTGGTGCTTAGTCCGGAACACGTCTCAAAAACGGCATCCACATAATTGGGAATCGCTCCGGAAATTACAAATGGAAGGGCTCCCACCAAAGATGCCAGAGCCCAACAAACCGATACGATTAGATAGCCGTCGCGGATACGAAACCGAGATGTTTTGATACGAATAGAAAAAACCAAAGCAGCACCAATAATCAAGCAAGGGATACTTACAAGTAAAAACGATTTGACACTGATCGGTTCGTGGTATATAAGGCCAACAATTAAAGGAAGGAACATGGTCCCTCCCATTACAAGCAACAATACCCCTGCCACTTTCATGAGGGCGCGAAGGTTTAAAGCCATAACTTGTATCTCCTACTGAATAAAATCTCCTCTGCCTGTGATACGAAGCAACTTCTCCAGTTCTGTCAGCTCAGAAAGCAGACACAAAATGGTAACCCGGTCATTTTTCTCAATAATAGTATCACCATTCGGAATGATTATTTCTGTACCCCTGTGTATCGCAGCTACAATAACGCCGCTGGGAAAACGTATTTCTTTGAGTGGACGCTCTGTGAGCTTCATGTGGTCAGCAGCGACAATCTCCATGATTTCCGCCTGACCTTGAATTAACTCAGAAGAAAGAACCCGTTTGCTCCCCTGGACAATTCGAAGGATATGGCTGACCGCGATATCCAATGGATTGAGGACCATGTCAACGCCCAGAGAAGAAATCATGTCCGAGTAAATCTTACGGCTGACTTTGGCGATGACATCTTCCACCCCATGGGATTTGGCCATCAAAGCTAGGATTAAGTTATCTTCATCGTATCCGGTCGAAGTGACAAAGGCATCCATTTCATTGAGGTTTTCTTCTTCCAGAAGATTGATATCCGTCCCATCTCCATGAAGAATCATTACACCTTCTAAATGCTCCGACAAATAAAAGCAACGATCCTTATCTCTTTCAATCAATTTGACGGAAGCACCAAACTCTGACAGATGCTGGGCTAAGTACAGCCCGGTTTTGCCTCCGCCTATAATCATGACCTTCTGAAGGTTGGTCCATCTGCCCTTGACTCTGACTTTTTTGTTGAGAGCCATCATTACTTCCCGCTCTCCGATGGCATAAAGGCTATCTTCCCGGTCAATAATCATATCGGCCTTTGGCACGATGACCTTGCCGTTTCTTGAGACAGCAACGATCATCATCTCAGGCATAGCCAGGCGGATTTGTGGGGCAGTAAGCCCAATGAGCTTTGGCATTTTAGCCGCGGCGAATTCTAAAAGAGCAACCTTGCCGATGGAGTAGATTCCATTTTTGAGGGTATATTTCTCGGCAAGATAACGGTATATTTGTAACGTGAGATTTAAATCTGGATTAATCACATGATCGATAGACATGGTTTCTTTGATGAAATCAGACTGGTTCATATGCTCCGGATCCCGTATCCGTGCGATAACACGAGGGCAACCTAGTTTTTTGGCGAATGAAGCGATGACGATATTCTTTTCGTCCCTGTCAGTCGCAGTTAACAAAAAATCGTATGTTTCAATGTGAAGTTCCTTTAATACTGCGACCTCTTTGGCGTTGGCAGCAATAGTCATGACATCCATTTGGGAAGACAATCCCTGAAGAGCGGTCTCGTCCTTGTCAATCATTGTGACGGAGTGGTCGCCTCCCAGTAATGCTTCGGCAACCTTGCACCCCAACTTGCCCGCACCGACGATGGCTATTTTCATCCTAAAACACCTTCCTTTTTGTGTAATTCAAAGTATAAAGACATTGTAACACTTCTTCTTTCTTTTACAACATCAAATTGCATCTTCGACCGAAATGAAGTACAATAATCTAATACGGTTCATGGAACTATGGAGCAAAATATGATGAAAATCAAGGGATTCATACTTGGCCTTCTGGAGGCCAACGGGTATATCATTTATCAAGAGGAAACGGCTGCCTGTTATATTATCGACCCAGGGGCTAAGGCAGAGGTGTTTCTGGATGCAATGACACGACTGAACCTAACCTGTAAGGGGATATTATTGACGCATCACCATAGTGATCATGTGGGTGGCGTCGAAAAAATACGCAAGGCATTGGATTGCCCAGTCTATATCCATCGAGAAGATCTGGATATGTACAAAAGGTCAGCCACCTCCGTCGAAGACCGAGATACCTTTGACTTGGACGGCGAAACCATTACGGTTGTCCATACCCCCGGACACACAAGAGGCAGCGTCTGCTATTATTCAGATAAAAGCAAACTGGCCTTTACCGGAGATACCGTTTTCAACGTGGATTTAGGCAGAACCGACTTGATTGACGGAGATGATATTCAGATGGAAGAGTCCATCAAAAATATCATCGATAAGTGGTCCAATGAAATAACCATTTATCCGGGTCATGGCGATTCCTGCACCATGAAAAAGGTACGCAGCATAAACCGGGAATATATTGACATCATAGAAAAACGGAGAAACCAATGACCATCAAACTGATTGCTCTGGATATAGACGGAACTACACTGATGTCCGACGGCAGCCTTTCACAAAGAAATAGGCAAGCTCTCATCAGGTCCACACAAAGCGGTATTCATGTGGTAATCGCCACGGGCAGATGCTATGACGCCTTGCCCGAACAATTAACTGCGATCAAAGGCATCCGCTATGCCCTGACTTCAAACGGAGCGCAGACAAAGGATTTGCACTCAGGAGAAACACTAGAGGGCAACTATCTGACAGCTCAAGCGGTAGCTGACTCGGCAAAAATGCTTCGCTCCCAGGCCGGGTTTATGGTGGAGATTTTTACCGATGGCAAAGCCTATATGGACAAATTCCACTATGACGGCGTTTGCTCCGGAGAAATTTCCTGGCGGAGTCGGAACTATGTTCGCGAAACCAGAAGCCCGGTGGAGGACGTGTTGGATTTTATGTTGCAACACCAAAACACCATCGAGAACATCAATATCTTTTTTGAGAACCTGTCGGACAAAGATAGGCTCAAACCCCATCTGGACCTTCTAAACAACGTGACCATTACCTCATCCTTCGACAATAACTGGGAAATTGGCGGCGCAAACACCAACAAAGGCGCAGCACTCCAAAGCCTGGCGAGGATGCTTAATATCAAGAAGGAAGAAATACTTGCCTGTGGGGACAGCCCCAATGACGAGGAAATGCTCAAGGTTGCAGGAATGCCTGTGGCTGTGGGCAACGCAAAAGAGAGTGTGCGCCGGTTGGCAGTCCATATTGTCGCAGAAAATGACCTGGACGGCGTCGCAGAAGCCATTGAAAAGTTTGCTTTATAATCCTTGACATTGACAAACCCTTAATGTATTATTATCAAGCGACTTTATGTGATTTTTTAAGTTACGGAGGAATAGATCAATGAGAGTGAGAGTGACATTGGCTTGCACAGAGTGCAAACAAAGAAACTACAACACCGTCAAAAACAAGAAGAACGACCCTGACAGAATGGAATTTCAGAAATACTGCAAATTCTGCAAAAAACAGACTCTTCACAAAGAAACCAAGTAAGGAGTGCGAAGATGGCAAGGGACAAGAACAATACCAAAGAAGCCCCCAAAAAAGCTTCGAGACTGGCTCGGGCAGCAAATGCGCCTAAGCGAGAACGAAGAAGCCTGAAAGAGTATTTCAAGGGTGTCCGGCTGGAAATGAAAAAAGTTGTCTGGCCAACCCGCAAAGAGCTTAGCTCATACACAGCCGTTGTGCTTGTGGCATGTGCATTCTTTGCTTTGGCATTCTGGATCATCGACAGTGGTTTCCTGGCGGCCCTAAAGGGACTTCTGGGAATCACCATGTAAGAGGAACAAAATGACTGAAAACGAAAACAACACTGCGGTTATTTTTGAAGGCGAAGGCCTTCGAGGCGACGGCACGCCGAAATGGTATGTAGTACATACTTATTCCGGCCACGAAAACAAAGTGAAAGCCAATATTGAGAAACTGGTTGAAAGCAGAGGTATGCAGGATCTGGTTCTCAGCGTTGTTGTGCCCACTGAAGACAAAGCCGAACCGAAAGATGGCCGTATGGTAATCAAAACCAGAAAAATGTTTCCTGGCTACGTCATCGTTAAGATGATTGTCACCAACGAATCCTGGTATCTGGTCAGAAACACCCAAGGTGTCACTGGATTTGTCGGACATGGTTCGAACCCGGTGCCTCTTACCGTGGAAGAAGTCAGAAGGATGGGGATTGAGAAAGTTCATGTTGAACTGAATCTTCACGCCGGAGACAGCATCAAAGTTATCAATGGACCTTTCGAGAGCTTTATGGGCGTCGTAGAAGAGGTTCATGAAGATAAAGAAACCGTTCGTGCAAAAATTTCCATGTTTGGCAGGGATACCCCCGTTGAACTGGAGTTTGCTCAGATTGACAAAATCTAACGGACAATAATCTAACATTATAACCCCAACAGTACAAACCCGAATATTAAGGAAAGGAGGCACATCCATGGCAAAAAAGGTAACGGGCTTTATCAAATTACAAATTCCGGCTGGCGGCGCAACACCTGCACCTCCCGTAGGACCGGCCCTCGGACAAAAGAGCGTGAACATTATGGATTTCTGTAAACAGTTCAACGCCAAAACCCAGGACCAAAACGGAATGATTATCCCCGTGGTCATCACAGTATATGCAGATAAGTCCTTCACATTCGTGTGCAAGACCCCACCTGCAGCAATTTTGCTCAAAAAGGCCGCCGGACTTAAGTCCGCATCTGCTGAGCCCAACAAGACAAAAGTGGCCACACTCAACAGAGCCCAATGCGAAGAAATCGCAAAAATCAAGATGCCGGACCTCAACGCAGCCGATTTGAACTCAGCAACTGAAATGATTATCGGAACCGCAAAGAGCATGGGAATCGTAGTAGAAAACTAGTAGGTGGGAGGCGGAAGCCGTTTATACCACAAGGAGGAAATCAAAATGCCAAAAAGAGGCAAAGCTTACGTTGAATCAGCGAAAGAATTTGACAAGACTCAATTATATGATCCCAAAGAAGCCCTGGAGCTTGCGCTCAAGACTTCAAAGGCCAAGTTCGATGAAACCATCGAAGTACACGTCAAGCTGGGCGTAGACGGACGACATGCCGACCAACAGGTCAGAGGCGCCATCGTACTGCCCCACGGAACCGGCCGCGTTACTCGCGTACTGGTATTTGCGAAGGGCCCCAAAGCCACTGAAGCAGAACAAGCTGGCGCAGACTTTGTCGGAGCCGAAGAGCTGGCTACCAAAATCCAAACCGAAAACTGGTTTGATTTCGACGTGGTTGTTGCAACCCCGGACATGATGGGTGTTGTCGGTAGACTGGGAAAAGTCCTGGGACCCAAGGGCCTCATGCCAAACCCCAAATCCGGAACCGTAACCATGGACATCGAAAAAGCCCTGGCTGACATCAAGGCCGGTAAAGTGGAATATCGTTTGGACAAAACAAATATTATCCACAGCAGAATCGGCAAAACATCCTTCGGTATTGACAAAATCTATGACAACTTCGTGGTATTCCTAGAAGCGGTCATCAAGGCAAAACCGGCGGCTGCAAAAGGCCAGTACCTCAAAAGCGTTGTTGTTTCATCAACCATGGGCCCTGGAATCAAAATCAACCCGGGCAAGATTGGAAACTAATCAACCTTTAATACTACAAATGAATACGAAACCGTAGACAGCGGGTGGGAAACCTTAATTCCCCGCCGAGGTACAATATATAATATTGACCTTGTCTGCCTTTGACCCCACGTCTAAGAAGACAAGGTTGTTTATTGAGTACCGGCATAAGACCGAAGGCATACGGGCCACGGTCAGAAAGGAGAACGCTAATAATGAACGAAATCGTAAGAAAAGCGCATTCAGAAAAACAGGTAATCGTGAATGAAATCAAAGAGAAGCTAGAAAAAGCAAAGTCAGCTGTTGTAATCGATTATATTGGAATCACAGTAGCTCAGGCAGACGCCATGAGAAAAAAACTGAGAGAGGCCAACATCGACTACACTGTATATAAAAATACTTTGACCAAAAGAGCCATTGAAGGAACCAACTTCGAAGGAATGGGAGAAGTCTTGGCAGGACCCAGCGCCATCGCAATCAGCTATGATGATCCAACAGCACCGGCTCGAATCCTAAGCGAATCCATCAAAGAATTCAAAAAGATGGAATTCAAAGGAGGCATCGTGGAAGGACACTTCTACAATGCAGAGGGCATCAAGAAAGTTGCAAGCATCCCTTCAAGAGATGTACTCATTGCCAAATTCATGGGAAGCATTCAGTCCCCGATTGGCAAGGCAGTCCGAACTTTCGCAGCAATTGCAGAAGCAAAAACAGAATAAGCAAAGCGGGCTAATAGGCCATGCAAATCAAAATATTTATGAATAAGGAGTAAAAAAATGAATAAAGAACAAATCATTGAAGCGATAAAAGCGATGACCATCATGGAAATCAACGAACTGGTTGAAGCTTGTGAAGCCGAATTCGGCGTTTCCGCAGCAGCACCTGTTGCCGCAGCAGGCGGAGCAGCAGCGGTAGCTGAAGTGGAAGAACAAACAGAGTTTACTGTTGTTCTGACATCTGCAGGAGCAGAAAAGATCAAGGTTATCAAGGTTGTCAGAGAACTGACCGGCCTGGGCTTGAAAGAAGCGAAAGACCTGGTTGACGGCGCACCTTCCAACGTAAAAGAAGGAATCGAAAAGGGCGAAGCCGAAGCAGTCAAGAAGCAACTCGAAGAAGTTGGCGCTGGCGTCGAACTGAAATAGTCGCTCAAAAATGAAATATGGTAGTGGTCGAGCTCCGTTTTTAGGGGCTCGGCTATTATGTATTTTTGGAGGGGGTAAAAAAACTGGTGCAAACCTTCAAAAAAGCCGCGGGGAGCACAAAAATACCTTGCTATGTTAACACAATTGCGGTATAATAATAGGCTGTCACATAGTGTGATTTTATAAATTAACAAGGAGTGATAAATATGCCAAAAGCTATAAAATTAGGTAAAGTCGAGCGTCAATCGTATTCCAAGATCAGTGAAGTTGCAGAGATGCCCAACCTAATTCAAATCCAGACGAAATCTTACAACTGGTTTGTAGAAGAAGGCTTGCGAGAAGTGTTTGAAGACATTTCGCCCATAGAAGATTATGCAGGAAACTTAGTACTTGAGTTTACTGATTATTCCTTAAGTGATCCGCCAAAGTATACGCAAGAAAAATGCAAAGAACGGGATGTCACTTATGCGGCGCCCCTTAAAGTAAAAGTCAGATTAATTACAAATGAGACCGGTGAGGTCAAAGAACAGGAAGTTTTCATGGGGGACTTCCCTCTTATGACGGAAAAGGGAACTTTCATTTACAATGGTGCAGAGCGTGTTGTGGTAACACAGTTAGTTCGTTCTCCCGGACCTTATTACAAAAAAGAAATTGACGCCAAAACAGGCAAAGAACTTTTTTCGACCCAGGTGATACCCAACCGGGGTGCTTGGCTTGAATACGAAACCGACGCAAACGAAAATCTTTCGGTGCGGGTCGACAGAACAAGAAAACAATCTATCGCTGCCCTGATTCGAGCCTTGGCAACAGAAGGCATCCGTCAGAAGACGTTTAATATCATTGAGCAGAAATACCGAGAAAAATATAAACCCGAAAAAGGTTGGTCCATTAACAAGCTGACACCAGCTGAAGTCAATAGTTTGATTGTAGAGTTTAAGGACGAACTTCGTAAAAAAATCCGTCGGTTCAAACCCATTCTGGCCGAAGATGCTCTTCAGGATCTGGATGAGCGAGGTCTGATTAAATTTACTGAAACTGCCAGTGCCGTCGCACAGAAGCTACAATTCGGAAGCGACGACGAACTTCGCGCCATTTTTGGCGAGGATGACAGGCTGGCTCGTTCCATCGAAAAGGATTCCACCAGCAACTATGACGAGGCCCTCAAAGAAATCTATCGCAAGCTAAGACCGGGCGAACCCCCGACTTTCGACAGTGCGTATGATATATTGGAGTCTCTGTTTTTCGATCCCAAACGATATGATATCGCAAAGGTGGGCCGATACAAATACAACAAAAAACTAGGCATCGGAAACCGAATTGAAAGCGCCACCCTTGCAGAGGATATTTTTGATCCTATGACAGGCGAACTGCTGGCCGAAAAGGATACTACTATTACCCTTGAAATGTCACAACGCATTGAAAATGCAGGCGTTCAGGAGGCAATGGTATATTCCAAGACAGCCAAGGATACCCTGACCAAAGTCATCGGCAATAACTTTGTCTCCATTGAACACTTCATTGATTTTGACATTGCCGACCTCAAGATTGCAAAAAAAGTCTACTTCCCCGTTCTTCGTGAGATATTAGAGAATCCTGATAATGACGAAGACTCTATTCGTGCAGTTTTGCTTGCAAGAAAGAATGAACTTTCTCCCAAGCGAGTAATTGTGGATGACATTATCGCATCCGTTAGTTATTTGTTGAACCTGAGACATGGTATCGGTATGATAGACGACATTGACCATCTGGGCAATAGACGGCTTCGAACCGTTGGTGAGCTACTCCAAAACCAATTCCGAATTGGATTGGCAAGAATGGAGCGAGTTGTCAAAGAAAGAATGACCATTCAGGACATTGAAGTCACCACTCCTCAGGCGCTGATGAATATTCGGCCTGTAACAGCTGCCATCAAAGAGTTCTTCGGAAGTTCGCAGTTGTCTCAGTTTATGGATCAGACCAATCCTCTTGCGGAGTTAACCAACAAGAGAAGATTGTCAGCCCTAGGCCCAGGAGGTCTTTCAAGAGAACGTGCAGGATTTGAAGTCCGTGATGTACATCACTCCCATTACGGAAGAATGTGCCCCATTGAAACGCCGGAAGGACCCAACATCGGTCTGATTGGTTCTTTGACTACATACGGAATCATCAATGAATATGGATTCATTGAAACCCCTTACTGGCCGGTCAAAGACGGAAAAGTCATTAAAGATCCAAAACTTTTGCGTTACCTTTCCGCCGACGACGAAGAAAGAATGATTATTGCACAAGCCAATGAGCCTTTGGATTCCAAGGGACAATTTGTCAACTTGAAGGTTGCTTCTAGGGGAATGGGTGGAGACATCGACTTGGTTTCCAGAGATCAGATTGACTATATGGACGTATCTCCAAAGCAGGTTGTATCTGTGGCTACGGCCATGATTCCCTTCCTCGAAAATGACGATGCCAACCGGGCCCTAATGGGTTCCAACATGCAACGTCAGGCTGTGCCCCTTATGATTACTGAGGCGCCTATTGTAGGAACCGGTATGGAACATAAAGCCGCAAAAGACTCGGGGGTCGTACAGATTGCCCGTGCCGCAGGTGTTGTTGAGTTTGTTGACGGCGATGATATTCGTGTTCGCCGCGATGACAACGGTGGTGTTGATAATTATAAACTACTAAAATTCAACCGTTCCAACCAGGGCACCTGTATCAACCAGCGCCCCATCGTCTTCCACGGGGAACATGTGGAAGAAGGAGAAGTCCTTGCAGATGGTCCTTCTACCCATAACGGTGAAGTTTCCCTCGGCAAAAACCTGCTGATTGGATTCATGACCTGGGAAGGCTACAACTATGAAGATGCAATTATCCTAAACGAAAGAATGATCATGGATGATGTGCTGACTTCATTGCATATTGAAGAGTACGAAGCTGAAGCCAGAGATACCAAGCTGGGCCCCGAAGAAATCACAAGGGATATCCCAAATGTTGGGGAAGACGCGCTACGCGACCTGGACGAAGAAGGAATCATCCGCATTGGTGCGGAAGTTTCCGCCTCGGATATTCTGGTAGGTAAAGTAACACCCAAGGGCGAAGCGGACCTAAGTGCAGAAGAACGGTTGCTGCGTGCCATCTTTGGTGAGAAAGCCAAGGAAGTAAGGGACACTTCCGTGAAGATGCCCCATGGTGAAGCTGGAATTGTAGTAGACGTAAAAGTCTTTACCCGTGACAGTGAAGGCGAATTGCCTCCTGGTGTCAACAAGGTTGTCCGCGTTTATGTGGCTACCAAGCGTAAGATTAGTGTCGGCGACAAGATGGCAGGACGTCACGGAAACAAAGGCGTTATCTCCAGAATTTTGCCGGAAGAAGATATGCCATTCATGGAAGATGGAAACGCACTGCAAGTCATGCTAAATCCTCTGGGCGTTCCTTCCCGAATGAATGTTGGACAGGTACTGGAAGTCCATCTGGGTCTGGCAGCCAAAAGAAAGGGATGGATGATTTCTACCCCTGTATTTGACGGCGCCAACGAAAAAGACATCATTAACCTCCTCAAAGAAGTAGGGTATGATGAAAGTGGAAAATTGAAACTGAGAGACGGAAGAACCGGCGAGTACTTTGATAATCCGGTTACCGTTGGATACATGTATATGTTGAAACTTCATCATTTGGTTGATGACAAAATCCATGCCAGAAGCACCGGCCCGTACTCCCTGGTTACCCAGCAGCCGTTGGGTGGCAAGGCACAGTTCGGTGGACAGCGTTTTGGAGAAATGGAAGTATGGGCATTGGAAGCCTATGGTGCGGCCTATACATTACAGGAAATCCTCACCGTCAAGTCTGATGATATCGTCGGCCGTGTAAAAACCTATGAAGCTATCGTCAAAGGTGAAAACATTCCGGAACCTGGCATTCCTGAATCCTTCAAAGTATTGATTAAGGAAATGCAGAGTCTGGGACTGGATGTCAAGGTGTTGACAGAAGACGAAAAAGAAATCGAAATCAAAGAAAGTACCGGATTGGAAGACCTTATTGGGTTGGATGATATCATCGATACCGAACCGGAACTTCTGGGAGATGACGATGTGTTCGCAGACGAAGAGCTGGCAAAAGAAATAATCGGCATTGACGCAGATGAAGAACTCCTTTTGGACGATGCAGACTTTCCAGAAGAAAATCCAGAAGATAAAGTATAGGGAGGAGAGAGCACATGACAGAGAACTACTATGAGTTAAATAATTTTGAGTCATTACAAATTGGTCTGGCCTCCACCGACAAAATATTAAGCTGGTCCAGAGGGGAAGTAACAGAACCGGAGACCATTAACTACAGAACCCTCAAGCCAGAACCCAACGGACTTTTCTGCGAAAAGATTTTTGGACCCCAAAAGGACTGGGAATGCCATTGCGGAAAATACAAAAAGATCCGATATAAGGGAATCGTTTGCGATAAATGCGGCGTTGAAGTGACCAAAGCAAAAGTCAGACGGGAACGAATGGGCCATATTAAGTTAGCAGCCCCGGTTTCCCATATCTGGTATTTCAAGGGAATCCCCAGCAGAATGGGGCTTGTCCTGGACATGACACCCAGAAACCTAGAAAAAATTCTTTACTTTGCGGCGTATGTTGTCCTGGAACCCGGTGATAGTGGCTTTGACTACAAAGAGCTGATCAACGAGCAACAATATGCAGAAACCAAAAAAACCCATGGCGACACATTCAAAGCAGGCATTGGCGCGGATGCGGTACGTCAACTGATGACACATATCGATTTGGTTGAGATGTCCGCTGAACTGCGCGAATCTCTCAAAAAAGCTACAGGACAAAAGAAAATCAGAATCGTCCGTAGGTTGGAAGTCATCGAAGCGCTTAGATTATCCGGCAACAAACCGGAATGGATGATTCTGGAAGTTATTCCGGTCATCCCACCTGATATCCGACCTATGGTTCAGTTTGACGGCGGGCGCTTTGCTACCTCTGACCTGAACGACCTATATAGAAGAGTGATTAACCGGAACAATCGGCTCAGCCGACTTTTGGAGCTTGGCGCGCCGGACATTATTGTCCGTAACGAAAAGCGTATGCTGCAGGAAGCTGTAGACGCATTGATTGACAACGGTCGAAGAGGCCGTCCAGTCACTGGGCCCGGATCCAGACCGCTCAAATCCCTTTCAGATATGCTGAAAGGCAAGCAAGGTCGTTTCCGACAGAATTTGCTTGGCAAACGTGTCGACTATTCAGGACGTTCGGTAATCGTTGTTGGTCCGGAACTGCGTTTCTGGCAGTGCGGTCTTCCCAAGAAGATGGCGCTAGAACTGTTTAAGCCTTTCATCATGAAAAAGCTTGTTGAAAACGGTGACGCACATAACATCAAGAGTGCCAAACGAATGGTCGAAAAAGTACGACCTGAAGTATGGGACGTATTAGAAGATATTATTCAGGAGCACCCGGTTCTTTTGAACCGTGCACCGACCTTGCATAGACTTGGTATTCAGGCTTTCGAGCCGGTGCTGGTGGAAGGAAAAGCCATCAAACTGCATCCCCTGGTATGTACGGCATTCAATGCCGACTTCGACGGAGACCAGATGGCGGTGCATGTACCTCTTTCCATGGAAGCTCAGGCGGAAGCCAGGTTCCTCATGCTTTCGGTGAACAATATTTTGGCACCGAAAGATGGCGCACCGATTACCACCCCGACCCAAGATATGATTTTGGGTAGTTATTACCTGACCCACGAAGGAACTGAAGACCGCAGCACTGCAGCGGACAAAGGCGATGGCAAGATTTTTACGGACATCAACGAAATGTTGATGGCTTACGAAAACAAGGAAGTCGGCCTCCATGCAAAAGTGAAGGTCAAGAGATTATTCGGACCGGACGATATTCGGGGCAAATTGGTGGAATCAACTGTAGGACGGTTCATTTTCAATCAGCAGATTCCCCAAGACTTAGGATTTGTGGAAGACCGAAAGGCCGATCCTTATTCACTGGAAGTGGATTTCCTCTGTGACAAAAAACGACTGGGCCATATCATTGACCGATGTTATCGAATTCATGGAAATACCGGGACCGCATTAATGCTTGACTATATCAAAGACATAGGTTTTCATTATTCAACCATCGGCGCCATCACCATCAGTATTTCAGACATGGAAATTCCGAAAGAAAAGCAAATGATTTTGGAATCATCAGAAGCCAGAGTTGCTAAATATGAAGAAGCATACAACAAAGGTCTGGTTTCCGGGACAGAGCGATACGAAAAGGTCATCGAAATTTGGAACAAAACCACCGAAGATGTGGCAAATGCTCTGATGGACTCCCTGGGCACCCTGAACAACCTTTACATCATGGCGCATTCAGGAGCCAGAGGAAGCAAGAACCAGATTCGTCAGATCGGCGGTATGAGAGGCCTGATGGCCAATGCAACCGGTAAGACCATCGAAATTCCAATCAAAGCAAACTTCCGGGAAGGACTTTCCGTCCTGGAGTACTTTATCTCTACCAATGGTGCGAGAAAAGGTTTGGCGGATACCGCCCTTCGAACCGCGGACTCAGGCTACCTGACCAGACGTCTTGTCGACGTTTCCCATAACGTCATTGTACGGGATGTGGACTGCGGAACCGGAGAAGGCATTGAAGTTCGGGCCTTTACTGACGGCAAAGAAGTCATTGAACCATTGAAGCTTCGAATCATCGGCAGAATTTCTCTGACAGACATTCTTCACCCCAAAACAGGGGAAGTGATTTGTGAACAGAACCAGGAAATCACTGAAGACATCGCTGACATGATTGAAAAAGCTGAGATTACCTCAGTTGCAATCCGATCGGTTATGACCTGCCAAAGCAAAACAGGCATCTGTGCCATGTGCTACGGTCGAAATCTGGCCAACGGCGAAAGGGTCAATATCGGTGAATCTGTCGGCATCACTGCCGCTCAGTCCATCGGTGAACCGGGTACCCAGCTGACCATGAGAACCTTCCACACCGGCGGTGTGGCGGGCGCTGACATTACCCATGGTTTGCCCAGAGTTGAAGAACTTTTCGAAGCCAGAAAACCAAAAGGACTTGCAGAAATTTGCGAATCCAGCGGTACTGTTTATTCGATTACTCAGGACAAGGACAACAAAACTGAAGTCATTATCCGAGGTGACGAAGAAAGAAGCTACATCGTATCCTTTGGCGCAAGACTTGCGGTGGAACAGGGTGATTATGTGGAGGCCGGTGACAATATCACCAAGGGGCCACTGAATCCTCATGACATCTTAAGGCTCAAAGGCGTGGAAGGCGTATACCAATATCTGCTGAAAGAAGTCCAAAGAGTGTACAAACTCCAGGGCGTAGATATCAACGACAAGCACGTTGAGGTCATCGTCAGCCAGATGCTGGGAAAATACAAAATAGAAGAATGTGGCGACACCACTTTGCTGCCGGGAGGACTTTATACCAAGTTCGAAATCGAAGATGCTCAAAAGGCAACCGCAGACGAAAATGGAGAAGCCGCAACGACACAACAGGTACTCCTTGGCATCACCAAGGCATCCCTGGCTACCAATTCATTCCTTTCCGCAGCGTCCTTCCAGGAGACCACCCGTGTCCTGACCGATGCCGCCATCAAAGGAAAGAACGACAAATTGCTGGGTCTCAAAGAGAATGTCATCATCGGCAAGTTAATCCCTGCCGGAACCGGAATGAAGCGATATCGTAACATCAAAGTAGATTACGGTGTGAATACCGAATTGATGGAGAATTATAAGCTGAATAACGACTATGACGATGAATTTGAAGGAAGCTCGGAGCAAGTAAGTTTGGCAGAATCCGACTTTGAAGTACGGGTTTCAGATGAGGGCATTGAAATCATCAGAGACAACAACGAAAACTAAATTTAGCACTGAAACGGCCGGGGGGCTTTGCGCCTCCCGACAAATTCTCATTGACAGTATCACGGATTTTGTGATAAACTGACTTTTGGTTTTGAGCCCATTTGGGTTGAAAATAGAACTAAATTCCTTACAAAAAAGGAGAAAGGAGAATCAAATGCCAACCATTAACCAATTGGTACGACAAGGCAGAGTTAGCGATGTAAAGAAGTCCACAGCACCTGCTCTCGGCAAGGGAATGAACACCCTGAGAAGAGTTGCTACAAACATCAATTCACCGCAAAAGAGAGGTGTCTGCACATCTGTAAAGACAGTAACACCTAAAAAGCCGAATTCGGCCCTCAGAAAGATTGCCAGAGTCCGTCTGACCAATGGAATCGAAGTGACTGCGTACATCCCAGGAATTGGACATAATTTGCAGGAGCACAGTGTTGTCCTGATCAGAGGCGGAAGAGTCAAAGACCTTCCCGGTGTCAGATACCACATTGTCAGAGGAACCCTGGACACAGCCGGAGTCAACAATCGTATTCAGGCCAGATCCAAGTATGGCGCGAAGCGTCCAAAGAAAAAATAGGAAATTTCGGGAACATGCCCTTAATGATAGATATCATTGAGCATCACGGCTCGAAAAACCATTTTATGGCTTCGAGTCGAGTACCGAAAGCATTATGGCAAGGAGGGAAGAGAAGTGCCAAGAAAAGGAAACGTCCCAAAGCGGGAAGTGCTTCCTGATCCAGTTTACGGAAGTGTTGTGGTGGCGAAGCTCATCAACAGCATCATGTTAGACGGAAAAAAAGGAACAGCACAATCCAT
Source organism: Anaerovoracaceae bacterium (assembly GCA_041859095.1). Classification (GTDB taxonomy): domain Bacteria; phylum Bacillota; class Clostridia; order Peptostreptococcales; family Anaerovoracaceae; genus UBA1422. The sequence goes on from JBHEKY010000027.1 coordinate 135,407, forward strand.
CGTCTATGACGCCTTTGAACAGGTGAACAAGACGACCGGAGAAAACGCTTTGGAAGTATTTGAAAAAGCAATGAACAACATCATGCCGACCTTAGAAGTTAAGGCAAGGCGTGTAGGTGGTGCAAACTACCAAGTTCCAATGGAAGTTAGAGCTGAAAGACGGGAAACCCTTGGAATCCGGTGGCTGACAAAGTACACCAGAGCCCGAGGAGAAAAAACCATGTCTGACAGACTGGCCAAGGAACTCATGGATGCAGCCAACAGCACCGGCGCATCTGTTAAGAAAAAAGAAGATACTCACAAAATGGCAGATGCCAACAGAGCGTTTGCACACTATCGTTGGTAGTATGCAAAAGAAGCTAATTGGAAAGGAGGTAACCGGATGCCAAGAAATTTTCCCCTGGAAAAAACTCGAAACATCGGTATCATGGCACACATTGATGCCGGCAAAACAACGGTAACAGAACGAATTCTGTTTTATACCGGACGATCTCACAAAATGGGAGAAGTCCACGAAGGAGCAGCCACCATGGACTGGATGGAGCAGGAGCAGGAACGTGGTATCACCATTACCTCTGCTGCGACCACCGCTCAGTGGAAAGATACTCGCATTAACATCATCGACACCCCGGGACACGTGGACTTTACCGTTGAGGTAGAACGTTCGCTTCGTGTTTTGGATGGCGCGGTGGCTGTTATGTGTGCCAAAGGAGGGGTTGAACCCCAATCTGAAACCGTATGGCGACAAGCCGAAAAATATGAAGTGCCCCGAATGATTTTTGTCAATAAGATGGACATCATGGGTGCGGACTTTTTCCGTGTCGTCGAGATGGTCAAAGACAGGCTCAAGGCGAACGCCGTGCCGATTCAGATCCCCATTGGCGCTGAGGAACATTTCCTTGGAGTTGTTGACCTGATAGAAATGAAGGCTGCAGTCTATAAGGATAAGCTGGGAGAAGAATACGAAATCGAAGAAATCCCTGCAAACCTAAAAGAGCTTGCAACCGAATGGCGGGCAAAACTAGTTGAGGCCGTCTCAGAAGGCGACGAAGAACTTTTGATGAAGTATTTGGAAGGAATTGAACCTTCCAACGAGGAAATTACACAGACCGTCCGCAAAATGACCATTGCTGGAACCATGGTACCGGTAGCCTGCGGATCGGCCTACAAAAATAAGGGTGTCCAGTTATTACTGGATGCTGTCGTGGCATACTTGCCGTCACCGCTTGATATCCATGCCATCAAGGGAATCAATCCCGATAATGGTGAGGAAGTTCAACGACCGGCTGACGACAAAGGACCTTTTGCCGCGTTAGCCTTCAAAATCATGGCGGACCCCTTTGTCGGGAAACTGGCATTCTTCCGAGTGTATAGCGGAACCCTAAAATCAGGCTCCTATGTATACAATTCCACCAAAGGAAAGAAGGAAAGAATCGGCAGAATCCTACAGATGCATGCCAACAAGCGAGAGGATTTAGAGGAAGTCTATTCCGGCAATATCGCCGCGGCGGTTGGGTTGAAAGACACCACCACAGGAGACACCCTCTGTGACGAGAAGCACGAAGTCATCCTGGAATCTATGGATTTCCCAGATCCCGTCATCGAAATCGCCATTGAACCCAGAACCAAGGTAGGACAGGAAAAGATGGGACTAGCCTTATCCAAGCTGGCCGAGGAAGATCCCACCTTCAAGACGTTTACCAATGTGGATACTGGCCAGACAATTATTGCCGGAATGGGAGAACTCCATCTGGAAATCATTGTTGACCGTCTGCTCCGGGAATTTAAGGTAGAGGCCAATGTAGGGAAACCTCAGGTTTCCTACAAAGAAACCCTATCCCAGCCTGCGGATGTAGATTACAAGTATGCGAAACAGTCTGGCGGCCACGGCCAGTACGGACATGTCAAGATTCGTGTTTTCCCAAGAGAACCGGGTGCCGGGTTCGAATTCAAGAACTCAATCATTGGCGGATCCATTCCCAAAGAATATATCCCCAAAGTTGAAGACGGAATTCGAGAAGCCCTGGAAACCGGGCCGATTGCCGGATATCAGGTTGTCGATGTGGGAGTTGAACTGTATGATGGTTCTTACCACGAAGTAGACTCTTCAGAAATGGCCTTCAAAATTGCTGGCTCCATGGCGTTCCGTGAAGCGGCAAGAAAAGGCGCACCAAAACTGCTAGAACCAATCTTCAAGATTGAAGTCACCGTGCCTGAAGACTATATGGGCGACGTAATCGGCGACATCAGCAGCAGAAGAGGACGCATTGAAGGTTCCGATATGAGAATGGGCGCAGTCACCGTTCGCGGTTTCGTACCTCTCTCAGAAATGTTTGGCTATGCCACCGACCTTCGGTCCAAAACCCAAGGACGAGGCGTATACGTAATGCAATTTGACCATTTTGCAACGATGCCAGACAGCTTGATTGAAAAAATCAATAAATAGTCCATTGGCTGTCAATTGATAGCCAACCGACCGTCAATTGACAACAAGCCGACGACCAACAGATAGCCAATCGTCGGCCACCAATCAATCATCAATCAACTATTATTAAAATCCATTGAATCGGAGGTTAAATATTATGGCAAAGCAAAAATTCGAAAGAAATAAGCCGCATATCAACATCGGCACCATCGGCCACGTAGACCATGGCAAGACCACATTGACAGCGGCCATTACC
>JBHEKY010000020.1:0-20707 GCA_041859095.1 Anaerovoracaceae bacterium
TTCGGCCTTCTCTCAAGAGGTCGGTCACCAGATTCCGAAGCATTGCCTTTCGGTGAGCAGCAGGTCTGCCTAATTTTCTATAGCCTGGCATTGTGTTGCATCCTTTCTTTCTATTCGTCGGTTGCGCGAAGTCCAAGACCCAATTCTTCGAGTTTCAGCTTGACTTCATCAAGTGATTTTTTGCCCAGGTTTCTGACTTTCATCATGTCGTCTTCCGACTTGTGGGTCAGTTCCTCAACAGTGTTGATGGAGGCTCTCTTGAGACAGTTGAAGGATCGAACAGAAAGTTCAAGTTCTTCAATGGTCATCTCGAGGGCTTTCTCTTTTTGGTCTTGTTCTTTCTCAACCATGATTTCCAGAGAGTTGGTGTCTTCTGTCAGCTGGATAAACAGGTTCAAATGCTCCTGCATAATCTTCGCGCCGATGGAAACGCCTTCCTTTGGTGAGATTGAACCATCGGTCCAGATCTCCAAAATCAGTTTGTCATAGTCGGTGACTTGGCCTACTCTGGTATTTTCAACGGTGAAGTTCACTTTGACCACCGGCGTGAAAATGGAATCCATGGGAATAACTGCTATGGGTGTGTTCTCGGTCTTATTCTGTTCAGCGGTTACATAGCCTCTTCCTTTGGATAGATTCAGTTCCATCACCAGGGTTGCGTTGTCTTCTAGGGTGGCAATATGCAGGTCGGGGTTGAAAATCTCCATGTCGGCATCAGCGATGATGTCGGCAGCGGTGACTTCTTTGGGTCCTACCGCATTAATGATTGCCCTTTTTGTATTCTCTTGTCCGCTCAAGCGAACGGCCAATTTTTTCAGGTTCAGGATGATTTCTGTTACATCTTCCTTTGCGCCTGGAATGGTTGAAAATTCATGTAGGATTCCATCAATCTTCACCGATGTAACGGCTGTGCCCGGCAATGAACTGAGAAGAATTCTTCTCAGGCTGTTTCCCAGGGTTGTTCCGTATCCTCTTTCCAGAGGTTCTACGATAAATTTGCCGTAATTCGCATCGTCGTCTGAAAAAATACATTCAATTGTCGGTTTTTCAATTTCTATCATTAAAAATCCTCCTATCCTTTCCAAGTGATAACTGCTACGATTGAGCATTACTTGGAGTACAGTTCAACGATTAAATGCTCTGCAACCGGTGTGTCTATTTCAGCTCTGGTTGGCATGGACACGATGGTGCCTTCCAACTTTGAGACTTCGACGGACATCCATGCAGGAACGTTGATGGACATTTCCTTAATCTCCTTAAATTTAGGAGAACTTGTGCTCTTTTCTTTGACCTTGATTACATCGCCGGACTTCACATTGTAGGATGGAATGTCAACTTTCTTTCCATTCACAGTGAAATGTCCGTGGACAACCAATTGTCTTGCTTCTTTTCTGGAAGCGGCAAAACCTAATCGGAATACCACGTTGTCCAGTCTGGTTTCCAGCATGATCAGCAGGTTTTCACCAGCCATACCTTTTTTAGCGGAAGCTTTGTCAAAGGTGTTTCTGAACTGTGTTTCCAGTAGTCCATAGAATCTCTTTGCCTTTTGCTTCTCTCTCAGCTGAAGTCCATACTCGGATGTCTTTTTTCTACCCTGTCCATGTTGTCCAGGAGGGAAATTTCTTTTTTCCATTGCGCACTTCACGCCGTAACATCTGTCGCCTTTCAAGAAAAGCTTTTGGCCTTCTCGTCTGCATAATCTGCAGTTTGCATCTGTATATCTCGCCATTTAATTTCTTCCTCCTTTCACTAGACTCTTCTTCTCTTCGGGGGTCTGCATCCGTTGTGTGGAATTGGGGTAATATCCTTAATCAGGGTAATATCCAATCCTGCTGTCTGAAGGGCTCTAATCGCCGCTTCACGACCGGATCCGGGACCTTTAACATACACTTCTACGGTCTTCAGGCCATCTTCCATCGCTGCTTTTGCAGCTTGTTCGGCAGCCATCTGAGCCGCAAACGGTGTGGATTTTCTTGATCCTTTGAAACCAAGGGACCCAGCGCTGGACCAAGACAAGGCGTTTCCGCTCATGTCTGTAAGAGTTACAAGAGTATTGTTAAAGGTAGATTGGATATGAGCCTGGCCTTTTTCAATATTCTTACGTTCTCGTCTTTTTTTACGTACTACTTTTTTTACAGCTTTTGCCATGTTTTTCTACCTCCTTCCTACTTCTTCTTGCTTCGGCCAACGGTCTTTTTGGGACCCTTACGGGTTCTTGCGTTGGTTTTTGATTTTTGACCTCTTACCGGGAGGCCTCTTCGGTGTCTAATTCCACGGTAGCAACCAATTTCCATCAGTCTCTTGATGTTCATGGAAACTTCCCGACGTAGATCACCTTCTACTTCATATTCTTGTTCAATGATTCTTCTGATGGCACCAGCTTGATCCTCGGTCAAATCTTTGACTCTGGTGTCAAGGCTAACGCCTGCCTTTTCAAGAATAGCGAGTGCACTGGGACGACCGATTCCGTAGATATAGGTCAAGCCAATTTCTATCCTTTTCTCTCTTGGTAAGTCTACTCCGGCTATACGAGCCATACTTTCCTCCTCTTCCCATCTTCCGTCGCGCAACCATTGGCCCTTACCGACCCGGACGCAATATAAACGGGATGTTCTTTATGATAACAAATAACGTACTTCATTAACCTTGTGTCTGCTTGTGCTTGGGATTTTCACAGATTACCATGACTTTCCCGCTCCTCTTTATGATTTTGCACTTTTCACACATAGGTTTTACGGATGATCTTACTTTCATCTTGTGTAACCTCCTTACTTGTCTCTCCAGGTTATTCTTCCGCGGGTCAGGTCGTAGGGGGAAAGCTCCACCTTCACTCTGTCACCGGGTAAAATCCTGATGAAATTCATTCTTATTTTGCCAGAAACGTGGGCTAATACTTGGTGCCCTGTTTCCAGTTTCACAACAAACACTGCATTGGGTTGTGCGTCGATAACAACGCCTTCCGCTTCGATTAGATCTTTTTTGGCCATCACATTCACCTCTCCTGTAGGGTAAGCAATTCAGGCTCACCTTCGGTAATCACAACAGTATTTTCATAATGTGCGGATAATTTTCCGTCCGCCATGGACAAAGTCCAGTTATCCGCGGCTGTCACAATTTCGTAAGTTCCCTGCGCAATCATGGGTTCAATGGCAAATACCATTCCTTTTGCAAGTCTTGGTCCTCTTCCAGGTTGCCCATAATTGGGGATTTGCGGCTCTTCGTGCATATTTCTACCAACACCGTGGCCCACCAAGTCCCTGATGACAGAAAAGCCTTCGCCTTCCGCCTTCGTCTGGATTGCATGAGAAATGTCCGATAGTCTGCACCCCAATTTACAAAATTTCAGTCCCTCGAAAAAGCTGTCTTTTGCGGCGTCCATAATTTTCTGCGCTTCGGCAGAAATGGTTCCGACCGCATAAGTCCGAGCTGCATCGGTGACATACCCTTTGTGGGTACATCCCACATCCACACTGATGATATCCCCTTCACGGAGAATTCTCTTTGCGGATGGAATGCCATGGACTACCTCTGAGTTGATGGAGGCGCATACGCTGGCTGGATAGCCATTGTATCCCAGAAAACTGGGTGTCATTCCGCTTTTGCGGATGATTTCACTGACGAAGTCGTCAATGGCTCCAGTAGAGATGCCCGGTCTAATAAAGTCTTCCAGCTCGCTTAAAATCCGGCCTGTCACCTTGCCTGATTGGCGCATTGTGACAATTTCCTGTTCTGACTTGATAATGATCATGCTCTCACCTCAGAAGTTCCTCTATCTGGGCAAACAGTACGTCAACGTCCTGTATTCCATCCAGAGGAGTCAGCGTTCCCGCTTCTTTGTAATACTCAATGAGCGGGCGGGTTTGCGCCTGATATACTTCCATTCTGTTTTTGACGGTCTCCGGTTTGTCGTCTTCCCTGTGGAACAGTTCACCACCGCACAAATCGCATATGCCTTCTTGCTGAGGAGGCAATGTGACTATATGGTAGCTGGCTCCACAATTCCGGCACACGACTCGTCCAGCCATTCGCTTCATAATCAGTTCTGGCTCTGCAAAGACATAGAGCACGTGGTCAATCTTTTTTTGGTCTATGGCCAGATACTCATCAAGCGCTTTGGCCTGCTCAATGGTTCTTGGGAATCCATCTAACAGGAAGCCGTTTTCACAGTCAGGTTCTTTAAGACGTTTCAAAGCTATCGCGATAACCAGACTATCTGGTACCAATTCACCGCGGTTCATATATTCCTGCGCCTTTTTCCCTAACTCTGTCCCGTTTTTAATGTTGTCTCGAAAAATGTCTCCCGTTGATATTTGTGGGATGTTATATTTTTCAGTGATTTTAGCAGCTTGCGTTCCTTTGCCAGCTCCCGGTGGGCCTAATAAAATTAAGTTCATCGAAAGTCTCCCTTTTTATTTCAGAAAACCCTGGTAGTTCCTCATCACCATCTGCTGTTCCAATTGTTTCATCGTGTCAAGGGCAACACCCACTGCGATTAGCAAGGATGTTCCTCCAAAACTTACGTCCAGAGGGGTCAGCTGTCCAACAAGTGTTGGCAACGTTGCAACTAATGCCAGGAATATGGCACCTACAAAGGTGATTCGGGTCATCACTTTGTTCAAGTACTCTATCGTTGTCCGACCCGGGCGAATGCCAGGTATGAACCCTCCGTTGTTCTTCATATTGTTTGCCACATCTGTAGGGTTGAAGGTGACAGCGGTATAAAAATAGGTAAAAAACATGATTAGCCCGATGTTGAATACGGCATAAAGCCATACACCCGGTGAGGCCGCCGGCGATAACCACTTTTCGATCCACTGGGTAAACCCTGAATCAACTCCTGCAAAGTATGTAATGGTTAACGGAAATTGCAGCAGCGAAAGTGCAAATATTACAGGGATTACACCTGCCTGGTTGACCTTTAGGGGAATGTGTGTGGACTGGCCACCATACATTTTTCTTCCAACCACTCTTTTTGCATACTGCACCGGAATTCTTCTCTGCCCTTGCTGTACTTCGATAATGCCTACAATGACAATGATAGCGAAGACAACAAAGATTGCTATCGTAATGAAGCCCAATTCTCCGGCTTGGAATTTGACCCATGTGCTATGAATTCCGCTAGGCAGTCTGGCGATAATGCCGCCAAAGATAATCAGCGAAATGCCGTTACCAATGCCGTTTTCGTTAATTTGCTCACCAAGCCACATGAGGAATGCGGTACCGGCGGACAATACGATAACGATAACTGCGATAGAGAAAAAGTCAGTGCTTACCAGTGCTTGTCTAAACATGCCCACCGATACACCGATGGCCTGGATAAATGCCAGAATAACGGTCAGGTACCTGGTCCACTGAGTAATTTTCTTTCTTCCTTCTGTGCCATCCTTTGCAATACGCTGCAACGGCTCAAAAGCAATGGTCAATAGCTGAAAAATGATTGATGCTGTAATGTAAGGGGTGATGCTCAAGGCGAATATTGTCATATTGCTAAACGCACCGCCTGAAAACAAGTCAAACAGTTCCAACAGACCTGTGTCACCCTGGAATGCCTGGTTCAAGACTTCTCGATCAATGCCCGGCACCGGGATGTTGGATCCAATTCTGAAAACGACGAGCATCAGGAGAGTAAAGATTATCTTCTTCCTGATATCAGCTATTTTCCAAGCCTTTGCAATGGTTCTCAGCATATCCATATTAGATCACCTCTGCCTTTCCTCCGGCAGATTCAATTTTTTCGATTGCAGACTTGCTAAATCTCTGGGCTTGAACGGTGATTTTCTTTTCGAGTGTTCCTTCTCCAAGAATTTTAACGCCGTCTTTGACCTGCTTGACAAGTCCTTTTTCCCGCAGCAATTCAGGAGTTACAACTGTGCCGGCTTCAAATCGATTCAAATCATCCACATTTACTTCAGCAAATTCTTTTGCCCAAATATTGGTAAATCCTCTTTTGGGGGTTCTTCTGTAAAGTGGCATCTGACCGCCTTCAAAGCCCAGTCTTGTGCCGCCGCCGCTTCTGGAGTTCTGGCCATTCATACCTCTTCCGCCGGTTTTACCCTGTCCGGATGCGGTACCACGACCTCGTCTTTTACGGTTTTTGGTGGCTCCTGCTACTGCTCTTAATTCATGCAGTTTCATAATTTCGCACCTCCCTTTCTATAGCTCTTCAAGCGTTAGAAGATGTTCAACCTTAGTGACAGCTCCTCTAGTAACAGGGCTGTCCACCAATACGACTGACTGGTGCATCTTCCTTAGTCCCAAGGCTTCCACAACTTTTCTCTGTCTGGGAGTTGCGCCGATGATGCTTTTTGTCAATGTTACTTTTACCATTTTAGTCATTATTCGGTTCCTCCTATCCTAAGATTTCTTCTCTGGTTTTGCCTCTCAGCTTGGCGACCTGTTCAACAGTCATCAATGTGCTGAGTCCTTCGATGGTCGCGTACGCCATGTTTCCGGTATTGTTGGAGCCGATGGATTTGGCTCTGACATCCTTCACGCCTGCAGCTTCCAGCACGGTACGTACCGATGATCCTGCAATCACGCCGGTTCCTTGTCTGGCTGGCATGAGCAGTACTCTTCCTGCGCCAAAGATACCGAGGCTTCTATGAGGAATGGTGGTTCCTACCGTAGGAACGTATATCAAGTTTTTCTTTGCATCTTCTGTTGCTTTTCTTACGGCTTCAGGAATTTCCTGTGCCTTTCCAAGTCCAACGCCTACGTGACCTTCGCCGTCTCCGACAACGACCGTCACGCTGAATCTCATGTTTCTTCCGCCTTTAACGGTTTTGGCAACACGTCTGATGTTCACGATGGTCTCTTTTAATTCCAGCTTGGATGCATCAATTCTATTTCGCATTACGCTTCCTCCTGTTAGAATTTTAATCCGGCTTCACGTGCGCCGTCTGCCAGCTCTTTAACTCTTCCATGATAAATGAATCCGCCTCTGTCAAAGACGACAGTTTCAAAACCCTTGTCAATCGCTCGCTTCGCAATAGCTTCTCCGACTTTTTTGGCCGCTTCTTTGTTGCCGCCGTATCCTGCTTCACCTTTTAATTCCTTGTCCAGTGAGGATGCTGCTGCCAAAGTAACACCGTTTACATCGTCAATCAGTTGAACAAAGATGTTCTTGTTGCTTCTATAAACGCAAAGCCTGGGTCTTTCAGGAGTGCCTTGCAATGTTTTCCTGACTCTTTCGTGTCTAACAACACGTCGATCGTTTCTGCTTTCTTTTGCCATTTTCGTTCACTCCTTTCTTATTTACCTTTTACCCCGGATTTTCCTTCTTTTTTGCGAACTACTTCGCCTTCATATCGAATGCCCTTGCCCTTGTAAGGTTCGGGTTTTCTCCATGCGCGAATGTCGGCAGCATAGTTGCCAACCAGTTCTTTGCTGTTGCCCTTCACCGTAATTTTGGTGGGTTCGGGTACTTCCACGGTAATGCCTTCAGGGTCTTCCATGATGACCGGGTGGGAATATCCCAGATTTAGTGTCAGCTTGCTGCCACTTTTATCTGCTTTGTATCCAACACCGACCAGTTCCAGTTTCTTTTGGAAACCGTTGGTGACGCCTTCGACCATGTTTGCAATTAAGGTTCTTGCCAATCCATGCTGACATCTGTCTGCTTTCGCATCGCAGCTTCTGGAAACGGTCAAGGTACCATCTTCTTGCTCAATTTTGATGAGTTTGCTAATCTGCTGTTGCAGTTCGCCTCTGGGGCCTTTGACAACAACCAAGTTGTTGTCGTCCACAAGGACTTCTACTCCGGCAGGAAGCGCAACAGGTTGTTTACCTATTCTTGACATTTATTTGTCCTCCTACCATACGTAACAAATCACTTCGCCGCCAACACCCAATTTTCTGGCTTCTTTGTCGCTGATTACTCCGTTTGAAGTGGAGATAATTGCGATACCCAGTCCACCAAGAACTTTAGGTACTTCGTTGGCCTTGGCATATACCTTGAGGCCCGGCTTAGAGATTTTTTTAATTCCAGTGATTACTTTTTCGTTGTTGGGACCATATTTCATTTTGACCTGAATGGTTCCCTGCTTGTCGTCCTCTATCACATCAAATCCTTTAATGTAACCTTCTTCGGTTAGAATTCCTGCTATTGACTTCTTAATTTTTGAAGCCGGAATGTCAACCGTTTCATGACGTACAGTATTGGCATTTCTGATTCTAGTAAGCATATCTGCTATTGGATCTGTCATTGTCATATCTGTATTTCTCCTTCCTCTACCAGTTTTGCCCGCAGGCAACTTAGTAAATTTCCTTAACTCGCTTCTTCGACAACAGTCGGCTTACCAGCTTGCTTTTTTGACTCCGGGGATTTCACCCTTATAGGCAAGTTCTCTAAAACAAATACGGCAAATGCCATACTTCTTGAGAACCGCGTGAGGTCTTCCGCAGATTTTGCATCTGGTATATGCTCTGGTCGGAAACTTGGGTTTTCTCTGTTGTCTTACTTTAAGAGATGTTTTAGCCATTGTTCCCTCCTACTTCTCAAACGGCAGACCCAGAAGCTGCAGTAATGCAAAGGCTTCCTCGTCTGTTTTCGCCGTTGTTGTAAATACAATGTTCATGCCCTTCACCATTTCGACCTTGTCGTAATGGATTTCAGAGAATATTAATTGTTCTTTGATCCCCATGGAATAGTTCCCACGGCCGTCAAATGCGTTTTTGCTCACGCCTTTAAAGTCTCTCACTCTGGGAAGAGCGATGTTGAAAAACTTGTCAGCAAATTCGTACATTCTGTCGCCTCGTAAGGTCACTTTGGTGCCTACGGGCATGCCCTGTCTAACTTTGAAGTTCGCAATGGATTTTTTTGCGGTTGTAATAACCGGTCTTTGCCCTGAAATCAAGCCCAGTTCTTCCACTGCACCTTCCATCAGCTTTGCATTTTCCTTTGCTTCGCCAAGGCCAATATTTAATGTAATCTTTTCCAATTTGGGAACGTCCATTACGTTTTCGTATTTGAACTGATCCATCATGGCTGTAAATACTTCACTCAGATATTTTTCTTTCATTCTGGCTGCCAAAATCGTCTCCTCCTTTCTTAGTCGATTGCGTTTCCGCTTTTACGTGCAAATCTAACTTTTTTGTCACCTTCCATTTTATATCCTACTTTGGTCGGTGTCTTTGCTTTGCCTTCAACCAGCATGATATTGGACACATGAATGGGTCCTTCCTGATGCTTGATCTCAGCTGCGGCGGTTCTGCTTTGCTTCTGGTGCTTGGTCTGGATGTTAATGCCTTCGACAATCACCTTATCTTCTTTGGGCATGGCTTTTAACACCTTCCCCTTCTTTCCTTTGTCTTTTCCGGTAATCACGATTACCATATCATCTTTTTTTATTCGCATGCTGTCACCTCCTATAATACTTCCGGTGCCAAAGACACGATCTTCATGAAGTTCTTGTCTCTTAGCTCTCTGGCAACGGGTCCGAATATACGAGTTCCAACCGGATTCTTGTCTTCTTTGATGATGACTGCTGCGTTCTGGTCGAATTTCACATAACTTCCGTCTGCTCTTCTAGCACCATGCTTCGTTCTAACCACAACCGCTTTGACAACTTCACCTTTTTTGACTAAACCACCGGGTGTTGCTTGCTTCACGGCACAAACAATGATATCTCCGATATTTGCATACTGACGGCTTGTACCGCCAAGGATACGAATACACAATACCTCTTTTGCACCGGAATTGTCAGCGACTCTTAATCTGCTCTCTACCTGAATCATAGTCTGGTGCCTCCTTACTTCACTTTCTCAACGATGTTGACAAGTCTCCATCTTTTTCCTTTGGACAGGGGTCTTGTCTCCATAATTCTGACTTTATCGCCAATGTTGCACTCGTTGTTTTCATCGTGAGCTTTCACCTTTTTGGTGGTCTTTACAGACTTACCATAAAGGGAATGTCTTACGAAGTCTTCTAATGCTACAACCACAGTTTTGTCCATCTTGTCGCTTACGACGATGCCAACTCTGGTTTTTCTTCTGTTACGGTCTTGTAATTCAACTGTCATAATTCATCCTCCTTTCTTACTTGGTTTGTCCAAGCTCATTTTCTCTGATGATAGTTTTAACTCGTGCGATGTTTCTCTTGATTTCTCTCATTTTGATCGGGTTTTCAAGTTGCCCGGTCACGTGCTGGAATCTCATATTGAACAAGTCTTTTTTCATTTTAGCCAGTTCAGCATTCAGTTCCAGATCTGTCATTTCTCTCATTTTCTTCAGTTCCATTATGCTTCACCACCCTCTGCTTGTTCATCTTCCTTCATAATGAATTTACATTTGATAGGAAGTTTGTGCATGGCCAGTCTTATGGCTTCTCTGGCCTGAGCTTCTGTAACGCCCTCTATTTCGAACATTACTCTACCCGGCTTTACGACTGCTACCCAGTAATCAGGCGCACCTTTACCGGAACCCATTCGGACTTCCGCAGGTTTTTTGGTTACGGATTTGTGCGGGAAAATCATAATATATACTTTACCGCCTCTTTTGATTGAACGGGTCATCGCGATTCTAGCCGCTTCGATTTGGTTTGCAGTGATCCAGGCCGGTTCCATGGCTACGAGGCCAAACTTACCATATGCAATGGTGTTTCCTCTTGTAGCCTTGCCTGACATTCTGCCTCTATGTACTCTTCGTCGCTTTACGCGTTTTGGCATTAACATGGCTTATTCCTCCTTTCGCAGCTGTCTATTCGTCAGCCTGTTCAACCGCAGCACTTACTTCTGCTGCCTGAACGGCCGGTTCTTCTATCTTTGATTTGGGTTGTGGCGCAGGTGTGTTTCGAACTCTTGGATTCACTGCCTTAGGAAGTTCGGGCTTGTCATAACGACCGCCGCCACGTCTTGAGTCGCGATTATCGCGCTGTCCGCCGGCTGCGGGACGATCCCCGTCTTTACGGGGTGGTCTTCTGTCGTCTCTTCTAGCATCGTCTCTTCGAGGTCTTCTGTCTCCACGAGCTTCAGGTTTTTCTTCTCTGATTGCGCTTTGCAGTCCTTTGTCCAGAATTTCACCATGGTTGATCCAAACTTTGACGCCGATCTTTCCGTAGGTGGTATCCGCTTCAGCAAACCCATAATCAATATCTGCTCTCAATGTATGTAGAGGAACATTCCCTTCGCTGTATTTTTCGTTTCTCGCGATTTCAGCGCCGCCCAGTCTTCCGGAGACTAAAACCTTGATGCCTTTTGCATTGGCTTTCATGGTTCTGCCGATTGCCTGTTTCATGGCTCTTCTGAATGAGATTCGCTTTTCGAGGGCCTGCGCGATGCTCTCAGCGGATAGCTGTGCATCCAATTCGGCTCTTCTGATTTCTCTGATATCAATGGCGACGGTTTTCTTCGTCATCTTTTCGATATCTTTCTTTAGTTTGTCAATTCCGTCTCCGGCTCTGCCGATTACCATGCCCGGCTTGCCAGCCAAGATGGTGATTCTCATTTGGTTTTCAGCCGCTCTGTCGATCAACACTCGAGAAACGCCTGCAGCATAAAGCTTTTTCTTAACAAATTCTCTGATTTGATGATCTTCAATCAGGAATGTTGAAAAATTAGCTTTTTCTGCAAACCATTTGGAGTCCCAGTCTTTTATGATACCAACTCTGAGACCATGTGGACTTACTTTCTGACCCATTACTGAACCTCCGTTTCTGATCTGTTATCTTTGACTGTCACGCTGATATGGCTGCTTCTTTTAAGAATCTTTGATGCTCTGCCCTGTGCACCGGCCCGCCATCTTTTCATGGTGGGTCCCTGGTTGGCAATGATTTCAGCCACATACAGTTCGTCCGGATTCATGTCAAAATTGTTTTCCGCATTGGCAGCTGCTGACTTAACAACTTTTTCTACCAATTGTGCACCCTTTCCGGGTGTGAATTTCAATATGACCAATGCCTCGCTTACTTTTTTACCTCTTACTAAGTCTGCAACAGGTTGTAATTTTACAGGAGACATTTTGACATATTTTGCAATTGCTCTTGCTTCCATTTTCATCGATCTCCTTTACTTCTTCGCTTTGACTTTTCGGTCAGCCGCATGGCCTCGGAAAGTACGGGTCGGAGCAAATTCTCCAAGTCTGTGCCCTACCATGTCTTCCGTGATATACACAGGAACATGTCTTCTTCCGTCATGGACTGCGATGGTATGTCCAACCATTTGAGGGAAAATGGTCGATGGTCTGGACCAAGTCTTGATGACTTTCTTTTCGTTTGTAACGTTCATCTGGTCAATGTGCTTCAGCAGCTTTGCGTTGACGAAAGGTCCCTTTTTCAATGATCTACCCATTATCTATGCTCCTTCCTTATTTTTCGTTTCTTCTCTTCACAATATATTTATCGGAATCCTTCTTTTTCTTTCTGGTCTTGTAACCAAGCGCAGGTTTTCCCCACGGGGTTACCGGGCTGACTCTTCCGATTCCGGTCTTACCTTCACCACCACCATGAGGATGGTCGTTGGGGTTCATGACGGAACCTCTGACGGTCGGTCGAATTCCCATGTGACGTTTTCGTCCGGCTTTTCCGATTTGGATGTTACCATGATCGTCGTTGCCTACTTCACCGATGGTGGCGCGACATTCGATACGAACCTTGCGGACTTCACCGGAAGGCAGACGCACTTGCGCGTACTTTTCTTCCTTCGCCATGAGTTGTGCGGCGTTTCCTGCTGCACGAACCATTTGACCGCCTTTGCCAGGCTTCATCTCTATATTGTGAATGATTGTGCCTACCGGGATGTTGGACAGCGGCAGTGCGTTGCCCACCTTGATGTCTGCCTTGGCTCCCGATACGATGACATCTCCTACCTTCAGTGTCAACGGCGCGATGATGTATCTTTTTTCGCCGTCTGCATAGAAGATTAGTGCAATGTTAGCGCTTCTGTTCGGATCATACTCGATGGTTGCCACTTTGCCGGGCACCTCATCCTTGTCCCGCTTGAAGTCGATGATTCGATATTTGGGTCTGTACCCGCCACCTCTATGCCTTACAGTGATTCTGCCTTGTGCATTTCTTCCGGAATGCTTCTTCAGTGTTACTGTCAAAGACTTTTCTGGTGTGCTTGTGGTAATTTCTTCAAAAGTCGAAACCGTCATCCCTCTTAAACCGGGAGTAGTTGGCTTGTATTTTTTAATTCCCATTTCTTCCTACCTCCAGTACTATAGGCCTTGGAAAAATTCGATTTGCTTGCTTTTCTCTTTTAGCGTTACGATCGCTTTTTTTGAGGCAGCTGTTCTACCGATGTTTTTTCCCATTTTTTTCACTTTGCCGTTTACGTTCATGATGTTGACTTTGTCAACGTCCACACCGAAGATTTCTTCAACAGCCATCTTAACCTGGGTTTTGTTGGCGTCTACTGCAACCTTAAATGTATATTTTCTGTCCTGAACATCTGCCATACTTTTTTCAGAAATAACAGGTTTCAGTATAATGTCATAGGCGGTTCTCATTATGAATACACCTCCTCAATTTTATTTACAGCATCCTTGGTAATGATGAAATTGGTGTAATTGATAATTTCATACACATTCATGGTTGTGACCAACACCGTCCGGATTCCCGGGATATTGGCTGCTGACTTAATAACGTTTTCGTCCTTGGTGGACATGACAATCAATGCTTTATTCCCTGCTTTGATATTTTCAAGGATTTTGATCATGTCTTTGGTTTTCGGTGCATCCATAGTCAGTGTGTCCAAAACGATCATTTCGTTTTCGAGCACTTTGGCTGAGAGTATGGATTTCATTGCAAGTCTTCTGAGGGACTTAGGCAAGGAATACCGATAGCTTCTGGGTTTGGGTGCAAATGCGACGCCGCCGCCAATCTGGCTGGGGTCTGTGGTGCTACCCTGTCTATGTCTACCTGTTCCCTTTTGTCGGAACGGTTTTCTGCCGCCTCCGCGGACATCGCCTCTTGTCTTTGCGGACTGAGTACCCTGTCTCTGGTTTGCAAGGTAGTTCTTCACTACTGCATGTACAGCATTTTGGTTAGGCTCGATGCCAAAAATGTCATCATTGAGCTCTATGGTGCCGGCTTGCGCGCCAGCCATTGTAAGTACTTGTACTTTTGCCATTGTTATTTCCTCCTTCCGTATTCTTTCTATTGCTCTTGGCCTTTTACTGCGTATTGGACACGGAGCAGGCTGCCTTTGCCGCCCGGTACTGCGCCTTTAACCAGTAATAAGTTCCTGTCTTCGATTACTTTGACCAGGACGACATTCTGAATCGTAACGGTGTCACGTCCCATTCTGCCCGGGCCGTCATTGCCTTTGAATACTCTGGAAGGATATGTACCTGCCGCCAGTGCACCCGCAAGTCTCTTGTGCTTAGATCCGTGGGTCATGGGGCCTCTGTGATGATTGTGTCTTTTGATGTTGCCCTGTGTTCCCTTTCCCTTGGAGATGCCGGTTACGTCCAAAAGTCTACCTTCTTCAAACGTAGTTGCCGTCATTACCTGGCCAATCTCATAGGAGTCGCCGTCGTCGGGAATGAATTCGATTAAGTGTTTTTTGACACCCACGCCGGCTTTATTGAAATGGCCGGTCATTGGTTTGTTCACTCTTTGTGGTTTTGCATCTTGAAAGCCAACTTGTACCGCGTTATAACCGTCGGTGTCAACGGTCTTGATTTGAGTCACGGTCTGGGGGCCGGCTTCGATTACTGATACAGGGATGACTTCTCCTGCCTCTGTGAAAATCTGTGTCATACCGATTTTCTTGCCCAGTAAAATTTTCATATGTAACCTCCTGTGTTCTTACAGCGGATTGCTTTCGCAATCATACTAAGGGAGTAGTCCCTCTTTATAATTTGATTTCGATGTCCACACCTGCAGGCAATTCCAGTTTGGTTAATGCGTCTGTGGTCTTTGCGGTGGCGTTAGTGATGTCAATCAGTCTCTTGTGAGTTCTTTGCTCGAATTGCTCTCTGCTGTCCTTGTATTTGTGGACGGCTCTCAAGATTGTGATGATTTCCTTCTCTGTTGGAAGGGGAATGGGGCCGGAAACTTCAGCGCCGGTTTTTTTGGCGGTTTCCACGATTTTTGCTGCGGACTGGTCCAACAGTGCATGATCGTATGCCTTTAGCTTGATTCTGATTTTTTGTAATTCGCTCATTTTTTTCCTCCTGTTTGCTTTTTGTACTTTTTCGCTATTCTCGTACAAGGGGTTCAAATGCCTACTTTTCAACGTGTATCGCTTCTATTTCAGCTACGGCTTGCTACATACACGCCTCCGTGCGTTTCCTAATTGGAGGCACAAAGCAAAAGTCGACGAATCCCTTCGCCCCTGTCTGGCAGGGACAATTCTCAGTGGAAATTACCTGATAGCTCAGCAACTTCCCACTTCTTCGCCTATTCGCAAGCTTTTGTAGTATATACCAGTTGATTTTGATATGCAAGTATTTTTTTAAAAAAAGATGAGGAATTTTAGATGATTTTTCAGGGTAAAAATCTAGCTTTTCCAACGTGTTTGTTAGCGCATCGCCACACACCGTGCCTTGCGTTTCTTATTTGACAATTCTCTTCGTAATTACAGAAGGGGAGGTCTTTCATGGCACTTATACATCTTGGCAGGTTCTTGTCCTTGAAGAACACGCAGCACGCCTTCTGCCATCGCTTCCATTTCCTGTTCACCAGGCATAATCTCCACATTGGCAATGAAAGATACCCGATCTTTCACCCATCCCGTAAACATGGAGGAATAGGCGGTGCCCCCGGTCAGAATAATCTGGTCCACCTCTCCGAAGACCTGGGTGGCTAACTGGCCGATGGACTTTGCCACATTGAAAGCCATGGATTCATAGCAAAGCAACGCATTCTGGTCACCGGCTGCAATTCTTCCTTCTACTTCGATGGTATTGGATGTGCCAAGCAACCCATATAACCCGGCACCTTTCCCTTGCATTGCATCGTAAGCCTGGCTCCTGTTCAATTCTTGATCAAATATATATTGAATTAGTTTTCGGGCAGGAATAAGCCCTGCTCGTTCCGGGCCAAAGGAACCTTCATCGTCAGAAATCATATCAACAATACATCCGTGATGATGTAAGGAGACCGTAATCCCGCTTCCCAAATGGGCAACGATGATGGTCGATGTGCCATAAGGTTTGTCATGCTCCTCTGCCCACTTCCTTGCAACCGCGCGCATGTTAAGCACATGCCCGACACTGCTTCGCTCCACGCCAGGCAAACCAGTGAGTCTAGTAAGCGCCCACATTTCGTCAACAGACACCGGGTCAAACACAAATGCCTCAGCACCGGCTTTGCTAGCCAGGAAGTCTGCTAGAAATGCGCCGAGATTTGATGCGTGATATTTGGGGCTGTTTTGCAAGTCTTTTTTCATCGCATCATTCACTCGGTATGCACCAGATGAGACCGGTTTCATGAATCCGCCTCTGCCTACTACAGCGGAAATATGATCCAACATGATTCCCTGGTTTGCCAATTCTTTGAGAATGGCATTTTTGCGATATTCAATTTGCTCCTCAAAGTTGTGGAGGGTTTCTACCTCCGATTCTTTGTGGATAAGGTTCACCGACATCATGTTCTTGTGGTTGTCGAATAATGATATCTTGGTTGAATACGAACCTGGATTGACAACAAGAATCTTGGGCATATTGATTGGCTCCTCCTTCGATATAAGAAAAGTCCGGGTTAAAAACCCAGACTTTCATTGACTAAAATCACATGGATTCGATCCGGTTTGTTGCAAAACCGGGTTACGACTGTCATGGAGCAGATGGTTTGTCCTGGAATCAGGCAGTCTGCGCATTTCCCGGTTTTGGCGCAAGGTGTCTTTTTCTCTAATCGGATGGCATTTGCAACACAGGCTGTGGTTTTAATTCGCGCAATGGCTGCTTCTTCATCCTGTGCAATTTTGTTGGCACCAGCCACTACTATGACTTTTCCGGGGCCAAAGCACAGTGCGGCAACTCGGTTGCCTGTGCCATCAATGTTAACCAACTCACCGTCCAGAGTAATGGCATTGGTACTGGTGAGAAAAACGTCGGCAGAAAGCGCATTGATTCGTGCTGCATTTGCTTCGGCAGGATTTTTGAAAGACATTGGATCAAGGACCCTGGCATTGATCAGTGGCAGTTTGTCTTTGACTTCAATTTCTTCCAGGGTCAGGGAACCACCCCATGAAACCAACGCACCGTCTGGAATCAAAGACAAGAGTTTTTCTGATGCCTCTCGGGCATTCTCACAATAATATCCTGTCATTCCCCTTTTCCCAAGATTTTTGATGATTTCTTGTATTTGTATTTGATTAGCTTTTGTGTTAAATGTCATCGTAACCCTCCCGTTAAATAGCTTTTGCAGCTGTTTCTTCTGCTGACTTGTTTTGGACAAAACCCTCCACGATGGAGGCCAATCTCACCGGTCCCGGTCGCTTGATGCCGGCACCATGCTGGTCTTTGTAATAAACACCGCCAAAGCCCAAATCGAAAAACACCTGTCCAATTCCTTTCTCAAAAAACCATTCACCAGCTGTCAGCATCTCTTCTTCGCTAAGGATGCTCAAACCACTTAGTATCTCGGCTTGCCTTCTGCCCGTGAGAAGACCTTTGATTTGCCCCAGAATTGGTGTGGCCTTGGTCACGTTCTCCTCAGAATCAGAGAAGACCAGAATGGGAATGTAAGAAAAAGTAGCAACTATATATTCTATGACTTCGACCGAAAAACGAGTCTCTAGGAGGATGCAGTCTGCAGATGAAATGCGACTTGCCGCTTTCTCCATCATTTCTTTTGTCATATGGGCAAACACTTCTGCATTCTGGAATTCCATTTCCGGCTGATCCAGCAGATTCAGAATTTCATGCCTTGCCGCTGTATCCGCCTCATCAATTAAATGGAAATGCGCCACACCCACACCGTTTTTCTCAAGGTGTGTCTTCATCGCCAGGCCAGCAAAGTCATTCCCCGCTACACTGATGAATTCAATATCAAAATCTCTGCTTGCAAGCGTTAATGCCAAATCCCAAGCGCGACCACTGCATTTGATTGAAATAGTCCCCGGGTTTTCGGGACCGAATTGAAGTTGGCCCAAAGGTCGGTTTGCGATGGCAAGCTCTGCCCCTCCAATGAGGACAATATTTGGTCTCTTGTTACTGGTGATCATAATGGGAGTACTCCTTCTATTTAATATCGGCTAATCTACAAAAACGCTACCACCGATGAACTCACGGAGGATGGACGTGTTGCTGATGACAGAATCATCTTCTACAATGTTAAAAAATTTTAGAAATCGTAGCATTCTTGCGGCCTCACTATATTCCGGTTCTTCTTGTGTGATAGCTGCCAATAATGGTTCCGCGTATTTTTTGAGGACTGCTAATTCATAGATATACACTGAATTAAAAAACACATCTGCCTGGCTATTGTATGGAAATATGTTTTTATCTTCCCCAGTCCGTACTTTAAGCCACTCCTTAATGGTTACCTTCGCGGATTTTCCACGGTATTGATGGTCCCTAACAAGTCGACGCAGCATTCTAGAGTCCGTGGTGGGAATCCTGTTGTGGTCATCGATATTCAATTGTGTCAAAGGGCTGATATAGATTCGGAATTTTTCTTCCTCAGGGACAAAGGGAGTCAGCGCAGGATTCAACGCATGAATCCCCTCAATGATGATGGGATCGCCCGGCGCTAAAACAGTCTTTCGCTGCCCGAACTTTTTTTGGCCAGCTAGAAAGTCAAAGGTAGGCAAGTCGGCTTCTTTGCCAGCCAACAGATCATTCATGTCCTGGTTGAACAAGTTTACGTCCAACGCATCCAGGTCTTCATAATTGGGTTGTCCGAACTCATCCAAAGGAGTCTGCGTCCGCTCAACAAAATAATCGTCTGTACCCAGATACAAGGGATGTAGTCCCCTTACCTGCAGTTGTATCCGAAGTTTTCGGGCAAACGTCGTCTTGCCTGAAGAAGACGGCCCAGAGATAAGAATAATACGCTTCCCTTCCTTGGCGACCTGATACGCCACCTCCACCACCCGCTTTTCATGCAACGCTTCAGAAAGTTGAATCATTTCCTTGATTTCATTAGAATTGATTTTTTCATTGAGGTCGCACACATAGGATACCCCTAGGAGATCCTGCCAACGACTGGCCTCAGCGAAAGCCTCAGACATATTTTTGTCATCAACATAAGGGGGCATACGGTCAGGCGCTGCTGCCTGTGGGAAACGCAGCAAAACACCCTTTCTATACTTTCGGATATCATAGAGGGGAATATATCTGGTGGAGGGAACCATGGTTCCGTAATAAAAATCTTTGAAGTCGCCCAAAGAATAAAATTTCACTTGTTCCAACTGGGGAGATGCTTCCAGAATCCTGAGCTTTTCCTGCATATTCCGTTCAATCAAAAGGGACTTCGCTTGTTCTCTGCTGACAACGTGTCTCTCCAGAGGTAAATCCATTTTTACCAGTTGATCCATTCGTTTACGTATGACATTAAGCTGCCTTTCGGTGATGGGGCAACTGGTTTTAATTTCTGTAAAAACCCCTTTATTTAAAGAGTGTTCAATCTGAACCGGCACTTTGCCCAACACGTCCTGCACAGCTTTGATATATAATAATGAAACGCTGTTCTGATAAATCAACTCCGCCGACCGGTTCCGAAGATCTAACAGTTCAACTACACTATTTTCATGAATCGATTCTGTCAACCGTTCAACTACATTGTCTCTTTTGGCGGCAAAAACCGGGTACGGCAATTCGTCAGCAACTTGAAGTGCCAACATTTCATAGGTTGCGCCATTTTGAATTTCGATGGGAAATGGTGTGGCGTCCGGACCTAGTTTCAGAAGAATCTGCATAAATACACCTCCAAATAAACATAAGTATACCATAGGGAAAAAGGCGGCACAACCGAAGTTGTCCGCCCTTTGCGACTCTTTCCTTACAATTCTTACCTAGATTTCTCTATCACCAAGCAACTCTATGACTCTTTTCATTTCTGCATTGTGCAGAGTTACACCTCTGGACATATGCTCGTGCTCTGGATCCCAATCACGAATATCGTATTTGGGAATCCCTTCGTTCCAGGCAACAACATTTAGTTCTTTGTTCCAACCGGTGGGAAATGCTGTGATCACGCCAATATGCTCCTTGATTTCGTAGACTACTTCCAATTTTTCTCTTTCGCTTGCTGACATTTGGTACTCCTCTCTGAATGCATGTGATATCGACACCCCCTTTGGTTTTTCATATTATACCTTTTATGGTAATATTTGTCAATTACGAAATTGCGCCCTCTCGCGGAAGTTCATTGCAACACATCTTATTTTATTATATGATATCGCTATATATTTGAATGGAGGTGTTTCTCATTAGTAAAAGAAAAATGTTGCTCAAGAAATGGGCTTTTGGGATTTGTGACGTGTATGGCGGAGGTTCCTTTAACATCGTCAATTTTCTCTATCCTGGCTTTCTTGCCATGGCCGTTGGCCTATCCCCCTACTGGATTAGCGTCATTATGCTGGTAGCTAGAGTCTGGGATGCTATCACTGATCCAATTCTGGGCAAAATTTCAGACATGACCAGCAGCCGTTTTGGAAAACGTCGCATCTATCTGATTATCGCATCGCCCCTTGTCATTATTTCTTTCATCCTGATGTTTTATCCGTATGCGTTTGACAGCACGATGCTTCGTGTTTTAAGTGCTTTGGGCTCATATCTAATCTTTTGTACCGTTCAAACCATGATTATGATTCCCTAT
>JBHEKY010000002.1:0-55956 GCA_041859095.1 Anaerovoracaceae bacterium
CCGGTTTCACCATAGGTAACCAATTCATAAGGGTATAAAGCGATTTCAAAGTCCAAATTGTTGTCCAGCATCACCTGCATGGCCTTGCCTTCCAAACACTTTCCTTTGTATTCTTCCACCGGTTTGCCGAAAATACGCCCTGCCGGACGAAATCGATACGCATAAATTCGGCCATAGGAAACCAGCTCTTCCATAAATTCCGGTGCAAGGGTTTCATGCAGCTCTTCCGGCACATACCGTAACGCGTTTTTCAATGCGAGTTTCGTCTGCTCCTTAGATAAACGGAACCCACGGTCCGGGGCTCTCCTGCGGCCCGGTTCAAACGCTGGATATTCCGGTAGGTTATTCTCCAACTTAATGGTCATGGCTGCGCCAATCTTTTGGTTGGTAATCATTAATTCAGCCTTCCTGTCACTTTTTCGACAATTTCAACAATCTCATTGCTTTTGACCATCGCATCAAATTTGACAAGTTCGTCATGCATTAAAACGTCCTGATCGATGGGATCCACCGTTTTTCGGATATGGTCGTAGGCAGCTTGCGTTGCAGGTGCCAGCCCCCCTTCTCCCCGGAGCCAAATTGCTTGGGAGGCTGCAAATAGCTCAATTCCCAACACTTTTTGGACATTGTCCAAAATCAAAGCTGCCGTTCTGGCCGCTGTCGTACCCATGCTCACGTGGTCTTCTTGGTTGCCCGAGGAGGGAATGGAATCCACCGAAGCAGGATGAGCGTAGATTTTGTTTTCTGATACCATCGAGGCCGCTGAGTACTGGGTAATCATAAATCCGGAGCAAACCCCGCCATGCTTCGTAAGAAACGGTGGTAAACCTTGGTTCAGGTTGGGGTTGATTAAGCTTTCGGTACGCCGCTCTGAAATGTCGGCAAGCTCTGCTACGGCGATCTTTAGATAATCGAAAGCAAGTGCCATGGGCTGTCCATGGAAATTGCCACCGGAAATGACTTCGTCTTCGTCCGGAAAAATAATGGGGTTATCGGTGACCGCGTTGATTTCTCGGGAAACCATGGACCACACATGAGCAATCGCATCTCTGCTGGCTCCATGAACCTGTGGAATGCACCGTAAAGAATATGCATCCTGTACTTTTTTGGGATTCGTATCCATTGCATTTTCGCTCTCTGCAAGGAGTCTAAGCAGGTTTTCAGCACAGGCTATCTGCCCCACCTGCCCTCGTAGCTCTTGAATCTTCGGATCATAAGCCTTTTTAACCGCATGGAGGGCTTCCCCTGTCATGGCAGCGGCAATGTCAGCCAGTTTGGCCAGATTTGCCGCATCCCACAATACCATAATCCCGATGGCTGTCATGATTTGCGTGCCATTGATGAGTGCCAGCCCCTCTTTGGCAGCCAACGCAATTGTCGGAATACCTGCTGCCTCCATTGCCTCTTTCCCCGTCATAACACTTCCGTTGTATTCAGCATTTCCCTCGCCAAGCATGGGAAGAACCATATGGGAAAGGGGTGCCAAATCTCCACTGGAGCCCAGAGATCCTTTTTCCGGAATCACAGGATGGACGCCTTTGTTTATCATGGCCACCAATGTTTCAAGGGTTTCCGGTTTGATTCCAGAATTTCCACGGGATAATGCGTTACATCGTAGCAGCATAGCCGCGCGTACCACTTCTCTTGGAAGCGGATTTCCCATGGCGCAGGTGTGGCTGAGTATAAGATTCCGTTGCAATGCAGCGGTTTCGTCAACTGTAATCACAGTATCGGAGAACTTTCCGAATCCGGTGGTCAAGCCATAAATGACTGCCCCCTCGGCCAATTTCCTGTCGACGTAAGCTCTTGCTTTTTCCACCAATGCCATGGCATCTTTGGAAATTATAACTTGTTCGTTGTTTCGTGCAACCCGAATCACTTCTGCCGGGGTAAGGCTTTTTCCGTTAATGATAATGCTCATGGTTCACTCCTATTTGCATAAACATGCAATTGTTATGCATAAATATTAATGTTGCGTTAACCGATTTCTAGCTTCATTATAGCGACTATTGCCAATGTTTTCAATGCTTTTATTCGTCGCTTTCTCGGTTTTTCGCTTTACCATGCTATCACTTTAATATGTATATTTATTAATGCGTTCTGGAATTAAAAAATGCCGGGGAAACCCAGCATTCTAGTTCTACTCTCCTTTGATGTATACTTGCGCTTCTTCGTTGCTGTCCACTTTTATTTCATGAATGAAATAATCACTGTACCCTTTGACCATGATAAATATAATTCTACCAGCATAGGTGTCCCCGGCTTGAAAGTCATAGCCTACGGGTTGCTCACCGATTTCCCACGTAGTTTCTAAATTCTGATAGATTGTGTCCTCCACCTGTATGGTTCCACCGGTTAGTGAAACAATCTCAAAAGGAATCACCACATCTGTAATTCCATAAGTCATTCGTGGAAACTCTTTTGGGTAACATGCACTGTATTCCGCCATACAATACTCCAACTTGTCATTTTCGAGTTGTCCGATGATGTTTCCTGTTCCCGATAAGTTATAATCAGCAATGGCCGCCATTACCATCTCTTGGTCACGGATGATTGCATCAATCCGATACTTCATAGGATGCAGCATGTTGTCCTTCTCTGCAACCTTCTGACTATCAATCCAAGTCCCCACCGCAACACTTGGTTTGGGCTGCACTTGCTCGGTTTGTTGACACCCTCCTGCGAGCACACCAAACAACACAATCGAAATCATGACAGTGAAAAGCATCACTTTTTGTTTCAGATTCATCAACACTGGTGTTTTTTTCATTGCTTTCACCCTGTTACTCCACTCCTGCCAAAGAGACACAGGTCAGTTTACCACCACAGCGGCAACGATACTTGTTGGTGTCTTCTGATAAAGGAGACTTTCGTTGTCTATAGATCCTTTGGCCACAACGGTTACATTCAATCATATATCGATAGTTTTTGTCGCCCCTTGGATCCTCAATTCCTAGTTTCTCGTAGGAACTGGTTCGTTCCAGTCGATAACCGTATGCCTTCTCCATCTTTTGGCAATAGTTTTTCCACGTAATACCATGATTCATGCTACTTGGGCAGCTATGTAATATTTCATGTGCAATAATCTCTTTGATAACAGGTGCTTCCGCTTCCAGGAGCACTTTACTGATTTCAATCCTATAGGTGCAATGAACAAACCCCTTCACTTTTTTACATCCGCCAAAACGGGCTTTCGTCCGTTTGTTGATTTGAAGAGAAGGGGAAATGTGCCTTGAAACCGGAATGCCTAAAGCCATAGCTTCTTGTATCACCTGCTGCAAGAGTTGATTTAGTTGATTTTCTGTCCATTGTTTCACGTGAAACACCTTGCCATTGTCTTAGTTTTGAGGGGTTACAACGTTTTGAGAAGTTCAATCAGTCTCTCAAGTTCTTCCCTGCTATAGTATTCGATTTCAATTCGGCCTTTTTTACCTGTCATGTTGATTTTGACCTTTGTTCCCAGGATCTCTTTCAACTCACGTTCCAGTTGAAGCATGTTGGCATCCCGCTCGGCATGCTTATGAATCGGTACCTTATCCCCTTGTTTCTTTTGTACCATTGCCTCAACGGCTCTGACCGAAAGTCCTTCGCTTACAATCTTCTGCGCAACCACCAATTGAACCTTAGCGTCCGTCATGGCTAGAAGTGCCCTTCCGTGTCCCGGTGTCAATGTGCCTTGGCTCAGCATATTTTTGATTTCCATAGGCAATTTCAGCAGTCTCAATGAATTTGTAATATACGGACGGCTTTTCCCTACGCTTTTGGAGACTTGCTCCTGCGTAAGGCCGAAGGCGTCTATCATTCTATTCAGGCCTTCTGCTTCCTCTATGGGGTTTAAATCTTCCCGCTGCATGTTCTCAATGATTGCAATCAGGGCGTTTTCTTCTTCAGAAAGTTCGCGTAGCAAGCACGGCACGGATTTTAGCCCGGCTAATCTGGCTGCACGCCATCTTCTTTCTCCTGCCACCAGCTCAAACCCGTTATCCACGGATCGGACGATGAGTGGTTGGATGACCCCGTGCTCCTGAATAGAATCCGCCAACTCCTGTAATCTGTCTGCATCGAACAATTTTCTGGGCTGGTTTCTGTTTGGCTTAATCTCGTTAATATCTATGTAATTGATACCGTCCTTGGAATTCCCGCTTTCAGGTTCTATGGCGGATATCTCAGTATCTATAATCAGAGCTTCTAGGCCTCTGCCTAAGCCTCTGCCTTTTGTATTGGCCATTACTTGCCCTCCTCCAACTCGAGAAATTCCTGCGCAAACTCACGATATGCCTCAGCTCCTGTGGATTTCGGATCATATTCTCCGATGGTCATTCCATAACTTGGCGCTTCCGCAAGTCTTACATTCCTTGGAATTACTGTAGTGTATACTTTTTCTTTAAAGTATTTTTTTACTTCTTCCACTACTTGTATGGAAAGATTGGTTCTACCATCAAACATGCTTAGAATAACCCCCTGGATTGTAATCCCCGGATTTAGGTTCTTCTGAACAATCTCGATGGTGCTCATCAGCTGGCTGACTCCTTCCAGTGCGTAGAATTCACACTGTATGGGTACCAATACCGCATCTACAGCCGTCAGGGAGTTGATAGTCAACAGGCCAAGAGACGGAGGGCAATCAATAAAGATATAATCATATTCATCCCTTATGTTTTCAATGGCTTTCTTAAGGATTTTCTCTCTGCCAATGATCTGCACCAGTTCAATTTCTGCACCAGCAAGTTGTGCATTGGCTGGGATAATATCCATATTCTCAACACCGGTTCGCATAATCGTGTCTCTTGTATTAATGTTTTCTTCCGTCAGAAGCTCATATGTGGAATGTTTCAGGTCTTTCTTAGAAATACCAAGTCCGCTTGTTGTATTTCCCTGGGGATCGATGTCTATTACCAGGACTTTCTTCCCCATCTGCGCCAGACAGGCTGCCAGATTTATATTGGTGGTCGTTTTTCCAACGCCACCTTTCTGATTAAAAATCGCTATTGCTTTTCCCAAGTTCGTGCCTCCTTCATAAGGTAGATTTCTGCTTTTTGATTATATAATATTCCCTCAAAATATGCCACCCGTTTTAAATAAAAAAGAATGTTTCACGTGAAACATTCTTTTTTATTTGATTGGTTCTCTTGCTGGTGTTCCCGCTTTTCTCGGATAAAAAGGCGATGTCTTTTTTTCTTTGTAGATATATATCATGGTATGGTCTGTCGTGTAGAATTCCGGTCTGGGCAGATCAACTCGCTCTAGCTTCCCCCCCAAGGTATGAATAGCGTTCAGTGCTTCGCTTACTTCCCCGTTGCAATTTGGCCCTTTATACGAAATGAAGGTTCCTCCTACTTTTACAAACGGCAGGCAAAGTTCTGACAAAGTGGATAAATTTGCTACCGCCCTGGAAACACATAAATCAAACTGTTCCCTGTATTTCGGTATTCTAGCCAAGTCTTCCGCTCTGCCATGAACTACTTCAATGTTACGAAGCCCAATGGCATCTGCCATTTCACGAACAATTTTTAATCGCTTCTGAAGAGAATCCAGTAAAACAAATTTCTTCTCAGGAAAAAAAATGGCCATGGGTATCCCCGGGAATCCACCGCCGGTTCCCACATCAAGTACCGTTCGGGCTTGTAATACTTCTTTTGCATCGGCACAAAGCAGGGAATCTACATAGTGCTTTTGCAGAAAGTCGTCCGGATTGGTAATTGCTGTCAGGTTTACCTTATTATTCCATTGTAGCGTGGCGTCCCGATATGCTAGCAGTTTGGGGATTGCCCCATTCATTTGCTCCTCGGAAAACCCTTTGGCCGTTAGGAAGGATTCAAATTTTTTCATGACTTGGCCTCCCGTCGCTGCTTTTCAAGAAAAATCATCAGCACGTTAATATCTGCCGGTGAGACTCCGGATATCCTTGAGGCTTGACCCATGGAGATTGGTTTGATTTCTGTAAGCTTTTGCTTTGATTCCAAGCGCAATCCGTCAATCCCAAAATAGTCGAGATTCTCATCCAGCCGCTTGGTTTCGAGTTTTTTGAACCGCGCAATCTGAATCAGCTGTTTGTCGATATATCCCTGATATTTAATCTGAACTTCCAACTGTGCCGTAGTATGCTCCGGAAGCTCCGGACGATTCGGATCTAGGGGGGCCAAATTATCATAAGTCAGACGGGGTCGTCGGATTAGTTCTTCTAATGTCACTTTATTGTTTAGTGGAGAGTTGCCCAATTTCTCTAGGTGTGCCTTTGCCTTGGAAGGTAAAATCCAAGTGGTAGCAAGCCGTTCTCGCTCTGCCTCCACTTGCTTCAGTTTAAGCAGCAACCTTTGGTAACGCGATTCCGAGGCCAGTCCCAATCGATAAGCCTTTTCAGTAAGCCGAATATCTGCGTTGTCCTGACGTAATAACAGTCGGTATTCTGCTCTGGAAGTCATAATCCGGTAAGGTTCGTTGGTGCCTTTGGTAATTAAGTCATCCAGAAGAACGCCAATGTACGCCTCGCTCCGATCCAGGATGAATGGGTCCTTGCCGTCAATCTTTAAGGAAGCATTGATTCCAGCCATCAAGCCCTGGGCTGCGGCTTCTTCGTACCCAGAACTTCCATTGAACTGTCCGGCGCAGAATAAGTTCTCGACGGTCCGGTTCTCCAGACTCAACTTCAGGTTCAACGGATTAATGCAGTCATATTCGATGGCATAAGCCGGTCTAACAATCTTGATGTTCTCCAGTCCAACGATAGAACTGTATAAATCGTGTTGAATGTCTTCCGGCATACTGGTAGACATGTTTTGTATGTACATTTCATCGGTGTCGCCACCTTCCGGCTCGATGAACAGTTGGTGTCTTTTTTTCTCCGAAAACCGGTTAACTTTGTCTTCAATGGATGGACAATATCTTGGTCCAACCCCTTCGATCAGTCCACCGTAAAGCGCCGATTTTTCAAGATTCGACATGATAATCTGATGAGTCGTTTCATTGGTATAGGTCAGCCAACACGAAACCTGCTCCTTTTCAATATGGTCATTCATAAAGGAAAAGGGTGTAATTTTTTCGTCTCCCTTTTGTTCTTGCATTTTGTTATAGTCCAAGGAGCTTCCCATGCAACGTGCGGGAGTACCGGTTTTGAACCTGCGAAGTGGTAGCCCTAGTTCTTTGAGATTGTCTGCCAATGCAACAGAAGCGGATAGCCCATTGGGACCACCTTCATAAGTGACGTTTCCAATAAAGACTTTCCCACTTAAGTAGGTACCCGTTGCAAGAATTACAACTGTTGTATCATAAATACCATTTGTTCGGGTCCGTATACCGCAAATCTTACCATCCTTAACTATTAATTCCGTAACTTCCCCCTGTCTAAGGTCCAAATTGGAGGTCGATTCCAGCGTTTTTTTCATTTCTGTATGGTATTTGTGCTTATCTGCCTGGGCTCTGAGTGAATGAACCGCCGGGCCCTTTGCCGTATTTAATATTTTGCTCTGAAGAAAAGATTTGTCGATGTTCAAACCCATCTCTCCACCCAATGCGTCTATTTCTCTGACCAGCTGACCTTTGCCGGTTCCCCCGATAGATGGGTTGCATGGCATCATGGCCACTGACTCTAAGTTCATGGCAATTATTAAAGTTTTTTTGCCAAGACGTGCAGAAGCAAGAGCCGCCTCGCAACCTGCGTGGCCGGCTCCCACAACAATCACATCATAGGTTCCCATCTGGTATGTCTTACTTTTCATTCTCTATTTTCCTAAACAAAAGCGTGCAAACACTTCACTAATAATGTCATCGGAAACGGTTTCTCCGATGATTTCGCCCAACAGATCGTAACCCCTTCGCACATCCACTTCAATTAATTCCAGAGGTTCGGTGTCTTTTGTCATGGCGATGGCGTCTGTCACTGCCTGACCTGCTTCTCGCAGTAGGTTCTCCTGGCGTGCGTTGGTAATCATCAAACTGTCACCTTGACTTACTTTTCCACCATATACCATTTGCTGTATTTCTTCCTCGATTTTTTCGAGTCCTACGTCTGATACCATTGAGGTCTCTATCATTTTGGCATCCGGGAGAAACTGCTGGATTTCATCCAGCGTTGCTTTAGCTCCCAAGTCAATTTTGTTTGCCAACAAAATCGTTCGTTTGTCACCAATGTGTTCAATAATATATTTGTCTTCTTCTGAAAGCTCTTCGCTGACGTCCAGCATCATCAGGATCAAATCCGCCTGGCGAAAAGATTCCTTACTTCTGGCAATACCGATTTGCTCTATGGTGTCATCGGTTTCACGGATGCCGGCGGTATCCGTCAAGCGCACCGGAATTCCTTTCAGGCTAATTGTTTCCTGGATGGTATCCCTGGTCGTGCCGGGAATTTCAGTTACAATCGCCCGGGTTTCCCGCATCAAAGCATTCATTAAAGAGGACTTTCCAACGTTGGGTTTTCCAATGATCACCACGTTGAGACCCTCTTGCAAAATTCGCCCGGTGTCAGCTGTAAGCCTTAGTCTGGCTATCTCACCGCCTATTTGCGATAAGCTATCCTTCATGTTTTCATATACAATTTCTTCGATGTCTTCATCGGGATAATCGATGTTGACGGTCATATTGACAAGCAGGTCCAGCAGCTGGTTTCGCAGCATGGAAATCTCCATGGAAAGTTTTCCTTCCAGCTGTCCCACTGCCACTTCAAAGCTCTTCGTTGTCTTTGCGCGAATCATATCGATAACGGCTTCTGCCTGGGAAAGATCCATCCTTCCGTTGAGAAAGGCTCGCTTTGTGAACTCCCCCGGCTCTGCCAAACGTGCACCAAGATGCAATGTAAGACTTAGTGTTTTGCGTAAAGCGACGACGCTTCCATGGCAATGAATTTCGGCTACGTCTTGTCGCGTATACGTTGCCGGCGCTTTCATAAACACCGCCATTACTTCATCCACCATTTCTGAGGTGTTCGGGTCGATAATTTTTCCATACCGTAATATGCGGTTGGTTAGCTTTTTATCCACCGAATCAAACGATGCTTCCTTCAGCGCACCTTCCGACACATTACAAGCAGCGACAAATATCTGATTTAGAATTTGTCCTGCCAAGTCTCCGCTAATTCTGACAATGCCGATTCCCCCTTCGCCATAGGCGGTGGAAATTGCTGCGATGGTATCGTTCATATGGTTTGTTTATCCTTCTCCGATTGATTAAAAATAGCCCGTGTCAAACACGGGCTAAAATCGCAGGTCTATTTCAGTTCAATAATGACCCTTCTGTATGGCTCCTCTCCTTCACTTCTGGTTTTCACCTTCGGATTGTCCTGAAGCGTAGCGTGTATGACCATTCTTTCATAGGGGTTCATGGGTTCAAGCCTGACGGTTCTTCGGGTCTTGATGACCTTTCCTGCCAGACGCTCTGCCAATTGTTCCAGGGTGTTTTCTCTTTTCACTCTGTAATTCTCAGCGTCCACCACCACTCTGATGTACTTGTCTTTTTCTTTATTGACCACAAGGCTGGTTAAATACTGGATTGCGTCCAGGGTTTGCCCACGCTTACCGATGATTGTGCCGGAATCACTGCCTTCAATGCTGAGGAAAAGGGTTTCATCGTTGGCTTCCGCTGTGATTGTCAGTTCCAAGCCCATCTTTTGTGTGGTCTCTCGAAGAAAGTCCAGCGCCGGATGAGACTCAAGTGTTACTAAGTTGTCTGGCCTTGTTACCGAACTGACGCGCTTCGTTCTAATAATTGGCGCGTCACCCTCTTGACCTTCCACGAATTCCGTTCTCGGTCTGGGCGCTCTGGGCTCACGGGTTTCTCTTGTTTCCCGATACTCTCTGGTTTCCCGGGGACCTCTGTTATCTCTGGGCTCGCGGGCTTCTGGTTTTCTTTCCTGCCTTTGCGGTGTGGCTTCTGCGGGTGCTTCTGCTTTCATCGCAGGGGCTTCTGCTTTTGTTTCCTTGGTTAGTGCCGTCTTCATTGTGACACGAACTTTGGCTAATTTGGAACCCAGTCCCAGGAATCCTTTTGAGGGCTCTTCCAGGACTTGTATCTCCACCTGATCAACGGTGCAGTTTAAATCTTTGAGTGCCAGTTTGACGGCTTCGTCAACATCCTGGCCCCATTTTTCAGAAAATTCCATATTATTTTTTTCCTCCTTCTTTCTTTAGGTTCGCTCTGTATTTCCCAAGGTAAAGGTTGAAAAATATTTGAATGAACTGCCCAAAGAACCAGTAGATTGAAAGACCGGCTGCAAACGATCGTCCCATTAGGACAATCATCAGAGGAAAGATGTATTTCATCATCTTCATCATTCCATCCATGCCGGCTTGTGTTGGGGCATTTTTGTTGTTGGTGGTCAGGAATGAGAAGTATGTAGCGATGCCTGCCAAAATTGGTAAAACCCATTTATCGGGTTGGCTCAGGTCCATCATCCACAGAAAACTTTCGTGTACTGCAAATAGCATATCCGAATCCATATAAAGCAGCGGCTGACGCAATAATGCAAAAACACCGAAAATAATCGGCATCTGAATCAGCATCGGCAAGCAACCTGCCGCCGGATTGAATTTTTCTTCTTTGTAGAATTCTTGCATTTTGAGATTCAGCATATTTTTGTCATTGGCATATTTTTGCTGAATGGCTTTCATTTTGGGAGAAAGCTGACTCATTTTTGCGGTGGATTTTATTTGCTTGGCATAAAGGGGAAAGAGCAACAACTTCACCAACAAGGTGAAAATAATGATTGCTATGCCGTAGTTGCCAACCAAGCCATAGATTAAGCTCAATACCCAGCCGATTGGTTGTGCAATCGCACCAATAATCGTGTTCATTAAATTCCTCCGATTTTCGCTGTTCCCAGATTGGTTTTACTCAAGCGGGTCATGCCCGCCGGGGTTCCACGGGTGGCATCTGAGAATTCGTCTGATTCCTAAGTAACTACCCTTAAAAAATCCATACTTCTCCAAAGCTTGGATAAAGTAGGATGAGCAGGTGGGGTAGAACCTGCATGTGGGCGGGAACAAGGGAGAAATGACTTTCTGATAACCCTTGATGATCAAAATCATAACGGTTCTCATCTTTTCACCTTTTTGATGGCGGCTTCAATAGATTTTTTCACATCCGCACATTTCCTATTTAGTATGGTATTCCTGGCGATAAAAATAAAGTCGTATCCCTCAGGTAGCTTTACCTGACTGGTTCGAATACTTTCTTTCATCAACCTCCGCGCCCGGTTTCGTTCAACACTGTTGCCGACTTTTTTACTTGCCAAAAATGCAGTTCTGCTATAAGGCAAGTCGTTCTTCCGATAGAAAAGCACAACGTAGCGCTCTCCCATGGATTTTCCTTTGTTGTAGATTGCGGAAAAATCAGTTCGTTTCCGCAGCACATTTTGTTTCAGCATTGCTGCTTCCTTACTAGGCTGTCAGGGATTTTCTCCCTCTCAGTCTTCTTCTTTTCAAAACGTTTCTACCGTTTTTGGTCGCCATTCTTTTTCTGAAGCCATGTTCGACTTTTCTTTGTCGTTTTTTTGGCTGATAGGTCTGTTTCATTGTTTCACCTCCTTGCACATATGCTTAGTTATTATATAGCCGAGGGCTTATGATGTCAACGATTTTGTACTTTGTAGCCCGATGTTTTTTCTAAAATTCTATATGTTGTGGGTCTGTGAATTCTGTGCACAATTTTATCCACCGCTTGTGGATAAGTACGTTTTTCGTTGCCGGAAAAATAAAAAAAATTACCCCTTGTCTGTGGATAACTTTTTATGTATGATGGTTCTACCACATAACGAAATAGGGGAGACGATATGAAGACTTTGAACGAAAATTGGAAAGATACGCTGGAATTGCTCAAGCCAGAGCTGACACAAATCAGTTTTGATACTTGGTTTTCCCCTCTTCAACCAAAAAGACTGGATGAAACACAAAATGTTCTATATATAGAGTGCAATGAAGGCTTCATTGCACAAGTTCTACATGACCGGTATGTTCCTTTACTGGAAACCGCCGTCAAGACCATCTTTAAGAATCCATATCGGGTTGAATTTATCGTCAAGGATCCCGATTCTGTGGATGCTGCAGAAAATACAAAAAACATGGACAAAGGTATTTTTGTCAACGAGTTCTACTTCAACCCCCGTTACAACTTTGAAAACTTTGTGGTTGGAAGTAATAACCAATACGCCCATGCGGTAGCCCTTGCTGTTGCTGAAACCCCTTCAAAATTATACAATCCCCTTTTTATTTACGGCGGATCCGGGCTAGGCAAAACCCATTTAATGCATGCCATCGGACATTATGTCCTAGAACATCACAAAAAACTAAAAATATTGTATGTTTCTTCTGAGATGTTTACGAATGAACTAATTACTGCCCTAAAAGAAAAAAGGAATGTCAATACATTCAAAAAGAAGTACCGTAATGTTGATGTTCTTTTAATTGATGATATTCAATTTATTGAAAACAAAGAAGCCACTCAGGAAGAGTTTTTCCATACGTTCAACAGTCTTTACGATTTAAATAAGCAAATTATTATTTCAAGCGATCGCCATCCCAACAAATTGACAAACCTTGACGAACGACTTCGTTCCCGTTTCGCATGGAACATTGTTGCCGACATTCAACCTCCGGATTATGAAACTCGGGTTGCTATCCTTATGAAGAAGGCAGAGCTTGAAAACGTTGAAATTACTGATTCTGTGCTACAGGTTATTAATTTAATCGCCGAAAAAATAAGGTACAATGTACGGGAACTGGAGGGTGCTTTCTCTCGAATCATCAGTTTTTCCATTGTCTTGAATAAACCTATCACCGTCTCTTTTGCCAAAGAAAAGCTGACTGAAATATTTTCTTCCAGTGATTTGAAAATCACCGTTGAAACCATCAAGCGTTCTGTTTGCAAATTCTACAACATTTCAATTAAAGAAATGGAATCCGCCAAAAAAACCCGGGCGTTGGCTTTCCCGCGACAAGTCGCCATGTTTTTATGTAGAGAAATGACGAATCATTCTCTTCCTAAAATTGGGGAATCTTTTGGCGGGCGGGATCATACGACGGTTTTGCATGCCCATGACAAAATTGGAAAGGACATTATTTCCAGCGAAAACGTCCGTAAAGATGTAGATGATTTAATTTCTATTTTGAACGAAAAATAACCACTTGTTACTCCGCAATTATAAAAGATAATTGACACGATAAATCTATCAACATTTTATACATATACAAACCAAATTTTATCCACAAGACAACTTGTACAGAAACTTATGAAATTCCAACTAAAAATGCTCTTATCCACAAATCCACAAGACCTATTACTACTACTACTAAATATAATATAATAAGAAAAAAGACGGAGGTGCAGAAAATGAAATTTTCCTGTAATCAACAAATCCTAACGAAGGCATTAAACACAGTATCCAAAGCTGTAACAATAAGAACCACAATTCCTATCCTAAAAGGAATTCTTCTGAAAGCCACAACAGATGGAAAATTAATTCTTGCAGCTTCCGATTTAGACTTAAGCATCGAAAAAAACATTGATGTTACTGTTGAAAAAGAAGGATCGGTCGTGGTCCTTGCAAAACTTTTTGGAGATATCATCCGTAAACTACCAAACGAAGAGATTTATTTTGAGCTTCAGGAAAATGGAAACGTGATGATTAAAACAAGCCAGTCTGAATTCAAAATCATTGGATTGCCGGCCGAAGAATTTCCAAATATAGGTGAAGTTGAAGATGTTACCAATCAACTTGCCTTCAACAAAGACATATTCAAAGAGATGATTCGAAAAACTGCTTTTTGTGCTAGCATCGACGAATCAAAAGGTGTTATTGTTGGTGTTTTAATGGAATTAGAAGAAAGAAAAGTAAATATGGTTGCCCTGGACGGTTTTAGAATGGCTGTCACAAGAGAGGATATGATTAATAAAGAAGAAGGAAAAGTCATTATTCCTGCAAAAATACTTAATGAAATATACAAAATCCTATCAGAAAATGAAAAAGAAGAAGAAGTTAACATCGTCATCAGCAACAAAAAAGCAGTTATATTGTTGGAGAGAACAAAAATTGTCATTCGTCTTCTTGAAGGAGAATTTATAAAATACAAAGATATTATTCCAAAAGAAAATCCAATTAAAATAATTGTAACAAGAAGTGATATGGTTGAAGCGATAGAAAGAGCATCGTTGCTAGCGAAAGAAGGAAAAAACAATCTTATTAAATGCAAGGTGGAAGAAAACTTATTTACCATTACTTCCAGATCCGATGAAGGAACCGTAAAAGAAGAAATCATCGTAGAAAAAGAAGGGGATAATATTGAAATCGGATTTAATTCCAAATACTTAATTGAAGCGCTTCGTGCCATTGATGATGAAAAGGTAATATTAGAATTTAAAACAGGAACCACACCATGTCTTCTAAAACCTGTTTCAGGACAACAATATGAGTATTTAATTTTGCCGGTTCGTATTTCAACAAATTAAAATATGCAGATAAAAAAAATAAAAATAGAAAACTTTAGAAACTATCACGAAGAAGAAGTGAATTTTCATAAAAAAGTAAACGTGATTGTAGGAGATAATGCTCAAGGAAAAACAAATTTACTAGAAAGTATTTACGTTTCCTCCTTGGGACGTTCTTTTAGAACCACAAAAGATAAAGAAATGATACTTTTTGAAGAACCTTATGCGCGAATTAGGGCAACCTACATAACGGAGGATCAAGAAAAAAAAGTAGACATTGGCTTCAGTAAAGAAGGAAAAAAGGAAATAAAAGTCAACAACATAAAGGTGGAAAAGATGACGGAAATGCTGAACCACTTTTACGTTGTTGTTTTTTCTCCGGAGGACTTAAAAATAGTCAAAGAAGAACCCGAAAAAAGAAGAAATTTCATTGATAGAGAACTTTGCAAAATGAGAATTTCTTACTTAAACAACTTGGTTCAATATAAAAAAATACTCATGCAACGAAATGCCTACCTAAAGAGCGATAAAAAAGACAGACAGGCGATGCAGGTATGGGACGATGCACTTTCCCAATATGGCGCCCTGGTTATTTTGCAGCGCCAAACCTTTGTGGAAGAAATTAATCTGATCAGTCGGGAAATCCACAAAAAAATCACCCAAGGGAAAGAACAGTTAGAAATCAAATATCAACCCAGCATCAAACCGGAAGGCGACAGAGAAGAGCTCGTGGCTAAAATGCAAAAGAAATTGGCAGATACGTATAAAAGCGATCTGTACGCAGGAAATACCGGAGTGGGTCCCCACAAAGACGACATTTTAATTCTTATTAATGGTATCGCAGCCAGACAATATGGATCCCAAGGACAACAGAGGACAGCAGCCCTTTCTATGAAACTTGCGGAAATTCATTTGATTGAAAAAGAGAAGGGGGAAAAACCGATTTTACTTCTAGATGATGTCTTAAGCGAACTGGATGGCGATCGTCAGAAATACCTAATTCAAGCCTTGTCGGAATCGCAGATTTTTATCACTGCTGCGGAGCTGAATCCCCAACTGGAAGAATCCTTGCCGGCAGGAAATTCTTATCTTGTGACCGACGGAAAAATCAACAGAAGGTAAAAGCACTTGAGTGGAAACCCATGGGTTCGAGTCCCATGTCCTCCGCCAAGATAAGTGGACAGAGCAGATTCCTGGTATATAATAATACTGGAACCTGCTTTTTTCATATCAAAAAAGGAGAATATATAATGAAAGAACAAATCAGAATTGCATTTGGATATAACCGCAGCCCCTCCAATAAGATTGAAATCAACGAAGGTCAGGCTGCTGCGATCAACCTCATTTACAGTTGGTATGCTGAAGGGGATAGCATAGGAACTATTAAAGAGAGATTGGAAAGTGCTATGGTGCCATCTCCACAAAACAAGCCGAAATGGGGGAAGCAATCGCTGCACAACATCTTAACTTATGATAGATATGTTGGAGATGAAATTTATCCAAAGATACTTGACGCAGAACTATACGAGAAGGTTCGGAAGGTCATGCAATCCAAGGCTAAATAATTATGGAAGTGATATTTCAGGCTATGCCGGAGAAGGAAAATCTCAGAGTGGCGGCTTATTGTAGAGTAAGTAGCCACCATGAAGAACAGTTATCCAGCTTGGTGGCACAGCAGGAATATTATGATGCCTATATTTCAGAACATCCCAAATGGACAAACGCCGGCATCTTTTACGATATCGGATCCGGACTGATAAGCTCCAGAAGAAAAGGCTTTCAGAATATGATGACCTCTTGCCGGTTGGGGAAGGTGGATTTGATTCTTGTAAAATCAATTAGTCGGTTTGCAAGAAACACGGTGGATTTACTTGAGGCAACAAGAGAGCTGTCGGGCCTTGGTGTGGATGTATGGTTTGAAAGCAATCAGATAAGACTTAAGGACACAAAGTCTGAGATGATTCTATCGGTGGTTGCCGCTTTTTATCAAAACGAAAGTCAGAATCATAGCGAAAACATCAAATGGGGGATTCATAGATGCTTTGAAACAGGAAGCAGCAGCTTCACAGGCAGACGTTGCTTTGGATATAGCCCAGGAATTGATGGCGTACTTGTTATAAAGGAAGACGAGGCTCGTATGGTTGAGATGATTTTTGACTTGTATCTTTCCGGAAAGAGCCTTCGTGCAATCTCAGGTGAACTATGGCTGAGAGAGATTCATTCCCCAAGGGGACATAGGAAGTGGGGCATCGAGACTATAAGCAAATTATTATCCAACGAAAAGTACACAGGCAGTGTACTTCTTCAAAAGACGGTTGTTAAAGACTATCTCATAGGCAAGCAGATAAAAAACCAGGGGCATGAGCAGATGTATCTGGTTTCGAATTGCCATCAGCCGATTATTTCTCAGGAGATATTTGCTTGGGTGCAGCAAGAGAAAGCAAAAAGGGGAAAAAAATAGGTAGGCAAGCGCGCCCGGTTTTTATAAACTGGAGATAGTGTTTCCATTTGAAAAAGCTTTCAGCCATTTTTGTTTCCTAAGTGGAGCAATAATGGTATAATTATAACAGTCGAGGCGGTTGCGAGAAAGAGTAATGATTTTTTGCAACAGATCCATATTTCCAGGAGGTTTGCTATGCCATTTTGCAGAGAATGCGGGAATGAATACATTGAGACAGACCAGTTCTGTAAGAAATGTGGGTATCAGTTGAAAAACGAAGAAAATGTTAAATCTGATTTTTTGAATGACAAAAAAATCAGCAACACCATAATTTGGTGGGTTGCTTTTATGCCGCTAATAGGATTAAGTATTGAAAATGCTGGTTCAATACTCTTTAATACTCCAATATCAAATTTGTGGTGGATAACGCTAATACTAAATATTGTGTTATGTTATATTGATGAAAGGAAAATCAAAAAAATATACCCTGAAATACCTCTTATGCGCGAATGGGTGTTATTAATCCCAGTGTATTTATTTAAAAGAGCTAAAGCACTGAAACAAACAATGGCTTATTTTATTGTTTGGATTGTTATGTTTGCAATAATATGTTTTGTTCCACAAAATCTAATTTTGAATAACTCAACATTGAATTTTGGACTTGGATCATCTCAAACAATTAGCACCGTAAAAAGTGGTGAGTTCTTCGATTATTCAGGTATGTCTGTAGGTCAAGCAATTGATGATTATTTAATTGAAGAAAAGTGGACTTCTTTTAACACGGATAGTGGACAGCAAGTTGTTCAAGTTGAAGGTGAAACCCCTTATAAAGATGACAAATCATCTTTATTGTTGATTCAGTTCATTGTTGCTAATGATGGCTCGTTTAGTATGTCGTATTTGTCTGTTGATGGCCAATCTCAAGATGCTAGTTATTTCACTTATTTTTTGGATACTATATATGGGCAGAATAATTAAAATGTTCCCTATACATCGGACAGTTTGAGTTTTTAGAATCCTTCATTTCGGACACAAGAGGCTTTGAAATACCCTTCATTTTGGACACGTGAATTTTTGAAACCCTTTGTCTGGATCAGAAAGAACCCGTGCCGTCCTTGACAAAGGATACAAATTAATCTTTTTGTGAGTGAAACATTGCCCGTTTGAAAATGGTATGCGTCGAAAAAACAGAAGTAGAAAATGATGCATCATATGCATAGTACTAAGCCGGCTAATTTAATAAGTTAGCCGGTTTTTATTTGTCCCCATTTAGCGGCCAATATTATTGTCAGTTTGTATCGACCTGATACCAAATTGTCCACTTTCAAGGGTTCCTAATGAAGAGTGTCCACAGTTGGGGTTTCTACCTTTGCTGGTGTCCATTTTATGGGGTATATTTTAAGCCTGGTTGCACCCGCAGGCGTAATTCCATACTAGTAGGCGTAATTCAAATTAACGCCTGATTGTATCAAAAGTTGGGTCATTAGCCAAAGAAACCCCTGAATTTCAACGATTTTTGGGGTATTTTCTTTTTTGACGACAAAATGACGCAATTAATTTTTTAACAATGTCGTGAAGGGTGGTTTTAGTGGTTGCGTTGGGGAAGAAAAGCAATTAGAATGATATCAAGTATACTGATATTGGGGGATTTATGGAGTTAGGGACTAGAGGATCTAGAAGAATACTAGTTGATTAAGAGCACATTTTTCGTGTGCTTTTTTTATGTAGCATAATGTGCTAGCAACTTTTTAAACAAGTAAATGAAAAAACGAAATTTCCTGTAACGAATCGTTCTTTTTTGACACTAATTAGTAGGAGGTGATTGAGTGCGGGATATTGAAAAACTCTACAATGAACAATTCCAAATGGTTTTCAAGTACTTGTTCTGCATGACAAGCGACTCTGAACTATCTGAAGAACTAACTCAAGAAACCTTCTTTCAGGCCATGAAAACTTATGACAAGTTCCGAGGAGATTCAAAAGTGTCTACTTGGCTTTGTCAAATTGCAAAGAACCTATGGCGAAGGGAATATGAAAACAGGACTAAGTATACTTCGTGCCCAATCGATGAACTTACAGACCTTGTGGATCGGGAGAACGTTGAACAGCTGGTATGCGCAGATGAGGCAAGGCTGGATAGGTATAAGAAGCTTCAGGGTTTGGATGGAAAGACGCGAGAAGTAATGTATTTAAGGCTCACAGGAGAACTTAGCTTTCGTGAAATAGGTGAGATATTGGGGAAAAACGAAACTTGGGCACGCGTCACCTTTTATAGGGGCAAACAAAAAATAACAAAGGAGGAAATGGAATGAAATCTGATATGGCATGCAATGTAGTGCAGGATTTGTTACCAAACTATATTGAAAAATTGACCAGCGAAGACACAAATTTCGCGATTGAAGAGCATTTAGCAACATGTGAAGCCTGCTCAAATGAATATGAGCAAATGACAAAAGACATTGTCAGTCCGGCAAAAGTGCCGATGATTGAGTTGAGATTCCTAAAAAAAGTCAGAAGAACAAAAAAAATAGCTGCTGCTATATGCGTTGTTCTAACCCTGGTTTTATCTTATCTTCTTTATGCTTCGGAGTACCATTACACCCTGGACAAGGGCGATCTCTCAACTGCCATTACTGAATTCATACATTTCTCCCACCCTTCGTTTGAAGCCTATGTTCTGGAGACGGAATCTGTGGAGGGCACATTGGTTGCTTCCTACAAGGATCTGACTAACAAAGACAATTATGGCGTTGCTTTGTTTAAAAAGGGACTGAACAATCAGTACAGGATAATAGCGAGCCAATCTGATACTTCTGAATATTCCAGCGTTGTGCAGTTTTACCGAATAGAAATCAGCAATAAGCGCTACTATGCTGTTAACGGCTATAACCTTGCAAGTGAAGTCGGGTTTTATGGGTTGGATTATGCTGATTACATTAATACGGACAACCAGGCAATAAAGACGTTACGATTTGCTGTAAAGAACCCGCAGTTTTTGGACATCTATTTGGCTGAGGATATTGATGAACAAGCAGTTGGCGAACGCACTGATGAATCATATAGATACCTTATACGCTCAACGTCCTTGTATGATACAAGTGGGATTGAAATTACGGAAAAATATAAAAACGAAAGTGTGAGCACTCCGGTGGATAGTGGTGCCGGAAAGGCGGAATTATTCCTGCTTTATGTATATATTGCCATTATCATGGCATTTGGAGTTGTACTAACCAGATATTTCTTGACTGAATAAGTAAAAATCCAACACTACAATTGAGGACAAAACTCCAAAAACCTACGACTTTCACCATGTAGACATATGAGTTTCACCAAGGAGCGATGGAAGGCCATTTTATGTGATAGCATA
Source organism: Anaerovoracaceae bacterium (assembly GCA_041859095.1). Classification (GTDB taxonomy): domain Bacteria; phylum Bacillota; class Clostridia; order Peptostreptococcales; family Anaerovoracaceae; genus UBA1422. The sequence continues at coordinate 20,220 of JBHEKY010000002.1, forward strand.
TGTACGGGATCATATTGCAAAGGAGCTAGAATCTCTTAAAATCTTTCTAATTGACAAATTCTAGGGAGGTAGCCATGAAAAAATATTGGAGATTGTTGATTGTGGCAGCAGCTTTGATTATCGTTATCGGCGTTTCCGCAGGCTTATTAATGAACGCCGCCAGCAACAGCCCCACGGAGAAGCCTATCGGCTCAATTACCTATATCAACGCAGACAATCAGAAGGTGACAGAGGACATACAGTGGAATTCCTATTATTGGCAAGTGCGGGATGAAGATACTGGCGAATTATCCTTCAAGAAAATGGGCACAGAAGCCCTTTACCCAGCCGGAGACCTTGATACAGTCACACCGGGAGGTGCTGCACAGATTACATTCACACTCGAGGGAAAGGTGGAACCGGACGGGATTTATGTTTATAAATTCAACAACCAAGAATTCATCCAAGGCATTTTAAACAACAGCAATCCAAAAGCGGAAGACGTCGTCTATAAAACAGAAACAAAGGGTGGGAACAAGACCACCACATTTGAAGCGACTCCAGGTTACCGGTATACGATTGGCGTGATGTATGGGGAGAGTTGGGTGATGTACGTGTTCTATGTGCCGCCGGAAGCGGAACCGGATACAACGGTGGAACTCGGGCATCTTTATTTCTACGGTGGTGCCAACGCTTCTGTTTTACGCTTTGAACCCGTCGAGTGGGTCGGATCAAACCAAACGGAACGTATAGCAGAACTTGGACTGGACCCCGATGACGATCTGCCTGGCGGGTTTTATATCTATGTTCCGCCTGTGGAGCGGTCCGAATTGCAGGTTAGGGATAATACCCGATATTTCATTATTGATTCGGGTAAGAAGCCTGCATCGGAGCTTGGCTACAAAGAGGTCGGCAAGCAGGAGTTCCTAATCTACCAGGGCCGGACACCGTCGTTTGCATCGGTGACACCATACTGGGTTGAGATAGAAGATGGATATGTGAAGGTCATCGCACAACAGTATCTGCCCTAGACATAAAATTCCAGTAGTGTTGCAAATAAATTCTTAAATCAACAAATGCTCAGAAACCCAAAAAATCAGCACCCCAGAAGTTGTTAATTCAAACCTCAAAGAAATTAAAACCTACGAGTTTCGCCATGTAGACCTATGAGTTTCACCATGCGGCAAAATTGTAGGGGAATATGTGATATAAATAGTTAGAAGAATATTTGATAAAGAAGGAGATTTTTATGGGTCAGTTAGTTGCGTGGTTACCATTATTGTTTGGGTTATTAGTTCCGGTAGGGGCACTCATTTTGGTTTTTCTTATTTTCAAACATAACTCCAGCAACAAAGATCAAATGATTCAACAGTTGATGGCGAAAAATAAGGAATTAGAAGCAAAGGTTAACCAGCTACTTGAAAAAAGCAACATGGAGAAACTAGATTAGAATAAGCAATAATTTATAAGGGGTGCAAAATGACATTTCATATATTTTACGTAACCTTTTTAGAACTAGTGGGTAAACTTGGCCCAACAATTGTATTGGTTATTATTTCATTACAGCTTCGCAAAATAATATCACAAAGGAGTTGATTCCATGAAAAAACTATTCATTCTTTGCTGTTGGTGTACACTGGGCATCCTTCTGTTTGGATGCGCACAGCAAAAAGAGGATGAGATTCAACTTGATGAAATGAAAGCCAGCGAAATAGTAAGTGTTCTTTCTAATCTAGGTTACCCCGTTGGTGGTGGAAAAAATTATGATGATCCAGGTGACACGAGCCAGTATCCTTGGAACATTCCTGGATGCACTAGTGCTGCAGAGTTTTGGATACTGGACGGAACGGAAGAAGGGGAAAGCGTTGGGGTTGTGGAAGTGTACAGCTTCGTTGAAGCCTGTAAGGAACAAAGAGATCGTGCTGCAATAACTTCTAGTTACTATCCTGCTGAACCTTACTATGTTCAAGTCGACAAGGTGTTCCTGCAGGTACCAAAAATTCTGAACGAGCAAGATGCTGCTCAATATCAGGCAGCCCTTGAAGCAATGGCACAAGGCAAATTGCCGGAACCGTACACAGAAGGAACAAGAGTTCAAGATTCCACTTTTGTAATTACTCCGCACGAAGACGGAGTTGCAGCTTTCATTAAATTACAAAATATATTTAAATCAAGCTATAAAGACGATAAATGTTATAATATCACACCTACGTATATTGCCGATAATTCTGATTATATGATTTATAAATACAACCAATCGTGCGAGTCATTTTTGATGTTTGAAAATCACATTTATACGTTAGGGACTGGCTTTGGCGGATATGGCCTAACAAGCCTGGCGCTTGCCGATAGCAATGACGATGGCAAACAAGAATTGTATTTCACTTTTTCTTATGGTTCAGGTATTCATCGTTCTCAAGTCGGATATTTTGATCCGGCAAGATCTGAAGTGATTGTCTTTGAAGATAGCATCATGGATAAGGATATTGAATTGTCAACTGATAGAGATAACAATTTGTGCGTCTTCTCTGCGGACATTAAAATCACTAGCTTTATTGAATTCAAGCTTACCAAAAAAGATATTTTGTACAGAGTAATCTTTCAAAATAAGAAAATATCTTTAGTACCAGTTAATAATTAATCTAAAATGGGTAGTGTTGCAAATAATCGATGAATTACTACCTACCCCATAACCACAAGAACCCAGCACCCCGAAAGTTGTTAATTCAATCCCAAGGGGTGCGTTTACTTTGGTAAGACTATTGCAAAATCCTTGACTCCTTTTCCTCGGATAAATTCTGTGGCAAAAACGCATTGGATAGTTCTGCGACAGTGTTGTCCAGCTCGTCGAATAAGCCAGATTGGAGTCAATTTAGCCCAAATGAAAAAGTTAAATGGTAGAGGAGGGAATGAAAGTATCGCGAGCAGGAAATAAATGGAAAAAACAGTGGTAGGTATTCAAAAAAAACCAACACCTTAGAAGTGGCAAATTGCCCCAACGAGCACAGTAAAAATAAAAAAATTAAAATCAGACCAAAACGGCCAGTATCACATTGTATAACTGGTTTTTTTGTAGTATAATGTATTAGTATTTTATAATGAAGAGGTGAGTGATTTAATGGCAGCAGATACAAAGCAACAGAAGTACGATGCGGAGCAAATTCAAGTATTAGAAGGCCTTGAACCTGTGCGAAAAAGACCGGGTATGTATATCGGTAGCACGGGCGAAAAAGGTCTTCATCATTTGGTATACGAAATCGTAGACAACAGCATCGATGAAGCCCTTGCAGGCTTCTGCAAAAATGTCTTGGTTACCATTCAGGAAGACAATTCCATTATGGTCGAAGACGATGGTCGTGGTATGCCCGTAGACCTTCACCCCAAACTCAAACTTCCAGCAGTGGAAGTCATTCATACAGTATTACATGCAGGTGGAAAATTCGGCGGTGGCGGATACAAAGTATCCGGCGGTCTTCATGGCGTCGGCGCGTCGGTAGTTAATGCGCTTTCCACAATGATGATTGTAGAGATCAAACGTAACGGAAAAATCTATGTGCAGAAATATTCCAAGGGAAAAACTATCACTAAGTTGGAAGAAATCGGCACATCAAAACACACTGGTTCCAAAACCACTTTCTGGCCGGATCCCGACATTTTTGAAGAAATGGAATTCGATTTCTTGACACTGGAATATAGGCTTCGAGAAATGGCATTTTTAAACAAAGGAATCCGCATTGTCCTGACCGATCAGCGCAAAAATCTGGAACGGAAAGAAGAATTCCACTATGAAGGCGGAATCAAAGAATACGTAAAATACCAAAACCAAAGCAAAGAACCCATCCATCCGGACATCGTTTACTTTGAAGCCAAAGGAAAAGATCGAACCGGGGTGGGCGATATGGAAGTGGAAGTGGCTTTGCAGTATACAGACCGGTACACGGAAGTCATCCTTTCTTATGCCAACAATATCAACACCACCGATGGTGGTTTCCATATGGTCGGATTTAAAACCGCACTGACCCGGGCATTCAACGATTATGCCCGAAAGAATAAATTCCTCAAAGATAACGACGAGGCGTTGACCGGCGAAGATGTCCGGGAAGGCCTGACTGCCGTTATTTCCGTGAAGCTGAGCAATCCACAGTTCGAAGGCCAGACAAAAGCCAAATTGGGCAACAGCGAAATGAGAGGGTTTGTCGAAACCGCAACCAATGACAACCTGACCGCCTTCCTGCAAGAGAACCCCAACCAAGCCAAGAGCATGATTGCCAAATGCCTCCAAGCCGCAAGAGCCAGGGAAGCAGCACGAAAGGCCAGAGAAATCACCCGAAAGAACAGTTTGTTGGACGGACTTTCCTTACCGGGCAAACTGGCGGATTGTTCCGAAAAAGATCCGGCACTTTCAGAAATCTTTCTGGTGGAAGGAGAGTCTGCTGGGGGTAGCGCAAAGCAAGGAAGAGATCGGGCAAGACAGGCTGTGTTACCGCTTCGAGGCAAGATTCTTAATGTTGAAAAAGCTAGACTGGACAGAATCCTTAATTCCGAAGAAATAAAAAATATGATTACCGCTTTTGGCTGTAATATTGCACAGGATTTTGATATCAGCAAACTTCGATACCACAAAATTATCATCATGACCGATGCCGATGTGGACGGAGCCCATATCAGAACCCTATTGCTGACGTTCTTCTATCGCTACATGGCTCCTTTGATTGAAGGCGGTTTTGTGTACGCGGCCCAACCGCCGCTTTTCCAGGTCAAAAAAGGTAAAGAAGTGTATTACACTTACTCCGAGAGAGAGCAGGAAAAGCTCATGGCAGAGCTTGGTGCTGATGGTAGCAACAGCAAAGTCGACATTCAGCGCTACAAAGGTCTTGGAGAAATGGATTTCCAACAACTCTGGGAAACTACCATGGACTATAAACACCGGACACTGATTCAGATTACACTGGAGGATGTGGCAGCGGCGGATGACATTTTCACCACACTCATGGGCGACAAAGTGCCACCCCGCAAGAAATTTATTGAAGATAACGCAAAATACGTTCAGAACTTAGACGTGTAGAAAGGAGGGATTTCAGTTGGCAGAGATTACATTATTAGAAGACCACAAACTAATTCAGCATGAAATTCATACCGAAATGAAGAAATCCTACATCGACTATGCCATGAGCGTTATTGTAGGCCGGGCACTCCCAGATGTTCGAGACGGCTTGAAGCCGGTTCATCGGAGAATCCTTTATGGAATGAGCGAATTAGGCGTCACTCCGGACAAACCCCACAAAAAATCAGCACGTATCGTCGGTGAAGTCATGGGTAAATTCCATCCCCATGGTGATTCGTCTATTTACGATGCGATGGTACGAATGGCACAGGATTTTTCCACCCGTTATATGTTGGTTGATGGTCACGGAAACTTTGGCTCTGTCGATGGAGACGGTGCTGCGGCAATGCGGTATACGGAAGCCCGTATGTCCCCATTTTCATTGCAAATGCTTCGGGACATTGACAAAGACACAGTAGATTTTGTTCCCAACTTTGACGAAGAAGAACGAGAACCTGTGGTGCTCCCCGCTAGATATCCTAACCTTTTGGTCAACGGATCAAACGGTATCGCCGTGGGTATGGCCACTTCAATCCCCCCTCATAACTTGGGAGAAATCATAGATGCCACCGTCAAAATGATCGACGATCCGGAGTGCACCATTGATGATTTAATTAAGATTGTCAAAGCACCTGACTTTCCCACCGGCGGTATTATTATGGGCAAAGGTGGCGCCAAAGAAGCCTATCGTACCGGCCAGGGAAGGGTTGTCGTTCGTGCAAAAGTCGAAATTGAAGAAACCAACAAAGGCCGCACACAAATTATCATTACCGAGATTCCGTTCCAAGTCAACAAGTCTCGACTCATCGAAAAAATAGCAGAGTTGGTAAAAGACAAACGAATTGAAGGAATCTCATACATCCGAGATGAATCCAACCGAAACGGCATGCGCGTTGTCATCGAAATGAAAAAAGATGCCAATCCACAGATTACCCTGAATCGGCTTTACAAACATACTCAATTGCAGGACAGCTACAGTATGATTATGATTGCCCTGGTGGATGGTCAACCTAAACAGCTGACACTATACGAAATTCTGCACGAATATCTTAAGCATCAAAAAAACGTAGTAACCAGAAGAACCATTTTCGATTTGGCCAAGGCGGAAGCCCGGGCCCATATCCTGGAGGGGCTTCGAATTGCACTAGACAACATAGACGCCATTATTAAACTGATTCGTGAAAGCTACGACAATGCCAAAGGCCGCTTGATGGAAGCCTTTGGGCTTTCCGAGCTGCAGGCCCAGGCTATTTTGGACATGAGACTAGCCAGATTGCAAGGCCTGGAACGTGCAAAGATCGAAGCCGAATACGAAGAACTCCAAAAAAGAATTACCTACTACAAGGAACTTTTGGCAGATGAAAAACTGTTGCTTGGGGTCATCAAAGAAGAGATGATGGCGATTCGGGAACGTTATGCAGATAAAAGGCGAACCGCAATTGTGGGAGACGTGGAAGATCTGGAAGACGCGGATTTGATTCAAGAAGAAAAGGTGGCCATTACACTGACTCACCTGGGATACCTGAAACGAATTCCGTGTGACACATACAAAGCGCAGAAACGTGGAGGCCGAGGTATTACAGGCGTGACCACCCGTGAAAACGACTTTGTCAAAGATCTGGTCATGACATCTACCCATTACCACTTGATGTTCTTTACCAACCTGGGCAAAGCACACAAGATGAAAGCCTACGAAATTCCAGAGGCTACAAGAACGGCCAAAGGCACGCCGGCAGTTAATTTCCTCAACCTGTTACAGCGGGAAAGGATCAATGCCATCATCCCTATCAAGGATTTTGATGAAAATCAATTCCTAATTGGTGTGACCAAACATGGCATCATCAAAAAGACCGCCTTATCCAACTTTGACACCAACCGAAAAGCAGGCCTTATCGCCATCAACCTCAAAGAAGACGACGAACTGGTAGGTATCAAACAGACATCAGGAACCGATAACGTCATCATTGTCACCAAAAATGGCAAATGTATCTGCTTCTCCGAAGATGATGTCAGACCTATGGGAAGGATCTCCGGCGGCGTTCGAGCCATCAAACTGGAAGAGGATGACGAAGTGGTTTCCATGCAACTGGTTCAACCCAATGAGCAATTGCTGGTGGTTACCAAAAACGGCTACGGCAAGCGAACCCCGGTCAAAGACTACAAGGTGCAGGTTCGTGGAGGCAAAGGACTGTTGACTTATGATAAGGCTAAGTTCAAAAAAACCGGCGAACTAGTTGGGGCTATGGTTGTTTCTGACGAAGACGAAGTGCTGCTGATCAATTCCGACGGCATTATCATCCGAATCAAATCCACTGAAGTCAGCAAGCTGGGACGTGCCACTCAGGGTGTCAAAATCATGAGAGTCGGCGAGGAATGCGAAATTATATCAATCGCCAAAGTAATCAAGGAAGACGATGAGCTGGAAGAAGCCGAATTCGGTACCTGTGGTCCTGAAGAAGGCGATAGCAAGAATGGCAAGACCAAAGCGAAACAAGAAGAAGGCGGGCCAGAGCAAATCTCATTAGGCGAATTCGAAGAGGAGTAAAAATATGACCGAATTAATGACTCTCAGAGTACCCGGGACGCCCGAGTATATCAAAATCACCGAAATGGCTGTCGCAGGAGTGGCAGCATTAGCAGGGTTTGATGTGGAGGCGGTGCAAGATATCAAAATGGCCACCGGAGAAGCGTGTAAGCATATCACTTGCCATGGCTTTGATTGTTGGTCGGACCACTATGAGGTCTACTGCACACTGGAAGATGACAAAATGACAGTGACGATTACGGATGTCAATGCCAAACATGAGCTGCCAAAAACCGGTAGAAATTGTTTGGATTGCCCGAAAGAAGGAGACTTGAGCTATTGTCTGATTCAGTCTATGGTAGATGAAGTGCAGATAAAAACCACAGACAATCAAACCAAAAGTATTATCATGGTGAAGAATAAATGACAAAAAAGAGTATTGAAGCAAGAAACAAATTGGTTGAAAGCCACTTGTATCTGGCAGATATTTTGATACGGAAGTTTCTGGGCAAGGGTATCGAATATGATGACCTTCATCAGGTGGCAGCTATGGCGCTGGTTTCAGCGGCGGACCGATTCGATGAAAGTTATGGGTTTGCTTTCAGCACCTTTGCGACACCCACCATTCTGGGAGAAATTAAGAAGTATTTCCGGGACAAAGGGTGGAGTGTCAAAATGCCCAGACGTCTCAAAGAAAATGCCTCTGCTATGCAAACGGTGAAAGAAAGCCTGACCAATCGTCTTGGCCGTACACCCAATGTTGCAGAGTTGGCGGCTGAAATGAAAATTTCAGAGCAGGATGTGCTTGAAGCCATGGAAGGCAGTCTGGCATATAGTGCCTATTCCCTCAATAAAACCTTTGATGAAGAAGGCGAAGAAGGGGAGAATAGTGTTTTTGAAAAATATACTGCAGAACAGGAAAACGGCTATGAAGGATTGGAATACAGAGAAATCATTGGCAGCGTCCTGAACAACTTGAGCAATACCAACAGGTACATTTTCAAGAAGCGATTCATTGAAGAAAAATCACAAGCCGAAATCGCTGAGATGCTTGGGGTTTCCCAAATGACCATTTCTCGGGCTGAGAAAAAAATAAAAGAAAAATTTGCAGAGGAATTACGTAAATGAAAAGAGTGTTTTCCGGCGTTCAGCCGACCGGCAATATCCACATTGGCAACTACCTGGGAGCGCTGAAGCAGTTCGTAGAACTGCAGGATCACAACCAGTGTGTTTACTGTATCGTAGACCTGCACTCCATCACCATGCCGCAGGACCCAAAGCAGCTCAGACACCACATTCTGGACGTGGCAGCATTGTATATGGCAGTTGGGCTGGACCCCAAAAAGTCCATTCTTTTTGTTCAGTCTGAAGTCCCGGGTCACGCGGAATTAGCATGGATTCTCACTTGTAACACCTATACCGGCGAACTTTCTCGGATGACCCAATTTAAAGACAAAAGCCGGGGCAACGAATCTGCGCCGACAGGACTGTTTACCTATCCGGTTTTAATGGCTGCGGACATATTACTATATGATACAGACATCGTTCCTGTTGGAAACGACCAAAAGCAGCACATTGAATTATGTAGAGATGTGGCGATTAGGATTAACAACAAATATAAGGATACCTTTGTTGTTCCTGACGGTCGGTTCCTCAAAGAGGGAGCCCGCGTTATGGCATTGGACGAACCTACCGCAAAAATGAGCAAAAGTGCGGAGAATGTCCACAGTCGGATTTCCTTGCTGGATGATGAATCCAAAATCAAGAAATCCATCATGAGAGCAACCACAGATTCTGAAGGTGAAGTGCGGTTTGACCTAGAAAACAAACCGGGCATCAGCAACCTTATGAATATCTATGCCGCGTTTTCAGGCATGTCTATCAAAGAAATTCATAGCAAGTATTTAGGATGCGGATATGGAGACTTCAAGAAGGACTTGGTTCAGGTTACGGTGGAATCTCTGGCGCCAATCAAGGCTCGATATGATGAAATCCGTCACAGCGAAGAATTGACTATCGCACTGGCCGACGGCCGGGAAAGAGCCAACGTTATCGCCGAAAAAACCATGGCACGGGTCAAAGACCGTTTTGGCCTTGGAATTCATATGAAATAGAGAATTGCTTCCAACCAACAAGAGACAGATTATATTGCGAGCCTGCTTGAGAAAGCAGGCTTTTTAATTTCAAAACTACGAGTTTCACCCTCTACACATACGAGTTTCACCATCTAGTGTTTCAATCGGTGTATTTTTGATATAATAAACTAAAGCGAATCATGAAACATTCGAATGATCGTGGTGGGGGACAGAACTATGACGCGCCGAAGTGTTATCATTGGCATATTAATTATTCTTGGATTTACAATTGTCTCAATCCTGTATTTTGTTGTGATGAGCAGAAGCACAGATGTCCAAGGTACCGTTTCAGTGGGCAGCAACATTGTCTCCTGGGAAGAAAAGCCTTCGGGTATAGAATCTGAAAAAACGGTTTCGGTTAACGGATATTGCATCAAAGGTTCGGATGCGGATAACCGAATATTGCTTTCCACCAAGAACAAACACAAAAAAGGAAAGTTGAAGTACACCTTTGCTGCCACAGAAGGGAAAAGGCACATCATTGTGGTGTATCTGCAGCTGGATTATTTAACAGGTGATCTTGGACAAACATTGGAGCTTCGTTTCGTTACAGATGTCATTAAAGATGCCAATCTGAATAAGGACTTTATTATCACTTTTCAAGAAACCAATGATATTAACGTGATTAGCATTACTGTAGGCGAAGATGAAGACAAAACGCCTAAGGTATTTGAATATCCTGTATCTGAGATTCCGGACATCATCAAAATATAATATTGTCGATAGGCAGTTATCATGCCAAGAAACAAATTGACGAACATTTAGGACAGTGATACAATGTCGTCAACAAAGATAATGTTTATTTATCAAAAAGAGAATAATGAGTGATGGATTCGGAAGAGACTCGTGATGGGAACCGAAGAAGCAAATTGCACAAACGCTGATGCAATGAATCTTTCAGGTAAAAGGACCGAATTCTGACAGAACTCTGAAAAGCTGGAAACAGCACCGAAGGGGCAACGATTTTATCGGAATCTCTCAGGTCAATAAACAGAGGTAATGGCATTTGCTATTACCTCTTTTTGTATCCGCAGAAGAAGGAGAGTCGCATGAAAAGAACACCGTTTTATGAAAAGCACGTGGCTAACAACGGCACGTTAATCGATTTCGGGGGTTGGGAGTTACCGGTGGAGTATACCGGCATCATTCCAGAGCATGAAGCCGTACGGAATAGCGCCGGATTGTTTGACGTTTCTCACATGGGCGAGGTGACGGTAGAGGGCAAAGATGCCGAGGCGTACATTCAAAAAATGATAACCAACGATATCTCAACAATGGAGCCTTGTCAAATATACTATTCCCCCATGTGTTATCCGGACGGTGGCGTGGTGGATGACCTATTGGTTTACAAATACAACCCACAGAAGTATTTTATTGTGATTAATGCCGCCAACACCGAAAAAGATGTGGCATGGTTTTTATCACATGTCACAGAAGATGTGGTGGTGGAAGATGTTTCTGCTAAATATGCGCAGCTGGCATTGCAAGGACCCAAAGCTCAGGCAATCCTTCAAACACTAACAAGTAAGGATCTTGAAGAAATCAAGTTCTTTCATTTCTGCGACAGCGTGAGGATAGGAAAGGTGGAAGCCTTCGTATCAAGAAATGGCTATACGGGAGAAGATGGCTTCGAAATCCTCATCGCCCCGAAAGACGCAGAACACCTTTGGGATGTAATCATGGCAGCAGGAAAGGATGAAGGGCTGATCCCATGTGGCCTTGGTGCCAGAGATACCCTCAGATTTGAAGCGTGTCTGCCCCTTTATGGACATGAAATTACCCAGGACATTTCGCCGTTGGAAGCGGGACTGGGTTATTTCGTCAAGCTGGACAAAGAAGACTTCATAGGCAGAGATGCGCTGCGTGCACAAAAAGAACAAGGCCTGACCCGGAAACTTTGCGGAATCGAAATGGTGGATCGAGGAATCCCAAGAGCTGGGTATCCCATATTTGACGGTAACAAGCAAATTGGCCATGTGACCACCGGTAGCTACTCTCCAACGCTCAAGAAAAACATTGGGCTGGCACTTTTGGAGATGCCATACACTGCATTGGAAACCGTTGTAGAAGTAGGCATCCGGGAGAAACATCTCAAGGCAAAGGTCGTTTCAAAAGCGTTTTATCAGAAGAAATACAAGAAATAAAACCCATAGGAAAAAAAGGAAGCTACTGCAGATACTAAGAATCGAGAGGTAAAAAGATGAGAATTTTAGAAGAATTAATGTACACCAAAACCCATGAGTGGATTAAGTTGGACGACCACAAGGCAACCTTAGGATTGACTGATTATGCCCAGAAACATTTGGGACAGATTGTGTTTGTAGATTTGCCAAATGTAGGCGAGCACATGGATGAACTTGGGCAGTTGGCCGAAGTGGAGTCGGTCAAAGCGGTTTCGGAAGTCTATTCTCCGGTATCAGGTAAAGTAACTGAAATCAATGAAGACCTACTAGACAGTCCCGGCTTGATCAATGAAGACCCGTATGAACATTGGTTGGCAACCATTGAAATGAATGGCCCTTTGGTTACAAGCAATCTGCTGAACGCGGAAGAGTACGAAGAACTCTGCAACCAATTTGAGGAGGAGGCAAAATAGTGACAAGATACATTGGACTGGCTGATGCGGACAGGCAGGAGATGCTCGGGGAAATCGGAGCCTTGGACATCCGGGCGTTGTTTTCGGATATTCCGAAATCTGTACTTCTTGATCGAAAACTTGACCTGCCAAACCCCATGTCAGAGATGGAAGTCGTAAAACGTTTAAAAACCCTGTCGGAGAAAAATATTGATGCGGATCATGCTGTCTGTTTCCTTGGGGCTGGTGCCTATGACCACTTTATTCCCGCAGCCATTGGGACCCTTTTATCACGGCAGGAGTTCTATACCGCTTACACCCCCTATCAGCCGGAAATCAGCCAAGGCACCCTTCAGTCCATCTTTGAATATCAGACGATGATTTGCCAACTGACGGGAATGGATGTGGCAAATGCATCTATGTATGATGGCGCTACGGCGTTGATGGAGGCCGCAATTCTTGCAGTGGATGCCACAAAAAAAACCGAAGTGCTGGTGGCTGCTAACATCCATCCCGAAAGCCTACAGGTTCTAAAAACCTATGCAAAGTTTCGGGCTATTTCGGTCACTGAAGTTGGCTGCCCAGAAGGACAAATGGATCTGAAAGACCTACGGGGGAAATTAAACGAGAACACAGCCGCTGTACTTCTGCAAAACCCCAACTTCTTTGGGATTATCGAAGAGGTTGACCGGGTTGCTGAGCTGGCCCACCAAAACGATAGCCTTCTTATTGTAAGTGCAGACCCCATTTCGCTGGCCTTGCTAAAAAGTCCCGGTGAACTGGGTGCTGACATTGTGGTTGGCGAGGGACAATCCCTTGGAAATCAGTTGAATTTTGGAGGCCCCTACCTGGGGTTCTTTGCGGCCAAAGAAAAGTGGATGCGCAAAATGCCCGGTCGAATCGTTGGGCAAACAGTGGATAAGGAAGGCAAACGTGGATTCGTTTTGACTTTGCAGACCAGAGAGCAACATATCCGCAGAGAAAAAGCCACCTCAAACATCTGCTCCAACCAGGGACTTAACGCACTGGCCGCCACCATGTACCTGACCTTCTTGGGGAAAGAGGGCATAAAAGAAGTGGCGGAGTTGTGCCTTCAAAAATCTCACTATACCTATGATAAGCTATTAAGCACCGGGAAATTTAAGGCAGTCTTCGAAAAACCGTTTTTCAAAGAATTCGCAGTCATCAGCCAAAAACCAATTGATGGGCTGAACAGGGATCTTTTGGAAGAGGGGTTCATCGGCGGGTATCCGCTGGAGAGAGACTTTCCTGACTTGAAAAACGGTTGGCTAATTAGCGTCACCGAAAAAAGAACAAAGGATGAAATCAATGCCTTTGTAAGAGAGGCGGTGGAGTAAAATGAAAGAAAAAGCATTGATATTTGAGATGAGTAAACCCGGATGCAAGGCCTATTCTCTACCCATATGTGATGTGCCTGTCAGAGAACCCGCTTCGCTGATTGGATCAGAATATCTGAGAACAGAGGACGCGGTACTTCCCGAAGTTAGCGAACTGGATGCAGTCCGGCATTTTACACAATTATCACAGCGGAATCATGGCGTGGACTCCGGATTTTATCCTTTGGGCAGCTGTACCATGAAATATAACCCAAAGGTAAATGAAGTAACGGCTGGATTTGACGGGTTCCTGAAACTCCATCCCTACCAAAGTGGCGACGCTGCCCAAGGGGCGCTTCAGGTAATGTACGACCTGTCGCAAATGCTGTCGGAAATCACCGGCATGGCACAGGTTTCCCTACAACCTGCTGCCGGAGCTCACGGCGAAGTCACAGGTCTGATGATGATAAAAGCCTATCACAGCAGCAGAAACGACACCAAAAGAACAAAAATGTTAGTTCCTGACTCAGCCCATGGCACCAACCCGGCCTCATCGGCGGTGGCGGGATTCGATATCGTTGAAGTAAAATCCAATCCAGAGGGTGGTGTCGATCTGGATAGCCTTCGAGCGCTAATGAGCGACGAGATTGCCGGTCTGATGCTGACCAACCCAAACACCTTGGGGCTGTTTGATCCCAACATTATGCAAATCGCGGACATCGTCCATCAGTCAGGCGGACTCCTTTATTATGACGGTGCAAACCTAAACGCGGTCATGGGAATTGCAAGGCCGGGAGATATGGGATTTGATGTGGTCCACGTGAATCTGCACAAGACGTTCAGCACGCCTCACGGCGGTGGCGGACCTGGCGCGGGACCTGTTGGTGTGAAGCAATCTCTGGTTCCCTTCTTGCCGGTTCCGATTGTTGAAAAACGCGGTGAAACCTATTATTTGGAGTCAGACAAGTCGCTCTCCATAGGCAGAATCAAAGGGTTCTACGGCAACTTCGGCGTTCTTGTAAGAGCGTACTCCTATATTTTGAGTATGGGGGCTGATGGTCTTATGGATGTATCGGAAACAGCAGTTCTCAATGCCAACTACATCGCAGCCAAACTGAAAGACGTATATAAACTCCCTTACGACAAGATTTGCATGCACGAATGCGTTTTGTCTGGAGACTATCAAATGAAATATGGGGTTTCCACCCTGGACATTGCCAAAAGACTTTTGGATTTCGAATACCACCCACCCACCATATATTTTCCGATGATTGTTCACGAAGCCATGATGATTGAGCCTACCGAATGCGAAAGCAAAGAAACCCTGGACGAATTCATTGGTGTAATGAGGGCCATCGCGGTTGAGGCGGAACAAGATCCTGATCGAGTAAAAGGAGCCCCCTACACTACCGTCATCTCCAGATTGGATGAAGCGTTGGCAGCGCGAAAGCCCATCCTGAAGTGGACAGAGGAGTAATTATATGAAGAAAGAATTGGTAATCCTCGGTGGCGGACCCGGTGGGTATGTGGCGGCAATCCGCGCGGCCCAACTAGGCGCTTTGGTGACAATCATCGAACAAGATCGCATTGGGGGCACTTGCCTGAACTACGGTTGCATCCCAACCAAAGCATTTTACAAGAATGCAGAAGTCCTCAGCATGATGCAAAACCCAGAAGAGTTCGGCATTTCGTTCCCGGACGCAAGTGTTGCCTTTGACATGACAAAAGTACTGGACCGCAAAAATGAAGTAGTGACAAGAGTGCGAGAAGGCGTAGAGCAATTGCTAAAAGGCAACCGGATTGAGGTTCTCACTGGCACGGCTAAATTTGTGGGGGCCAAAGAGCTTCAAGTGACAGGGCATGACGGTAGTATCACCCAAGTTAAAGCAGACCGAATCATTCTTGCCACCGGTTCCAAGTCGGCCCCCCTGACCGAGCCGGGAATGAACTCCAAAAAAGTAATTACCAGTGACGAAGCCTTGGAACTTACTTATGTACCCAAGCGGATGTTAATCTATGGTGGCGGTGTCATTGGTGTGGAATTCGCCGGCATTTTTGCCACATTTGGCAGCGATGTCACCATCATCAAATATCGCCCCAGGCTCATTCGAAGTCTGGATGAGGAAGTTTCAAAAAGGCTCAGCATATATCTGAGAAAAAAGAAAATTAAGTTCGATATTGGCGTAAAAATCAAAGAAGTCATTGAAACGGGCGATGGACTTACTGTAGTGACGGAGACAGAGAACGGAGTCAAGGAGTACCAATGTGACCTTTTGCTGAGTGCCACAGGTAGAATTCCAAATATCGATGGACTGAACCTTGAAGCAACCGGCGTAGCATTCACGGAAAAGGGCATCACGGTGGATGCACAATACCGGACTTCAGCTGATGGAATTTATGCCATCGGTGACGTGACCGGGGGACAGATGCTTGCCCATATTGCCTCAGAAGAAGGAAAAGTTTGCGTTGAAAACATCTATGCGAATCATCTTGAAAGTGACCCAACCAATAAAGGGGAAGGCAACAAAAAGAAGGGCTTTGCTAAAGTGAATTATGATGCCATTCCGTCCTGCATCTTCTCATTCCCGGAAGTGGCTACGGTTGGCATGACAGAAGAAGAGGCAAAAGAAAAGAACCCGGACTACCTGGTGGGGAAAGCATTGTTTGCAGCCAACGGCAAGGCCATGACGCTGGCAGAGACAGATGGATTTATCAAGATCATTGCTGACAAAAACACCCATGTAATTCTGGGGGTGCACATCATCGGACCCCATGCCAGCGATCTAATTACAGAAGGAACCGTTGCGGTAGAAAAGCGGCTAAGCCTCGAAGAAATCGGAGAGACGGTTCACCCACACCCAACCCTTTGCGAAACCTTTTGGGAAGCGGTGATGGATGCCAAAGGATTGGCGATTCACGCATTGCCCCGTCCCAGGAAAGAATAGGAGGCACCGTATGCAAGACGCAATCAAACCACGGATTATTCATTCAACCTCATATAATCCTTGGGTGAACTTGTCCATTGAAGAGTACCTTTTACATCACGTCAAACCTGACGAGGTCATTTTGTACCTATGGCAAAACGACAACACGGTAGTCATCGGCCGGAATCAGAACCCTTGGAAAGAATGCGACTGCGAAGCATTGACTGCGGCCGAAGGAAAACTGGCCCGTCGCTTGTCCGGCGGTGGTGCGGTGTTCCATGATCTTGGCAATCTGAACTTCACCTTTATCATGAATAAAAAACATTATGATGTGCGAAAACAACAGATGGTTATCATTGACGCGCTCAAGAAGCATGGCATCGAAGCTGTTTTTTCAGGACGAAACGACATGCTCATCGATGGAAGAAAGTTTTCAGGCCATGCCTATTACAGCACCGGAATCAACGCGTACCATCATGGAACCATTCTGGTCCATACGGATTTCGAAAAGTTAAGTGGATACTTGAACCCGTCGGCGGAAAAGATACAGTCAAAAAGCGTCGCCTCGGTGAAGTCTCGGGTCATCAACATTGAGGAGGTATCTCCCGGCATGACCACGGACATAATCAAACAAAGCATGTCCGAAAGCTTCGCCGCGTACTATGGTGCAGCAGCCAGCAGCACCTTTGAGAGCACCTCGGATGCCATCATGGAGCTGTACGAAAAATATTCGTCCTGGGAGTGGTGCTACGGAAAGAGCCCCGCCTTTGAAATTACCCATGGAAAACGGTTCGACTGGGGTGAGGTAGAAATCAACCTGACCTTGAAAAGTGGCATCATCAAAGAGGTAAAAATCTTCACCGACGCCATGGACGTAGAGATGTTCGATCCGCTTTCCGAAGCCCTGGTCGGGTGTCCCTATCAAAAATCATCACTATCCGATGCAGTGAAACAAAGCATAGCAGATGAAGCAGCCCAAAAGGATTTGGTGGAGGGGATTAAAGGCTGGTAGACATACCCGTTTAATCCGAACATGCCGATTACAGCAAAGCTAATAAATAATACCAACAAGCAGTCATTACTCAACGATTCTTTTATCGATGAGGCGTGACTACTTTTTTAATTAAAAGTTGACAACGAAGCAGAGAATCGGTACAATAGCAACATGAACCAAAAAAGCAATATGCACTATTAATACCAACAGGTATACATAAATTCACAAATCTAGGGTTTTTATTAATTGGCGCTTGATCAGGATTTGCGTTTTTTGCAATCGGAAAAATATGGTTAGGATTGAAAGAAACAGAAAAAAAGACATAGGATAAATTCTGCTATTTACTATTACATGAGAGGTATGGTAACCAAATGAACGAGATAGTCGCAAATTATGGATCACTTGTACTGCTTATTCCACCAGTTTTAGGATTAGTGTTAATCATTATTCTAATTGTTAGAAGATGAAAGTAAAACAAAACGGACCAACTTCATAGAATGAGGTTGATCCGTTTTTCTTATACACTTATATATTCTCAAGTGGTAGGTATTTTTTCGAACCACCGATGCGAATTACGCTGAACAGCACGCCAAATATAATGTTTGCGTCGCCGGCTATTCCAAGCGCAATGCCAGCTGTCAACTGATGCGCAGCTGGAGGGAGGGGAACACTACCTTGCCTTTACTCCAAGTGCATCTAGCAGGTATTCCAAATAGGTGATTTGGTCATATTTGATTCTCGTTTCCACATTCATACCGCTTGACAGACTTATCTTCTTGCCGCTTTTATTTGTTAAAAAATCCTTATCTAGAGTAATTCTTACTTTGAAAAACATATTTCCTTTGTTGTTTGCTGTAACATCAGAATCTATTTCCTTTACAACGCCAGTTAGTATTCCATATTCACTCTGAATTAATCCGGCAACTTCAATATCGACCTTGTCATTAATTTCAATTCTTGGGATATCCCCCACGCTGACATAACTTTCTATTATATATCGATCAAGCTCTTTAGATATGCTTCCAATTTGGTTCCCCGCCTGAACAATGACACCCTCTTTATAATCTGAGCTCAGATGCACCGTACCGGAAGAGGTAGCTTTAACCTGATACTCGGAGCGGCCTTTCAGTAACGCATCTGCTTGTATTGAGAGTTTCTCAATCTCAGTATTTATATTGACTAAAGATTGGTTTATATCTTGAAGCGCTGTAAAATAAAGCTCTTCAATCTTGCTCTCATTCTTTTTGGCTTCCTGTTTAATTTGTTCATCGGTGTAGTTATATTGCTGATATGCACTGACATCAAACTGTAGTTGCTCCCTCTTGATTCTATAGGTTTCAAATTTATTGCGATAATAGTCGTCATTCATATTTGCGGAGTCAAAGTAATTCATATTGTCACGAATACAATGGTCCAACTTTTTAAATTGCGTAATCTGCTCCCGATAGGCTTCAATCTGCCCGCCTATTTGTTCCTTTTGAAGATCAAGATCGGTGCTTGCAACAATCAACAGAACCATCCCCTGTTCCACATAGGAACCTTCCTGCACGTTTATTTTCGTAATTGCGCCGGTGTAGGAGGACATGATATAGCTCTTGGTTGTACTAAAGACAGTGCCGGTTCCTTTGATTATGTACATCTTAGGTGTTGTGCTCATCCAGATGGCAAGTATAAGTAAAAGAAACGTTATGACAAGAATGATAATATATCCAAAGGGAGGGAGGTCTTTATCAAATAGTATTTTACTGTCCTTGAGATCGGAAATGGTTTTAATCTTACTACTCATCTTTTTCCTTTTCCATAAACACATCAGCTATGAGAGTATCCGCCTGTTTATCAACAAATATAGTGTAGCAGTCACCAACAAGTGGGATATCCAACTCAAAGGCTATGAGATTTAACTTATCATATGCAAATTTTAATTTTTCTTCCGGTCCGGTATAGCGAACATATAGACAATCGGGAACACGGATAACTGGCTCCATTGCGTAAGGTGGTTCGATCTTGTGAATGAAGTTGTTTGCTTGGCGCATTAGATGGATTTTAATTTCTGCATCACCGAATTTATTAAACTCAAATGCAGTTAATTGAACCAACGGACCAATTGGTAGAGCACCTTTTGACTTGATATAATTATTAATCTGTTCAACCACTATAAAATAGTTTTCATAGTCCTCTTGAACTAATTCACGGATAGCAACATTGACTAGTTTTAAAGTCTTACTATTATTAATTGATAGTTTGTCATTTGCAGGCATAATTACTATAGATGCTGTATGAAAATTACAACATTCTTTCCTTTCTTTAAGTTTATTTATGTGTTCAGCGCTTCATCGTCCTATACCATTTACGAATACTGCTTCATTCCGATTCGAATTAAGGCATTCATAAGGTACAATTATTATTGTCCATTGATGCGCTCCTTTTGATTCTTGTAGTATGCTTCCGAAACTTTTTGATTATTATAGAATAATGGATATAATGAAAAGCCAACGAAAGCTAGAACAATAAAATTTATCGACCCAGGATTATCGCTGATAACTGCCGAATAATAATATGATAAACATAACCCTGCTAACATAGAAACATCTTCAATAATGTCAAATTTAGTTGCATTCATTTTTGTATGGAAAATAGTGTTCTTTTGGTGATTTATAAATATAAATAACAAATACGCAATTAATGCAATCATCGCATTTCGGTTATTATAAAAATGATTAAGAGAAAACAAGAAAGGGAGAATTACATACAAGAAAAATACTACGATTAGCCCAAATCCCATCCATGTTGCTGTTAATGCTAAATTCTTTGTATAGCTAGTCCCTTTATTGAACAGAATATCTCTGTTCTCCCTTATCTCATCAGACCATTTCATACATCCACGAATTTTGTCTTTTGGAATAAGAACTGTTCTTTTAGAAATTTGTTCCCATAATTTTATTATTACTACTGTAATAATGATTTGCCCAATTAGCATTAAGGCATAAGTTAGCGGTTGTGCGTAAAAAACATTTAAAGTAGGGAGCGCCCCTAAAAAAAACTGTAGCACTAGAAACAACCAATATAACACACGATGAAATCTATTTTGAAAAACGTGTGATCTATAATAACTCTCGAACTTCACAGAAATAATAAATAAAATTAAATATGGCAATAGTGCCCATAGCTGAAAAAGAAAATTGTTATTTTGCTTTCCAATTAAAAATGCTATTGCTCCATAAATCATGCCATTACAGGAATTAATTAATAACCATTTTATTATTTTTGACTGTTCTTTCATTCAACCTACTCCTCCCATTACGTAACCCATGACTATGCAATTTGCATGGTACATCTTTTTTGGCATATCGCGGCAAGGATTTGTATCCATGCCGCGATAACTGAAACTATCTCACATCAACATCTAATCCGTAAACCGTTCCCCCAGATGTCCTTTTAAATCCGATATCGATTCCCTTTCTCTGAACAAGTGCATCAAATACTTTATATCCCATTCCCAAAACCGCACCAACTCCAGTTACGCCTATGAATAAACCAAGAAGGAAGTTAATTGCTCCAAAGCTTGTAGCAATTTTTCCGACTCCTGCAGTCATCATACCAATGAATTTATAAACGCCAAGGCCTATGAGAACAGCTGGAAGTGGGTTAACAGCTACTGCACAGATGACCCCTTTTAACATTGAATTTGAGATGTATACACCCCCTTCTATATAAGTCATTTCCTCTCTGTCGATTTCGACATACTTTGATGGCATTACCATCCCAATTCCAGCTAATGTTAATTCACTCATAATAATTCCTTTCTTTGCACGTTTTGTGCAATTGTTTAAATGTATTTCAACCATACCCGAAGTGATATAATTAATGACTTTTTTGCCACCCGCAACTTTATATGTAGCTATTCAATATAGTTGTCCGGATCATTCAAATAACTTGTCTTTTCATCATTATATCTAATAAGGTCTTTAAAATAACAAGCCCACATAGCCCCTATAGAGATTAACGCAATAGTCGAGAGTGCTATCGTAATAGGTAGTCTGGCATATTCTTTTTGCGTTACTTCCATCCAAAGATGACCATTTGGGCCCAAGCCAATTAGCGTTATATAAATTGGTGGGAACAGGGTTGGTTTGTATGCGCCTTTAATTTTGTCCATCATTGTCCTTTGATTATTGTCCATTGATGCGTCCTCCAATTAATTAATCAAAAAGATAACCGCTTCTGCGATTAGTATCAATCATGTCAATCCCCATAGCAATCATTGCCCCAAGTGATCGTCCACTAATGGTAAACGCCAAATCTACAGCACCACCAAAAACTACAGCGGCGTTACTTCCAAATAGCCTTCGTATTTCACTTTGCAGATTCCTAGTTAGTGCTTTTCCAGCATTACTTTTTAAAAAACCTTCAGTGCACTTCCAGTTTTGATAGCTGTTCCAACACCAGCTGCAATAGCAATACAATCCAAAGCGATTCCAATGGTATTAACAGAATTCCAAAACCCTTGATACCCCCCTTCTATATAAGTCATTTCCTCTCTGTCGATTTCGACATACTTTGATGGCATTACCATCCCAGCTCTTGTTAATGCTAATTCACTCATAACAATTCCTTTCCTTGCACATTCTGTGCATTCGTTTAATATTTCCACCATATCCGAAGCGATATAGTTAACGACTTTTTTGAAACACCTGACTATATATAGCTTACTTCATTCTCGTCATCTACTGCTGACACGGTGGTTTCGGACGTTTGCGCCTCAGTATCTTCCCGAAGCGTATATCCATACTGTTGCATATCCCAAAGGCGCTTATATTTGCCCTCTTTTTCAAGTAGTTCATCATGGGTGCCTTCCTCAAGGATTTCGCCGTCTTCCAGAACTATGATCCTGTCGCACTCTTTTATCGTAGTTAGTCTGTGGGCTACGATTAGCATTGACTGCTTTCGAAGCTTGTTATAAATCACATCAAAAATCAGGTTTTCAGTTGCAAAATCAAGATTACTAGTTGATTCATCTAAAATATAAAAATTTGCCTTTTTCAAAAACGCTCTGGCAAGTACGATTCTTTGTTTTTCACCACCACTAAGACCGTTTCCTGATTCTTCGAGAAAAGTGTTGTATTGCAGCGGCAACTTCTTAATAAAATCATGAGCTTCAGCCTTAATAGCCGCTTGTTTCACATCTTCGCGGGTCGCATTTGGCTTTGTTATCCGAATATTATCCATAATCGTTTTAGAGAATAATTCAATGTTCTGCGGTACATACGAGATTGCTTTTCTAAGAGATTCATTGCTTATTTCTGACAGATTGACCCCGTTGATTAAAACCTCTCCGCTTTCGGGGTCGTAATATTTTAGCAACAGCTTTGCTATGGTTGACTTTCCGCTCCCGCTATCTCCAACAATGGCAACCTTTTCTCCCTTACCGATCGAGAATGATATATTTTTCAGCACAGAATTTCTGTTGCCATACCGGAAGGTGATATTGTTAAATTCAATCATTCCGGTGATTTCATCAATATCTATATAATCTTTTTCTTCCTGCTCCTGCTTGTAATCAAGGATTTCTGCAAGTCTTCGCATAGATATGGTGGCTTCTTGGATCTGCATCTGTAGTCCAACCAAATTCCCGATTGGATTCATAAAATAACCTGACATCGTTATGAAGGCCATTAAACTCCCAAGAGTAATATCATTGTTGATTACCTGCAAAGCTCCAAAATACATTAATACTAGGTTTCCGGCTCCTTGTACAAAAGAAGCGATGCTGCCCTGAATGTTTGAGAGCATTCCTTCTTTCATGGAAATGCGCAGTGACTTTATGTATTCTCGTTCCAACCTTTCAAGCTCGTGCTCTTCGTTTGCATTTCCTTTAATGGTTTCAACTGCTCGCAGCCCTTCAATAATCTGTGAGTTCAAGATAGATGCCTGTTGCATCTGCTCCTCGTTAATTGATTTATAGGGTTGCTTAAAGATAAATACCAGTAAAATGCTTAGAATTGTTAAAAAAAGTATTATGATAAACAACTTACTGTTCATCATATACAATACAAACCCAGTTACCAAAGCAAGTGAAATATCCATAATCAACGTTAAGGCAATATTGGTAAAAACATCTTTTATTGTAAATGCGTCGCTGAATCTAGTTATGATATCGCCGGTTTTCCTTGCTGCAAAGAAGCTCATAGGAAGTTTGTAAATATGTTCAAAATATCCAAGAAGGAGGGGGATATCAATTTTTTGGGAGAGATAAATCATCATCCATTGCCTGATGAACCCGATAAATATTTGAGTGACATTCATGACCCCAAATACAATTACCATGATTAAAAGCATGTTTTTAAGTTGATACGGTAGGATTTCATCCATTAGCACCTTGTTGAACAGCGAAGATACAATGCCTAGCACTGTTAGAATCACAGAAGTTAGAATCAAGTAAACAAAAAGCTTCTTTTGAGGCAGGAGTAGTTGAAAGAAGCGGTCAAACATTTTTTTGTTTTTATGTCGTTCCTTATTGAAAGCGTTGCTCGGCTTCAGGATCAGAAGTATTCCGGTAAAATCCGCCATAAACTCATCAAGCTTCATTTTTTTTAGATCTTTTGCTGGATCACCAACAATTACAAACTTTGCATTTTTCATAAAAACGACGACGAAATGCTCCATGCCTTCTTTTGTAATAATTTTGGCAATGCATGGGACGGTAAATTGGCTCAAAAAACCTTCTTTTTCTACCCTAATCGCCTGGCTATCGAAGCCAAGTTCATCAGCCGCGTTGCTCAAACCAATCAGATTGGTACCTTTTAGGTCAGTACCCATGATATCCCGAAGCTTTGTAATGGTCGTTTCTTTTTTATAATGTAGGCAAACCATTGCTAAACAGGCGGCTGCACAGTCAGTGCTGTCAAATTGCTTTACGAATTTATATCTCACAAAACCCCCAAATCTTAACCAATTATTTACAGCATAAAGCTTATGACAAAGAATAGCACGCATTAAACCATAAGTCAATATTGCATAATCAATACCAATGGGTATACATAAACGCAAACGCAAAAACAGACCAACTTCAAGAAATGAAGCGGGTCCGTGTATTCCTTTATGGGCCGGCGGGGAGTAGCAATTTTGAGAGTACACAAGATGCAATTATTGAGCTTTTCGAATGATTCCTAGCAATAGTATATCAACGAAGCAACAAATATATGGCAATGCAGCTCGCATATGCACAAACAAAGGCTTTTCTGATATTAGCGGCCTTTTCTGAAGCAAGCCCCATTTTTTCATAAGGAATTAAATAGCATATTATCATAACAATTGATATCCCCGCTAATATTTTCCTTTCAAATATAATGTCCGTCATTTTACAAAGCTCCTTTACTATTTAATCATTTAACTTGATGCCTCATGCCTGTTCGTTTGCTAAGGTAAAAGCAGCCACCTCCTCAATGAGCCTATCAAGGTTGAGGCGTGACTGCTTTTCATTTTCCGGCTTACTTCTGATTAGCTAATTTAACACACAAGAATGCACCGATTACTACGATAAACAAATCTAGCATGCCAAACATCCCATGTAACAACATTACTGTGGAATGGTAGACATCTGTTCGGTCATCAAGCATATATGACGAAAGTGCTGATTTATACAAGATTGTGCTGGCAATGACAGCAATGATTACAGTGACTGTGATATAAACACAATGCATATACTTTTTCATTAGGTTCTCCTTTTTGTCTAAACGCTGATTGTGACACTACCGCCATCATTATGTCTTTCAACTTGATATGACTTGACACTTCTTTCACCATAGGCAATTAAGGTTCCGCTCCTCACTTTGCGACCATTATATGTTTTTGGTATGGTATAGCGTCCTGCAATCGCGATTGTCACATCAACATATGTCGCAAATAAACTTTCGTCATTTATTGATGCAATAGTTATCAAATTTCTAGCTACAGCTGTCCCAGCAATCAGATCAAATTGCCCATACATCGTACCTATGGTTCGACACGAAAAAATTACACAGCACCTTGGAGTGCCCAAACACTGCGGAATGGCATTAACCCTTTAGAACTGCATTCCTGCTCTTTGCTTCACTAGCCTTGGATCTGTAACTCCAGAAAGTAGTTACAAAGCTGATTAGCATACCTATGCCAAACGTCAACGCAACAAAGTCTGGTACTGGTTTGTCGTTAACAACAAAACCAATCATAATCAAATAAGAAAACGCCTGTACCATCAAACCCAATTTTGTACCTTTGCTCATATTATCTACTCCTTTAAATTATTAAATTATACATTTTCCTTAATGAAAGCGTTGCTTGGCTTTAAAATCAGAAGTATTCCGGCAAAATCTGCCATAAAATATTCAAATTTCATTTCTATCAGATACATTGCTTGATTAATAATAGGTTAAAACTTCCCAATATTAATCTGTTATTTATCAGTGAAAAGCTTATTCCAAAGATAGCATATATTAAACCATGAGTCAATATTGCACAAATAAGACAATCAGGTATAATTAAGAGCGTACGCAAATAACAGACCAACTTCGCAGCAAACGACAAGGATTTGATTTTGCAGAGACAGACGGAGTCATATATATGAATCAAGGCGTGGTAGAATAAAAAGTTGACAACTAAGCAGAGAATCAGTACAATAGCAACATGAACCAAAAAAGCAATATGCACTATTAATACCAACAGGTACATATAAAAATACATTGAAAGGGAGTGGATTATGAAAACGACATTTATTTTTTTATTGATTTGTATTATAATTTTTGGATGCTCAGGTATCACATCTTTTGCCGAGGTATTCAGTGAAGGGTATCAATATGATTCATTAGAGGCAGCAATCGATAGAATTGAGGTAGTGGAAAAAGATAATGTTGTGACCACATCAGAAGCTATATTAAGTTAAACTATATTAACAAATCAAAAAACTATGTGGATTTAACATTTGCAAGAGAGGTATGGTAAGCGTTATGAACGAAACGATTATGTATTATGGACCATTTGTATTGCTTGTGTGCACAATCTTAGTGTTAGCATTAATTATTGGCCTAATTGTAAAGAGTAAGAGAAAAAGCAAAAAGCTTGCCGAGGAACTGGAACTATTAAAAGGCAACATAAAAAAGGAATCATAAAAAAAACGGACCAACTTCACAAGAGTTGGTTCGTTTTCATTTAAACTTATTTACTCTCAAGAATTAGGTTTTTTAGAGCCGCCGATGCGAATTACGCTGAACAGCACACCAAAGATGATCAGTGCGCCACCAAGGACAAAGGGAAGGCTAAGCTGCTCGCCTAGCAAGAGGATACCCAGCAAGGCTGATACCAAAGGCTGAACCGGATAGAACATGGAACAGGTGGCAGCGGGGACCAGGCTTAGGGCTTTGTTCCACAAGAGGAAAGAAAGACCGGTGCTGATGACCACAATAAACAGAAAAGAGAAAACAAACAGGGGCGTAATGGCGGAAAAATCAAAAGGATCTACAACCTGTTGGTAAACGCTGAAAGGAAAGGCTGCAATAGCGCAGAGGAACATGCACAAAATGGTAATCACCATGACGTCATATTTCTCTGAAACAAATCGGACCATGACCGAGCCAAACGACCAAAAGATTACAGCACCACAGCTAAGGATGGCTCCTAGTAAAGAATCCGATCCATTGATTTGTCCGATAATCAAAACGGTTCCAGCCAATGTACAAAAGACAGAAAAAATCTGGCGTTTGTTGGCCTTCTCTTTCAGAATGAACATGGCCATCAGGATAATAATCACGGGGTTGATAGAATTAATCAGAGAAGCCAACGAGGCATCGCAGTAATCAGTGCCAAGCAGTTGGAAACCGATGCCCAGAAAATAACCAATCAAGGCAATCAACAAGATGTATTTGATATCCGATTTTTTCACTCGGATGTTTTTTAATTTTCCACCTCGAAATAAATAAACCCCCAGCAAAATTCCGCCGCCTAACATAAAACGGTAAAATAAAAATGCCATGGGGGGTAACAAAACAAAAACATATTTAGAAAACACATACATGCTTCCCCAGATTGTAGTGGTCAAGAGCAGGTAAATATATGCTTTGGTGTGGTTCTGCATTCAGAATCTCCTTATCAGGCATAATTCGGATTTGAGGATGTTATTTCCATTGGCTTTCAAGGGCGACCAGTTTGTCCAGCCCTTCCTGAATGACGGCCTTCACCTGATCGGGCAAATCCCGTTCCTGCTCCCTTGTCAATCCTTTGGTGGGGATGGCGGGGTGAACCATGACCTGCACCGGTGCACCGGTCATAATGCCAGTATCTTCAAAAGTGCGATAGGTGCCGTTGATGGTGACAGGAATGATGGGTACGCCGGGTTTCGTGGCCAATTTGAATGCGCCGGGCTTGAAATCACCCATCTTAATGCCTCGACTGCGGGTGCCTTCCGGAAAAACAAGAATGGAAAACCCCATTTCCAAATACTCGATGCCATTTTTGATGGATTGCAGGGAAGCGCGGGGATCCTCCCGCATAAGAAAGATTGCCCGGACACGGTCAATCCATTTTCCATAGAGGGGAACTTTGGCCAATTCAGCTTTTGTGACAAAACTAAACTGGATGGAGTCCAGCGCGGCACAGAGGGCAACGATGTCGGCGGCGGCTTGGTGGTTCGATATGTATAGCACGGGCCCTTTTTTTGGCAGATTTTCTTTGCCATAAACCGTAATGGTAGCGCCAAAAAGTGCGGCAAGCTTACTGCCCCATGTGGTAGTGGCAGCAAGAATGGCAGCCTTTTCTCGTTCAATGTCGCCTATTGCCCGGGCCTGTTCAATCTCTTTTTTGTGGGCAGTCAGGTAACGCAACGCGTAATAGGCTTTGATGATGCTTGTGAGATTTGGAAGTATCTTCATGTTCTAATCCCTTTCGAGTATATATTTTCGGTTCATAAGATCCGTTGGGTTCGAAGTCTATTTGTTGTGGGTGTGTCTGTCTTCAATGAGCTTTAATGCCGTTCTGGCGGCTTCAATGGCGTCTTCGCTGTAAGCGTCGGCACCAATGCGCGCAGCCCATCGAAGGGTGCAGGGAGCGCCTCCTACCATAGTCTGAAATTTTCCGCGCAGTGCCATTTTATTCAGAAGGGCTTCCAGCTTTCGCTGTTCCTTCAAGGTGGAGGTTAGGAGGGCACTGGTAGCGATGATATCCACCTGATGTTCAATGGCTTTTTCGATGATGGTTTCCACTGAGACTTCCCGACCGATGTCAATGACTCGCAGACCATAGGCTTTCATGGTGGAAGCCACAATGCCTTTACCGATTTCGTGAACATCCCCTTCCACCGTGGCAATCAAAACCCTGCCTTTGGCGGCGGATTCTTCTACACCAAGGAGCTGGTCAATGGTGGCAAGGACTTTTTTCATGACTTCAGCCGAATAAAGCAGCTCGGGGAGCGAGATTTCACCTTTCTCAAAAGCCTCACCCACAGCCATATTACCCGGCGAAAAACCCTTTTGAAGCAATTCAATCAGGTCGACTTCCGCTTCGGAAGCCAACTGAATTATGGTCATTGCCCGGTCTTCGTTTGCGTCGATAATCGACTGCCGTGCATCTTGGAATAGATCTGTCAGATTCATGCTTTCGTTCCTTTTCATCCCACTAATTGTATCATAAAATACAGAACAAACAAGAATACAATAAAACTTGAATACGAGCAGTAAGAATAAAATACAAACAAAGGGGGCGTCCCAACCCTCCTCGGATTGCTGGCCCCCACTATTTCAAATAGGTTTATTTCATACCGGCTCTTTCTTTAAATCTTTCGACGCTGTTGATCTTAATGTCGAGTGCTTTTGCGATTCTAAATTTGGCTTCCATGCCCATATTAGATTCTGCACAAGGTTCTAGATTTCCGAGTCCAAATCCTCTTTCTTCCCGGACTTCTGACATTGTGACAACATCACATATCTCTTCGAGTGTAAGACCTAACTTGTCTGCGACATATTGCTTGGCTTCCTTGATTTTCATTTTCTTGGAAAGCTGAAGCCTTATCACCATATCGCCACAGGTGCGTACGCCGCCCATGCTTGCGGCCAGGGCATGAGCTGCCTCAGCACCCAGGGGATCACCTACGCCTATCTACAACCCGTCGACTTTGGCGATTTCCACTAAGCAACGATCTGCTCGGGTCACCACATCAGCCGGAAGGTTTTCGCACATAGGAATTCCGCCTACGCCCATGCCTGCGTCAGCATGAACAGGAATGGTGGCTACATCGGTACATGCCTTCATGAAGGTGCACACACGGGCGATGTTCCAAGGGAAAGTGGCATTGCAGTTGGTATTGACTACTGCGCCAAAAATGGAGACACCAGCCTGCTCAGCCAGTTTGACTTGTTGATGGGGATAAAGGCCAGCCAGACGTACATCGTTGTACTTTAGCTTGCCGTGCATTCCTAGGACGAATTCTCCGGCCATACCCATGATAACGGGCATATCGGGAAACTCTTTGGTAATACGTTCTGCAGCCTGAAGAGCAACTAAGAAGTCTGCATCTCCGGCAGCGCCGGCTGTGTCCAGCTCAAAAGCATCTGCGCCAACCTCGTTCATTTGCTTAGCAACATATAAAATGTCAGCAACGGCATGAGGAACAGCTTCTTCCTGTGCTGCCAGAGCCTCCTTGATTCTTCCTTCCGGTAGCAGAACCGCCCAGTTTTCAACGGGACCATCCGGCTTGGTATAGAAACCAAGATTCGGCATTGCACCGTAGTAGAGTGGCATGGTTGTCTTGGCCAGTGCATGCTTTAGTACGGTAGCCTCTCTTTTTGCAACGCCTTTGACGGTTTTGTAGTTGTAGTCGCTGTATCCGATATCAACGGAGTCAGCCCCCAATACTCTTTCGTGAATCATGGCGTTGACGCTTCGCTCAATGGGAAGGCCGCACTTGGTGCTAAGTTTGTCGGAACCGGAGTCACTGGTGGTGACAACCGCATCCATGGGGTGAACGCCCATAATGCCGCCCGGCGCCGTTACAATGTCAAAAATTTTGTCCATCTCATCCTGGCTCAGAGGAGGTATTTTGCCTCTGCTTGCGGCATCATCGACGCCAGCCTGGATGTCCGACCGAATTTCATCGGCGGTCATGTAGACGATGGATCCATCACCCATTCGGGTGAAGAATTTTTTCGCTTCGCTCATTTTTTCTCCTTTCATATATTTGCTATCTGTGAGCTTCTTTAAACTTTGCCAACTCATTGGCTTCGGCTTCGCCTTCTACCACCAGGTCGTGAATCCTCTTCGCGACATCGGCAGGTAGAGGTGTTGCCTTATAATTTTCAAGAATTTCTCGGGCCTGTTCGTTGGCCACCTGAGCCATGTCTTTTGCGCCAGCTTTTTCCCAGTTATCACGCATTCTGCGGTTAATTAGGGTAGTCGAGGAAAGTTCGCTTCGCATGTACTTCATGGTGTGCCGTTCGCCAAGATAATTTCCGGCGGGGCCTACTTTTTTGATGACATCCAGGGCAATCGTGTCCTTGTTCACGACGATGCCTTGCAGCACCCTTCGGATCATTCGGACGATTTCCTGGTCAATGAGCAAATCTTCATAGCTCATTGTCATGCCCATTTCCAACATGCCCATCCCATAAATCACGTTGCTGCCGGTCACTGCCGGAAGGAGTGAAGTAAGGGTTTTTTCGTGGCCCAATTGGATGTCCAGGCATTTGCTGTCCCCCTATGTCCCGCCTACATTGGTGGGAATGCCATAGTAGTGGCCGAGCTGGCCAACGGCGGAACTGAACATTGCATGCTCGGGAGCGCCTACGGGGGAAGTGATGGTTTTCATGTCCATAATTGTGGTTGAGGACCCGTATAGAATGGGGTTCCCTTTGTTGATCAGCTGTGCCAGGACGATGCCACCCAGAATTTCAGCATTGGTGGTTACCATGGTGCCCGCCAGGGTTGCCGGGGTAGTACCACCGCATAGGCCCATGGACAAAATGTCAATGGGTAGTCCATGCTCTGCTGACAACTTAATGATGGACGTTTCGTTTTCATTGATTTCCAGGGGACTGTTGGGACAGGCACCCATGCTGACGATGGGTCGTTCCCGCAATTTGTCATATCCACCTTGGATGGCTGCCGCCATATCGATGAATCGTTGGGTATTTTTGACGCCTTCCAGGTCGTGGGCGAAGTTTTTGGTCAGGTTGTTAAAGACCACTTCCGCCTCGTGAAGGGCGCGAACCTTTTGATTCACATCTCCCGCAGTGACTGCGATGGAAAACACATTGACTTCCGGAAGGGCATCGATGAAACGTGCCACATTCCCCAGGTCTTCCTTCGTGGATTCTCTGACTTCGCCGGTATAGGGATCGATGATCATAACACCGGTACCAAAGTTTTTGTAAGCCACTCGTTTTTTGCCGATGAGGGTGTCATTCTTCGGATCCCTGCCGCAGAGAGTAAACTCCTCGGGACAGGATTCGATGGCATCGTTGACTAGATTTGCGGGAAATCGTACTCGGTCGTTGGATTGATCTACGTCGCAACCGGCAGCGCTTAAGATATCCAGCGCTTCTTCCCCATGCATCTGCAGTCCGAAGTCACCCATCAGCTCCAAGGTGGACTGGTGGACAGCATCCAGGTCTTCATTCCGAAGAATGCAGTATCCTTGAATGTCTTCTTCATGTCTGAATTTAGCCATTTTATTGCTCCTTTGATGCGCTGAGGTTTATTTTTCTTCCAAGCAAGCCAGAATGTAATTGACGGAGTCGCCGGCATCTTCGCAATAGGTATCCGCGCCAATTTTTTCAGCCCAACGATGGGTAACGGGAGCCCCGCCAATCATGGTCTTCACTTTGTCGCGTATCCCTGCAGCTTTCAGTCCTTCTTCAATGTCCTTTTGGACGGTCATGGTCGTTGTCAGAAGCGCACTGCTTCCAACGAAGTCAGCATTGAACTCAAACGCTTTTTCGATGAAAACAGAAGCCGGAACTTCCCTGCCCAAATCATGGACTTCAATGCCATTGGTCTTAACAAGAGAAGCGACAATGCCCTTGCCGATGTCATGGACGTCACCTTCAACGGTTCCGATTACCATTACACCTTTTGCTTTGGTGTCGGCATAGTCTAGTTTGCTTTCAATCACTTCGGTTGCCATTTTCATAACTTCTGTGCTAAAGATTAGTTCGGGAAGGAAAATTTCTCCTCTGCCGAACAGGTCGCCCAGATGACGGATTCCTGCGCTGAATCCATCAGCCAGCAGTTCAACCATGCTGATGCCTTCGGCTTCGGCTTCTTCCAAAGCTTCTTTTGCCATGTCTTCGTCGCACTCCACAATGGAGTCAAACGCTTTTTTGATGATATCATCTTTTGCCATGTTTTTTATTCCTCCTTAAATATTTGTCTTGTTGATAAACTATATGAATGTTTAGTCCGTTCTACTGTATATATTATTCCTAATTTTAAAAAAATAATAGGAATTGCGTTGGCGAATTTTGTAATATCATAAGGGTATGTTCTCGAAAAATGGTTGAATTTTATCCATGTCGCTGATATGATATAAAAATATTTATAAAACAAGGCAAATATTTTGATGAAACCAATCAGAAAACAGATAAATCCGGAAAAAAGGAGCAATCATGCAACCAAACCGAGACCTGGTTTCCCTGCAGACTGTCCATCATGGGCTGCCTTTGCGGGCCGAAGAGCTAAAAAAACTAGAAGAAACCATGACCGCTTTTTCCCAGTTTACAGGAGTCCCGGTGACTTTCTTTGATGCAAAAGGGGAACCCGTTTGGGAACGGAGAGGAGACGCCAAGCTGTGCAATCTATTTGATATGTACCAAAATCAGAACAGCCCTTGCCGGAAAAGCCTTCTGTCAGCCACAAAAATATCCAATCAGTTGGGGGAACCCTATGTATTCGTTTGCAAAGCAGGCTTTGTCAACATTTCTATGCCCTTATTTGTTTTGGGAAAAGTCTTCGGCCATTTCATAGCGGGTCCCATGGTCATGGGCGTGATGCAGGAAAGCCTTTTGACCAATATTTTTTCTTTGACCAATGTGAATGAGCAGGACATCCCTAAGTTGATGGTCTTTATTCGGGGAATGAAAGACTATACACCCAAAGACGTGTCACACCTTTCCGTGATGTTTGGGAGCGGTGTAATTTCTTCCATTCGACAAAACCCAGAATACACCAAGGTATCTGACCGGAATGCAGAGCAGCAGCGAATCGGTGAACGGATTCGTTTGCGCAAACTGGATGCGGACCCTGTGGGCAAGGATTTGCTCTTGACCCGTGCACATAACCTTGAAAGTCAACTGGTCAACCTAGTGGAAGCCGGAGAGTCGGACAAGGCTGCCGCAGTGGCTAAGGAGTTGGTGGAAGAACTGACCCTGGCGGAAGCCGGTGATCTTTCTGCAGTGAAGATTAAGATACTAAGTATCTGCACGGTTCTGGCACGACTTGTGGAAGAAGATTCCTATATTTATGATATTGACGCGGTTGGGGAATCTTCTGGAATCGACGAGCTGACCCAGTTGGCATCTGCTTTTGTGGAGAAGCTTTCCACATCTTTTGCCGGGGCTTCTTATGGTGGGAATTCGCAACTAATCCGCAATGCCCTGGAATACATCCACCGAAATTACGATAAAAAATTATCCTTAACGGGAATAGCGGATATTCTACACATCAACCCTTCCTATCTTTCCATGCTGTTTAAGCAGGAAGTGGGACTGGCTTTTACTGACTATGTGAACAATTTTCGAGTAGTCAAAAGTCGGGATCTTTTATCTCGGACCAACCTAAGTTTGGGCGAAATCGCGTCCCTCACCGGATTCGAGGACCAAAGCTATTTTTCCAAGACTTTTAAGAAATTCACCGAGTCTACCCCTATGGCATTTCGAAAAAACCACAAAGCACGCAACGCCGCAGAACGCCAGCAGAAGCTTTTTGACCGAAAAACTCCCGTTTAGCAGAATCCATTGAAATTTCCACGAAAATCCAAAAAAACTTTGACATTGGGGGTCAAACCATATACAATACCTTTGTCGCGCGTTAGGAACATCGTGTCCGCGACCGCGAAACTAAATAATTTTAGTCATGCCGAACAAGATTCTCTGCGATTTTCTCAAGGAATCCAAGTAGGCAGCGCCGAACAAAATCGAGGGCTTGCACCCAAGCAGATCTCAGATTCCAGTAGGTAGAAAGGAAACAGAATGAAATCGTTTATTGCGAAGCCAGCTGAAGTTGAGCACAAGTGGTACGTCATTGATGCAGAAGGCCAGACCTTAGGCAGAATGGCTTCCGAAATCGCTTGCCTCCTCCGTGGCAAAAAGAAGCCGATTTACACCCCTCATGTTGACTGCGGAGATTATGTCATCGTCATCAACGCCGAGAAGGTTGAAGTCACAGGAAACAAAAGACAAGACAAAATCTACAAGAGACACACCGGCTTTCCGGGTGGCTTGAGAGAAATGAACTTCGACACCATGCAGAAAAAGCATCCGGAAGACATCGTGACCCACGCTGTCAAGGGCATGATGCCCAATGGAAAACTTGGACGTGCGATGTTAAAGAAACTCAAAGTATACGTGGGTCCGACGCATGAGCATGCCGCTCAAAAGCCGGAAACATGGACATTCTAGGAAGGGAGGAATAAGAAATGGCAAAGATCCAATTTATGGGAACCGGTAGAAGAAAGTCTTCCGTTGCTAGAGTAAGATTAATCCCCGGCAAAGGAAACATCACCGTAAATAAAAAATCTCTTGACGATTATCTGGCAATGGAAATCGTAAAAAGAGAAGTACGTAGACCTTTTGAAATCACAGGAACCGAAGGCAAATACGATGTAATCGCAACCGTAACAGGCGGCGGATTCACCGGACAAGCCGGAGCCCTGAGACACGGAATCTCCAGAGCCCTGTGCCAAGCAGACAAAGAAGCTAACAGAGCGCCTTTGAAAGCCGCAGGATTCCTGACCAGAGACCCAAGAATGAAAGAAAGAAAGAAATACGGTCTGAAAAAAGCAAGAAGAGCAAGCCAGTTCTCCAAGCGATAATCGATCAAACATTCAACCCCCGCAAACCAGCTTTGCGGGGGTTTTGTTTTATTGAGGTTGTGATATATGGACGTTTTGTTTTATAGAGGTCTGGGGTATAATAAAACCATAATTTGTGC
>JBHEKY010000017.1:0-4107 GCA_041859095.1 Anaerovoracaceae bacterium
CTGCAAGAGCAAATTTTACGGATGAAGAGTGGATCGACATCGTTCTACGTAGCACTGGTATGGAGCCATCTCAGTTCAATGACCGAGTCAAATGGCTACACTTAGCACGTCTGATTCCGCTTGCAGAAAACAACTACAATCTATGCGAATTGGGGCCAAGGGGCACTGGTAAATCGCATATTTACAAAGAAATCAGCCCCAACAGCATTCTCATTTCCGGTGGTCAAACAACCGTGGCCAATCTGTTTTATAACATGGGGAATAAGACCGTCGGCTTGGTCGGTTTGTGGGATTGTGTTGCCTTTGATGAGGTAGCAGGAATCACGTTTAAGGACAAAGACGGTGTCCAGATTATGAAAGACTATATGGCTTCGGGTTCCTTTGCCAGAGGCAAGGAAGAGAAGAATGCCTATGCCTCCATGGTGTTTGTAGGCAATATCAATCAGAGTGTGGATGTGGTTCTGAAAACATCCCATCTATTTGATCCGTTCCCAGATGCAATGGCCAATGATACCGCCTTCCTTGATCGGATGCACTGCTATGTTCCAGGATGGGAAATTCCAAAGTACCGTCCGGAGTATTTCACTAACGATTATGGATTTATCACGGACTACTTTTCAGAAGTAATGCGGGAACTTCGGAAAACATCACATGCCGATGCCATAGATAAGTACTTCAAGCTGGGTAATAACCTGAATCAACGCGATGTCATTGCAGTAAAAAAGACCGTATCCGGGCTAGTGAAGCTGATTCATCCGGATGGGAACTATACCAAAGAGAATGTGGAAACCATTCTCCGCTTTGCACTGGAGCTACGCCGCAGGGTTAAAGAGCAGCTGAAGAAAATCGGTGGTATGGAGTTTTACGATGTGAATTTCTCCTATGTAGATATTGAGAACTTTAGCGAAGAATTCGTTCCAGTGCCAGAGCAAGGTGGCGGCAAGCTGATACCTGAAGGAATGGGCAAACCGGGTCACATATATACTGTCTCTCATGGCAAATCTGGCATGATTGGCGTTTATAAGCTTGAAATGCAGATGACTGCAGGTAATGGTAAATTTGAGAGAACTGGTATTGGATCGGACCGTGAAGCGAAGGAAGCGGTAGATACAGCCTACCGATATCTAAAGGCCAATTCACGCCATATCAGTGGCTCTATCAGTTTGACCACAAAGGATTATCTGATGCATGTGCAGGATATGAACGGTATTGGGATGACCAAAGATCTGACGCTGCCAGCGGTCGTAGCGATATGCTCTATAGCTCTGAACAAACCCGCACTGAGCAGTGCTGTTGTACTTGGAGATCTGAGCATCGGTGGTACAATCATGAAAGTTGAGGAACTGGCGAACACGCTGCAGGTTTGTTTGGATAGTGGGGCGAAGAGAGTGTTGCTGCCAATTACATCAGCGGTGGATCTGCCGACCGTGCCATCAGAGCTGATTGGGTGCTTTAATATTATTTTCTACCAAAGTGCTGAGGATGTGGTGTTTAAGGCGCTTGGGGTTGAGTGATAATTACGAGGAGGTAGGAACTATGGCGTATCGTAATAAAACATATATTTGCTTTGATGGTGACACGGATATGCATTATTATCGATTGATGTGTGCATGGAAACAAAATGATGGTATTGCATTCGATTTTTATAATGCACATGATTTGAACAGTGCAAGAGATACAAGCACTGAAGATACGATAAAGCGTAAGTTAAGAGATCGTATATCCAATACAAAGGTGATGATTGTTCTTATTGGCGAAAAAACGAGGTACCTATATAAATTTGTCCGTTGGGAGATGGAACAAGCCATATCCCTAAATATACCAATCATAGCGGTCAATTTAAATGGGAAACGTTTTATAGATGCAGACAGATGTCCTCCTGTTATAAGCAGTGAACTTGTAATTCATACTAGCTTCAATGCAGCTATTTTACAGCATGCATTAGAAAATTGGCCAGCAAATTATACATCTCTAAAGCGCGAGGGGAAAAGTGGGCCATATTATTACAATGATGAAATTTATAAGAGGCTCGGTCTATGAGGACGCTAGATATATATTTCTCTAAAAGCTTTTGGAAGCATATGTTTTCTGTAAAGGTATTTGTGAGTTCGTTGTTAGCATGTATAGGTACAATTTGGCTTTTAATTGAGGTGTTAAATTTTTTCAGTGCTACTGCTGCAGAGAGCATTAAAACGGCGATTAGCATATGGGGATTTATTGCCGCAAGTATTGCTATTGCTTTGTTTATATCAAAACCGAAAAGGCTTTATTCATGTAGATTAAATGGCCGAGATACAAAAATTGAGTTGTACATTGGAGACTATTTTGACGATTCAGAGGCGGCGTTCATAATTAGTTCTAATACATCTTTTGATACCTCATTGAATGATGATATTATCTCTGAAAAAAGCATACAAGGCCAGTTTACTCAAAAATTCTATGGATCATCCGTTAATCATTTGGATTCAGATATTTACTTATCACTAAATGGAATCAGTCCGATTTCAACGAACACGAGCAAAAGAGGGAAACCTGAATTGTATGAGTTAGGAACAACGGCAAGCGTCAAAGTCAATGGAAAAACAGCTTATCTGGTCGCGTTGGCAGCAATAAATAACGTGGGGAGAGCTTCCGCTACAAAAGAAGATGTATTGGTTTCAATCAGTAAATTATGGAACCACATAATTGAGAATGGAGGTATAGAGCCTCTGGCTATCCCTATTGTTGGAACAGGATTTTCTAGATTGCCTGATAGTAGAGATGTAATGGTCAAAGAAATAATAAAATCGTTTGTTGCCGCATGTTCAACAAGAAGATTTACTGAAAGACTTAGGATCGTTATTTCTCCATACGATATGAAAAAACATGAAGTGAACATTTCAGAGCTGGTAGAGTTTTTATCCTACACATGTAAATTCACTCAGTTTGACGGCGACAACAATACATCAAGAATTGGGCACGGTATCGGATAATTCTGAAGTACTTTAAGATTGACAAAGATGAAATTAGAAAGGTGGCGATTAAATGGCCTATAGAAATAAAACATATGTCGCTTTCGATGGCGATAAAGACATCCACTATTATCGGTTGATGCAGGCATGGAAGCAAAGTGATAGTACTTCATTTGATTTTTATGATGCTCATGATATCAATAATGCCAGAGATTCGAGTACAGAGGAAACTATAAAAGCGAGATTACGTGAAAGAATGGCAAATAGTAAGGTGTTTGTCTTACTGGTTGGAGAAAGTACAAAGAATTTATATCGGTTTGTTCGATGGGAAATAGAACAAGCCATTAAAAGGGATTTTCCAGTTATCGTTGTAAATCTTAATAAGAAAAGAGCGTTGGATGACACGTTATGCCCACCAATTATTAAAAGTGAACTGGCGATACATATTCCATATAGCCCTAAAATAATGGAATATGCTCTTGAAAATTGGCCGTCCTCACATATCGCATATAAGAAAGATGGAAAAACAGGAGCTTTTCATTATGTGGATTCTGTCTACCAAAAATTAGGTATGAATTAAGCTGAGTATTGGAGTGATACAGTATGAAGGTGTCCATTTGTGATTTGAATTTATTAAAGCGATTTTATGGTGTTTTGTCAGCAATAAGTGTGATTACTTCTTTGCTGCTGATTGTTATAGAAATACCAACCTACTGCAAGCTAATAATTGGCATTATTTCACTTTTGCTCATGATCGTGGCATATTTATTGATGTGGTATAAGGCAAATCGCTTGCAGTCGCTTACACTACAGATTAACAGTTCTGAGTTGGAAATAAAGGTGGGAAATATTTTTGAGGAGGATGGCTTAAAGGTCATTGCTTTTAATGAGTACTTCGACACACTTGTCGATGACAAAGTAATTTCAAAGTCTTCACTAAATGGTATTTATATCGATAAGTTTTACCCTGAAGTCCAGGTATTGGATATGAAAATCGGTAATGATATGCATCTCAATGACTGTCGTTTAGATATAAATATGGAGCGTCAGGTCGGGAAACAGCAACGATTTAAATTAGGAACAATATGCCAATGTGATGATTATTTATTGACCGCGTTCTCACACTTTGATGCAAATAATAGAGCTTATCTTGAAA